>DDUL01000052.1:102670-125624 GCA_002344785.1 Bdellovibrionaceae bacterium UBA2339
GCGTATAGTGTCTTTTCTTTTGTCTCTGGAAAATACCACACTCCATCTGGTTTGTGCTGCTGTAGCGGCTTTGCCCATTTCGGAAGGTCAGTATCATCAATACGGCGTAACTCCTGCTCGGTCACAAAACGCACATCGGGTGCAGACCCTTTGGGAATCCACTCGCCATAGTGAGCTGCAAGAACATGGAGATCATGCTTAATGCTTTCCGTGCCGTAGCCCTCTTCCTTGAGAGCTAAGAGTTTGTCTCTAATTGCTTCAAATCCCTTGGACGTTAGGGACCAGACACGAACGCGGCCCGAACCATCCGAACGCGTGTCAATGCACTTCTTCCTTTGAAGGATCAAGAGACGTTTATAGGCAGTAGCTTCCTTCCAATGGAAGTCTGGCTTGAATCGAAGAAAGATCGCCGAAGTTGATGCGACCTTTACGCGCCAGAGGAAGTGCAAAATAGAGTGCTCGTCGTCTGAAAGTGAGAAATAAATTTTCTTACTCATACGCCGACCTCTTCATTGTCTTCACTTAGCTCTTCTGATTTCACTTCTTCTTTTGGGGTATCCTTTTGTTTCTCGCGCATCGGACTCAATAGCTCCTCGATTTTCTCGTCAGACAGTAAGGGCACTTGCACCTCTGTCATCGCAGTGCCGTCGCGCCAGATAGCGCGGCCCTTGATGTCAGGAAGGTCAGCAGCACGAACGCTGTCTAAGATCGTCATACTGGATGCGTTGTCAGGCATTTGGAAACAGAGGCGGCCTTGCAGATTGGTCTTGATCGTTCCGTCGATGACCTTCACATCAGGACGTTGGGTAGAAACGATGATATGAACACCGACGGCCCGCCCTTGTGCGGCCAGTTGTGCCACGATCCTGCGGGCCTTTGATGCGCCTTCGGCGTTTAGCTCCGCGCCCACGAGGAATAGTTCTGCGGCCTCATCCACTATGACAACGTGACGGCCAATGTCTTTGTCGGACTTAACTTGCTCCGTCCACTTCTTCTTGTCTTTAGGGAGAGCAAAAAATTCCTCGATCTTGTGACAGCCGTTCGCCAGAAGAAATTTTGCACGCTCGGCTATCTTTTTTTGAAGACGAGCTAACTTCTCCACCGCATCCTGTGGGCGTGTGACAACTTTAACCCTCGGCAAGTTGTGAAACTGGATCGACTCAAGGCCGTTTTTAAGGTCGATCAGCGTGAACTCACACGAGCGGTTGTTCAGGTAGAGGGTTGAGATGAATTGCTTGAGATACGTCGATTTACCAGAGTTGCTCGTCCCTGCGATCAATAGGTGCGGCGTTGTCTCAAGGTTTGAACGCTTTTCGCCAGTGCGCGTGTTTCCGACGATAAAATCGTAGTGCCTGTATCCATAGGGGCTTTCCAAGTTGATGATCTTAGGAATGTCTTTTTCGGAATACTTAATTTTGATGAGCCCTTTCCTGCGCTCATCCTTCATCTCTTCGATGAATCCAAAAACATCCGTCTCTAGTTTTTCGCGGGCTTGCTTAAATGCCGAGAGAGGAACTCCATTCATTGAGAGCACCATTTCGCGCACGCCAGAATCAATCGGACGATCCGCGACAAATGAAGGCACTCGGCCCATATTCGTCTTGAGTCCCGCTTCAACAAATATGCTCGTCAGAGTCGAGAGAAGCCTATTCAGCTTCACAGCCTCTCGAATCCCCCAGAAGAAAAATCCAGAGACAAGCAAGAATGCTTGCAGCGACCAATAGATGATCGGGTGATTGTACGGATAAAGAAAGGACAGGTGAGCTTTCTTTAGGAGCCACTCATCAACTCCAAGGGCGACACCAGCACTGACCATCAATGCCCACGCTCCGCACTCGAAGTAGGGGATCGTACCTTTGCGTACTCCATGAACGATCTCAACGAATGGCCGTGTGACACGATTGAATGTCTTGATGAGTTCACCAAGGTTGTCTCGTTTTTCAGTTTTGGTTTTCAATCAGCCCCCATTGTCGGCGAAGAATAAGAAAAACTCTGTTCCGGCCTTTACCTCGATCACGGGCGCAGAGTTTTTATATTCGGATGCAATTTGGTTCGATTGTTCGAGCGCAGATTCGGCGGCTCCACTCAAAAAAGCATTTTTCATCGTGGGCTTTTTGACGGCGACACCAGATTGACCTTCTGTTTCTTGAAGGGCGGCTGTCGCTCCTGCAACAAACTTGAGTCCGACATTCGCCGCGAGCTTGATGGCACGACTTGCAACCTTGGAACCTTTAAGCCCCATCGTCTTGTCTGAGCTATCGGCGGCCTCCGCCGCCACTTGTGAAACGTCACCCTCTTTGTGGAGAACTTTCGTGAACGTGATAAAGAGGCGATCTTCCGTCGAAGATCCGCGCCCTATAACGGTTGACCCTGCCTCGATCAAGGTTTCGCCATTCACGCGCACAGCATCTTTCAAGATGGCCTTCACCGATCCGTTGGATGCCCCTGTTACCAGCTCGGCGCGAGCAAGAGTCCCTGACGGAATCTCGACGTTCCTCGACCGAGTAATGAGCTTAGGTCCCGCTAGTTTGAGAGGTGTACCAGCTTGCGGTGAGCGGCGTTTTTCATCCAGTCGTTTTGCGTCGTCTGTGCGGGAGTAGCCGTTCGCGGTTGGATCAACTTGCGCCTCGCCAATAGTGGGAATGGACATCGGGACCGATAGCTCGATCTCTTTTTCGGGTTCGCCACGAAAAAACGAGATGGCGATGGCCACGAAAGCCATCAGTATTCCCATGACCTTAAATCGCGTCCCTTGGTTCGCTTCGCGCCGAATGTAGCTGAAATTCTCAAGAAAGGTCTTTCTCGCCGTACCCTCCGAGATCATCTCTACAGTTTCCACCTTGTCGGACTTCATTTTTTCCCCTTTGCCTTTGCTGGCGGAGGCGATACTGCGGGTTTGGGCTCGATGGCATCCAGTACGCGGATCACAGGGCTTCCGCCTTGGGGCGACGTAACCAAGTCAAAGCTGAACCGCCGACCGTAGAGATAGACAAATAGGTTGGAGCGTGCGGCGGTATTGAGTGGCGAAATAGCGAGATCACTTTCGACGTACTCGATGCCAAAAGTCCCAGCTCGTCCAAGAATGACCTTGGTGGGCTTGATCGGAAAACTTAGAACCGTTCCGCGAGTCGAGATCAGCACTTTGCCGATGGTTTTCTCGTCGAGCCGAATGATCTTCGCCTCTTCTGCAAAAGCGTTGATGGTGAATGACGTCAGCAGTACCAAAATGAGTGTTAAGAAAAATAGTTCCGACCGCTTTTGATTCTTACTTGCCATCTTTCTTGTCCTCCGTCTTGATAGGGGCCACTCGCAACACGACAAGGCCATACGGATTGCCGCTTGTGCGCGTGGCTTTTGCGATGGTGACGGTCATGGGCATTTGAAATGCTGACCTGATTTTTCCGACAGACAAGATACGGTCAGCATCCACAATATAGCCATCGCCCTGCTTGGTGACGGAGTTCACGACGACACTTTGCTTGATGTCTCTCCGCTTTAGTTCGATCTGCTCACTATCGCGGGCTTTCAGCTCTTCCAACGCAAAGTAGTCATTGACCACAACGGCACTAGAGTTGAATCTCTCGGCGACAGTTTCTCTCAAAAAAGCCTCAATCTCTTGCGGGGTCTGAACTTGCGACTGCGTTGGTGCAACTGTAGAAAAACAACCGCGCTCAATCACAAGTGGCTCTTTAAAGGCAAACTTCAGCGCGATCATCAAAATGACCACACATACAAAGGTGACACCGATCACGGCGAATCGAAGGACGTTGTTTTGTTTGGCAACGTCGGCCCAAGCCTGAGATAAACGCATAAGACTTCCTCTCGTTCAAAATCGTTTTAGATATTCAGTGACAATATGACGTTTCTACATCTTGGGTTTCGGCGGTTCTTTTTTGTCAGGTCGAGGGAACGCTTTAGCTGCACCAGTTCCAGCAGAGACTCCCATCGAAACGCCTTTCTTGGCGACCAAAGACGGACTAAACGTAGCGGCCATTGCTGCGGTTCCAATGGCGGAGCTTGCCATTGATGACAAACCTTTGGAGGCAAGCGCACTCACAACAATCGGTGTAGCGAGTAATGAGAGAGCCAGAATCAGGTTGAACGAAATCACGGTGAGGAAATTGATGTCAGTTTTGTTCATGTCACTCAAAGCACTACTCCAAAGAAGTGCTGCGAGCGTTGCCCACACAATTTTCCACATACAGACTTCGATCAGCGTCCGATAGAGTGCCTTAGTTGCGCCCGCTGTCGCGGGCAAAATAAAAAACGCAATCAGAATCGGCGAAAACACATAGAGAATCGTCCAAACATAGATGACCCCAGCATTCGTGATGAAAACTGAGATGTAGAGGATGAAGAATGTCACGAAGGAAAAAAGCATGATGATGCTGTCTTTCACCGCCGTCCAACTCCAAACCATCGTGTCTAGTTTTTCCTTCATTCTCGCGGTAACGAGGTTAAAGTTGTTGTAGTCGCCGATACGGTTAGCAAGTGCGTCTGTAACGTCGCTCAAGGTGTTGGTCACTTCGGGATAACTGTGCAGTAAGAGGGCGGCGATCAGCACGCGGCCAATCAGTTCAGGCGTGAACGCCATCCCACCAATCGGCAGCTTGAAGTATTCGCTTATCACTCCGATCAAAACCAGAACGACAGCAAGGCCATAAAACACTGACTCAAAGAGGGCGTGAATACTCCGCGCCTCCTGAGCAAGCCATGATAAATCAGTCATGTTCAAAACCTCGGAAGTTTATAGTCAGGGCTTTGGGTCTTTAGCGAATCACCGAGCTGTCCCGAAATATCCATCATGTGACGAGTCATTTCCTTTTCTCTATGATTCTGTAAGGCCAACGCCTGCGCCTGAATCTTGAGTCCTGTTGCTTGGGTCCGAAGACTTTGATTCATCACGGTCAACATCACGCCAAGACTTTCTGCGGTGAGCTTTTGTGCGCCGCCAGGGGAAACCGCGTGACTATATTGCTTGATGGCTTCACCGATCTTGTCGATGTCCGACGTGTACTTATAGATCGAATTATTGAGAGAAATCGCCTCGGCAACGCTTTGATCGGTGTCTCGCTGCACTCTTGCATCTTGCGAAGGCGTCACTGCTCCATAGATTTGCTCAAGACCGCGAAGGGCCTGGTCGATCCTGTCCCAATCTTTGTAAAGACCTGGGTCAATGTTTGGATAGATCGTCCTCACAATTCCAAGCGAATCGTTAATCCCACGATTGATCTCTCGAATCAGATTCAAATTATCCCGTCCATTGCCGAGAATCTCTTTCAGTTGAGCGAGCTGTTGCACGGCATTCGCCAAAATCTGTGCGAGATAAATAAGATCGCCACCCCACATATCAGCGCGACCAGTCGTCGGCGTGAACACCAACGCCAGAGCCATCAGATGAATGAGAACTGCTTTCTTAAATTTACTCACGAAGCCCTCTCTTTCTCGAACGCCGCAATCCCATGCGGATATTTTTCAGCGAGCCACTGAAGCCGTTGGATATGGTTCTGCTGAGGCGTCTCAGCCGTAAGTCGATCCACCTCTGCTAAATCCTTTGGATCTGTGGTGGCGATCCAGTATTCAAGAGGAGTGGATTCGACTACGGCGACGATTCGATTTTTCTGTGCGAGTAGGAACGCTTGCGATAGTCGGCCTTTTTCTTGATAGAGCGACTTCACCATTTGAACTTCGTTGTCGTTGAGGTCCAAAACTTCCTTGAGACGTTCGCCATCCACCTGTTGCTGTAGTAGCAACCACTTGATCGAACAGTTCGGGAGTAGTGCGCCCGCAATCCGTGACTTGGCGAAATCGTCAATGTCTTGTGAGATCGCTATGGCCGAAGCTTTGTATTTACGGAAAGTTCTAAAAACCTCCTCAATAAACACGATTCCTGACTCGTTCTTGAGGAGCTTCCAACACTCGTCAAAGCAGAGAAATTTTTTGGTGAGGCGATCTTTTTGAACCTCGCGCCAAACAAGATCGGTAATCAAGAACAGACACACTGCCTGAAGTTCAGGATATGTCTCCATCCCTTTCAAATCGAAGGCGACCACTTGCTTGTCTAAGCTGATATTGGTTTTTTGATCGAGGAACTTTCCAAAAAGCGAATTCCCACACCAAGGCGTTAGAATTTTTCCGAAGCGCACGATGTTCGGATCTTTATGGTTTAGTAAAATCTCTCGAAGGTCAGAAAGGCGCGGTGATTTTGAAGTCGCATAGACTTCGCGGATGGCCTCTTCGACCTCGGCACGCTCTAGCTTTGGCAAACGAGAAACGTCCTCCTCTTTAGCCATGAGTTCGATCAAGCCCACCAAAAATTTGATTTTCTGGTTGGACACGACTTCCTCGCCAGCGGACAAATCAAAGGGATTGATTGAAATTCCATCAGATACGCCGAGCGGGAGGTATTGCCCCTCAAGATTCTCGCAAAGTTTCTTGTAACTTCCGCCAATATCGACGAAGAAAATTTTAGGATTTTCTTTGAGCATCTGCATAAGGATGATGTTTGTAAGAAACGACTTCCCGCTGCCTGATCCACCAGAAATCAGCATATTGGAGTTCGTGAAATCCGCGTCGAACGGATCGAATTTCAAAAGCGCACCAGAGCTGCTTCTCAAAAGCACACTCGGCTCTGTTGTGCCGGCCCAAGCACCATAGATCGGCAAAAGATCGGCGAGGTTCGATGTCTTCACTCGCTTAGATCGCTCCGCCGCTCGCGCATTGGGTAACGCCATCTGCGAGAAAATATCGAAGGCCGCAATTGTCTCCTGCATGGCCTCGCTACTGCCAAGGCTTCTCACCGCAATGAGGGCTTGGTTTACCTTGTCTTCAAGCTCCTCTAGGTTTTCCGATTTCAACAGTACGTTGAGACTCAGGCGGAACACCTTTTCACCGCTTGCAATCATTTGCTCTAGCAGAGTCTCTAGGTCTTGCAGCTTTGCCTCGGACTCGATGTCAGAAACACCGCTTCGTTTTCCCCGCGCCATCGAAAAGGCAATGCGCCTTTGCGTCTTTAGACTTTCAAGCTCGTTTGTTTGATCGGGCACATGAACCGAAAAGAACAACCGCGAGCCAAATGGAAGCCCTTGAAGGACTGCACCCAAGCACGAGTAAGTCGCTTCTGGTAAAATCTTGAGCGACAGAATCCTATGGTAAACATTCCCGATAGAAAATCCCTCTTGTGAAATCGCAACGTCGGTCAGACAAAGTGATTCTCGCAGGTCTTCGGGGTCGTATTGTCCAAGCCCAATCTTCCGCGTGGGATTCCACTGTTTATAGACGAGCTTCAAAACTTCTTCGGGCGTAAGTACGCAAGCGGTTAGCCCCAGCGACTTGACACCTTGAAGCAAGTCTTCAAGTGTCCGATCAAACATCGACAGCTCTTTTTTCAAGCGATCTTCTGTCACCTCTTGAAACTTGGGCTCAAGAGAAAAGAACTTCGTTTTGTCTGCCAGACGCTGTGAAAATGGCTTTCGTACAAAAATATGGAGGTCATACTTTGGGATAAAGCCCTGTTGATCGAACTTACGAAACATCGAGGCACGTCCGAGAGCGAGTGCCTTGGCAGCCTCATTGGTTGAAGTCATCGCCACGCTTTCAAAGCCTGCAATCTCATCTTCATTTCCGTCTCGAATATCACAGACGAATTGAACATCGAGGCCACTTGGCAAGCTGTTCAAAAATTGAATCAAACTGCCAGCGAGCGCATTTTTTCCCTCGTCTGAGTAGGCGACAACATCAAGAGGTGAAATCCTCAGAGCTGCGCCCATCGAGCCATCCTCGAAAATCATGCGATCTTGTTCAAAACCCCAGAGCTGAAGCTCATCGGTCAAAGTATCTGTTTTCATTAAGCCCCCTTGCGTTTGAGTTGTGGCGGACTTTGAAAGGTCTTTGATTCAGGAAAAGCCCACAAAGCCTTTGGCCTCATCCAGAACTTCCCCAGATGCAGAAAATAGTTGTCGGGTTTGCCGCGTTTGCCGATGCGGATAGTGAGAGCCACCGCCAAAGTCGGGAGCCATACCAGAAACAACTTTCCCGAAGTGGTGCCGAAGAGAAAATTTAGAATCGAAAGCAGGGAGAACACGAAAAGCAGGTCTGGGATTTCAAAACCCATGACTTGCAGTTTTTTCTCCAAGCACTGACTAACAGGCGTTACTTTCAAAGCCATGCACGATCTCCGAAAATGGGCCGACACCCAGAGGGCAAAGCCCTCCGAGCATCGGCGCGTAACTAACTTAGTGAATTAGTGACTGAACAAACTGGATGATGGATGGCGCACCGAAGCCGACAACGGCCCCCATAATCGCCAAAATCAGATGCGAGCGAGCGTTCTGCGATCCAGTGAAGAATGAGAAAGCCGCGAACACCAGTCCCAAAATCCCCACCAGTGGCAAGACGGTGTTGATGAGCTTCGATTGTACCGCCATCAAACTTGATTCAACGCTGGCCGATGCCATCATTGGCGTGAGAAACATCCACAACGAGCCGACAAGCGCGACCCCATATCTCTTGATTTTCATAAAATCCCCTTTGCGAAATGCAAAAGCCCTTCAAGCGGACTTTTTTTAGTGGCGGGGTTTTATTGAGACGGTCGCCGAGCTTTAGTTGCTCGGATAGATCGACATATAGACCTTCTGTTTTGGAAGGCGCAGGTTGATCTCCAGATAGTCCTTTAAATCGCCTCGCAGGACGGCGTAGCCGACAGGATTCTGGAAATGCACGCTCGTCTCAGTCTCGACTTTTTTTGTGAAGACCGTGAACTTATCTGACGAGTCTCGATTCATGCTCAGGTAGTAAGTGACATTCGGGAACGGCCAGAGCTTCAGGATGTAGTATTTCAGATTTTCGTACTTGAGCGCGTAACCGATATGGAGTGCGCAATCAAGTTTCTGGGCGACGTGGTTTCCTACAAATACATCATGCTTCATTTTGTTTACTTCGATTTCCATTAAAATTCCCCCCGTATAAATTTGTTTGCTAATTCAGAGTCGGCGTTGCGCTCCTACTTCAAATGCAGGAGCAGTTTTTTGATTCGCCGAACGATGGCCGCGATCTTTCGATTTCTCGACACCTCTTCTGCGGAAATTGAATCAAGCACCATCCCCACCTCTTGTTTGACCGTTTTCACGTGTCCCCCTATTGACCTAAGAGCCTCAGTGCATTCTTCAGTTCCGCGATCAGTTGGGCGTTGCACATGATCTCTTCAATCGAGAGTGCGCCCATCAATTCATAGAGTTCCCGCTTGAGCAGCATCAGAACTTGCATCTCGCTCATAGTGACCACCGACGGATAACTGTCTCAGGGTACTTCTGAAGCATCTCGGCGCGAGCCGTGTTGATTTGCTCCTGCACGCGGGCCGATGCCGCAGCCGATCCACGCATATTTAAGAGAAGCCTTTGAGCCGCCATCCTGATGCGAGTGATGATCTTGCGGATCACGCAGCACCTTCCAACGACGGCCCAGATTCATCACTGTCTTCTTTTGTGGTTTTGTCGCCGAGATTTTCTGCCCATGTTGGGATGGGAAGATCATCAGGAGACATCGGTCGCTCCAGTAGGTCGGGGCTGTAGTTGCAGCTCACGCAATGGGCGTGAGTTCTTAGAACTTCATAGCTGCGATCATTGCAGCGTGGACACTTTCGCCAGTAGCTCATAGCTTTCTCCTTTGCTGGTGGAGGGATGGTTTTCCGCCCTCTCAACAGCTAAAATTGCAAGCTGTGCCAACTTCGGCGCGAAAATGAGCTAACGCTTGAACATCAAAAAGAAATCGGCGGAAATTATGGAATTTTTCTGCATCAGAAACCTTCAAATAATTTGAATGAAAATGCGTGAGCGAGAATTTAGAGGCTCCTCGCGTATTCAAAAAATTTGAAGAACATCAAGAATCTTGAACGTGAATTTTCTACACGAACTATTCAAGAAATTTGAATACCTCAGAGAAAACAGAAACCGTTTAATCTTCAATAACTTAACGTATGTTAAGCGAGGCCGGCTCCTCCTAGTATTCAAATAAATTGAAGAATTATTTATATATCTGTTGTATATCCACATCGTTAAGAGGGCCGATGGATGCTGGTTATGCGTTTTTTTGCGGGGTACGACAGTTAAAGAGTAACTTCTAGTTGTGGCATCGGCTTTGCTCTCTTCGAGTGTATAGGGGGGCCAAGCATGGTGAGCGATCTAGCTCAAGACAACCAAAGACTACGAAGGGGTTTTGAAACCTCACCGCTATTATTCGGTCCAAAAATCACCAGCGAAAGCGAAATCAAACGGCCAGAGGGTTACGCACTCCCTGGATCTGTGGCCCTTTCCATAACAGCGGAAGCGGACGGATTCACAGCCATTGGCTACGGTGAAGGTCAGCATGATCTTGCCCGTGCAAAGGCGATTTCCGAAGCGTTGGAGCGGCTGGCTCTATTCAAATTTTGTACTGACACTAATAAATCAGAGACAAGTAGTGGTTGGGCGGCTCATCGTACCGCCGAGCTTGCAGTTCGTGCGGCGGTGTTTGAGCTGATCGAACGCGATGTTGCTCTAACGGCTTGGGAAGACGGCGGTCCTTTTTATGTGGTGCCTGAATCACTTTGGCCGAAGTCCCTCCTTAAATGGAAGAGCGAGCGGCACACCAGCCTCGAATTTTCTGATCTTCGTATTCTTCTCAGTAGTACCGACAACGGCGCGTGTGTATCTGCTCTCATCTTTAATGACAGCGGAAATTTCGTTGCGGGCCATGCTTCAGCGTTTGAACTACAGGATGCAATCATCTCCGCCGCAAATGAATGCTTCCGTGCCGCCCACTCCGCAATCCAGTTTGATTCTATCGCCGAGGTTGCCGCTCTCCATTCTGGCAACCAAGGTGCGAGTGCAGGCCCTGCGGCTCATTCGCTGGCGTATGCCTACAAAGAGACGATGCCAGAAGTGGTGAAGATTCTGACTGCGACAAAGATTGAAGTGCGCCGTAAGTGGCAGAAGCACCAGACATTATTTAATGAATTGAATCTTACTGCGTTCGACGCACAGACTTTTCAAGTCGGCGACCGACTCGTGGCAAGAGTGAAAAGCCCCAAGTATCGAGAAATTTTCTGGGGCCGAACTGACGATGTGTCTAAACGAAACCAACACCCGCATTTTGTGGGTTAAAGGAGGGATATATGCGTAACAGAGCAATCAAAGGAATCTTATTCACGCTTGCAAGTGCAACAGGTCTTTTCGCATTTGCTGGGGAGCTACCGCAGGGCTTGCACTTGATCGAAGAGCTTCCACTCGAACAGCGGGTTGTGGCTCACAAACAAGTCTTGAAATTTCTGAATGAGAACCCCCAATTTGCCGCACTCGTGAAAGTGATCGCAGTCGATGAAAAAGGAACGGTCTATGTCTTGGATGAGAAAATGGAAAACATCGTTGTCGCTGGTGCTCCTAGCTCTATTGGGATGTCTGCTGGTAAGTAGCCATCTGGCATTTGCCGCCTCGGAGGGATCAGTGCATACGAAAAGCGTAAGAACCTATATGAATTTTGCCAAAGAGGTCGATCCAGCCCACATTTTGTCGATGGCTGATCTCGAACTCTCTATTGCCCTTTCTACTCCGCTCGTCGTGTTCAATAACGAGCGTCAGGTTGTTTCGGGCTTGGCCGAGACATGGACGATTCTTCCGCCTGATCGTGTATCGTTCACGCTTCGTAAAAATCTACGCTGGTCAGATGGCTCACAAGTCAAAGCTGCGGAATATAAGACGGCATTGGAGCGAGCTAAACGTCTCTATGGAAACGATCTCAAAGCCCTGTTTGAAGCCGTCACGAAAATCGAGGCTCCTGATGAACGCACACTGGTTTTTGTAACTAAGGGCGCGGCCACAGAGAGCGGACTCCTGCTCAAGCTGACTGAACCCATGTATGGACTTCTGGCCCTGAAGGGTGACGTCCTTAATCTTTCAAAAACAGTCGGGCCGTTTTTTGTGAAAGAAAATCGTGGCGACTCGCTGACGTTGGAAGCAAATAAGAACTGGTATGCCTATACAAGCGCGATGCCCGCACTTGTTGAAATCAAACGCCCGAAAGATGGCGTTGATTTGATGACCACCTTCGACAAAGACGACTGGCCGAATCTGACCTCTGGCAGCTCTCTCATGTCGAAAGAAACCCTCGATCAACTAAAGAGCAAGGGCTTCAAAACTTGGCAACGCAGTCTCGACAAGGTTTATAGCCTCTATCCATCAAAACGATTTCTAAAAAACGACGGAGCAAATTTCATAAAGTTGCTTTCAAAGAAGGTGGACAGCTCATCTCTATTGGGTGGACTCACTGGATTCACCAATGCTGAACAATTTTTTCCGCGAGGCTATGAGCTTTATTCCAGTCAGCAGCCGAAGGTTCCCACTGTCGATAAGTGGCGCGGCAACGGCCCGATCACAGTTCTACTACTCGACACGACAGTTCTTGCGGGAATGCGCGAGAACTTGGCGAAGGTTATCTCTGCGGCATCAGGACAACCAGCTAAAATCGAAGTCATCTCTGTTTCTAAAGCGGGGGATCGCATGAAACTCGGCGACTTCGATATTTTCGGCGTGCAGATTGCCGTCGCTGATCCAAATTTTGAAGGCGCAATGTCTTTCTTTATAGAGCGAGAGCCGCCGTTCATTCCATCGGGCGATGGTGCAGCGGATTTTGCTGCACAACTTCGCGCTGCTCGCGGATTGCCAACGTCAGCGGATCGCTCCGCCCGCATGAGAGAAATCATCATTCGCGCTCAAGAGGCGGGTCACGTTCTGCCGCTTTTCCATTTTTCTAGCCTTGCCATTGCAAAGCCAGGCGTTGACCTGTCGGAAGTTCCAAACTCGGATGAGACGATTTTATTTTCTAAGGTGAGAATGCGATGAAACCTGAGTCCTTGGAACAAAACGTAAAGCGACAAGCTCTTGCTTGGACAACAGGTGGAATCATCTTCACTCTGTGTCTGACGGGATCGCTTTCTCTTTTCTTGATGTTTCAAGATGCGGCCCGCGAAGTTGAAACTATCTCAGCATCAGCCATTGCTTCGGGGCGCACCGAGATTCTTTCCGGCGATGTCCGCGCAACCGAGCTTCGCTTTAGAAAAAATCTTGGCCTCAAACCAAACGACCGACTTTTATTTCTCGATCAAAACCGTGCGCCTTGGGTTGGTGATTTGCGAGAGGAGTCGCTGTCATCATGTACAGACCCAACTCCGTGCCGATTGTGGCTCAAGCAGCGAATTGTTTTTGAAAAACCCATTTACTTCGACGATGAAGGACGGCACCTCTGGGGCTATCTCCACATCGAAAAGGCAGCACAAACAGATTGGCCGCTCGTCCTTGGCGTTGCGCTTGCCGTTATCTTGGGAATGCTTATCCAAGGATTCGGCGCATACCGGAACACAATGAAGTCCATTCGGGAAGTCAGCTCGACACTGACGGCTTGGGCAAAAAAGATTTCCGAAAATCCAAAGGATCAATCTGAATATCGCAAAGTGCCCTTCTCTGAGATTGCGCCCGTCGGGAATGCACTCCTCGGCATGAAGGATTATATCATTGCACTCGAAGCGCGAGCCCGCGAGCAAGGGGCACTGGTCACACTTCGTGGAATCGGGCACGACATCCTAAATCCTGTGGCCCGCATGAAACGCCTGTTAGGTTTACTTGAGGCTCAGAGCAGTGCCGATCCTGAAACGCTCGCAAACATTCGCGCCAACCTTAAACGCCTATCAGGCTATGCCGAGCAGTTGAAGCTCATTTACAAGCGGCAACTTGGCGAAGTCACTGACACCGCCTCAACGTCTGATGTCGCCAAAGAAGTGCGCGAGTTGGCTTCGGAATTATTAACCGACTCTGACGTCATTGAAAAACGCATCCGATTTCAAGTCGATGCGGAATCGTCGTGCATAAGTCCGATTCCTGCGCCAGCTTTGAGTCGCCTTATCGAAAATCTATGTAACAACAGCATCCACGCAAGCCCTGAAGGGGCAACGCTATCACTAAAAGTAGAACCGAAGGGGGACCGCGTTTCAATTCTTGTTCACGACGAGGGCGGCGGGATTCCTCCAGAACTTCAATCTCGAATATTTGAGGCCGACTTCACTACCAAAGGAAACAAGGGCACTGGCCTTGGACTCTTCGTGGTAAAACAAGTCTGCGAACAATATGGCGGGAAGATCGCCGTTTCATCCAGTAAGAGCGGCACTGCAGTCACTTTAGATTTTCCCTGCGTGGAGGTAAGCCCATGAGCTATCGCATCCTCCTTGTAGACGACGACAGAGAGAACCTGATGGTAAACGAAGCTTTGCTCAAAGTGGCGGGCTATCAGGTCAAAACCGTGCAATCGGGCCAAGAGGCTATCGAAACTATTAAGAACGCCAAGAAAGACTATGCACTCATCTTGATGGATTACCACATGGTCGGAATGTCAGGCGCAGAGGCGGTGGCAGAGATCATAAAGATCAAGCCAAACCAACAAATGTTAGCTTATTCGCTCGACGACAACCGCGATGTAATGCGCGAGACGTTCAAAGCTGGCGTGCTGGATTTTCTTGATAAGAACTCTGAGAACGAAGTGCTGCTTTCAACTGTTGCCGCCTACTGTGAAAAATACGAGCAGAATTTCCGCTTGCTTAACGACGATGATCTTATCCATAGCGAGAAAGAAGACTTCATCAAGAAAATAGGAATGATCGGACGCTCAGAAAAACTCTATGAGCTGGCCCGTCAGATCGAAAAGATCGCTCCATCAAAAGCGACAACACTCATTTACGGCGAAAGCGGCACAGGCAAAGAGCTTGTAGCGCGTGCTCTTCACAAATGCGGCGATAGAGCTAGTGGCCCCTTTGTTGCCGTCAACATCGCAGCGGAGCAAGCCTCGCTGCTCGACTCTTCGTTGTTCGGCCATAAAAAGGGTTCTTTCACTGGAGCCACGCACGATCAAGCTGGGAAATTCCAGCTTGCCAATCGAGGAACAATTTTCCTCGACGAGATCGGCGACATGAGTCTTGATCTTCAAGTAAAGCTCCTGCGTGTCTTGCAAGAGCGTGAGATCACGCCAGTCGGGGCGACGCGCCCGATTTCGGTTGACGTGCGAATTGTTGCGGCCACTCACCGCGATTTACCCAAGCTCATCGCCGAGGGAAAGTTCCGCGAAGACCTTTACTACAGATTGAGTTCTGTGATTTTGGAAACCGCGCCACTTCGCGCTCGACCCGATGACATAGAGCCGCTTGTTGTTCACTTCACACGGGAAATCTGCAAAGAAAATGGTTTTGACCGTTCATTCCATCGCCGCTGCCTTGAAGTGTTCCGCGAGTATTCATGGAAGGGCAATGTGCGTGAGCTTCGCTCGGTCGTTGAGCGGCACCTGATCGGCTCGGACAGTGAGATCGTGCGGGCAGAGGACCTTGAAGTTATTTTATACAAAAAGAGTGAAGTCGAAGACCCAAGAACGCTCGAAGAAATTGACCGCTATCTTGATGAAAAGAAACGCAAGATGATGGCAGATGTGATGAAAGGCGCAAGCTCCAAAGCGGAGGCCGCACGTCGACTTGGCATAGCCCCAAATCGACTTCATTACTTCACCGAAAAATACGATTTATAGATTCTGAGTTAGCGAAAAGTCCTGATATCAATTGTTTTCGGCACTTTAAGCCTTTCGAAATGGAATGTGTAGCTTTTAGACAAACCCAGACTTTAGTCACATTAAGTACCGCTGAATTACGGCCGATATTTCGAAAGTATGAGTTTAAATTTGATGCACATTAGAAACCAAAAAAGCACAAACAATCGGCGCTCTGACAAGCGCAATTGTGCCATGACTTGGTTTTCATTGGTCATATTTTGCATAACTCATGGCTCGGGACTTTTGCTGATGTCGTCTTATGCCTATGGAAATTCGGCCAATGGCATTAGACAAAACGGAACCGGCTTTTACGTAGTGAAGCAACGTGACACATTAAGCGATGTATTGGGAAATCTAGGCCTCGTTCCTATTTATGGAAAAAGAGGCACCCTTCGGCAACTTCTTCAATGCGGGCAGTTCGAGAAGAATGGCGACCTTATTCGTCCTGGCCAAAAAGTTTTCTTTGATTTTGAAGCCGGAGAATCAGATGCCCCATCCGCGCGAGATGCAGCTAGAGAAATTCGCATCACCGATTCGAGCATAGAAATTTCAGAGGAGTCTTTTAAGGCACCTGTAAAGCCGCAGGCAAATGGCCAATGTTCCACATTGGTTGTGAACATCGGGCCTAAGCGCAATATCGCAAGCGACTCAAGAGCGATGAGTTCAACTCGTTCAAGCGCCACTTCGAATCAGCAACAGCAAAACCGCTTCAGTGACTCGGCCAATGAACAATCACCATCAAGGGTAGAATCTGTCCCATCCGATGAAACCGCACTGGGTGACAGCGCGGTCAACAGTCGCGAGCGAAGTGGTAGCACCTTCGCATTTGAATTATTGCAAGGATTTTCAAGGCTCGATTTGCAAACGTCCGTAGGTGGGTATTCGGAGCTTCTTTCAAAACCTTTTGTTGGATTTAAGTTGGACTGGCGAGAGCAGATCCATCAAAATTTGAATGTTGCTTTGTTGGTTTCAAAATTTAGAATCCCGCCTTCTGAGCCTTTTGGTGTTGCGGTTCAAGGTGACGCTGAATTTTCTGAAATCGGACTCGGGTTACTTTGGAAAACTAGCGACGAATCCAGTTTTTCGGTAGGACCTCTTTTTAAATATCAAACTCAGCCCATCTCGACACGGATTGGGGGCGGAATCATTCGTGTCGACTCTCCGCAGGTTTTGATCGGTGGTGCTCAAGCAGAGCACTTGCTTCAGTTTGATCAACACCGAAGGTTAAAGACGAACTTCTCACTTTGGTACGCACCGTATTCAAGCCAATCTGATTTTTCCATATCAAACGGATACGGCTTCACAACGGATATTCGCTTGGTTCGCCAGGTTATGAGAAACTGGGAATTAAGCGGTGGAGTTTCTTATGGTTTCTCAACTTTTAAGTCCTCGTTAGGAGACCACTCGCGACAAGACCTGATGCTTGGCCTTGGCCTGATTTATCGCTTCGATGGCCAGGCCAGTACAGCAGGCAAGAGCATCGGCTCACACAAGTTTGATGTGCCGAGCAGCCAGAAAGGAGATCGCCCATGAAGGTTCCAATAAAATCAAAATCACGAATAGCACTTCAACCACGAACTCGATCAGCATCAGTATCCGTAATAATGGGCATTTTCATGGCTAGCGCTTTTCTTACAGCCTGCGACAACCCATTAGGATCGAAGACCGTGTCTAACCCAGCGGTTGGAGATTCTGCTAATGGCGGTGGTGGTAACACCAACCCAGCTCAGTGCGATGCGATCGTATTCACACCACAATTACAAGCCGCTCTGTCAACAGGCGTAGACTCGGAAACGGTGACCCTTTCCGGCTGTGCAGAGCCGGTTCTGATCAGTGTCACGGGAGACGGCAGCCCGCAAATATTTAAAAACGGCACCTTGGTGTCGGGCTCTCAAACAGTTTTTACTGGCGATACGCTGCGAGTGCGTCTCACAACAAGTGCCCTTGAGAGCACAAATTCCCGAGCAACCCTTGCCATTGGCGGGTCAAGTGCTTTGTTCTCTGTAACCACCGGTGATTTCACACCGGGTGCTTTTTCTTTTTCACCAGCAACGGGCCAAGCGCTTTCCGCGAACGTCACTTCAAACCTAGCAACACTTGCAGGATTTGATGGAAGCTTAACTGCTACGGTCACGGGAGCAGGTTCCCCAGTGATCTTGGTGAACGGAAGTGTTGTTGGGGCTTCGGCCTCGGTAAGTTCTGGAAACGCTATTTCAGTGCGTCTGACTTCAGCGGCCACAGAAAACACAACCCGCCAAGCAACAGTAACAGTTGGGGGTGTGAGCGCCGTCTTTGATGTCACCACGACAGGTGATGCAACAGCGCCAAGCCTGACTTCGGTTTCTGGCCCAGCCAATGGATCATATAGACAAGATCAGCATCTTGATTTCACGGCAAACTTTACTGAGAGCGTGACGGTCAGCGGAACTCCACGATTTATTTTAAACATCGGCGGTGCAACCCGTTACGCGAACTATCTTTCAGGCTCAGGGACAGCAAGTCTTGTGTTCAGATACACGGTGCAGGCTTCGATGAACGACAGCAATGGAATTAACATTGGCAGTCTTCAGCTAAATGGTGGCACCATTCAGGATGCGGCTTCAAATAGCGCTGATCTTTCTTTCTTGGCACCTGATACGGCTCTGGTGCTCGTGGATACGACGGCGCCCACGGTGCAATCGGCATCAGGGCCTGCAAGTGCCACTTATGTTCCAGGTCAGTTTCTTAGCTTTGCGCTGACATTTAACGAAGCTGTGACAGTGACCGGTACACCGAGACTGACACTCACCATCGGAAGCACCACGCGCTACGCCGATTATTTATCGGGAACAGGGACAAGCATCTTAAACTTCCGCTACACCGTGCAGGCGGGCGACGCCGACGCGGACGGCATCGCTGTCGCAAGCCCTATCGATTTAAACAGTGGCACAATCGCTGACGTTGCAACTAACGCAGCTACCTTAACCTTCACAGCACCCAACACTAGCGGGGTTTTGGTGACCGAATGCCCAGCCAACTATGTGCCGATTCAGGCTTTAGCTCCTTACACCACCAGTTTTTTCTGTGTCGCCAAGTATGAAATGAAGAATGTTGGCGGTGTGGCGACGTCGCAAGCCTCAGGCACACCTTGGGTCAGTATTCCACGCGGCACACTGGCCACAACAGCAGGTGGCGCTTGGAAAGCCTGCCGTGATCTTGGACATAGTTCAGGATCGGGCTACGATTTAATTTCCAACGCCCAGTGGCAAACGATTGCAAGAAACTTAGAAGGTGTTGGCTGGAACTGGTCCTCTAGCACTGTTGGCAACAGCGGCGGCATGAGCCGAGGGCATTCCGACAATTCACCGAGCAATTCATTGGCGGCTTCAACGGATGACAACGATTCGTGTACAGGCACTGGTCAAACCTGTGATCTTTCGACCTGGAGTGATCAGCGCCGCGTTCACAGGCTTTCGAGCGGTTCGTACCTATGGGACATCGCTGGTAACGTATGGGAATGGGTGCAAGACAACAATTCTACAAACTTTGGTGCGGACGGTTACATTTCAACCATCACGCCTGCAAATCGTCCCAATACGGGCACCATCGGTGGTGTTCTAAACAATGCCAACTATCACTTTGGCCCAGCCGGCGACTACACGGGCCTGTCAAGTTCGCCATATGGTGGTCTTGGACATGGTTGGTTGAATTACTCTGCCGGTGCGATTCTTCGCGGCGGTAGCTGGAGCAATGGCGTGGTTACGGGCGTGTTCTCGACGTCCCTGGGTGTCGGTCCGGCGGCTACGTCCTCCAGCTTCGGGTTCCGCTGTGTCTGGTCGCCTTAATTGAAAACAAGAATCGGATCGAAGCCGTGCCTGGTTAAACCCTTAAGCTCTTAAACCCTTTTCCCTGTCCCCGTGAATTTTTCTAAAGGGGCTCGCTTTCAAGCGAGCCCAAAATATTTTTTTTCGGCAATTGCCGCATATTTCCGGCAAGATTCGGCGAAGCACGGCAAAAAAATGCCCGCGTTCGGCAAAGTCTTGCCGTGTTATTACTGTGTATTGCCGAATCGTTGCCAAATCCAGAGCTTGCGGCAAGGTTTTGCCGCACATTGCCGGAACATGCGTAAATCCTTGCCGCAATTGCCGAATGGATTGATCACTGGTACACGGAATTTCAATGTCTGAAAACCCCCAAAACCATTCACCAAAACGATCTTTAATGCAGCTCTCTGTTCAGGCCGCAGCCCGGTATATCAATTTACCTGAGCGAACGATTCGTCATCACCTTAAAACAAAAAAGCTTGTAGGTCATAAGGTTGGTAAGGAGTGGTTTATCGACCGAGCCTCCGTCGACGCTTTTGCCCAGCGATATGGTTTTGTGACCGGGCCACTTGAGCCCGAAGAGATCAAACCCAGCGACGTACTGTCGCAGTCAGAAAGTTCACCCATTCGGCCCCTGCCATCGGAGGCTGATGACACCGAAAAAACAGCCCCCAAATCCAGCAACGAGGCAAAACATTCAGACCCAGCCAAAGACATGAAGCAAAAGGCCCGGCAACCGCGAGCACTCTTTTCGCTGCGAGTTTTTCAGTTAAGCCTAGCCATTTTTAAAGAGAGTTCGCCGTTTTCTGCCGCTGATCTTGAGGCATCTGATCGAGAAAATTCGGTTGAAATGCGAAAGACAGAAGCACCTCAATCGAAGAATCCACTGCACGTTCGAATCAACACTTTAAAACTTGAGTACTTTGGTTTGTTAGGGCGTGGGTTTTATAGTTTTCATTACCGAGAGAAAATATGTGCCTACCGCGAAGCTCGCAATCGTCTTGCTGAGATGACGGCACTTTATTTGGTCGCAGATGGCACGCAGGCGCTTGGACTTCGGCTAGAGTCTGAGGTGTTACCGGCTCTTGGAGCTCTCTTGCGATTGACCGAGAAAAATGCAGCTATGCGATCTGCTGCTGGACCTGTCGGTCCCGGTTTCGGTAGCGCCGTGAGCGCTGCGCCGATGCTGATGCAGGCGGTCCCGTTTACAACTGGATATTGGACTTCGCCACACAGTTCGCCATTTCATTTTGGGAGCGGGTCGGACCCGATAATGACAAACGGTGGCTAAACAAAATCCAGACAAGAAGTCTCCGCAGGTATTTTCAGATGCCTATGCACTTTGTTTACAAGTATTTCACTATTCGAAGTCAATTCCAAAGCCCTATCGACCTACATTGGGCCGCAGACTTGAAGAGTCTGGCCTTGAAGTTTTGTTGCTTCTAAAAAAGAGCCTCTATTTGCAACCAGGACAACAAAAAGTTGCTGCTCTAACGACGCTGAGCCAGCACCTGAATGATCTTAGGACCTTGCTCGATCTTTGCCGCGATTTAGCGTTATTGACGCCCGCATCTTATCAGCAACTCTCTGATCTCGGCCTCAAAATTGGCGCTGGTGTCGGAGCGCTATTAAAGCACCACAAAAATCGCGAGCCGTCCAATCTCATGAAAGCCACTCACAACCAGACCGATCGCGGCCTAGAAAGTGGTGCTGCAGAATGACTTTGCTGGAAAGGGTCGCTTCACCTGAGAACCTGATCCAAGCCTTTTACGAATGTTCAAGGGGTAAAAAACAATCGCATGGTTTTGCCAGACTCCAGGTGCAGCGCAGTGCCTGGTTCGCCGAGACTCGCCAAAGAATTTTATGCGATGAGTATGCATGGGGAGTGTACAGAACCCTTTGGGTTTGCGATCCAAAAAGACGCCAAGTTATGGCAGCGCCATTTGCTGATCGAGTGGTTCATCATGCCATTCATCGTGTGATTGAGCCAATTCTTGATCCGCACTTTGTTCCAACCGTCTTTGCTTGTCGAAAAGAGAAGGGATCAAGGCTTGCGGCCCAGTTGTTGTGGCGAGCGCTTTCGCAGATGGGCTCTAAAAGATTCACGATTAAACTGGATGTAAAGCAGTACTTTGCCTCGATACGGCATGATTTGCTTTTTGAAAAGTTAGAGTCCGCACTTCCGGATAGCTCGTTGTCTGGCTTGCTGCTGTCGCTTCTTCAGTCGCCTGAGGAGTGCCGGACTGTAGGACGAGGCATTCCAATTGGGAATTTAACCTCGCAGCTCTTTGCTAATTTTTACCTTCGTGAGGCTGACGCCCTCGCTTGGACTCGGTTGAGCGCCCCTTCAGTTGGCTACTACACACGGTATATGGATGATTTTGTGTTGATCCATCCAGACAAAAAAACCTGTCTCGATGTGGCCAGAGATGTGCGTGCATTTGTGAAAGATCAGCTCGATTTGAAAATTCCCGAATCTAAACGTGTCGTGCTAGGAGCTGCGCCCGTACCTTTTTTGGGTTTCTGCTTCGATACAGATCGGTACTGGGTTCTCAACAGGAATCGCAGGCGAGCCCAGCGCCGAATCAACAAGTTGACAAAAGACGTTCACAGCGGGCTTGTGCCCGTGAGTCGTTTGGCGATATCGGATCTGACGTTTCGTGCCTGGTCAGATCTCAGTTTTGATTATCACAAAAAAACAAAACCGGTTTTGTTCTCATGACCAAAGAGGCTTGTATTTTTACAGGAGTGTCGACTTTTTGCCACGACTCTGCCGGTGCGATTCTTCGCGGCGGTAACTGGAACAATGGCGTGAATACGGGCGTGTTCACGACGAACCTGAATAACGGTCCGACGAATACGAACACCAACATCGGGTTCCGCTGTGTCTGGTTCCTCTTCTGAGGTCGTCTGAGACTGGGGTAAAGGGGTGTTATACCAAGGCTTGAGAAATTTGAACTCTGAACACAGTCCGCTTTCAAGACTTCGTTTTGGACGGCAGTTCTTCGATTCAAGGCCTTTTAAAAAGTGAAGACATTTTCACCACCAGGCACTGAGACAAATCCGAGGCTGGCTGCCCCGAGGTAAACCCTCGGGGCGGGGTCTAAAGTTGAAAGTGAATTCTTGACGGCTTACTTCGTCAACTGGCGATTCAGTTCGCGAAGGCTAATGAGACCATGACTGTGTGCTTTAGCGGCTTCGTCTCTCATAGTTCGGGTGAGGTCGATGAGCCCTCCAGCAAAACCGACCACTAATGCAAATTGCAGGAGCCCTAAAACAATTCGAGTGATTAGATTCATAAGAACCTCCGTTAAGTGTGAGGCTCTTTCGACAGGAAAAAGTGAAGATGGAACGCCCGCGAAGTCTGCGTCTGACTAAGACTTCAGTAAGATTTTAGTAAGATCACGACCGTGATTTTCTGTGATGGTCCGTGATCGCTACCGTTTTCTGATCTTGCTAACTCGTTGAAACCTTTGGTTTGTGATTTTCCCTACTTAGGGGATTTTTGTGTCGTCACTAGAGACTTAATTGGCGGAGAG
>DDUL01000061.1:0-213 GCA_002344785.1 Bdellovibrionaceae bacterium UBA2339
GGTTTGGAACTTGGGTTTAAAGTTTGGGGCTTGAGATTGATCGACAGGTTTTAGAGTCAGTGGTTTTTGAGGGGGAAAGATGAATTCGCAAACTCAGATTTTCAGCATCTATCACGGGCTACGGCTCGCCGCGATTCCCCTTGTGCTGTTGACACTCGTCTCGATGAGCAAGGGCGCGACGGCGCAAGAGGCCGCGACCGACTCTTCTTCATC
>DDUL01000061.1:416-3824 GCA_002344785.1 Bdellovibrionaceae bacterium UBA2339
GGCCGCGACCGACTCTTCTTCATCTGTCTCCACGACGGCGTCGACGAGCAGCACAGCCGATGCTTCTCCCAATTCAACCCCTCCGCCGCTGGATTCTACGCCGGCGCCCGATGCGGAAGAGAAGGCTGATCTCGAGGTCGATCCGATCGATCCAAAGCGCCAAAAGCCGCTGTCGCTGTTCATCGGCCTTGAGCAGCAAGAAAAGCTTCCGTTCTTCCCGCCTGATGCGAAGTTCAAGGGCGACTACAAGAAGGTCACCAAAGTTCTTGTCGACAAAGAACAAGGTATCTTGTTGTTTCAGCCCAACAAAGTCGGTTACGCGACATTGACGATCTACGACGCCAATGATCGTCGCATCTATGACTTCATGTTGGATGTTCGCGAAAGCGATCTCACCAAAGTCTCGCGAGAAATTCGCGCGCTCTTGTCCGACATCGAAGGCATCACGATCAAGATCGTGAACAACAAAGTGGTGGTCGACGGTCAGGTGCTGTTGCCTCGCGACTTGGCCCGCATCACCGCCGTTGTCGATCAATTCGGTCCGCGCGCCGCCAGCCTCGTCAACTTAAGCCCCATGGCGCAGCGAAAGATCGCCAAGCTGATCTTGGAGCACATCAACCTTCCCGATGTGAACGTTTACCCCGTCAACGACAAGTTCGTCTTGGAAGGAACTGTCGATAACGAACAAGAAGCCAAGCGCGCCAAGCAAATCGCCGAGATGTATTTGCCGGACTTAGTGAAAGACGTCGGCGCGGACGGTGGTCGCTTTACGCAAATTCGTCGGACTTTCGTTCTCGATCTGCTCAAGATCCGCGAAGCGCCGCCCAAAGAGCCATCCAAGATCATTCAGATTGTTGTTCACTTCGTTGAGCTCTCGAAAAGCTATAGCAAAGCGTTCCGCTTTCAGTTCACCCCTGAACTGAAAGACGATGCTTCCAACATCACCATCAGTAACAACTCCCAAGCTCAGGGCGGAATGGTCAGTTCCATCACCGCGGTGATCAGCAACCTCTTGCCGAAACTCAACTGGGCCAAAGAGCATGGACACGCGCGAATTCTGGAAAGCTCCACACTTCTCGTAACAGATGGATCCGAAGGCGTGATTCTGAACCAGACAGCGATTCCCTTCACTTCATTCGGCCCCAACAACTCCGCAGTTTCACGCGACGCCAAGATCGGCATCCGAACCAAGATTGGCGCTCGGATTAACAACCCGCGCTCAGACGCCATTGAAATGGCGATGGACTTCTCGCTGGCTCAACTTGTCGACATGAGTGCCAGCGGCCCCATCACCTCGGAAAGTAACGTCAACACGCGGGTCACGGTGCGAAGCCGGCAAAGTGCGGCGATCGGTGGATTGATTCGAAACGTTTCCAATACGGGCTACAACAAGCTCCCGGAGAACGTGAAGAATCCGATCATCTCGCTTTACGCCTCGAAACAGTTCACGCGTAAACAGAGCCAGTTCGTGGTGTTTGTAACACCCGTCATCAAAGTGAGTGCGTCTGAGGGATCTGAGAAGGTCAAAAAGAAGTTCAACTTCCGCGACTGAGCATTGGACCTCGGCCAATCGCCCTGGTCCGCACGCAAAAGCGTCTCAAATTGAGACGCTTTTTTCATATTCGCTCAACTCGTCTTTAGGCGAGGGGATTTCCTTGTCGTTTCCATGGCCTGGCTCAACTTCGTTTCATTTTGTGCCGATAAGTCTGGGAGATGGCAGTTAATCCTGGTTGCTTCATCATTGGTGTATCCGGCGGCAAAGGCGGAATGGGTAAGTCCGTCTTTGCGGCTAACCTTGCTGTCGCATTCACTTTGGAAATGAAGCAACCCACACTGCTCATCGATCTCGATGGACAAAGCTGTGGCGACCAAAACTTCCTGCTCGGCTTCCGAGATGTTCGCACACTCAGCGATTTGACGAACTTCGCCGGCTCAATCACGCAACAGTCCTTGGGTTCGATCGTCACACCGCACGCGTCCGGTCTGCATTTCATCGCGGCCGTACGCGATCGCAATGAAAACCTGAATGTGAATCCTGAAACTCTGGGTAAGCAGCTCGATGGTTTGAGCAACGTCTATCGATTTATCATTCTCGATCTCGGCAACCAACTTCAGGCCACGCAGATGCTGGGTATCGAGAAGAGTACTGTCTTGTTGCTTGTCACGGCGCCCGAAGCACTGGCGATCAATCAAACCATGCGCATGATGGGCGATTTGCTCGCCGCCAATCTTCCGACGGACGTCATGCAAATCATCGTCAACAAAGCTGGCCCCGCTGGATTGCAGCCAGCCGCCATCGGCCAAACACTTCGCAAAACTCCTTTGGGAGTCATTCCTCAAGATGATGCGACGGTTCTGGGGAGTGTCGCACGATCCACACCCTTTATCGTCAGCGCGCCGAAGAGCGCGATCTCGACAGCACACTTCGAGGTCGTTCGCCGTTTGACGGGCGGCGTACTGCAACAGCTGAAGTCGGCCTCCAAGCCGCAGCTCAAATTCGCCAAAGATGCGCCGAAGGTTGAGGTCGCATCAAGTGGCGGGCCGCGCGCGAAAATTCCGAAGAACGTCGACCCACGCACAGCTCTTAAGCTGACAGTTCACAATGAACTGTTGAAAGCGATGGATCTGAAAAAGGGTGTCGCGGACACGCAAGGAGATCCCGATAAGGAAGCTGAGCTTCGCAAAAAGACCAACACGGTGATTGCCAGCATCGTGGATAAAGAGTCCTCGGGTCTCGGCCGTGACGAGCGCGCGCAGATCATCAAAGAAGTTTTGGACGAGGCCTTGGGTCTTGGACCCTTGGAAGACTTGCTTTCAGATCCAAGTGTCACGGAAATCATGGTTTGCGGACACGAGAAGATCTACATCGAAAAAAATGGTCTTGTGCAACTCAGCCCTGTGCACTTCACGTCGAACTTTCACCTGCGCAAGGTGATCGAGCGCATCGTCGCGCCGCTCGGCCGACAAATTAACGAATCTGTTCCCTACGTCGACGCTCGTCTGAAAGACGGCTCGCGAGTGAATGCCGTGATCGAGCCTCTTGCGATCGATGGACCCGCCGTCACAATTCGTAAGTTCCGAAAGAAACCCGTCAGTCCCGAGACCTACGTCAATGAGTGGAATGCGTCGACGGCCAACATGATGGAGTTCCTGAGAATCTGTGTGGCGAACAAGATGAACGTCATCATCTCCGGTGGTACGGGTTCAGGTAAGACCACATTGCTCAACACGCTTTCAGGTTTCATCCCATCGAACGAACGTATCGTCACGATTGAAGACGCCGCCGAACTTCAGCTCAAACAAGAGCATGTGGTGCGCCTAGAAACCCGGCCCGCGAATATGGAAGGCGAAGGTGCGGTAACGATTCGCGACTTGGTTAAGAACTCTCTCCGTATGCGGCCAGATCGC
>DDUL01000061.1:4115-4531 GCA_002344785.1 Bdellovibrionaceae bacterium UBA2339
GCGCTCGACATGCTGCAGGCGATGTCGACAGGTCACGATGGCTCGATGACCACCGTGCACGCGAACAATCCCAAGGAAGCCGTCGGTCGTCTTGAAACTCTTTGTATGATGGCGGGCATGGAACTTCCGGCTCGCGCGATTCGCGAGCAAATCTCAAACGCCGTCAACATCATCGTGCAGATCCAACGTCTGAGCGACGGCTCGCGAAAGTTGATTAGCGTCGCTGAAGTTCAAGGAATGCAGGGCGAAGTGGTCACTCAGCAAGAAGTTTTCCGCTTCGTTGAGAAGGGCTTTGATAAGAATCGAAAAATTGTGGGCGAGTTCCAAGCCACAGGTTTGATTCCTAAGTGTATTGAGAAGTTTGAGAAGCGTGGCCTCATCATTCCGAAGCAGCTCTTCGCTAACAGTCCCAACAT
>DDUL01000033.1 GCA_002344785.1 Bdellovibrionaceae bacterium UBA2339
TCCGAAACTCTCAGGAACGCCTTGGGCGTCCGCGGGTGAGAGCGAGGCGGGGAGCGCCACGGCGCTGGGCCCCGCCGAGACCACCCCGCCATTTTTTCGGAACCCGGAGACGATTCAAGTTTCCGAACTCAAATCAGTCGAAATTTGGTGATGCATCTGGGTTTGGCGAGTCGACTCAACGATAAGTTTCGCGGTAGGCGTGGTCTCCCTGTTTTCCTAACCAAGGCGTAATTTCGGAAAACTCAATCCTCTTGAACGAAATGGTTTCGTCCAGATCAACTTTTTCAGACTTTTTTTCGCCGGATTCAAGCAATCTGCGACACCGACAATCTTCAATCTTACTTTGGATTCCGATTGGCCGATGACTTGAAGTGTGCCGGAAGCTATTTCTCCGCGGCATCCGGCTCGAGGCCAGGCCGAACTTCCGTGAGAGTAGTAACCAATCGCCTTGGTTTTATCGCCAAACGATATTTCCTTTGTGGGTAACTCTGGAACCCAAATGGTGATTTTGCGATAAAGCTCGTCGTCGATCACCATCAGCGAGCCGTTTGAGTAGTATCGCCAACCGAAAATTATCCCGTGGCCTGATGAAACCCAATGGTTCTGTACATGGTAAGCAGGTTTGGGTAATGGCGTTTCGCGTTTCCAAGCTTCCTGCTCAGGCAGGTAATCAGAAAAATCAACTCTGAAAAATTGCGCATCTCTGACAAAGAATGAGTCAGTCTTTGGAATTGAAGCATAGATCCAAATCGCAATGACTAACAAGATCAGTACACCGATCAAGATTCCAACTGCTTTAAGAAATAAGATGAATTTGCGTTTCGTATTAACTCCGACTGTATTTGCCTATTGTGCCGTCGCCAGTCCTCCATGGCACGCGCAAGCATCACGTCGTCAAGACTTATGTCTGCCCACTTAAGGCACGGTGCCATTCCGTTTCGCCTTCTTTCCAAGGGTAACAGGGTTTCTTCTCATGGAGGGCCCCATGCCAGAGTTTTGATTCACCGCATTTCGCAACCATGTGGTGTTCACGCATTTCCTTCTTCATCTCAGCTAAGCTCCGACAAACACTTTTTTCTTACGCCGTTTTCTTCTTCCAGCTTGTCTTCGGCTTCAGTCCCTCTTCCTTGCAGAAGCGTAGAAATTGGTTCATCAGCGTCTGGTAGGGCACGCCCTCTTGCTCACTGAGATCCTTGAAATACTCGACGATGTCTTGGTCAAAACGAATCGTGACCGACTTCTTCAGAGACTTGAGGTACGGGTTCGGTTTCCAGGACATTTTCTTGAGATCGTAATTTTTCTTCATAATCCCTCCTCGAACTGCTTTCGTTCCGTTTGAGTTTATTTTCTCGCACTTACGATTCGGATCACGTCATCGTCTTCACGGTAGCAATGAACTACCAACAATAAGCGGTGAGCTGAGCTGTGTCCGACCGCGATAAAACGATCTTCCGACGCGGAGTGATCCGGATCAGAAGCAACCTTGGTCATCGGATCAAAGAAAACAGTCTGTGCTTCCTCAAATGAAACCCGATGCTTTTTCTGGTTGGCTTTGTTTTTCTTCTCTTCCCATTCGAACTGCATTCCCTATTGTACATATTATGTATGTACTTGTCCAGTGGGCAGGGAATTCAGTTGGGGACGAACGAAGAGAGATCTCGGCAGGTAAGTACATTTCCCCGCCATTTTAATCATCACTAAGGTCCAAGTTCAACTCGCTCGATTCCGGCTCACGCGATAAATTTTGAATCGTTCCGATTTTGGATCCCGTCGATGATAGATGAGCGACGTTCCGCCATCTCGATACGAAACGGCTGGGCCCTCGGTGAACTGTCCGCGAATTCCAGAAATGATTTCGCCTTTGGTGAATGCGTCGGTGAGGCTCTTTCGTTTGGAAACGACGATGCGAAAATCATCGGGCCCAATCCTCGATCCCAACGGTAAGATGGTGTAATAGAGCTCCAGCTTGTCCTTTGATAAATTCCCCGCATAGGTTCGGCATTCGGGTCGGTTGACTTCAGCAAGCCACGCATTCGCTTCGGAATGTGGGGATGCGTTTCGGGCCGAAAGCTTGAAAATGGCAAGGCGACTCTCTTCAGGAAACGGACGCCCCGAAAAGCGAGCTCGCGATACGACGAGGAGAGTTCCGTCCCAACTCACATCAAGATCCATGTCGACAGTTCCAAGTTTCTTCTCCGACACCATCGGATCAATGGGCGCGACATCGAAAACTTCCAGTGGAGCGGACTCGCGACTCACGAGCCGACCGCCAAAGAGAGTTTGGAAATTGGTGGTGTAATTGCGAGTGGAGACAAAATAGAAGTTTCCTGAAGTGTCGAGAGCCGGCACGCCGTCAAGATGCTGAGGTGAGACACTTCCGGGCAAGGTGCCCTTGTAGAGGTAACGGCCGCTCGGTTGTTTCACCGCATAGTGAATGTTCATTTCATCGTCGGATGCGGGCTTGTCGTTCCAGAAAAGCTGGCTTTCATCCGCGGACAGCTTCGGTTCCATCGCGTGAGCTGAATAGCCATCAATGTGGACTTCGGACTCGTTCGACCACTCTTCATTTGCTCCAAATTGTTCCAAGCAAGCTGAGGGGGGCGGATCCAAAAACGAGAATAAGCCACCCGGCGAAATGCAACTCGATGTGAGCAGCAAAATAAATCCGAAGAGGCTGAAAGTCAGGACAAGTTGGCGATCCGGCATACTTAGAGTCTATCTTTGCCTATGGCCGCGACAAGGACTTCGTTCAATGTCTCACGCTTGAGCTTCAGCTGGCCAAAACTTCGACAGTCAGCTCGCTTGTATTGATGGGTGATCGGCCTCGACTTCGCATCTCAAGAGGGCAGAGGTCGATCACGAAATCCGAGGCGAACTCGACTTGCGTGATTTGAATCTGGTCTTGAATCTCAAGTCACAAAGATCATGGGGGCACAACTCTATGCCATCGTGGAGGCGGCGAAAGCTCGTGATTCAGACTCGCACCCGTCTCGGGCGGGCGGCTCGTGACATCACAAACTTCGCACTTCTCATTCCATTCATGATTGCCATGGCTCAGGCTCAAGCCGAGGCCACAGCCCCCGCACGCCCCGCGACTTGCTCTAACGTCGAATTCTTCGACCGTCTTGGTCCACCTCGCGATCAAAGTGGCACAGCCTGGTGCTTTGCGAATTCAGCGGCGGATCTGATCACAGCCGCGACGGGCACACGCGTGGCGACCTTCGATGTGGCCTTCAATCTGTTCTTCGGTCGCACCGAGAATTTGCGCCATCATCCCGACCCGCGCGTTCAGCAGCACTTACGATCGACGCGCTTTTTTTCGCATCGACTGCCAGAGGCGCGGCGTGCGCCTCGCGAGTTCGCTCAAGCTTTGGATCACAATAATGGCTTGGTGAATGTCGGTGGTGAAGACGACGACGTGATCACCATGGCGAACGCCAGAGGGCTTTGCGCGGATGCCAACTTTAGCGCCGGGCGTGACCACATCAAATCTCAGCACCAAGCGACTGAAAATCTGCGCGAGATCTGGCGCTTTCATCAAAGCCAGCGCTCAAGTCCCAGACCCAATCCCCAAGATCCCAACTGCCCTTGGACTTCACAAAGACCCAGCGACAATCCCGCGGGACTGCGCCCGGCTCTGCGAGCGAGTATGCAGCAGTGGCTTCGGGAGCGCTGCGGCCCCAGAGTTGAGCTTCAGCGTCCGCTGATCCCTGTGGCTCGGCGAGAAGCGACTTCGGTCGAAGAGTTTTTCCGTCGTCACCGCACACCTCAAGCTCGGGCCGCGGCAATGAATCGTCTCTGGAGTGAAATTGATTCGACGCTCAATTCAGGACGGCCGATCTCGATCGGCTTTAATGCCAACGATCTTCATGCCGATTCCAACATCAATGCGCGCGACGCGGATCACTCCGCCGTGATCGCCGCACGTCGCGAACGAAACGGACAGTGCGAATACTTTGTTCGCAATCACTACGGTCAAGAATGTGGATACCGGCCCGGCATGACCTGTGATCCCGCGCGAGGCGGTGTTTGGATTCGTCGCGAACACCTACGCACTCTCTATGGAACGGTGGCCATCGCTCCACCTTAATGCTTTCGACATTTTCTTTACCCATTAGCCTCAACTTGAAGCAGGATGGAGCGACGAGGTGAGTATGTCGAAGTCAGCTTCATTTCCTGGTCGAATCGACATCGAAGAGTTCGCAAAGCGGCTCCAGCGACTTGCGAAAGGCGAAGCCCTGGAGGCACCATCCGTCAATGCGGAATTTTCTGAGTATGAACGACTCGCGGCACAGGCACTGACAGCTGATTCCACGTGGAATTCGGATGCGGTGGCGTTGGCCACGCGAGGCTTTCATTTTCGACCGATCTTTTTGCGGTACGGACTTCAGCAAGTGGCCTCGGTCGATGAGCGAGTTCGCCAGCAACTGATTCGCGCATTGGCTGAGTTGTTGAGTCAAAACGCTGAGTATCTTGCGGGGCAAGATCAGGACTCGCAGGGCGACGAGGCGTCGCGCCTTGAGGTGAAATTCTCCATGCATTTGCTCTTTCAACTGCCAGAAATGGGAATTGATTTGGGTGACGTGATGCTCATGATCAAGTCCGACCTTCGATCGCCGGAGCTAATCTATGCGTGGCGGAGTTTGGCTGAAGAAGGGCCGCAGGCGCTGCTCGATTCTTCGCTCTTCAATGCCGAGGAGAAGCTGTTGTGGGCCGATGTTTTTCAAGGCCAGGCGGAGGCTTGGCTACGCCTCAGAGAGCACGTTGCATCTCAGCACGGCATTGAGCTTTTGCTGATCGATTGAGACTCGGATCACCGCTGAGTGCTGAGACTCAGTGTCTCAATAGACGAGCTGCCCTTGCCAAGTTTTGAGGAACTCGCAACACTAGCTCAGTTCGCAAAACGAGATTTATTTCTCCGAGATTTTTTTCTTAAGGATGGTCCAGCTTGAGTCGGCAGAGGCGATATCATTTCGAAGGCAACCGCGCCTTGATCGAAGTGCGTGTGAAGTCACCTCGGCAACTTTTTGATGTGCGCGATCCGGCTCCGTTTCGAGAGCGCGACCTGGATGATGAATTGGTCGAGTATATCTTAAGCTGTGCTGAAGAATTCTCTTCTAAGCAAGAATTCAAGATTGTGGTCCATCTCACGGAAGTCGCAGATCCAGAACTTCACGCATCGGCCATCAGTTCGGCGGTGTCTCAGTACTTCGAGTTCGAGGCCGATCTCAAGCGTCGCCAACTCACACATGTACTTCGCACGGCGCAGTTTTTCCTTCTCATCGGCTTAAGCACGCTCTTCATCTGTTTGGGTGTGGCTCACAGTATCGATGACTCGAAATGGCCGCAGGCGATCCTCCGCGAAGGTTTGGTGATCTTTGGTTGGGTGGCGATGTGGCGACCGATTGAACTGGTGTTGTACGATTGGTGGCCGCATTGGGGGCGTGTCAAATTACTGCGTAAACTCGCAAAGAGTCCGGTTCAGGTGCTTGAGCCTTAAGATGCAAAGGCGCTGGGCTCGCCCAGAGCGCCGAAGCGATGGCGAATTGGACTCAATCAGGAAGGGACGAGATATGAAACTCACATTCGCAGGAGCAGCACAAACTGTTACCGGAAGCCAAACGCTGTTTGAGCATCGAGGCTTCGCTGGTCTTGTGGATTGCGGATTGTATCAGGGCCCCAAGCCACTTCGTTTGCTGAATTGGACCAAGCCGGATTTCTATGATCGCGTCCGCGCCATTTTGCTTTCGCATGCGCATATTGATCATTCAGGATTGCTGCCTCGCTGGGCGAGTTGGGGATATAAGGGTCCTGTGTATTGCACGAAGCCGACAGCTGATCTCCTGGAGGTGATGCTCCGAGATGCGGCTCGCTTGCAAGAAGAGGACGCTCGCTACGCGAATCGAAGTCGACATTCTCAACATGACCCAGCCTTGCCGCTCTATACGACGGAAGATGCGGAAGCGATTCTCAAGCGAGTCGTCGCTGTCGAACTTGGTCAGTGGCAAGAGTTGTCACCGAATCTCAGTTTTCGCTTTCTTCGTGCGGGACATATTCTGGGAAGTGCGGTGATACAGCTTGCTGCGAAAACGGAAAGTGGAAGTCGGCTTGTGACTTTTTCGGGGGATCTGGGGGGCGGTCGCAGCGAATTGCTTCGCGACCCAGATCCAGTTCTCGAAACTGATGCGCTGGTGCTGGAGAGCACTTATGGCAATCGAAAAATTGTGAGTGAAGGTCGGGAAGATCGCTTGGCGGCAGTCGTCAATAAGGTCCACGCCCGGCAGGGCACACTGGTGCTCCCAGCCTTCGCGCTGGGTCGTACACAAGATTTGCTGTTGAGCCTTTTTCGCCTCTGGCGCGATGGAAAAATTCCTGAAGTCCCAGTTTATCTCGATAGTCCGATGGCGACCGAGGTCACTGAAATCTACGCCAAACATCGTCGCGAGTTCTGGCCGGACGAGCGAGGCGATGAGATTCTGCATGCTTTGAAGTCGGGTTGGTTCAAAGTGATCGAGTCGCCCGATGATTCCATGTTTCTCTGCACGTCACCTGAGCCGAAGATTGTGATTTCGGCATCCGGGATGTTGCAAGGTGGTCGAGTGTTGCATCACCTCAAGCAGGCATTGCCGAAAAAACAAAATGCGGTGTTGTTTGTCGGCTTTCAGGGCGCACAAACCAAAGGACGACTGCTTTTGGACGGACTTCTGAGCCTGCGCATTCATCATCAGGAAATTCCGGTTGAGGCCGAGGTTCTTTACCTCGACGGCTTTTCGGCCCACGCGGATCAAGGTGACTTGCTCGACTGGGTCAGACGCTTTCATCGAAAGCCACAGCAAATTCTTCTCAACCACGGTGAGATCGAAGGCATGCAGATTTTTGCTCAGCTCATTGAGCAGGAATTCAAAGTTCGCCCCGAACTTCCCAAGCTCAATGAGCAAGTGATGATTCAGGGGACCTGAGTCCGTCAGGTCTCAAAAGACGCCCAAAAACTTTCTCAGTCGGCTCAAGACTTGATGCGAGCTTCAAGCTCGGCCCATCTCGCATAAAGCTTCTCGATCTCGGCTTGGGCCTTTTCAACTTTCTGCCAAGCTTCAGCCGACTTTGTCGGCGGCGCGGCTTCCGCGGCTTGGGTCAGCGCCTGAAGCTCACTTTCCGCGGATTGAATTTTGGACTCCATATTCTCGAACTCAAATTTGTCCTTGTAGCTCACTTTGGACTTCGTTTGCGGGCCTGCGCCTTCGCGACTACCCGGACGATCTGCCGATGCCAACTCGTGAGAAGCCGCAGTCAAAGTCAGTTCTCTGGCTAGCTCCCATTGGAAGTAAGACGCGTAGCGAACCAGCTGAGGCGCCATAGGTGTTGCGAATGCCCAAATCTCATCACAAACCGCATCGAGGAATGCGCGGTCATGAGAGACCAATAAAACCGCACCTTGAAAGTCTTCGAGTGCTTCTTCAAGCACCTCGAGAGTTTCAAAATCCAAATCATTGGTAGGTTCGTCCAATACAAGTAGCGGCGAGGGTTCCAGGAGCGTTTGCGCCAAGCGAAGCCTGGCTCGCTCACCTCCAGACAACTGTTGGGCGGGGAGTACAGCTTGCTCAGGCGTGAACAGAAATTTTGAAAGGTAAGCCTTGGCATTGATGGACTTGTCACCAATCACAACACTGTCACCATCGGGTGCGACGTTTCGAATGGCCGACAAATTCAAATTCAAAGTGTCGCGACCTTGTTCAAAATGCGTCGCGCGAAAGCGTTCAGCCCACTTAATTTTACCCGTTGTGGCCGGAAGCTCCCCCAAGAGCACGCGAATCAAGGTGGATTTGCCGCAGCCGTTGGGCCCCAGCAGGCCAATGCGGGATCGAGAATTGATGATCAGATCCAAGCCCCGGACAAGTTCGCGATCACCGCGTGAAATTCCCAGCTGTTCGGCGACGATGAGCTTTTCGGGCGCGCGATCTTCATCGATTTGCGCTGAGCCGAACTTCAGTTGCATGCGCTGACGGCGATTGAGGCGCTTTAATTGCGCAACTTCATCGGCAAGCTCTGCGGCTTGTTCTTGTCGCGCGCGCTGCTTGGTCTGCCGCGCCTTAGCGCCGCGCCGAAGCCATTCGGTTTCACGCCTCAGAAGATTGGCGCGACGACGCTCGCGTTCGGAAAGTCCGGCCAAGCGTTCGGCCTTTCGTTCCAAAAATTCGCTGAGTTCACCTTGCATCATCAGCAGACCATTTTCGTAACGCGAGTCCAACTCGAGAATGAAATTCGCCGTACGCGCTAAGAATAGGCGATCATGCGAAATCAACACGATGCTCAGTGAACTCGAAGACAGAAAATCTTCAAGCCATAGAATGCTTTCGGTGTCGAGATGGTTCGTCGGCTCATCCATCAGTAACAGATCGGGGGCTCCGGCAAGTGCGGCACCGAGTTGCACGCGTCGCCGCCAGCCGCCGCTCAGTGAGTCGACCGAGTGATCGCGAAGATCGGCGAGTTTCAGGCGCGAGAGCACAACTTCAATGCGTTTATGAACGTCGGGATCATAGACGTCGTCGCCCAGATCAACAGCGCCTTGCTGGACCGCTGACTCCACGCTCGCACCTGGAGCAAACCGCGCCTCTTGCTCCATCATCGCGACGCGAAGTCCGCGCTGGCGAATGACCTCACCGGCGTCGGGCGGGATTTGGCCCGCCAAAATTCGAAGCAGCGTCGATTTGCCCGCACCGTTGGCGCCAATTAAACCAATGCGAGCTCCAGATGTGACGCCGAAATTCAATCCGCGAAACAGCACGCGCGATGCAAAGCTTTTTTCCAATTCGCGTGCCGTCAATAAAACGCCCATTCTCACACTCCTCGCGGCCTTCTGATGTGTTGAATAGAGCATGCACAGGAACGGAAATCGAGCCTTCACGCCCCGCGACCTAAGTCGAGCATAAGGGGCAGCGCTTGAGGGACGATCGCAATCTCGGATTGGCTCGCGGCATTCTTGGGCATTAAGCTAGGGCCTAAGAGATTCGTCGACGGCCACGGAAGTTCGCGTACGAATCCGTTCTCGGATTGCGCATCCAGAGGCTCCAAAATTTCCGAGGACTTCAAGAGAGAAGGAATTCGCCATGAGTGTCACCAATCTCCAAGAGGGCGCCGCACTTCTCGCTGAGGTCGAAGCCAATGTCGGGAAGGTCATTTTCGGTAAGACCAAGGTCATTCGCGATCTCATGGCCGCCTGGCTCGCGGGTGGTCACGCGCTTCTGGAAGATGTGCCGGGTACGGGTAAGACGATTCTGGCTCGCGCGCTGGCGAAGTCCGTGGACGTCAGCTTTCATCGCGTGCAGTTCACGCCGGATCTTTTGCCGAGCGATATTCTCGGCTCATCTGTTTTTCGCCAAGACTCAAACTCCTTCGAGTTTCATCCCGGACCGATTTTTACCAGCTTGCTTTTAGCTGATGAAATCAACCGCGCCACGCCGCGAACTCAATCCGCACTTCTTGAAGCGATGAGTGAAGGTCAAGTCTCGATTGACGGACAGACTCGAGTCTTGGACTCGACATTCTTTACCATGGCGACGCAAAATCCCATCGATCAGCTCGGCACCTTTCCTTTGCCCGAGGCCCAACTCGATCGGTTCATGGTGAAGCTTTCCATTGGCTACCCGGATCCCGAACACGAATTGCAGATGATGAAGAGCCAGTCGCATCAGCACCCGATTCAAACCTTAAAGTCGGTCGCGACGCATGAGGATTGGTCGGCCCTTCAGGGCTTAGTGAAACATGTGAAGGTGACGGACGAGATTTACAATTACATCGGCGGGATCGTGCAAAAGACGCGCATGGAGGCCGAAGTCAAAGTGGGAGCGAGCCCTCGAGCCGCGTTGGCACTTGCGCGATTTGCGCAAGCGAGTGCGCTGATGCAGGGCGAGGAGTTTGTCACGCCCGCGCACGTGCACCAAAGTGTCAAACATGTGCTAGCGCATCGAATTGTGCTGAAGCCCGAAGCTAAAATGGCAGGTCGGCGGCCTGAAGAAATCTTGGAAATGGCGGTTGCCAAAACAACGGCGCCGACACGAAGAAAGTGAATTCAACTTCGAGCGGTGCGCCTCAAGCCGATTCCGTTACGCTTCATCGCAACGTGCAATCGTTGCGCGAGATTTGGCAAGAGGCCACGCAATCACCACTTCGCCAGCAAGACGTATCCGTCCTGCATGCTTGGCGTGCGCTGGCTCATCCGCGAGTGATCGCCTATCAAGCTGCAGGCATTCTCATTCTCTGTGGCATCTTCTCGCGATTTGCTTTGGCCGCGGGCCTGGCTCTCGCTCTGAGTCTGACGATCATCTATTGGTACTATAAGGCTTTGCATGTGCGACTTGAGTTTCGTCGACGTCCCTTCAGTGGAGCGATTCGTGAAGGCGATGCCGTGGATGTCATTTTCGAAGTGCGAAATCTGAGCGACTTTAAGCTGCCCTATTGGACCTTGGAAGATCGATTCACGGCGAGCCGACACGCACACTTCCGTGACGTTCGAGAGCCACTCAGCGCCCGCGCCCTCACGCGCGTGAGTTATCGTCGTCATTGCGACAGCGGCATGGGCGACTTTCAGTTGGGCCCAACGGAAATTTCGTTCACGGACCCGTGGGGTTTCTTCGAATATCGGGTGCGCGATGAATCCAAACCACAGATCCGAGTTCATCCCTTAGTCGTACAAATCGATGAGCTCAAAGTGCAGCCAACTCCCGACAACTTGCACTTTGGCCTGCACGAAACCTTGGGTCGGGGAGTGAGCGTCAACTTCAGTGGGGTTCGTCCCTACAACCAAGGCGATTCGCTCCGCCAGATTGCCTGGCGCCTCTCAAGTCGAGGAGAGGGGCTGATCGTCAAAGAGTTTGAGAAGTCCGTCGCCGTGGATGTGCAGCTGGTGCTGAACTTCGCCGGCGTGTGGCAACTAGGTCGAGACTCAATTTCCACATGGGAAATGATGAAAGATCTGACCTTGGCACTGCTTCGCCAGCAAATCGAGCAGGGGAACCGAGTCGGCGTTTATTTTCCGCACGTGATGCACGAGACCTCCGGTGGCATGGAGCACTTTCATCGCGTCGCCGAGCGAATCGTCGATTATGATCGACAAGCGATCTTGCAAACTCCTCACGTCGCACTTCTTGATCACTACCGCGCCTTTTTCCCGCGACGATCGCACATCGTCTACGTGTCGCCGTTTCAGCGCGGCGAGCTTGAGCGCTCAAGAGCCAGCTTGCGCTCGCTGCGAGCCGAGTCGCATCCCGTTACGGTCGTCGCCATCGACACCCATAGCGTTTGGCGCCAACACATGAGTGACCTTCGCGATGTGCCGATTGGTCTCACTCTGCAATTTGCAGATCTCGAACGCGAATTGATGGAATTGAAGGCTGAGGGCATGGATGTGCAGATCGTGCGTTGGACTTCATCCTCTGAAAAGTGGCTAAGGCTCGAAAGCCTTCGGCCCGACTCGCAAGCGGCCGAGTCCGCAGGAGAAGGCGTACCGCGAGGTGGCCCCGCATGACATCACCTCGAGCAGCCCAACGCACAAGTGCAAATTCCAATCGGCGCGTCGATGGGTCAAGTTCCGCGACGAACTCGCGTCCAAGCCGCGACACGGGACGCGTGGACCGACTGAGCGCCCCGCAATTGCAGTTTGAAGCTTATCTCGCGCTCGCGATGTCCAGTTCCCTCTTATTGGGCTTGTGGTCATCCGCACAAAATCGGCGCGCTTTGGATCTCGTACTTGCCGTTGTTGCGTTCACGTTCACGAGTCTGGTGGCGTGGCGGATCCGAGAGCGATTTCAGGGTCACCGCACACAATTCTTCGACTGGGATCGAAAGCCTCAAGCGCATGCGAAAACAAACTTTGTCGCCTTCGGTGAAGAGTGGCCGGATCGAAGCGTTGAAAACGCCGAGCTTCGATTGATGGATCGATTGCATGTCGGAAATCTATCCGGCTTCGCGCGCTTGGTGGTGGGGCTATTGCTCGGATTTGGACTTGTTGCGGTATTCAAGTGGTGGCCGATTCCGGTCAAAGTCTTTGCGGTGTTGTGTTTTTGGTTCATCTTTCGAAGCTTCTTCCTTCAGCAGTCGCTGTGGCTTCTCTTGGTTTCAGGAAGCTTCGCCACCTATTTTGCACCACGAGACGCGGGGATCGGCGCTTGGATCTTGTGTTTGATCACCCTCATCTTTCACGCGACGAGCTTCGCCGCGTTCGCGCATCTTAAGCGCGCACGCTGGCGCGATTTGCAACTCACGACGGATCTTCCGCCTCAGCCTGCGGCGACCTTTAAGTCGGGTGTGCAATTCGCTGTTCTGTGCGCGGTGCTGTTTTGGAGCGTCTATGAAGTCGATTCCAAAATTCGAGAAATTCTTGATTCTCGAAAGAAGCCCGACGCGGCTCAAGTTCAGTCGCCCAAGCCGCAGTCCTGGCAAAAGCGCCTGGCGCAAAACTTAGCTGAAGAGTTCGTTCCGCAAGAAGTCTCTGGCCATCTTGGCGATCCAAGTTCACTTCCTGACCTGACGTCTCAGAACGCGAAGCAGAGTGGTTCCTCACGCGATCGCTCCCAATCCACGTCGCAGCCTTCGGGTGCAAACTCTCAAGCAACTTCTCAAGCAAATTTAGGCGGACAATCGGGCTTGAACGCGCAGATTCCCAAAATGAGCGCTGCCGATCGCGAGCAAATCCAAAGAACGCTTCAAGCTGTGGAAAATTTCCGCGCGCATGCCGAGCAAGCCCAAGCGCGCACATCTGGAAGTCGCGGAGATCTTCAATTTCCCAGCGGGGGCTCAGATCTTGAGTTCCCCCAATCTGGGAACGGCGGATCGGACTTCGATCGTGATCTCAATCGAGAGCTTGGTGAACTTCGTCAGCTCGCAGCCCAGAATGGCTTAAGTCCTGACGAGTTCGCTCAACTTCATAAGGAAGCGCAAGCGCAGGCCAAGTCTCAGGCGCAAAAGAAATGGCCGTCTTCAGCCACGGAGTTGCCGGTGGCCTCGCAAAGTTCGGCGGCTTCTAAGCCGACTTCACTCAGACCCAGCGACATGAAGCTCACCGAGAAGGAGCTCCAAGAGCTGCGTGAGCTCAGTCAATCCATGAAGGCCGAGTTGGGGCAAGCCAAGGCTCAACTGGGCCCCTCGCGCGGAGATTCAGCGACTCCATTGAAGTTCCAGTCAGCTTCGAGTTCAGCAATGGCCGCAAGTGGCGGTGGAGGCGAGGCGCAAACCGAGCCGTCTTCTCTTCAAGGAGGGCCAGCTGGAGCTGCGCCAAGCAGTTCTCCAAAGTCGCAAGCCGGTGATCACAAGCCAAGTTCGTCTGATCCTCAAGCTGAGATGCAAGCAAGAGCTGAGGCTCAGGCTCGAAAAGCTCGCGAGGAGGCCGAGCACAAACGTCGCGTCGAAAAGGCGCAAAAGATCTTTGAACTTGTGATCGATGTGTTTCTCGCGGCATTCAAACTCGCTCTCATCGTCGGCGCGCTCTATCTTTTACTTCGCGTACTCCGTCACTTTAGAAAACGTGGCCCTATGAAGCCGGTTCGACTGATTCAATTGGGTCAGAAAGAGCGTGAACTTCTGCGCGCAAGGCTCAAAGGACTTCAGCGGCAGAAGCTTCGCCCGGATCAGGAGATTATCGAAACCTATAATCTCCTCCTTGGGGCGTTCGACGCGTCGGCAAGTCCACGCGCAGAGAGCGAACCGGCGGAGATCTTTGCCGAGCGAATTGCGCAAGACGGGGAGGTGTTCTCGCCGATCATTCCTGCATTTCAGCACAGTACGCGAACCTTCTCGCGCACGCTCTATGGCGAAATTGAAGTCCCGGGGACTGAGCTCCAGCGCTTTCGCGAGAATTCGGCCCGAGTCTTCCAATTTTTCGAGATCCTCGACGCGGCTTCAGGCGCCACGGCTCCGTCCGGGCTTTCAAATTCACCCGCAAATCCATCGCCAAACTAACCACCTCCCCAAGCCCAACCCGGGTGGGCCATGGTCAGCTGACTCTTTTTGAACTGATGGAAATGAACTTGCCGAAGCTTGGTCGCACTCGTATGACGGCGAACAGATGCAGGACCTCTGGACAAAAATTTTCGAAATCGCTCTCTTGCCGATCGACGATGCGGGGTCTCGGTTATTTCACCTGAACATCCTTGCGAGCCTTGCTCTGATCGCGTTTTGGTATGCGTTGGCCCGGCCTAAGCTTCGATTTCAGGATTTGATTCTCAAGAAGCGCTATTGGTGGAATCGCTCAACCCGCGTTGATTACCAGGTTTACGTCCTCAATGTGATCTTGAAGGCGACTTGGCTTGCGCCTTTGACCGCGGGCAGTTACGCCATCGCCGTCTTCATCGCGGAGTTCGCCACCCGACACATCGGTCCGAGCCCTGAAATTCAACCCACGGGCCTAGCACTTTGGCTTTTCACGCTGATGAGTTTTGTGAGTGATGACTTCCTCCGCTTCATCCATCATTGGCTCATGCACAAGGTGCCATGGCTTTGGCCGTTTCACATCACTCATCACTCTGCACGAGTGCTCACGCCATTCACGCTTTACCGCACGCATCCCATCGAAGTGGCGATCGCCACACTCAGGAATTCTTTGAGCCTTGGCATATCTCTCGGCGCTTTCGTTTGGCTCTTTCAGGGAAGTTTTTCTTTGGTCACGCTGTTCGGTGTGAATTGGTTTGGCATGATGTTCAACCTGCTCGGAGCCAATCTCCGACACTCACAAATCCCGATGGTCTTTGGGCCGCTCGAAAGAATTTTCATTAGTCCGCTTCAGCATCAAATTCATCATTCGCGTGATCCCCGGCACTATGACTCGAATTACGGCGTGAGCTTGGCGATCTGGGATCAAATTTGGGGCTCGTGGAAGTCTTCGGCCGAGGCCACAGGCCGCCTCAGCTTTGGTGTCCCTGGCGTCAGCTCATCGCGCTTGAGCGAACTCTTGCTGGGGCGAAATTTCTCACAGCGATCGCGGGGCATTCTCAATCAGTTTTCATCTCGGTTTCAGCGACTTCTCAAGTAGGTTTCAAGCCTCTTGCAGCTACGGTTCCCCCTTGGACTTCATGGCAAAAAGTGCGATCTCCTTGCATCAACAAGAAGTGGCTTTCTGAGTTTGGCGTTTGGGCCCGGTCGTCATGACGGCAAGAGGCGAAACGCAGGACCCAGAGGCGACCTCGGACTGTTCTACATTTTCAAATTACGCGGAGACTTGAACCTCAAGAATCCGCAGTGAAGGAGTCTCATGTCTCAACTCACACGAATGCTGAGCGCCATCGCGATCACATTCACGGCGGCTGGCTCGGCCAACGCTCAAAGCATCACACTCTACACAGATCGACCGACTGCGCGACTGGCACCCAGCGTGCAGAAGTTCACCCAACTGACCGGCGCACAAGTGAACGTCGTAGAACTTCCCTACGCCAAGCTCATTGCGCAGTACGAGGCCGAAGGTCAGGCAAGTCCTGCCGATCTCATCTACATCAAAGACATGGTCCTGGCCGGTGAGTTGGTGAAGAAAGGTCACTTGCAGGCCATGCCGACAGCCGCAGCCGTACAAGCGGCGCAAACAGTTCCGGCTGCACTTCGCGACTCCGCAAATCTTTGGACGGCCCTTCAGTACCGCGCTCGCACCATCATGTATGAGCCTTCGCGAGTGAAGCCGAGTGAACTTTCGACTTATGAAGCTTTGGCCGATGCCAAGTGGGCGGGTCGTCTTTGTGTTCGCACCTCGAAGCACAATTACAATGAAGCTTTGGTTTCATCCTTGATCGAGCGCCACGGTGAGGCTCGTACACGTGAGATTCTCAAAGGCTGGGTCGACAACTTGGCCACCGCGCCCATCAACGGCGACACGGCTGTGCTTGAGGCGATCGCCAACGGTGTCTGTGATGTCGGCATCACCAACACTTACTATTTGGCTCAGTTGATCGCTAAGAATCCGGCCTTCACGGTGCGTCCCTTCTTCGCCGACCAAGCTGGCGCTGGCGTGCACGTCAATGGCGAGATGATTGGCGTGGCTTCAAGCTCCAAGCAGGTTGAGCTCGCCGGACAATTCATCGAGCTGCTCCTGCAAGACGAGTATCAGATTCACGCTTCCAACGATCACTTCACTTATCCGGCCAAAGAGTCGCTCTTGCCGTTGACCTTGGTGAAAGACTGGGGACGCTTCATCATGGATCTCACTCCGTGGTCGAAACTGTCGGAGCCGAGCCGTATTCAACAGGCCCGCGATCTGATGAATGAGGTGGGTTATCAGTAGTTCGTCAGCACCCGTGAGGGTCTCAAGCGACCTCGCTCACAGTTGGCTAGACCGAGTTGGCCGAGTGCGCTTTGCACTCGGTCTCTCCTTTGGTCTTCACTTGGCCGTGGGCCTGGCGCTCTGGCAGCACGCGGATCGGGAGCCGAATGCCTCGGATCTGTGGCGCGGCTCAATTGAAATCGAGATCGTGGATTTGGGCGCAGCCGCGCATGAGTCCGCTTCGCCGCAAGTGAAGCGCCTGGTGCGCGAGATTCAGCGCGAGTTGGCGGATCCTGAAACTGTAGCGGCCCAGGCCTCGGCCTCGAAAACTTCGGAAGCGTTCGAGTCCAATGCGAACACGACAACGACGACCACAGCGCCAGCGGCAACTTCTCTCGCCACGGGCAGCGGGGGAGAGGGCGGTACTCTCTCTCCGCAAGAGGCCACGGCTGCTGAAATTTATGTTCGTGAACTTCGTCGTCAGCTGGAGAGGCGCAAGTCCTACCCGCTTGCGGCCAAACGTATGGGGCACCAAGGGCGTGTGGTGGTTCGCTTTATCTTGGAGCGATCGGGACAAGTGAAATCTGCACAGATCGTGCAGGCATCGAGCTCAAAATTTTTGAACGATGCCGCTGAAGACTTGATTCGCCGACTTGATGGGCTTGAGCCGTTTCCCGTTCAGCTTTCGAAGTCTGAATGGGCCTTTCAGGTACCCATCGACTATCATATGTAGGAAACTGAAAATCCGTGCGAGGCACGTCAGCTGGTCACGTTCCTTGATGTGGCTGAAGGCATGAGGCGGGACGCATCTCACTCATCTCATAGAGGTACTTCATGAAGTTTGTACGATGGTTCAAAACTCAACAGCTCACTCTTCAAGCGACGGCCTCGCCAGCGAACTCAAATCCGCCGTTCAATTTGAGTTATAAACTGAAGTTTTGGATCGGCGCCGCTGTCATGATGACGACACTCACGGCTTGCGACGCCTTTCTCAACAAGACAGCCAAAAAATCCACCAACGATGCATCTCCGCGCGCGGCCTCAGAGACCAACCCGTTCTCCGCCGAAGATCTGCAGTATGAACAGGGTCCATTCACCGAGCGAAAAATGCTCATCAACATCGGCTTGAATGTCTTAGCTCCGGCGGTGAAGGCGTTCGCGGCTGAAGCTTCGATGCTCTCGCATCGTTTGGACCTAGCCTGTGGTGAATCAAGACGGAACTTGGATCGATCGGCTTGGAATGAAGCCATCGAGCAATGGAAGAAGAGCATGATTGCGTTCCACAAAGTGGACACGGCATCTATGGGCCCGACGGCGGAGCGCTCGTCTTCACTCTATGCTTGGCCCTACCTCAACAAGTGCAGTGTGGATCTCGCACTCATCGCTCACGCGCAAACGCCGGTGGCGAGTTTGGCCTCGCAAACCCCTCCCAACTTGCGTGGTTTGGGCGCTGTCGAGTATTTGCTCACTGAACCTACACTCAAGTCCGCTTGCCATCCTCGTGCGCAGCCGACCGCGGCTCAGTGGTCCGAAGCCGACGAGGCCAAGCGCTTGCTGGATCGTTGTCGCTACGCTCGAGTGCTGGCACAAGATCTTCAGAACCAAGCCCAGTACGTCGCGCAGGCCTGGAATCCCTCGCAGAGAAACTTCACCAAGTCCATGGTCGACGGCACAGCTTACCCGGATGTCGCACATGCCACCAATGCGCTCACCGATGCCATGTTCTCCATCATGAGTGTTAAGGATCAGCGACTGGGCCGAGTGCTGGGACTGCACAAAGATTGCGGCAAGGACTCATGCCCCGAATCGATTGAACATCGTGATGCGGATCTAGCGCTCAAAGCTTACACGCAGCGCCTTCGCCAAATTCGCGAGATCTTCACGGGCCGCGAAGGCTTTGGTCTTGATGACTTGCTGATCAGCAAAGGCCATGCGGAAGTCGCTCGGCGCTTTCTCGAGTTACTCGATCAAGCGCAACAAAGTCTCGAACTTGAGTCTCAATCACCTTGGGCCTCGCGAGTCGAAGCCCTGCAAGGCGCAAAGGCTGAAGCATGCAAAGCCTCCACCAGCAAAGATCGTCGCGACTCGCTCTGCGCGGCGCACGCCGATCTCCGCGAAGTCGCCAGCTACTTCAAGATTCAAGTTCTCACCGCACTTGCTCTTCGACAGCCACCCAGCTACCAAGGCGACAATGATTAAGCGCGCTTCGAGATTTCATCTAGGTAGTGGACTCAAATTGAAATTGAGTCTGCTCGCCTTTGTGGCGCCATTGTCGATGGCCCTAGCGTCCGACACGACCCAAGAGCCCGAGTCCACAGTCACTGAGCTCGATACGCTACGTGTGTTGGGCGGCCAGCGATCGGATCTCACCCAGCCCACGAGCCCACGCACTCTGCCGCCGCGAAAGCTTGAAGAATTGCAAACGACGGATCTGCACAAAGTTCTTCAGCACATTCCAGGTGCCTATGTTCGCCAAGAAGAGGGTGAAGGCCTGCGACCCAATGTCGGGCTTCGAGGCACCAATCCCGATCGCTCAAAAAAAGTCGTCTGGCTTGAAGATCATGTGTTGGTGGGGCCCGCGCCTTACTCCGCGCCTGCGGCCTACTACACCCCCAGCCTCCTCCACACCGAAAGCCTTGATGTGATGCAGGGCTTTGCGGCCATTCATCACGGTCCAAACTCTATCGGTGGCGCCTTACACTCACGAAGCTATGCTGTGCCGACGTCCGCCGACCGCGAGAATTTTGTGGAAGTTGCAGGCGGAAGTTTCGCGACAGCCAAGCTCAAGTCCTTAGTTCGTGGCGCGACACCTTGGGGTGGCTATGCGATCAGCCTCGGTCGGCAGCAGAGTGCGGGATTCAAGAGGCTCGACGGTGGCGGCAACGTCGGCTTTGAACAGAACGACATTGTGGCCAAATTGAAGTGGCAGCTTCAGACCGAACACAGTTTGCAGCTCAAGCTTGGCTTTGCGAATGAGGACTCGCGTGAAACTTACTTGGGACTGACCGAAGACGACTTCTTTGCGCAACCGGATCGGCGATATGCCGCTTCGGCGTTGGACCAAATGCGCTGGCAGCGCCATGCCATCCAGCTCACACATGAGTGGTTACTGCCGAATTCGAGTGTCCTCTCGACCGATGCCTACTCTCATCAACTGGACCGAACATGGTATCGCCTGGATCGCTTTCGAGACAGCAGTGTCAACTTGCGCGCGATCCTCGCGCAGCCAACGGGCACGAACCAACTTTTCTACGACGTGCTTCGTGGGCAATCCGACTCCTCAGGGCTTGGCGCCAATGGTGATTTGTTTGTCGCCAACAATGAACGGCATTTTCTGTCACAAGGTGTGCAAACACGTTGGATCGGTGAAAGCGCCGATCACTCCTGGCAAGGCACTTTGCGATGGCATCGCGACTCCATCGACCGAGACCATCGCTTCGACGTGGCGCAAATGAACGGCGGACGCCTTCAGGCCCTCGCCAACTCACGAAGCATCGACAAACAAAATCGCGAGGCCACAACGGCATGGCTTGCGAGCCTTCAAGACGATTGGCGAATCCAAAACTGGGTACTGACCGGTGTCATGCGCTACGAAATGGCCGAGTTCGCCTACACGGATGCGCTCAATGCCTCACTCAATAAGTCGCGGCGCGATTCGGTTTGGGTGCCTGGCCTCGGCGCTCTCTATCAATTGTCGGAAGACACCAGTCTTCGAGCGAGCGTGAATCGCGCGGTGACTTTGGCGGGTTTGGATGCTCAAGGCCGCGAACGTCGCGAAGAAAGTCTCAACACCGAGCTGGCGCTCAAGCACTTCTCGGGCGACGACTCATGGCAAGCGGATCTTGTTTACTTTCGCAACGACTATCAAAACCTCACGGGCACTTGCACCTCCTCAACGGGCTGTGCCTCTTCGCAACTCGATCAGCAGTTCAACGGCGGGCGAGCTCTCGTGCATGGTCTAGAAGCGCGAATGGCAAACGGCTGGAGCGCGTGGGGGATTTGGTTTCCGATCACCTTGAATCTCACGAGTCTCGAAGCGCGTTTCGCGGAGGACTTCGTCTCCGACTCTGCGGAGTGGGGGATCGGGCAAATCCGCGCTGGTGATCCCTTGCCTTACGTGCCGCAGTTTCGCGCGCAGCTCAACGTCGGCGCCCAGCGAGGGGCTTGGAATCACGATTTGGATCTAAGCTACCAAAGTGAAACTGCGGATCAAAGTGCCGCGCAAAATCGAATCAACATCGCGGCCTATGGAATCGTGGGCTGGTCCACGCGTTACAAATTCAACGACGCTTGGTCGATGCAATTTCGTGGCGACAATCTTTTAGGTAAGGACCACGTCGTCGCCGCGCGGCCCTTCGGATTTCGCCCCGGAAAGCCGCGCAGTCTCAGCCTCAGCTTGACCGCGGCTTTCTAAGCAAATTTCATAAGAGACCGACGCCACTCACTTCGGCTGAGTGCGAAGCATCTTTTCGACTTCGGAGACATGCAGCTCTTCTTCGCAGATCATCTCGCGCGCATACTCTTCCAGATAAATCGATTGGCCTTCGACCATCTTCAAGAGGGCTCGGAGATTCTCGAGCTGTGATCGCTCATGATCCAAGCTCTCTTTCAAAATATCGTTGAGAGAGTGCTTGTGGGTTTCGACCAACTTGCCAATCTTCAAACTCGGATGTCCACCCAGAGTCGTGATGTGTTCGCCCGCAACATGAGCGTGATCCAAAGACTCAGTCGCTTGATCGCGCAGCCACTTTACGATCGGAATGCGATGATGCCCAAACACCATCAAGGCATAGTGCGAATAGCGAACAACGCCAGCGAGTTCGGTTTCCAAGATCTTGTTGAGCTGCTCAATAACTTTGTCTTCTTTCACGCGAAACCCCCTTCGGCCTCAATTCGTTCACTTCGAAATCTCAATCAGGCCTCTATTCAAACACTCCTGGTCACGTCCGCCTAGCCTTGCACGCGAAGCGGGGCGGGGTGTCGATCTTCACAAAAAAGAAGGGCTCTCTGGCAAAGAGAGCCCCTCGGGAAGTCTTCTTGTTCATGAAGTCTCAAAATCTCAGCGCGAAGCTTTCGACATCAAAATTCACGGCAAGAAGCCAAGTCAGTTTCAATTTATTCCAATCCAAATCACTTCAACGATTCATTCGCCTCATCAAAGTTGAGTTCAGGGAGCGAAGTCCTCAGCCACCAGGCAGCTCGCCTTCCACTCCTCAGGATCAATGATGTCTTGATCATCTTGACCCGACCAAGCGTCGCGCACTTCGCAGCGACCGTTGGCCTTGAGCTCGGCTGTCGCACCCGAGCAACCTGAACCATCACACCAAGTGTGATACTCAATGTGGCGTTGAGCTCGATCGCGGCAGCTCATCAAGCTGCCGCCGCGGATGTATTCGCGATACTCGCGAAGTCCGTCCACATCGCCCGGATTTTCGCGAGCGAAATCTCGGATCAAAACATACTGTGTGGCACCCAAGCAGTTCACTTCGACGCCATCGACCTTCGTCACTCGAGATGCGAAGTCTTCAGTGGCCGAGGCCCAAGCCTCAGACGATACATGGAACGCGAAAGTCCCACTCAAAATCGAAGCGCACAATACTCCGCTGCGGATAAATCGAAACATAAGATCTCCTCGTTTTGGCGGCTGGGGCGGTGGAGGAATCTCTAGGCGATGCTCACAAAATTGGCGAGTTGGAATTTGGTCAAGACGCCACACTTTTCAGATTTCCCGCGACTTTGTAAAAGGCCGCGGGGGCGTCCCGATCAAGCCCAGCTTAGCGTGTGCGGCAGGCCCAATACTCACGCCCAATCTGCAAAACAGCTCCAGCAGGCTGGCGATGCAACGGGTGCTCCCACACGCTCACTTCAACGCGGCCGACTCGGCACTTATAGCCGCTCAAACGAAACTGGCTCGGCATGAAGCTCGGGCCACGTGCGCCAAAGTGAGGATGAGCGACGCATTCACCCAGGTCTTCGGAAACGATGGCTGCGTCTGTGGCGAGGCCCTCGGGCGTGATCACCAACGTGAGGCTCGCCTCAAACTTCAACAGATCTGCACCGGTGCGAGACTTAAGCACAATGGCTCCGGATGCTTGGGCTTCACGTTCGCAGGTCAACCGCAAGATTTGCGGCGCGCCAAATTCGGCCTTGGCATCTTGCACCGTCACCATCGAGCCCAAAATCACCGATCCCCAAATTCCCACACACAATTTTACCCAAGACCTTTTCATGCGGCTTCACCTTCGTAGAGTTATCAGTTTCGCCAATGCGCGTTTAACAATGCTTCTCTTAGCGGCTTCACTGCGCCGAGCCAATGAATTGCCGTGGGCTCGGAAAAAAGCCCTTACTGCCTATGAAAGAAGTTTTCAGCTGGCTCACTTGAGTGGTTGTGCTCGGGGACTTTCCCGACGGGTTCAGCCTCAAGGTTTTGCGTCCTGCGCCAAAGCCTCGAAGAGGATTCGAAGGGCGGTGGATGCCGAAGAGGCGCGGACGCAGGCCGCCCATACAGCGCCAATTGACCTTGAAAAAGGGCTCTCGGGATTCAAAAGCGGGTGGATCGGCAATGCGGTCTATTGCACCGGCCGTGGATCGGGCTTTCGCTCTGGCCACTTCATCGGATTCGACAACCACTCAAGTGAGCCAGCTGGTCGAAGATTCGGGGGCCACCCCATGGGCCCGCCGTGACTTTTGCGTCCCGGGTCAGTTAACTGCTTGGCATGGCTATTTTTGAGTCTCTCAGCGACCGCTTACTCGGCAGTCTTAAGAAGCTTCGCGGTCAAAGTAAGATCAGCGAAGAAAACATTCAGGCGATCTTGCGCGAGATTCGCCTCTCCTTACTTGAGGCCGACGTCAATTTCAACGTTGTTAAAAGTTTCATCGATAATGTGAAGGCCAAGTCGATCGGCACCAACGTTCTCCAGGGCGTTGAGCCGGGGCAACAGTTCGTCAAAATCGTCCACGATGAGTTGGTGAGCATTTTGGGCGGTGATCAGGCGCCCTTGGATGTGAAAGGCGATAGCCAAAAACCCGGCCTAATTATGATGGTGGGACTGCAAGGCGCGGGGAAGACCACGACCTCGGCAAAGCTTGCGTTGCACATTCGCCAAAAATTCAAGAAGAAGCCGGGCCTCATTCCCGCCGATGTCTATCGACCCGCGGCGATCGAACAGCTCAAGATGCTTGGCACAAATTTGAACGTGCCAGTGTATCCGAGTTCTCCTGCGGACTCGCCCGAGGTCATTCTGCAGAAGGCTTTGGTTTGGGCGCGCGAGCAAATGTGCGAAGTGCTGATTCTCGATACCGCCGGCCGATCGCAAATTGACGACGCATTGATGGGCGAGCTTGAGAAGCTCAAGAACATAGCTGAACCGCGCGAAATTTTGCTCGTCGCTGACGCGATGTTGGGACAGCAGTCCGTCAATGTTGCCGAAGGCTTTCACAAGCGTCTGAGCCTGACCGGACTTGTGCTCACTAAAGTCGATGGCGATGCGCGAGGCGGGGCGGCGCTCTCCATTCGCCAGGCGACGGGTGTGCCCATCAAGTTTTTGGGCATTGGCGAGAAGTCGGATGCTCTGGAGGTTTTCCATCCGGATCGGTTGGCGAGTCGAATTTTGGATATGGGTGATGTGCTCTCACTGGTCGAAAAGGCTCAAGAGGTCATCGACGAGAAGCAGGCGATGGAATCCGCCAAAAAGATCGCCAAGAACCAGTTCACAATGGATGACTTTCTGGCGCAGCTTCAGATGCTCAAAAAGATGGGCGGCTTGAGCTCAATTCTCGGTATGCTCCCCGGAGCCGGGCAAATGATGAAGCAGCTCGAGGGCCAGGCATTACCGGACCGGGAACTGAAGAAGATTGAGGCCATCATCAGGTCCATGACCAAAGAAGAACGGGCGGATCACCGAATCCTCAATGGCTCGCGAAGGGCTCGAATTGCGCGGGGGTCGGGGACCGAGGTCTCTGACATCAACAAGTTCATTAAGCAGTTTGAACAATCTCAGAAGATGATGAGCCAAATGATGAAGATGGGGTTAGGACGCGGCGGGGGCATGCCTGGAATGCCCGGCATGCCGGGTATGGGTCGAGGTCGCGGAGGATTTAATCCGCGCCGGCCCTTCTAGTTTCTTCCTAAAGCCGTTGGCCTTGAGGGCTGGGTTGCTGCTACGATCGGCTGTTTTTAGGCTCACTTCAGCGTCAGCTTCTGCTCATGAGAGGGTCAGAGTTTCAGCTTGTCCTGGCACAGCACGCAGGGTAAAACCGTGGGCTCGCCGTTTGGGATCGCGACGTTTGTGGCTGTCTATGGGCGGTGGGCTGTATTGGAATCCGTATTGGATTCTGTAGTGAAATGTTGTTTTGAGACTCTCAGGACTTGAGAGTTTAACTAAGCGACTTGAAGTTCAAGATGAGGTCTACGAGCGGTGTAAGTGCCCGTCTGCGTAGGAGCCTGAGAACTTCAAGTCTTGGATGAAGAGAGAGGTTTCCGTGGTCGTTATTCGTTTGGCACGGGGCGGTTCTAAAAAGCGCCCGAAGTACCGCGTGACAGTGGCTGATTCGCGCCAGTGGGTTAAAGGCAAATTCCTTGAGGTGATCGGATCCTTCAATCCGAATCCCCGCGGCGACGAAAAGGAATTGGTTCTCGACCTTGAGCGTGCTCAAGCTTGGATCAAGCAGGGAGCTCAACCTTCCGAAACGGTTCAGACTTTGATCCGTCGCGCTTCGGCGAAGGCTTGATCGCTTCTGATTTCGTGCGAACATGTCGCAGAGGGGGCAACATGGGTGGCAATCCGTCGAGTCTGAAGGATCTGGTCGAGTTCATGGCAAAATCGCTCGTCGACTTTCCAGATCAGGTGGAAGTCACGGAGATCGTCGGTGAACAGACGACTGTGCTTGAATTGCGAGTGGCAAAGGAAGACCTCGGTAAAGTGATCGGCAAACAAGGCCGAACAGCCCGAAGCCTCCGCACCGTGCTGATTGCCGCCAGCACTAAGCTTAAAAAGCGCTCGGTGCTTGAGATCGTTGAGTAGGTTCTCGCCTCGCATCGCTCGGGCACTCCGGATCTTGGTGTGCCGCTGAGTTTGGTGGAATGCGCAGAAACCGGGAGTTGAAGTTGGGGGTGGACGATGGTCCTCCCCATTTTTTTTGCTCCAAATGTTCGATGCCTGAGAAGTTTACCCCAGATGTCTACTGTAGATGTAAGGAGCTTTAGATGTCTCATCGAGTTGTGGGACGAGTGAAGGATGCGCATGGTCTCAAAGGTGAACTTTGGGTCGTGCTGTTTTCTGGCCAATGCGATTGGCTCGACGCGCTCAATGCCAGTGGTGAATTTCACCTTCGCCCTCAAGAAGGCTCCGACGAAGGAGCTCGTCGATTCGCTCTCAAGGGCGCTCGTCGTCACAAAAACGGCGTGATTCTCCAAAGCTCAGATCTCCGAGATCGCACTCAGGCCGAAGCTTGGCGGGGTCACTTTCTTCAGATTCCAGAAAGCTTTCTGGTTGCTGGCCAAGGCGAAACTTATTTCCTCGCTGAGATCGAAGGCTTTGAAGTTTGGAAAGCCGATGCGAGCCGTGTTGGCCCCATCATCGGGTTTTCAACCAATGGTCTCCAAGATCTCCTACAGGTCCGCCTAAGTGGTGGAGAAATCGTCGAGATCCCATTTGTCGAAGATTTCGTTGAGCGAATTGATTCCAAGGAACGACGGATCTACATGCAGCTTCCGCCCGGCCTCTTTGAGGCTCAGTTGGGGAACGAAGCCTCCGACGAGGGCCCTGAATCTGATTCCTTGGAGTCCGACGACGAATGAACTGGGGCGTGATCACGATCTTTCCCGAACTTTTGGATCAGGCGCTCAATGTCGGCGTCATTGGTCAGGCTCGTGCCCGAGGCCTATGGCAACTGGAGTTGATTAATCCGCGTCAGTTTACAAGCGACGTCCACCAAAGTGTTGATGATCGACCATTTGGCGGGGGTGACGGCATGCTCATGCTCGCCGAGCCTTTGGCTCAGGCCGTTGAAGCTTACGGACCTGCGCATGTGATTCATCTTTCGCCGAAGGGTCAAACTTGGACGGATGTGCGCGCTCGCGAGTTGGCGACGCGATCTCGTGTTTTGCTAGTGGCCTCTCGCTACGCCGGTGTGGATCAGCGATGGATCGATGAGTATGTCGATGAGGAGATTTCGCTGGGTGATTTCATTCTGAGCGGGGGGGAACTGGCGGCGGCTTGTGTGATCGACTCTGTTCTGCGGCATCGTCCGGGCGTGCTCGGCAATGAAGTCTCAGCTCATGCCGAGAGCTTTGGTGGACGATTCAATTTGCTCGAAGCTCCGCAGTACACAAGGCCGCGCGAATGGCGCGGACAATCTGTGCCCAGCGTGCTCGCGGGTGGTGATCACGCCAAAATCAATGACTATCAATTTCTGACTTCACTCAAGATCACACTGGCGATGAGGCCGGACTTGGTTCGCCGTGCGCTGCAAACCCCAGGTGTCGAGTTGGTTGAAGAACTGCGTCGAGTTGAAAAACGCCGCCATCGAGATGCCGAGTTCTCGGCGTGGCGCTGGAGCGATCTTCACAGCGAACTCGCCCAACTTTTGAATCAAAATTAGAGCGAGTTTCGAGCGAAGAGGTTCATGGCGAGGCTGGTGAGTGGGGAGAATGCATGCGAATCGCACTCGGATTGATTCATTATCCGATCCAAGATCGTCAGGGTAAGGTCGTTGCGACCAACGTGACCAACCTTGATGTTCACGACATTGCTCGGGCCTCGCGCGTCTACGGACTGGATCGTTACTACATCATTCATCCCATGCAGGATCAGCAAATCTTCGTTCATCGCATGTTGGATCATTGGCGGGTGGGCGAGGGCGCGAAGATGAATCCAAAGCGACGTACGGCTCTGACGATGGTGGAGACGGCGGGCTCTTTGGATGAGGCCCTTCAGAACTGGCAGGAACGAATCGGTGCGAAGGAAAAGCCCTTGGTGGTGTCCACGCATGCGAGAGCCATCGACGGTGTCCCTATGGTGAGTTACCGGGAGATGCGTGAACGCATCGAGGCGGCTCGGGCTCAGGGAGGCGATCGTGACGTCTTTTTGATCTTTGGGACGGGGTTTGGACTGACGGAGGAGTTTATGCGGTCCTGCGACTTGCTGCTTGAGCCTGTACGAGGGGTTCCGCCGGATGATTATAGGCATCTTTCCGTCCGTTCCGCCGTGAGCATCATTCTTGACCGTCTGCTGGGGGCATGGTAACCCCTTACCTCTTTGGAACAGAGCCCCACGTGCCTCGCGAGGATGGTGTTATGGCAAAGGCGACAGCGAAATCGAGCAAATCAGGGAAAGCTTCGGCGGCTAAGAAATCGGCTGTTAAAGCGAAGAAAGTGAAAAAGGCACCCGCGACAGGCGAGACGAATTTGATTCGTCGAGTGGCGGCGAAGAAGACCAAGGCGAATCCTAAGGTTCAGGATTTCGGTCCCGGCGATACACTTGCAGTTTATGTGAAGGTTCGCGAAGGCGACAAAGAGCGCGTTCAGTTGTACCGCGGCGTTTGCATCAAGGTTCAAGGCAAAGGCTCGACTCGATCGTTCACTGTTCGCAAGATCTCTTCCGGCGTCGGTGTTGAACGTACATTCCCGATCATGAGCCCATCTTTGGATCGCGTTGAGGTTGTGTCGCGCGGTCAGGTTCGTCGCTCGAAGCTCTATTACCTCCGTGACTTGAAGGGCAAAGCCGCTCGCCTCACTTCCGAGCTCGTCGTGGCTGAAGAGAGTGCTGAAGCTCCGGCTGCCGAGGGCGAAACGCAAGGTTGAGACTTGCCGATATCATCATCGTAGAAAAAGGCAGCGGAGACGCTGCCTTTTTTATTTGCTGCTCAGTGGAACTCTATGAGCGAAGTCAGGCTGAGAGGAACATTACGAAGCACACTATCGAATTGGCTTTAGGCGCAGTGTCTTGCGACTTGACCTTCACCAAGTGGCAAGGCGCAAGATGTGACGTCATGGAGGTGTGTTTATGCAGATCACATTGTGGACTGTTTCAATGAGTCGTTCGATCGAGAAGTCATGTCGCTTTGGCCTCGTGCTGGGAAGCTTGTTTGTGGCGTTGGTTCTTGGATCCACGACGGCTTGGGCACATGGTGAGGATCATGCTGGTCCCAATGGCGGCGAGATTCGCATGCCGGGCGGCTTTCATGTTGAGGCCAAGCTTGTCGGGACACAGCTCAAGGTTTGGTTGCTGGATATCAACATCAAGAATCCTTCGGTGAAGAATTCCAACTTGGTTGCCGAAATTGTTCCGACTGCCGGAAAGGCCAAAACGCTTCGCGGTAAGTGCCAGGCGGCGACGGATCACTTTGTTTGTGATTTTTCGCGCGAGGCCTACGCGCAGTCGAAGTTGGTCGTCAAGGCGACGCGCGAGGGCAGTAAGGGGCAAGATGCGGTGTACGCGTTGCCGCTGAAATTCTGAAGCTGGTATCGTTGAGTGTTGACCACGTCAAAAGACGGCCAAAATTTGAGAATGATCTGAGAACATGAGATGCCGAGTTGGCCTACCCATGAGGCCGTGAAGTCCTTCGTCCTTTTGCGAGGAAATTCCGACGAATCGACGAAGTCGCGCAACACTCAACGAGACCAGTTAGGGAGAACGCCACAGTGAAGCCCAAATCTCAATCCGCACAATCCAAGACCTTGGGAAAGAAAGAATCGGATTTGCCTGTTGTGGATTGGGCGAGTCTTGGCCCAGCTCCGCTGATCGGCGTTGATGAAGTGGGACGTGGTTGTCTGGCGGGTCCAGTGATGGCCGGGGCGTGTGTGCTGCCATCCAATTACGTCGAGAAGTTCGCCTCATTAGGCGTGACGGACTCCAAGCTATTGTCCGCAACTCGGCGGGAAGAGTTGGCTGAAGTGCTTTCAGCTGAATGCGTGTTTGCGCTGGGATCTGCAAGCGCTGAGGAAATTGATCAAATCAACATCTTGCAGGCGACATTTTTGGCCATGCGCCGAGCGCTCAAGGATTTGGATGCGAAGCTCGGGATCTCGGCAAGCCAAGGGCATGTGTTGGTGGACGGACATCAGCTGATTCCGGGCGTTTTGCGTCAGCAAAGCTGCTTTGTGAAGGGTGATTTGCGAGTGCTGCCGATCGCGGCAGCCAGCATCTTGGCGAAGGTTGCCAGGGATCGCCTGATGGCCGAGGCAATCGCGAGGTACCCCGGTTATGGATTTGAAAAGCACAAAGGCTACGCCTCGGCCGAGCATCGACGAGCCATTCAAGAGCTCGGTCCTTGCGCCCTGCATCGAAAGACTTTTGGGGGTGTCAGGGAGTTTTGTTCGGCCCAAGAGTCGCCACGAAGTGCAAGCCAAGATGTGGCTCCAGCGGCGTGGTGAAAGAGTTCTCGCATCGAATTGGCGAACTCGCTTTGCCGAGCTTGATCTCCTCACTCAGCGGGGTGAGCGCAGCCTCTGGATCTATGAAGTGAAATCCACTGACGAGCCTGAATTGTCGCTGAGGACTCGGCAGACCTTCAGACTGATGCGGGCCCAGGCATGGCTCGAAGATGAGTTGATGTATGCGCTCGGCTCAAGGCATGCGAGCGATTTGCAGCACCGACACGTCGAAGTTGGAGTTTCACTGCTTGTGCCTGACCTGAACGAGCCTACGAATCATGTGCGGAATAACATTGAATTCATAGAAATCCCGGTCCTAGACTAAGTCTATGCGACGGCTTGTTTTGAAATTGCTGGCCACTGTATTGGCTCTTCATTTGGCCACTCCTGCAGTGGCCCAGGTCCCCAATCAGAACTCTCAGGCCATGCGCGAGTTCATCCTCAGCTGCTCCTATGGGGTCATGGCGGGGACTCTTGTGGGAGCTGCGACCTTGGCGTTCTCGGATCGGCCGGGCAGCAATCTCAACCGCGTCGCCCGCGGGGCCTCTATCGGTTTGTACGCGGGTATATTGTTGGGTGTGTTTGTTGTTTATGGCGGAGACTCGGGGCCGGATGAGGACGAAGTCCTTAGACAATACGGCGGCATGGATCTGAATTCGCCGGCGTCGGCGTCAGTGACTAAACCGTGGTTGAGGCAGGCTGCGCGCCTGCAAATCACGCCCATATTGGGTGCCGAACAGAACCTTGAGGGTGCACATCTACAGGCCGAGGTTTGGAGATTTTAATCGCGAGCCCTTTGCGGACTCGCGCTCACTCTCACTTACCCTTCTTTTTTGCAGGTGCCGATGTGTTGGAGGTCGGCTGCATGGCTTGCGTGACGATGCGCTGAAGTTCTTCCTGCCGAGCTTCAACTTTTCTACGGCCGAGATCGGCTCCGAGAGCATAGAGCTTTGGCATTTCACGGGTGGATTTACGGCCCGTGGGAGTTTTGTAGAAGGTGATGAGTTCTTTGAGTTCAGACTCAGTAAATGCCGAGGCGTAGATTCCCGCAAGATCCGCTTCAAGCGCTGCGTAGCCCACGGTTTCTTCGAAAAACTTTTCGAGTTCCTTTCGCGAGGCTTTGAGGGCCGGATAGCTCTGAATCAGCTGATCCGTGTTCGTCGCGGTGAGATCCTTCATCATATTGGGAAGTTCCATGACCTTGAAGAGTTCAATGGCGGTCTTGGAACTTGCGCCTTGCGCGTGCGCCGTTAGGGGGAGTGCCGTGGTGAACATCAGTGCGGTCAGGGCTAAACAAAATGTCTTTCGCATCGATATATCCAATCCTTTGGGTGGTCGTTCTCGTTGAAGTGAGAATTAAAATGCAGGTTTCGCGAACGCATACTTCTGCCGAAGCACATCCATTTGCTTAGGGTTGAGTTGTGCCACGTTTTGCAGAGCCTCACGGAATGTGACTTCGGAGAGGGCGTCGGCGGACTTCGACGACATCACATAGATGAGGGTGTAGGGCTTGGCGTAATGATAGGCGACGAGTTCAGCTTGCTGCGAGCCGGACTTCGCGCGGAACTCGCGAATTTCGAATTCGAGACCACGGGCGTTTCGAATACTCGGGCGACGTTTGACACTCACTTTGTTTTGCGGAGTGGACATGCTTCGCGCCGCTTCGCTCGCGAGTCGATCCGCTTCAGCCGCCGCATTGTCTCCTCGAGCGAGGATGAGGCGGGGGTAGAGAATACTTTGGCTGGAGTGAAAGTCAGTTTTGTTTTCGACATAGACCATGCAAAGCCCGAGGCGCTCGGCATCGGCCTTTGATTTCTTGAAGCCCTTCGGAGCCTTCACGGCAAAGCCAGCTTCAAGTCCAAGGCAGGCATAGTCGAGCTTGAGCGGATTGGGTTTTGTCGCCGACGAGATTGTCGAAGATTGGTCCGTGCCGCGCGGCTTTTTGACAGCGGCCTCGGCCTGAAGTCCGAGCATGAGTGACATGAGTGAGGTGATCGTCATAGCTCGGCGAAATACCATGCACTTTCCAACTTGGGTGTGCGTTGATCCGCGGCTGGAGACCGAGTGCATTCCGAAGATTGAGTTCATAGTTCACCTCGTGTTGTGGCTCTATTGTCCGCAGGCATTTTGAGCCTCGTCAACTGATTGCCTAAGGTATTTGGCCAAGTCTCTAGGCCAAGTCTCTAGGTAAGTTATTTGGCAAAGGACACTTGTGATTTGAGCGACAGGTGAGATGAGTGTTCTCCGCGAGCGTCATCCCAGGAAGCCGGGTGTGGAACCACCGAAATTGTATTCAAAGTCGAATTTCCATTCGACGCCCTTACCGATCTCTTGCCGGAAGGATGCGCGAATGCCCCAGCAATCACCAGGGGGCATGAGTTTGAATTTGGTCGACCAGGACTTTACGCGAAAGTCCAGCGGCGCATAGCTGACCGGCAGGTAGTCAATGCCGCCTTCAAAGCTCAAGTAGCGTCGATCGAATCCCGCGGCCAAGCCAAAGTTCTCGGTTCGCTTTGGATAGGCCTCATCGATATTTTCGGTGATGAGGAAGACTTGTGAGTAGGAAGTCTGCAGAAAGTTTCCGAGCGAATCGCGAACGCGAGCACGGGAAGTCGTATTCATGACTTTGTGATAGGGAAAGTAGTGGAAAGCCGTGTTGGTATCGAAAGAATCCAAGCGAACGTCGATGATGGAGTAAACATCCGACCACGGAAAGTTTCGTTGCCCCGGGGCAGGAGAGCGTTCGCCCTCGTCGATATCATAGCTAGTTCCGGTTTTGACCGAAACGATCTGGCGAAAGACGGGCGTATCGCCGCTCCATGACTTTCTCACGAAGCGATTGTTGATCAGGAAGTTGATCACGTTTCGTTGTGTGACGCGATCATTGTAATCAAACTGAATCCCCTTCGATGAGAAAAAGTCGGAGTCACTGACGGGCTGCTGGGCCAAAAACACCGGGACTCGCGCGTTGTCGCCAAAAAATTTGGAATTGCTTTGATGGAGCCAAGGAATTCCGGAGATTGAAACTTCAGGCTCGATCTCATGTCGAAGTCGATCGGGGCGCGCGATCTCTTGAGGATTCTGAAAGCTTGAGAATAGCCCCGCAGATTGGCCTGAGGGATCGAGGTTGGCGGGCTCGCGCTCCGGAAGATCGGCATCAAAGATTCGCGAAAACTGCGTTCGTACCGCGAAGGTGCCACGGACATAACTTCGAAATGGTGCCGTGTCGAATGCCGAGTTCTGGCTCGGAGTCACGTTAAACGAGTACTGCGTGTGACGTAGAGACAGACTCGGCATGAAATCAATATGCTCGCCCCAGCGAAACGGCACGGCGACCTCGGGCTGAAAATCGATTCGCTGTCCCGTTCGAATCAAGTCCACGTCGGGCTCGAAACTTCCGGATCCAGCTCCTCCGGTGCCGCGGCTGCGATCAATGCTTCGCTGTGTGGTGCCACTAGCGGGGATCACATCGTCAAATGCAAAGTCGTCACGTGCGAAGTTCACATACTTCGCATTCCAGCTCACGCTCAGAGGCAGGTCCAACAAGGCTTGGTGCACTCGGCTCAATTGAATTTCAGGAAATCGGTGAACGGAGTCGGAATTGCCTTCGAGAGGATCGACCTTGAGTTGGTTGATGTAGTACGCGGCCTCGAGGCTCGAGTGCAAATGCTCAAAATTCTTCGTCAAAGAAATGCGGTTTTCGAGTGCGGAGTCTCCCGTTCCGGATATTTCTTCAGAAAAGTCTCGTGGGTAACGCAATTCCGAGACGAAGTTCAACTTGGCGCGATTGATGATGCCTTCAGGCAGTGTGTACAGATGATCATAGGTCAGGAACCATCGGTTGCTGCGCTCGCTGCCGGGGCGGACAGGAAGGTTTCGATCTTGTAAAAAGACTTGGTCGTTGATGGTCGCGAAGTTGAGCTCGCCCGAGCTCTCATCGCTGAGAACATAGCGATAGTTCAGCAGCGCCTTGGCGCCTCGTTGCGAGTAGAATTTGGCGGAGGCGGTGAGATCTTGGCTTCGAGAGATGGCCCAGAAAAACGGAATGGTCACCGCTACACCGCCGTTGCCGCTGTAGTCGATGCTGGGAATCAAGAGTCCGGTCTGTCGCTCACTTTTGAGCGGCACAATCAAATAGGGGAGCCAAATGATGGGAACGCCGCCGACTCGGAGGAGCGTGTTTTTGATATACGCATAGCCGCCGATCTCGGCATCGATGCGTGAGCCTGAAAAGGACCAGGCTGCGGGGCAAGTTGTGCAGGCCGTGTAGCGCGCGGTTTGCGCTTCGTAGGTGATCGGCCCCGTCTTTCGAATGACTTCGCCTTCAAAGATCACTTGGCCAGATTTGACGAAGCCGTTGTAGATCACGCCGGTCTGATCTGAAAGCGACAGCTCGGCCCGACTGCCTTCGGCATAGGCTGTGGAACTTGCGATAATGAGATTGCCTTCGGCGACAATGAGGCGATTCTTTGAGTCGATCACAGCGCGATCGCAGCGGATGGCTTGGCCACCAAAATTGAGCTTCACATCGCCGACCAGTTCGATGCTTTGCTTTTCCGAATCACGAAACATGGACTCGGCCGAAAGCAAAATATTTTGCCCGCCGGCGGTGATACTGGCACTTGTCGCCGCATAGCTCGGAGCAATCTGGAGCAAAACTGTGCCGAGAGCGAACAGCCAACTCGCACAGGTACAAGTCATTCGGCGAAAGTGCATGAGCAAAGCCTAGCGAGCTGAGTGAAGTTGAGTCATGAGCTGGGTGCGTCATTTCCGCAAACTCACAATGAAAAAGCCCCGTCCCGACGGGGCCACTTCAACCTCAGACTTTTAAGTCAGTCGGCTCACTTGGTCTTCATTGTGTACACGCCATCCCAGTCTTGCTCCGGGGGCTCTTGCACATAATCCTGGCAGCGTTCGACGTAGAGTTTGGAACACTCATCGTCGGGTTTGATATGCAGAGCGCGATTGAACTCTTCGATGGCCTCGGCAAATCGCCGAGCATGATAGTGGGCGAAGCCGGCTTCGAAGTGGGGAAGAAGTTGGATGAGCAGTGGGTCGGGTTGAGTTGCACCGCTGTTGACCTCACCCATCAATTCAAAGATGCGGACAGGGAGCGCCTTACCTTTTACGCGCACCCAGTCCACTTCTCGAGTGATGAAGGTCTTGCCGAGTTTGGCGCGAGTGAATTCCGAAATGATAATGCGTGTGCCGTATTGCTTGTTGATGCCTTCCAGTCGTGAGCCAAGGTTCACGGAGTCTCCCATCACTGTGTAGGATCGCACCGTATTGGAGCCCATGTTTCCGACGCTCATGTCACCGGTGTTAAGACCGATCCCGATGTCAATCTCGGGTAGTCCTTTGGCTCGGTAGCTCTCTTGGAGCTCGCGAAGTTTGACGAGCATTTTGAGAGCGCAACGAGCCGCGTGTTCCGCGTGGTCAGCGAAATGAATGGGGGCGCCCCAGAAGGCCATAATGGCGTCACCCATGTATTTGTCGAGAGTGCCTTTAGTTTCGAAGACGAGATCGGTCATGGGCGTGAGGTAGCTATTGAGCAGGTCGGAAAGCGCACGAGGATCAAGCTTTTCGGAGATTGTGGTGAAGCCCCGCACGTCGGAGAACATCACCGTCAGTTCCATCTTCTTGCCGCCCAACTCGATGTTGCCGGGGTCTTTGAGGATCTCGTCGACGACGGCTGGAGAGACGTACTTGGCGAAGGTGCCTTTCATCTCCCGCTTCTTTCGCTCTTCGATGAAGTAGCGATAGAAGTTTGAACCGACAAACACAAGAACGCAGGACAAGAAGGGTAGGGAGACATTGACGAGTGTGTTGTTGGCAAACAAGTAGTAGCGGTCGACCGCATAGAGCGTGAACAGGTATCCGGCCGTGACACTAAGGCCGAGAAACGGGCCGAGCCAAGCGAGGAATGCGGAGAGGCTGACGCCAATGAGGAGATTGATCAGCCAGGCCCATCGTGCTTCGAAGGGATGTGACTTGAGCCAGCCGGGAGCCGTGTTGGGCATGGCATTTTGGCGGCCGTGTTCAGCCAGAAGATTCGAAAGCACATTCGCGTGTGTTTCCACTCCCGGATAGTTTTCCTCAAAGGGAGTGTTACGAAGATCGTAAAGTGCCAAGGCCGTGGCGCCGACGATGACAAGTTTGTCTTTGAGAAACTCGTTGCGCTTCACGCGCATGGGTTCCGAACTCTCTTCAAAGCGCCCCGTTGCTGGATTGAGCTTCTGCTGATAGACGACGAGTTCTGCGTCGCTCTCTCCGCCTCGATTGTTGAGCAGTGAGGTTGCAGAGATGTGCGCAAACATCTTTTGAGATCCAGCGTAGTTGATCTGCATGCGGCCGCGATCATCCACGGGAACACTGAGTTCGGATTGGCCCTCTCGATTCACATACTCAAACTTATCAACAAACTTCACGGGGACTTCGATGCGTGGCCACTTCTTCTGACTCAGTGTCAGCTTGGGGCTTAGCTTGCGATCGATGGAGAACATCTTGCTGGCAAGAGACGAGTAATAGGTATTGCCATGGCGAGCGACCAGCATCGATTTTCGAATGGTCCCATCGGGATCCAGGTCGGCATTGAAGTAGCCTGTATGCTTTGTTTGATCGGCCACCACATCATAGCTCAAGTAGGATCTTGCGTAGTCGGGAATGAGATTCATCGCTCGCAGCGAGCGCCATTGGTTGTAAGCCGAGTCAAAGTCAGTTGACTGATAGGCTTCGGCTTGACGTTTCAGGGTCTCATCACTGCTCTCGGCCGCCAATCGTGGCAATTCTTTGAAGAGCTCACGCGGGCTTGTGGCGCTCCAGAGCACTTGCCCCTGCTCGGGGTCCGTCGTGAGAATTTCCTTGTCGAAGCGTTCTCGGTTCAACAAGGTATCTCGTTGCGTGAGAGCCACTCGGCAATAGTCTTCGCCGAGCTTTCTCAGGTCATTGATCAGTTCGATGCTTCGTCTTCGTGGCATCACGTTGAGGTAAGCGTCGATCAAGCTGCGAATCATGGGTCGATTTGCGAATTCCGGTTTGACCTGCGAGAGGAAATCAAAAAAGGCCTGTTCGTTGCCATTGACGGCTTGAGGGAAAAGCCAATGAAGCGCGCCACGTTGGTCGGCGGGAAGCTCAAGTCCCAACTGTCGGAGCCCGTCGATCAGTAAGTTTGACATGTCCGAGTTTTTCTCAAACCAGGCTTCGGTGATGGAAGCCTCGCGAACATCCATGTAAGTGCGGATTCCATCGCCAAACGGCAGCGGCAAATTGAGTTCATGGCGATGCGGGTCGACGACAGAAACTAGGATTTCGTCCTTCTCCCAACGGCGCTTTTCGCCTCGTCGCTCATACAGAGAGTCGAGACAAAAATCAAAAGCCGGGGAGTTGATGGCTTCGGCGACGTTGACGGCGCTTTCGAGAATCGCGCCCATGACAACCTGATCCGCATAGAGGCCGACAATATCGGCTAGCTTTTTGTCGGTGTTCACAACGGCCGACATCTTGGTGAACTCTTCTTGTCCAACATCATCCAGTTTGTTGAGTCGCAAAAGTTCTTGTTGGAGACGACTGAGTGTTGTGACGGAAGAGTTTTGATCCTTTTCAGAAAAGGCCACGTCAAAGCCGATGACAGAAGCGCCGGCATCGAGCGTGTTTTCGATGAGCTTGCCGATTTTGTCTCTCGGCCATGGCCAGCGGCCCTCGGCGTCGATGGAGGCATTATCAATCGCCAAGATGACGACTCTGTCGTGTCCCGGGATCGGACCGCGGTTGATCAGGCGGAAGTCGATGGATTTGCGGTGAATTTGGTCGAGGATTGAATGCAGTGAACTTTGTCGGATGAAGGTGTTGTCGATCGAACCAAGGCTCTGAATCTCGTAGTACTGAACGCTGATCCAAGCCATGGCCGTCGAAATGATGAGGCCCACGGAAAAGGGTGAGAGCAAATAGCCAAAGAGTTTGTGGCCCGTGACGCGATTGAAAGCCGATTTGAGCCAAGGCTCACGAGAATTTGATTCGTCGGAATTCTGTGACTTGGGCGGTGTCTGATTCATTGGCTTCAAGATACGACTGAGAAGGTCTTTGAGCTTAAGCATGCTGATCCTGTTGCGTTCGCTGTTGTCGTACTCGTGTGCCTTGGCCTCGTTTGCCGAGGTCGATGGCGAAATGTCATTTGCTGCGATATTCGGGAAACTTATCGGAAAATCCGAGCGAGGTGTTTACTTGGTGCGGCTGTTAAAGTGCATCGAGGACCATGCAAATTGCTTCCATCAATTGAGCGAGCGCTCGCTATCAGGACGATTGGCCCTGCGACGGAAGTCGAGCGCCAGGGTCGGGTCGAGAGTCGGGTCGAGAAACAGTCGAGTGAGACCTAGTGAGAACCCCGACTTATCATTATCCTGAACTCTGTGAGTCGAGAGTCAGTTTAAGGGGGAGTTTATGTCGATCGGAGCCGGCGGTTCTTCGCACCAAACTCTACAGGCAATTTTTCAAGAGATGCACTTGGAGACGGGGCGCGTGGCCATCGTTCGCTTGCGGGGGCGAGTCGACATTGAATCGACGGATCTGTTCCGAAGAGCCTGTCGGGAAGCGCTGAGCGGCGCGCGCGTCTTATTTGATTTTTCTAAGTTGTCGCTGGTGGGCTCCACAGGATTGCTCTCGTTTTTAGAATCGCTCAACGAACTGGCTTTGCGAGATGACACCGATATTCGGTTCATGCAGGTCAGCAGTGATTTCCGAAGAGTGTTGGAGGCCACGCCATTGGCGCATCGTCCATACTATGATGATGAGAGCTTGGCGATTCGCGGATTCGATATGGTTTCTGTTCTTCGATCCAGAGATCACTCCGGGAACCAAGGCTTTGGCTACTTGAACCTTAAGCGCGACACGCAAATCGAGCCCGGCGAGGCTGTGCCGACGACTCGTCAAGATGAAGAGGGGCCGGATGCGGCTCTTGAGGACTCGGTGGAGTAATTTCGTGCGGAAAGTTCCCGCCGATCGGGAACTTCGTCACGTGAATTAGAGGCCAAAGCCCTTTCGCTCAAGTTCCGAAAGCTCTCGATGCGCTGATGAGTTCGACTCCTTGAAACCAAGGCGATCCAAACCTTGATCGGTCAATCGCACCTGCGAGCGAGATCGTTCAGCCTTCAATGCCATCGCCAATTCTTGATTGAGTTTTTCCAGCGCTGCGCGCTCGGCCTCGGCTCGCTCAAGGCGAGAGTTCATTTCGCCCCAAGTTTGTCGAAGTGCTGCGATCTGAGTTTCTAGGCGAATCGCTCTCTGGTCGGCTTGGACGCGCGCCTTATCAATCGTCTCACGATCCCGGCGTGCGGTTTCCGCGGCGACTCGCAAGGTGGCGGCCTCTTGGGAAACTTCATCCAAAGCGCCGCGAAGTCTTTCCGTCTCAGAGAGAAGTCGACTTTCCAATTCTTGCGCTCGGCGCTCGAAGAAAATCTTCTCGTTCGCCATTCGCGCCGCATCTTCTGTCGCGCGATCCAAAGATTTTGCACGTTGTTGTGAAGCGATCAGCTCACCCTCGGTGCGCTGCAGTTCGCCCTGCAGTTGTTGAATTCGCTTCTCGTACTGATCGACGAGACGAATTCTGTCTTTTTCGTAATTGATCAATCGCCTTTGCGCATCGTCGGTCTGGTGTTGGTGGTCTTCGCGCATCTTCTGCACGAAGCCTTGTAGTCGAATGACTTCGGATTCGAGAAGTTTGGCTCGTTGCTCAAGTTGCCGTCGCTCTTCTTTGCGCGCCAGAAGGCCGGGCTTCACCCAACGCTCGAGTCGTCGACGATAGACGGACTCACGACGCATTTGATGACGAGTTTGTTCAGCCAACTTCTGACGGAGAGTCGCGGCCTCTTCCGCCAAAGTGTCGTTTCTCAAGCTCAGTTCGGCGCCCTCAAGGCGGGCGAGCTTCGCTTCTTCTTCAAATCGCTTTTGGCGGGCTTCCGCCTGTGAGATTTTCTCTCCAACAGTGCGATCCTTTTCGCGCAAGATTTCGATTTGCGCTTTGAGTGTCTGTCGCTCGCCTTCAATTTGTTCGAGTTGTTGCTCAAGTTCGACGATCTGACCTTCGAGTAGCGAATTCCTGCGCAGGTGGACGCGCAGGCGACTGGACAGATCTTCGGCGTGATCAATTAATGTTTCGACGGTCGCCGTATGGAGAATTCGCGCCGGGACATCGGCCAACTGGGGCGGCGGTGGCAATTGATCGGGAAGCGCCACTTGCGGTGGCTTCGACGAGATCGTCGACTGGGCAACTTCTGGGGCTGGAAGCTCAGGCATAATTTGCGTCATGTCGCTATCTCCTCGTCCGTGAAGAGCGATTGACCACAGGCTGTCAGGCTAGTCGAGTCGAGTCAAAGCCTCGGAGGTCGGGAAGTCGAGAGCCAGACAGAGGTCTAGTTCAGTGTCTCGATCCTAGACGTGGGTCAAGTCGAGGGATGAAAGCGCCGATAAAAACCTCATGGGTGCCGCGCCAAAACTTACCGAAATCAACATTGAAATTCCGGGGCAAGAGGCCAAGCCAGGTCTTGTTGAATTGGCCAGTGAGGCCAATCGCAAAGATGCAGCCGGCGCGATGGCTCAACGTATGCACCAAATCGTGGCGGGCATTCAGCCACGCGACTGTTTGCGCACAATGATCATGAGCCTTGTTGCGGATGAACGTTACGACAAATCCGTTGCGGAGTTGCGCGAACATTTGGAGTCTCGTCCTGACTTTCCCATGTTTAAGGAGCGGGCGGAGCGTTTGGTCAAACATGCCGAAGATCTCATTCAAGCCGTTCGCGCCAAGCGCAATTTTCCAGGCTTCGCCTCGCTCAATATGAGCAAGCAAAAGGATCTCTTTGAGAAGGCCGTGGATCATTTTGAGGAACTCAAAGTGACTTTGGCCAAGATCGAAGTGATTGAAAAGGAACTCAAAGTCGAGGACTTGCGTTCGACGGTTTGGGTTGTGCAAACCTTCTTCATCTGTATCGCGGTCCTGATCTCCTACTACTTCATCCGAGACTTATCGCGCGGGATGATTCCCGCGCTTTCCGTATTGCTGGAGTCTTGGTCGGACAGTTTGGCCGATTGGATTTTCCAAAAGCTCGGCTTGTAAAATTAAGCGCGCAATCTTCCTGGCGCTTGGACTCAGTTCGCCGCCTTCTTAATGGCATTGAGAACTGGAATCGTTGGTTCAGCCATTAATTGCCGACCATTAATGAAAATCGTCGGCGTGCCGCGAAGGCCAAGTGTCGTGCCTAAGCCAGCGTGTTTGACAATCGCCTCTCGAGATTCAGGTGAACTGGAGCAAGTTTCCAGCTCCGTTGGATTCAGACCTGTGCTCTCGGCGAGTTCCTTGATTCCAGATTTCACATTGTCCAGAGTTCGCCAATTTTCAAATCGTGAAAAGATCTGTTCCTGAATGGCCCAGCCCTTTTGGCCAAGCTTCTCGCCGCACCATGCGACTCGTGCGAGCAAGCAAGAGGCGCCATTGTTTTGGCCAATCGAGGTGTTGCATTCGCCATCAAGCGGCCAAGTGTAAAATTCAAAGCGGACATCAGTGTTGGCCCGGGCGAAGCTCTTCAACGGGCCTGCGGCTGTTCGACAGTGTCCGCATCGGAAATCAGCGAACTCGACAATGGTGAGGCGTGCGGCTTCACGGCTCGGTCCCATGGCGAGAGGTCCATAGTCGGCCACTTCGATTGTAGGCGCGCGCTGCCAATCCGAGACAACCGCCGTCAGAAATTCTTGGCTCTGCGGGCCTTTGTTGTAGCTGTCTTCAAACATCTGATCGCCAACAAAGCCGATCGCGAGGCCTGCGGCGACAAGTGAAATCAATTGCGTGAAGGGTGGGCCAAGTTCCCACGCCAATGGACGATAGTGAGTCCATGCGCCCCAGAGCGTGATGGCACTCAAGATGTAAGTCACAACGCAAAACGGACAAATGGATCCGATGGCGATGGCCGAAAGCGCGCCCATCGTGAGTGAAGCCAAGGCGATCACAACGGATGAAAGCACGATCAGACTTTGGCGAATCTTATTTTCTACGCCTCCCCAGAAGTGGTGTGAGCCGACGAGAAAAATGACGGAGGCGTTGGCGATCAATCCCCATAGCGCCATCGGAACCCCAAAGAGTTCCGAGTAAACGCTAGCGGCTGTCGTTGAGCAATTCCATGTGGAGTTCAGGTCACAGATCGCGGGGCCGACGCTGCTATTGAAGTGCACGGAGTAGTGGAGGTTTAAAAGATAAGCATGAAAACCAACGGCGGCGAGTGCGCTCACCCAGGTCACGTGTCGTAGAAGTGATGAAGTCGTGGATTGTTTCATGCCCCAACTCTTCAGCTTTGTCGGTCCTGCGTCAAGCTTCGCGTAACAGCTTCTGAAGTTGGTCATGGAAGTTTGGCCGGTGGTTACGAGTTCCTCATGCTCTAGGGAGGGTGATTCGATTTTCGCCAAGCGGACCCGACGCCAGGGGGTAGAGGGTGTACGGCGAGTTCATAATTCGCGTGGACGATTTGGCTTTCGACTCTCAACATGAATGCATATGCCTCATCAAAAACGCATAAACACAAAGTCTGTGCCCTCAAAGTCCAAAGCAACGAGGGCAAAGGCTCGGGATCGCGAGCCCGCCTCGAGTGCTCGTTGGGAATCGCCGGTTATGCGTGCGGATCCGCACTGGATTCGTGAGCGCAAACACCTCTTGAAGAGCGTGAAGTTGGAGGTGCGTCAGCGCGTGGGTGAAGACCCCGAAGATGTGAGAGCCGCGCTTCGCGAATCTGAAAAGCGCCTGAGGCGGCGCTTTCGACCTTCGTCAAAATCTGAGATTCTGGCTGAACTTGAGTCGGTCGACTTTGTTTTGGGCGGGGATTTTCATGCTCATGGTCCCGCGCAGCGAACTCACTTCAAGATCCTTCGTCAGGTGGCCATTGATCGAGGATTGGTTTTGGCGATGGAGTGCTTTGAGGTTTCCAGTCAGAAGTGGATTGATGAATTTTTGGCAGGTCGAATCAATCTCGAAAAACTTCGTGCGAAAACAAAGTGGGACGCTCGCTGGGGCTTTCCGTTTGAAAACTATCGAGCGCTGATTGAATTGGCGCGACGTCGCCGTTGGAAAATTCTGGCTTGCGGATGGCCGCGCGAAATGACGTCCGGGCGGCAAGGTCTAGCGAAGCAAGATGCCTTTGTGGCCAAGCGACTTTGGATGGCGAGCCTTCAGGACCCAGGAAAACTCATCTATCTCATTATGGGTGAGCTGCATTTGCCTGGAATTGAGAAGCATTTGCTGGAAGTGAAGGCGTCGCTCAAAGATCGAGGGCGTCGTCATGCATGGCGAGGCGCTTCGATCTTGGTCCTGCATGTGATGGGTGAAGATGTTTACTTCAAGCTCGCATTGAAGTCTCTGGAGCATACTGTTGATGTTGTGAGGTTTTTGGAGTCGCGGCCGCGTCGAATCTCGAGCCAGGGGGGCTCGAAATCTACACCGGATTTACGTCGCTTTGTTGCGCTCTGTTCGCCGCCCTGGGTGCTATGGCAGAGTTACCTTCTGCATCTTGATCGTACTGTGGAATTGGAATGGGCGGACGCTGGACGTACGGAAGAAGATTTTGATCCCACGGATCATGTTCGTCGCCACATTCAATGGATTTCTCAACAGCTAGGGCTTCGAGTTGAAGTTCAGCGCGACACGCAAGACCTGTCCGTCTATTTGGTTTCGGATCCGAGGCTCTGGCGCAAGATTGAGACGCAATTGAAAAGTTCGGATCGTGAGTTGGCACGAAAGCTCATGTTCGAGGAGCGAAGCTTTGTGATCCCGGATGGTGAGTGGGCCTGTCTCGGCCAGCCGACAGTTAACCATGCTGCGCATTTGGCTGGTGAGTATCTGCAAATGAAGGCCAGTGAGCGCCGTCGATTGACTTGGAAATTCCCAAATGACTTTGAGGCGGCAATCTTCGTCGAGGGCCTTGCCTACTTTGCGTCGAAGTATGTGAATCCGAAGCGACAATCTGAGAGTTTTGCCGATCTGAGGGCGAGTCTTCAGGCATGGCCTCAGACTCTTCCGGGGGCTTCCAAGTCCGATGAAGAGCGAGAGGCGCTCAGGCTCGCATTGGATCAAAGGATGTTGGAGCTGATGCACTTCCATCAGGGTCGGCAGCGCAGGGTGCAGGTTCGCCCTAAGCGTTCGGCGAGCTGGCTCTGGGCCGCGTTGATTTTGGGTAGGATGTTGGGTGAGAGAATCTTCACGGCGGATCGTGCTCACAAGCTACCGCGTCGCGAATTGGCGAGATGGTTCAAGCTTGACGTCACGCGCCCCGACTTTCGTCGTGAGTATTTGCAAATTCTTGCGCGTCTTGCACGCGCGGTAGGAACCGAAGTCGCGCCTTCTGATGTCTTGATGAAGAGTTTGTCGCATCGACCTCGGCGAGAGAGAATCTAATGGCCGCGATTTGAGAACCTCTGGACTTTGAGCTTGCATTGAATTGCGGCTCGGGGACAAAATTAGAGCCTGAGCAGGTAGGAAGGAGACACGGATGTCTCAAAAATCACCGCCGAATGGGCCGCCGAATCAGATGGCACATGTGCCTCAAGAATCGACCGCGCCGACTTTCGCGCCGACTTCAATGAAGAGTCAGCTCGGTAAGACGACGCACTCATTTTACATCGACAACAAGGGGCGCTCTGAGGGGCCTTACTCAGCCGAGCAGCTGCGTTCCATGTTAATCAATGGCCGGTTGAGAGCTCTGGATTTGGTTTTTCGAGATGGTGATTTGGAGTGGAAGCCTTTGGCTTCATTTGCCGAGCTTCGAACTCCTGAGCGACCAAAAATTGAAGCTCAGCCGGAAATGTCTCCCGAAATCACTCCCAGCATCGCATGGGTGGTGCTGAGGCCGGCAGGTGGAAGTTACTCTCAGGAGGGTCCATTCTCCACGGCGACGGTGATCGATGGTTTGGCGAGCGGACAATTTGTGTACTCGCAATTCGCTTGGCGACCCGGTTTGGATCAGTGGACTCGATTAGGAAATTTGCCGGAGTTCGACCGCCGCTCTCGTCTGAGGGCTGAATCTCCGCCCGTGCCACCGCCGCTTCCGCAACTGGGTGAACTTGAAATCTCGGAGGCGGAACAGCTGGTCAAGCGCGAGCTTGATACTCACGCCTCGGTTGCAACGGGTGAGTCTCATCGCGTGGATCGGTTGGCCCAAGAAATTCCACTCACCGGTAAGCAGCCCGCGGGTGATTGGTCCCCATTTGATGACGATGCTGACGAAGTTGAAGTTGTCGTTGGTCGAGACTTAGCACAAGTGCCATGGGAGCATGAGCGCGCGGCAAAGATTTCTGAGCCAGTCACTCAAGAGTCAGTTCGACCTTTGCACCATGAAAATTCAGAATTCAAAGAGGCCAACGATACTTCGGCGTCGAATCATGAAAGCGCTGATGTGACGAATGGCCGAGAGGCTCACTTTCGTCCACAGATCATCACGGGCCAGGTGACTGCACCCATCGCTCAAAGTGCAGAGCCTGCTCCACTTCGCGATCCATGGGAAATCTGGGGGAAGAAGGCGGCCGGCGGGGCGCTCATGGGATTGGCCTTGCTGTTTGGCCAACATCTCATCACTCGGCCGACATCGACGGAAATGAACTCACAGACTTCCGAACTTGTGCGCCGAAATACGACGGAGCCTGTGGATGCAAATGCCGCTCAAGCCCTGGGTCAAGGCTCAGATCCTGCGGTCGCGCAGGTGGGCGCCAATTCGAATCCGCCTCCAGGTTTAACGGCAGATCCGCTTTCAAGTCCAAACCTCGAGACCACGGGTGGTGAGAGTCGATCGGTGGCAGCGGCAAATGCGCCGAGTCTCAGCGGAACCTTGCGCGTACGTGGTCAAAAGCTCGATCAGTCCGACGCGGCCGTTCTCGTTGAAGGCGTGAAGGCATTGGGCGCGACCGAACTGAATGTGAAGATCACGGCTGAGGTCGGACAAGTCTTGGAGCGCTATCACGTTCGTCAGGAGAAGACTTGGGCCGTGCCGGCCGAAGAGTTCAATGCGGACCTCGTTCGAATTGGACTTAAGAGTTTTCAATTGCCTCAGGGTGAGTACAAAGTACGCGTCAGTGTCGGCGAGCAGGTTGCGGAGCAGGTGATCTTTCTTGGTGAGCGTAACGCGAAGTTCTTAAGCCAAATGGAAGATCATCTCCGCGCGATTTCATTTGAAGCTCAGTCGCAGAAGAAAGCTTTGTTCTACTTGGCGCGTGATTTGGATTCTTTAGCGCGCGAGCTCGGCGAAAAGTATGGACAGCTTCGCGGCCGTTCAGAGCTTTGGTCACAGTTCATGGTGAAGTGGCAGGAGCGAATGAAGCAGGCTGAGACTCAGTTGGCTGGACTCAGTCGCAAACCCATCGAACAACAAGTGTTTCCCGAGCCCACAGGGCGACTTGTGCTCATTCAGCAGTCGATGAAGGAAATGGGAGTTCAGTATCAACAGAGCATTCGCCAACAGCGCGATGTCGCTAGTGATCAGCTCTCATCTCTGATCAGCGAGCTCGCGCGAACCAAAGAAAACATTGGTTCGCTCACATGGCGAGTGGGTGCTGAGACGGATTGATCGGCACTGATCGATGCAACTCTCGATGCTTTAAGGGAAATTTTTCGGGCTCGAATTGATGGCTGCGCCGACTTCTTAATTGGAGTCGGCCCTGGCGGCTTGCGAGGCGGAAGCTCCCGCCGCAAACGAAGCGTTCGAGCTCTTTTTGACCAGCATTTCACGGAAGTCTTTGCCGGGCTTAAATTTGGGCACCTTAGTGGCCGGAATGTGAACTTGGGTGCCAGTCTTCGGGTTTCGTCCCTTACGGCTTTGGCGAGCACTCATGGAAAAGGTGCCGAAGCCCACCAGTTTGACCTCTTCGCCCTTCGCAACGGCTTTCGCAATCACTTCAAGAGCTGCGTCCAGAAGCATTTCGCTTTGAGTTTTGGTCAGTTTGGTTTTTTGCGCCACCTTATCAATCAATTCCGCTTTGTTCATTCGCGTCCTCGGTTGGTCTTGGTGTCGCGTGGAAGGTTGCGATGGGAATCCATGGGCAGGCTCCCATGGGGTCCATCCGAACCAGATTCACGGCGACTGAGACGGGTTAGGCTCAGGCAATAGCGACTCGGAGCAAGTTTCTAGATTTTGCGTTGGAGGGGGTCAAGTGAGAGGGGCGGGTCCCACAAAAAAATCTTTTCGAGGAATGTTTCGAGGCCGCTTTCACATTCTTGAATCTGGTGGTCTCAATCGTGGATGGCCAGATGAAGCTCACACCTGAACGGCGCTGCGGCTGCGGTCTGGCGAGCGGAGTTCTCAGCTGGTCATGAGCGGGGTGATTTGCTAAGTTGGCGGAATGCAAAGACAGTTGAGGCGTGAGACAGCAGAGTTTTTGTCATTCATTTTGGCAGAGGTACTGCGTGATTTTATGCGCCCGACGCCTGATTCCACCGGATCAGCTCCATCGGCTCTCACAGATGCAGCAGCGGCAATTGCTGGCGCATCTGCGCCAACTTCTGTGCCAACTTCTGCGGCAGGTAAAAGCTTGACCTCGGAACTCGGTGCAAGTGCCGCGATGAGCGTTGAGCAGATTGAAGCTGTCATTGAGCGTCCCAAAAAAATCGAGCATGGGCATTTGGCTTGGCCGCTATTTCCTTTGGCCAAGATTTTACGTCGGCCGCCGCCTGCGCTGGCCGCGCAGTTTGCTCAATTGATTCAGGATCGAATCGCAGCAGGGGACCCAAACTGTCAAAAATTGGGCTTGGCGCAAGCCGTGGCGGTCGGTGGATTTTTGAACCTCACGATTCGAGATGAAGCATTTCAGGATCGCTTGATTCAAGCCGTGAGGGCTTCGCTTCGGCATGATCCACAAGCTTCGACACTCGGAAATTCCGACGTTGGTAAGGGGCGGCGCTTGGTCATCGACTATTCGTCGCCAAACGTCGCAAAGCCGATGCATGTTGGGCACCTGCGCGCGACAGTGATTGGTCAGGCAATCCGGAATTTGGCTCAATCACAAGGTTACGAAGTGATCGGCCTGAATCACCTCGGTGATTGGGGTGTGCAATTCGGGAAATTGGCATGGGCTTACCGGCAGTGGGGGCACGAGTATGATTTTGAAGGGAAGGCTTTCCCCAGCCTATTTGCCATTTACGTTCGCTTTCACGAAGAAGCTGAGAAGCGCCCAGAGCTTGAGGCCTTAGGATCTGCAGAGTTCAAAAAACTAGAAGATGGAGATCCCGAGCTTCAGGCGATTTGGAAGAGATTCGTGCAGATCTCTCTCGCGGAATATCAAAAGGTTTGGGACCTACTGGGTGTTCAACATGATCTTGTTCGCGGGGAAAGCTTCTACAACGATCGATTGCAAGCCGTTGAATCGATGTTGGAGCAAAAGAAACTTCTCGTGCTCAGTGATGGGGCCTACGTGGTTCCGCTCGGCGATGAAATGCCCCCATGTCTCATTCGCAAGAGCGACGGCGCCTCTCTTTACGCCACTCGCGACCTTGCGAGTGCGATCTACCGACGTGAAGAACTGAAGGCCGACTTGAATCTTTACGTTGTTGGATTCGAGCAGAGTTTGCACTTCAAACAAGTCTTCAAAGTCTTGCAGCTCTGTGGTTACGACTGGGTGGAGGGCTGTCATCATGTGGCCTTCGGTCTCTATCGCTTCAAAGAAGGCGTTAAGATGTCCACTCGCAAGGGCCAAGTGATCTTCTTAGAAGAAGTCTTACGCCAAGCGATTGAGCGAACTCGGGAGATCATTCAAACCAAGAATCCGAATCTGACAGAAGAGGAGCGAGCGCGTGTCGCTGAGGAAGTCGGCGTCGGCGCGGTGATCTTCAATGATCTCCTCTTTGATCGAAGCAAGAACGTTGAATTTGATTGGGATCGAATTTTGAGCTTCGAAGGCGATAGCGGACCTTACGTGCAATACATGCATGTCCGATGTGCGTCCTTGATTAAAAAGTTTGAGGCCGCGGGTCTGCGGCCGAATCTCGAGCAAGTTTCGGTTCTGAGTTCTCCCGAAGAGCGCGAGCTGATCCGCCAGCTGATGAGTTTTGATGAAGTTCTCGAATCATCGTTCGCGGGATTTCGTCCCAATGTGTTGGCTCAATACTTGTTAGAAGTTTGCGCAGCGTTTTCGCGTTTCTATCATGAGCATCGTATTCTTGACGAGGCTGAGCCAATCCGCGGATCGAGAATGGCGCTTGTCGAGTGCACGCGGGTGATCTTGGCGCGTGGTCTGCGCCTCCTCTCCATTCGTCCGCCACAGGTCATGTGAGTTCGATCTTCGTAACTCGTCTCAACGACGCGTGGAGTGATGCTTGTATTGCCAAGATCTTGGCGATGAGTGGGCTTCAAGTGGCCGAACATGATCTTGTTCAAAAGCTTCTGGCTGACTTTGTTCATGATCGAAAGCTCGGCCTGTTGTGGTCGACAAGTGTGCGGCCGGATCATGCGACGTCTCAACTTCTCAGGGTTTGGTCCGACGACTTTGGAGCGCGTGCAGAGATCTCCGCGTTCAAAAGCATTGGTGAAGCTCGTCGAAGGCTCGCGGATCAGTCGGGAAGTCGCCGAATTTGGCGGTCCATTCCGCGTGGATTGGTTCGGCGCGGAGCTCTTTTGCAGGACCAGCTCTATCACAGAAAGTGGCAGCAACCGCAGGGCTGGGCGGGCCAAGAGTCGCGAAACCAGCTGGGGAAATTCGATCGTGGTGCATTCGTTTGGTTGGATCCGCAACATCTGCTTTGGTCGGCTGAATTTCGTGAGCTCGCGCCTGAAGGAAATTGGAGTTTTATTGAGGATCGGGTGAACCCTCCTTCAAGGGCGTATTTGAAACTTTGGGAGTGGAGCTGGAGAAGTGATTTTCGGCCCAAATCCGGAGATCGAGTTTTGGATTTGGGAGCCAGTCCCGGAGGATGGACTTGGGTCTTACTTGAGGCGGGATGTCGGGTGGTGACGCTGGATCGAACTTCGGAGTTGCATCCTGCGGTTCGCGAGCGGATCGAGTCGGCCCACCAAGGTGACGCTTTTGATTTGAGTTCGTGGCCCGAAGGGAACTGGGATTGGGTCACTTGTGATGTGATCGCGGCCCCGGAGCGAAGCCTTCGACTCATCGAGGAGTTGCGAGAGCGCAATCAGCGCTTTGTCATCACCGTGAAATTCAAGGGTGTACCTGAAGACCGTGACATAGAAAGGCTCTTGCACCAGCTCGACGATCGGCGAGTGCGGGCACAACGACTCTGGCACAACAAACATGAGATCACGGTTTGGATGGATCGAACTTGAGGTGAGCTTTCAGAGCGCCTCAAAATGAGACGATTTGCGACGATTTCGCTAGCTACAACTCATTTTCAATCACCGAATTGCCGATAAATTATTGTGCGATAAATCGAGTGGACTCGAAGGTTTACCGAGCTCACTTGATTTGATCCCGCACTCCGAATTCGTCGACATCATGCTTGCGATGTCACGATCGGCACTTCGCGTTTTTCGGAACGAGGGAGCTTGCATGGCGGCTCAGAAGAAAAAGGCCCAGCAGTCCGCACTGAGTGGAGGCATGTTTGCCTCGGTGCTCTTGATCTTGGCTTTTGGATTTGTCGGCTTACGCCAATTGGCCAGCCAAGGAACTCATGATCGCGATGCGCTCATAAGGCAATTGGAAGTCGCCCAGCAGGCTCGCGCACAGGCCGAGTTACGTGAACAGTTGGCACTTCAACAAGTCCGAGAATTGGGAACGCAAGTGGCAACGGTCTTGCCGGCGCAGTATCGTTCGATCGCCAAAGATGCAAGGACCTATCAGGCTCGTGCAATTGCCAGCGTCACCAATGCTCCGGAACTGGAATTGAAGATTGAACGTGCATCGAGTTTGTTGGAAAGGGCCAAAGCCGACTTTCGTGCGCAGAATTTTGAAACCTCAAATAAACGCCTTTCGGATTTGATTCGAAGTTACCCCGATTCAATTCATGGTCCCGAGGCTCGATTCTTACTCGTTGAAGGCCTTTATCGAAGTCGCGATTTTGAAACTTGCATCGAGACGATCGAAGAGATGCTCCGGCTCTATCCTGAGAGCGAATTGACTGGATTTGCGCTTTTGCGATTGGCGAAGATTTACGAACTCCGCGATCGAATGGAAGACGCAGCCGACGTGTATCGGTCCATTCTGCAAAACTATCCTCAAAACGAAATTAAGATGCAGGCCAAAATGGCCTTGAAACGAGTGGATTTGTGAGTCGACGAGGAGTCGCTACTTTTCTTGGTTTACTTCTAGGCTTTTCCATAGAAGTCCGAATCGGCGCGCATGATCGCATTTCGACTTTGCCCTTGCAAATTGATGAAAACCTCCAAGTCAAATCGGGTCAGGTTGTCATGGAGCCAACGGCTTGTGTGCAGCTTGCGCCTCGTGTCTGTGAAGCCGATGAAGAGACTTGCAGCTCGGAGATTCAACCCAACTCCTCCAGCGCTCGGGATGCATCAAAGGGCCGTCGGCGGGTTCACTTTTCAGCGAAATTCAATTCGAGTTCCAATTCCAAAGAGCGACGATGTGCTTTGCGCGTCGGTGAAGATCGCCGCCTGACTTTCGCGTGGAGGGGACTGAGATTCACTTTGATCGACGCGGCGATGATTGAGCTCGTCGAAGAATCGACTAGCGCTCATTTTCGGATTTTGCAGGGAAGAGTTCGCGTGACGGAGATCGAAGCCACCCAGCGGCCTGAATCGGAGAGTTCGACAGCGGTTGCTGCTCAGTCAGCGGAGCGGCCTCGACAATTGCCGCAATTATTGAGTCACCTGGGTCAGTTTGAAATGAAGCCGGGCGTGGATGTGAGTGTGCATGTGCATGGAACTTCTGATTCAAAATCTTTGGGATCCGAGTCCTTGCAGGCGGTGACGCTTTTCAATGAGTCCGATCAGACGCTCACGATGCAACTCAAAGGCTGGTCGGAGCCGAAGGAGCTGCCGCCTTGGACGGAAGTCGTGATACGTCGTCCCGGCTACAGAACAGCTCAGGCTTTGGTCGAGATTCCAGTTCCCTTGCAGTGGGACAGTTTTGTTGAGCGCCGAGCTCGCTTACACCATGGGCATCGAAATCAGTTTGCCAAGGATCTCCAGCGCGCAGCCCAAGGTCGCGTACAGGCTGCTGAGTTCGTCGGACAGGCTCATCGCTTGGCTGCAGATCGTAAAGTGGCTTCTATTCGAGCTGAAGAGGCACGAGAGCGAGAGGCTGAGCGCCAGGCAAAGGTGCAAAGTGCCGAAGTGAAGCGCCTCTTCCGTGAGAGATTTCAGCGCCAACAGCTCGGCGAATGACAAGCCACAATCGGCTCGAGCGCTCCTCCCTATGAACCTTCAAATTTTCTAGCTCGACTCCTGTCGAGGAGTCTTCTTGAAGCAGCGGATTCGCGGTGAATTCTGCTGAGTTCTGCTACACTGAGGAAGACTGCAATCACTTCTCATGGAGGAGAAGCCGGTATGTCTTCTGTAGGGTCAGCCGACAAGCGATCAGGGCAAGACGAAGTCACTCGCGCCGCGCGCGAATCCTATCAACAAAAAGAAGCTGAACAGGCGAAGCGTCACGCGCAAGCCATGAAGCGCATGGCGGAAGCTCATCAAAAAGAAATTGCGGAGCTCGAAGCTCAGCATAATCGGCAAATGTCAGAGTTGAAGGATCGCGCCAGTGAGGCGATCTCTGCTCGAGACCTTCGGTACCAGAAGGAGATGGAAGAGCTTCGAGCCATGCATCAAAAAAATGTTCAGCGTCAGGCCAATGAGTCTGAGACGGCGAGAAGGCAGATTGAATCGGCTTACAAGAGCCAAGCCGAAGCGACCAAGGCGGCACAGACCCAACAGACCGAACTGATGCGAGGTCAGTTCACGGAAGATCTCAAGAAAAAAGACGCTCAGTTTGAGGATTTTGCCAAGCGAACTCGAGAGACTTCGCAGAAGTCCTTAGGTGAAACGCGGACAAAATTGACCCAGGCTCACGAAGAAGAAAAGTCCGTCATCATTAGTGATCGAAATCGGATGTTGGCGCAGCAGCAGCGAAACCAATCCGAACTCCGCCGTGCCAAAGATGCTCAGATGGCGGCGCTTGAGCGAGAAAAGCGTAATCAACTGGAATCTCAAAGAGTGCAAAGCCAGATTACTCTGGAAGATGAGCGACAAAACCATCGCATGGGTCTGGAAGAGGCCCGACACAACTTCGATGCGGGACTCAAATCGGCTCGAGATCGATACCGGGACGCGATGGAGGAGAACGTTGAGGAAAATCAAAGAGCGCGATTGTCGTTTGAAGATAACGTCAATAAGCGCATGAATGATCGCGTGAATACGGGTGAGGCGGAGAATCGCCGCTTGAAGTCCGAACTCACGCGCCAACAAGTGCGCATGAATCAACAAAAGGGTCGGGAAGTTCAAAACACTCGATCAGAGATGCAGAAGAATATTGATTTGCTCGAGAAGGCCCGACTTGAGTTGGTTGATGCGACCAACGAGAAGACGGCCGATGAGATCCGTCGCGTGAACAACTCAAATTCCGAGTTAATGGGACGTACGAATCGGTTCTATCAAGAGAAATTGATCATGGATCGAGCTCGAGCCGATGAACGGGTGGAACGCGCCAACGTTGATCATGAGAAAAAGCTATCGCACACCGAAATCACCAATCGATCTCGGTTTGATAAGCTCTCAGCTCAAGCGGAGAGGGAAGAAAAGTCCATGCGGAACTTCTTTGAACAATCGTCGCTGGCTCAACGAGAAAACTTTGAAATGAGTTTGCGAGATTTGCGTGAACGAAATAAGCGCGACCAGGATCTGATCGTGGCGAACTTCTCTCGACAAGCCCGGGAGCGAGAAGAGAAGTTCCGTGAAAAGCTCGGCGAGATCACCTCGAAGCATGCCATCCAGGTTCAAGACCTGCAGCAAGATTCGGAGCGTCGAGAGCGGGAGCTTTTGACGTCGCATCAAAAGGAAAAGAAGGAGCTTGTGGCTCAAAAGAATCTTGAGATTCAGCGCCAAGCGACTCAGTATGAGAACCGAATCGCGAAGATGGAAGAGGCGCATAAACAGCAAGTGGATATCATGCAGCGACGTCACGAAGAGTCTTTGGCCAATATGACTCGCTCGAAGGCCGGCTCGAAGTCCTAAGCTGAAATTTTGAGCTGAAGATCTGAGCCGAAGATCTGAGCCGAAGCGTTCCTCGCCCCCGCGATGTGATCTCGAAAGAGATCGAAGTGAACGAATTGATTGAAGACAACTCGAAGATGAGCAATGACCTGACATCGGGTGGGGCACGTGATGAATCGTCTAGCAGACCGTCGAACAAAAATTGTCGCCACAATTGGCCCGGCTACGAAAGGCCGGGAAAATCTGAAAAAAGCCATCATGGCGGGAATGAACGTTGCCCGTCTGAATTTCTCGCATGGAACGCATGCTGAGCATGCCGAGGTCATTCGCGATTTGCGCGAATTGTCCTTGGAATTACGTGCGCCGATCACCCTGCTTCAAGATTTGCAAGGCCCTAAGATTCGTGTGGGTAAGTTTGAAAACGGCGCGATTGAACTCGAAGAGGGTTCAGAAGTCGTGGTCACGGTACGGGAGATCCTTGGCCGGCCCGGTTTAATCCCCTCGGACTTTAAAGAACTGCCGGCCTCGTGCCAACCTGGCACGCGGATTATGCTGGATGACGGCTTACTTGAACTTAAAGTCGTGAAAGTCGGTCGCGAAGATGTTGAATGTGTTGTGATTTACGGTGGTGTTCTGAAGGATCGCAAGGGAATGAATATTCCTGGCGCTCACCTTCAAGTGGACTGTTTGACGTCTAAGGACTTGAAGGATCTGGAATTTGGAATTGCGCAAGGTGTGGACTTCATTGCCTTGTCATTTGTGCGAAGTGGCGGGGATATTCGTCGACTTCGTGAGTTGATTCAACAACAGGGCTCAAGTGCTCGAATTGTCGCAAAAATTGAAATGCTTGAGGCGATTGAGGACCTTGAGGAGATCGTGCGACTCAGTGACGCGGTCATGGTGGCGCGTGGAGACTTGGCTGTTGAAGTCGGGCAGACGAGGCTGCCGCAAATCCAAAAGCAGATTGTTCAGTTGTGTAATCGCATCGGTCGACCGGTGATCACGGCAACACAAATGCTCGACTCGATGACGGACAATCCACGGCCAACTCGTGCCGAAATCACGGACGTCGCCAATGCGGTGTTAGATGGCAGTGATGCATTGATGTTGTCGGCTGAGTCGGCGAGCGGAAAGTTTCCATTTCGATGCATTCAGACCATGCATGAAATTATCTTGGAAGTAGAACGTAACGGCGATTATTTCTACGACATGCGGATGGAGGATCAGTTTTCTTCAGTGGCCGACGCGATCGCCGCCGCATCTGCGCTATCGGCTCAAAAGCTACAAGCCGAAGCCATTGTTTGTCTGACGACATCGGGGAAGACGGCGTCGATGATCGCTGGTTATCGACCTAAAGCGCGCATCATTGCGGTGACCCACATTCTTCCAACCTTAAATCGACTCGAACTTGTATGGGGCATCCAAACCTTTAAGATCGATCCGTATTCGTCGTCCGACGAAGCCATGCAGCAAATCGAGAGAATGCTTTTGCAGTATGGCCTGGTGAAGCCTGGAGATCGTGTGATTCTCACTTTGGGAGTTCCGGTGTTAGAGCGTGGCACGACCAACGCACTACGCGTATACACCATCAATCGAGAGGATCTCACTCGGCTCCCGGAGGCTGAATTGCCAACAAGGTGCAAAGTTCACTCGGCCTTAAGTTAGAATCAACGACTCAACGACTGAAGTTGAATGCGCTGGCCTTGAAGTCTCTGAGGTAAGAGATCTTCGCAGATTCTAGCGACGGAGTTCTTCGAGCCTGAGCCGAGGTGTTGAAGCGTGATCGAGATTCCTTGTGGGCCCCAATTCACAAAGGCTGGATAAATGAGACCTTTGATCCGACCCATGGAATCGAATTGAGCTTCACCCAAAATGCTTTCAAGCACAGGTTTTTGTGATGTCGCGGATTGGTCGTGCTGAAGCTCGCGAGTCTTAAGTAGGACTTGAAGGCCGGCGTACAAGTAGGCAGCGTGAAAGTCAGGATCGCGACCAAAGGCATCTCGGTAACTTCGAACAAATTCACAATTGTCGTTGGCTGCATTCGCCCGATCTTGTCCTAAAAACGGAATCCAGAAGTGAACATGAGTTTCTTCGCCGGCCTTTGACTTCGGAGCAAAAGGGGCGAGCCTTCGGCCGTAGAGGATCAATTTATTCGCACTAATGAAGACTGGGTCATCGCGGAGGCTGTCGAGCCCTTCGTGACGAAAACTCAGCAAGGCGAGGCTAATGGGCTGAGATCCGACTCGACTCTTGAGCTCACTCCACGCCTTCAGCAATTCATGATTGGAAAATTCGATCACCTGAACTTGCTCGGCTTGTTTCCGAAGTTCATCGAGACTTGCATCAAAATAATCCGTGCCTGGACCGCGGGCTTGTAGCACCCAAATGGGCCGTTTGAAAAAGGCCGGGCGATGCTGTTTAAAGTTTGCGAGATATTGACGGGAGTTTAGAAAAACGTGTCGAAATTCAGCATCAGCTGAAGCGTTGAGTTTGCGAAGTTCTTGATCCACGCGATCATCGGCGAGCACTTGGGTCCAGAGTTGTGAGATTTTCGGCTGAGTCGCCAACCACTTGCGGGTCATTGCCGAATCAGGAGGAGAAAACAGCGCCTTTTGATGGGTCTGATCAGCTTGGTCGCTCGGCTCGATTCGCTGGGAGTTGTACTTCACCTCGTTCGGTCCTGATCCGTTTTGCATGAACTTGAGCAGAGCTTGATTGAACTCCTCCCAAGTCTTGGGGCCCGGCTCGCTCGGCAAATCGAAAGTCAGGAAGTGAACTTGAGGGTGTCGGCGAGCGAATAATTCTGCAGCCTGATCAAGATACTGATTTTTACCCATACCCAGGATGCGAGGCCGAAGAATCCGAATTGAATTTTGAGTTGGGGTCTTGGGGCGGTGGATTCTGGGATCTTGTGAGGGATCCGTCTGTGGGGCGGTTTGGCTCGGAGTCACCTGTGAGTGTTTGATGTTGGGGCCCGAACAAGCCGTGGCCGCGAGAGCTATGAGGCAAAGTTGAATGGGGTAGAGCCAAAGATGGGGCGGTACCCTGGCGCCTATGCCATGTGAGAGGTTTGAAGGGGCGTGACGGCCTACAAGTTTGAGACTCTCAAGTGCCCTTGGACACTTTGCGTTTGTCGAAATTGAAATGGAGGGTTCTAATAGTGACATGGCCAACGATCGCACTCCCATTGAGTCAAAAGGTGTATTGGCCTCATTGATGTTATTCCTCGCGCTGAGCTTTGCAAGATTGTTCGCTCAGCCCGATCGCATTCATCGACTCTCGGCTGAGGCTTGGTCGGAAGGATTGATGCTGCCAGCTCCTTGGTGGCCTGACTTTCTGTCTGGACTCATTCCCGATACCTCAACCCATATTCGCATTGTCGCAGCTTTGACATTGGCCCTCGTCGTGGGGCTGCAATTTTTGATGTTTTCCATGGCTACGGATCGCGGCAACTCGGAGTCGCCGCGCGCCATGCGGATGTGGCAAGTGGCGCATAGCCTGTTTTGTGCGGCCTTCATGTGGCGAGTTTTTCAGTATGGCTCGTCGGTCAGTGAATTTGAAGTCTACGATCATGTGTTCGGAATCCTCGCCTTTGCCTATCTTTTGGGTGGGCGTTTCCAGATCGAGCGAATTTGGTTCGCCCTAGCCGGCGTGTATTTTTTGAGTGCGTTAGCGAAACTCAATCCCTCTTGGTTGAGTGGTCGGATCTTCACTACGACACAAGAGATGTTGGCGTTTCTTCCGGAAGTGGCTTGGATTGTACAATTGGCGTGTCTCCTCCTCGTGTTCATCGAGTTCGTCGTGCCCGGATTCTTTTTCTCAATCAGCGAGAGACGAAGACGATGGGCGTGGTGGACATTTATAGGCTTTCACGCCTACTCATTCTTTCTCATTGATTATCGCTTTCCGGGTCTCATGTTGACCTTCCTTATGGCCGTCGGGTTGAGCGGGCTTGGAAAATTCCCAGACCGTGATCGGCTCATTCAGTCATTCAAGTGGACATCGAGCGGCCGCGCTGAGACTCTCAAAACTTGGTCAGTGGCTGGGCTCATCTTGGGGATGATTGGTTCATCACTCATTTCAACTTTAAATCCGGGCGCGCGCGTGTTGACGATGCAGGGTCGATCAGCCGGCCTTTTCATGTTCGATGTGAACACCAATTGTCGAGTGAGTCTTCAGCTTCGCCGGCAAATCTCACAGGCTGAGGAAAGCTTTCAAATCATTCACACATCAGGCTATCGCGAGAATATGCGACTTGCTGATGGAGGCTCGGAGCCAAAGTCGCGCGATCGAATCGAGATATCCCTGAACTCACAAAGAATCCGACTCGACGCAAATGCCTATGGGAATATCTATGCCGGATTGAATCCTTCGTCAGGAAACCGAAATCTTCTCTACAATCGCGGTTTGATTTGTTCGGACTCAAGAAGAGTTTGTTGTGACCCCCAAGTGTACGCTCACTTTCTATCTCGACAGCTTCAACAAGGAAAGTGGGATGAGGTCGGTCTGAAAATTGAGGCGGATCTCAATGGTTGGCAGAAGTGGTGGACGGTGGTTGATCTCAACAATATTCGAAGCCTCGATCAATTGAAGTTCGAATTCTCCAATCCTCCGGAAGACTACCCAGCGGAGTATCGATGGCCGTAGGCGATCTTCAACAGTCTGGAGCTTCTTCGCAAGAAGTGAGCGAGGTCACCAAGATCTCTATGCCGAGGCTTGATTTATTCAAGTCAGCCCTTGGGGCTATGGCCATGGTGAGCTTGCAGTTCGTGCAACATGAATTGGCCAAGTTGCTCCTACCTCAAACCGCTTGGCTTCACCATCTCGTGTTGCTGCTCATATTTGTCGGCTTTGCGGCCGGGCATTTGCCTTGGGTTCATCGCCTGATAGGCCCACGCCAAAGCCTGGCGTTGGGATCATTGTTCCTGCTCTTGCCGTTCGCATTGAGTTCCATCGTCGAGTTTTGCCAAGCGGAGTTCGTGGGGCGAGCAACTTTCATTCTGTTCTTGGTGTGGTCGTCGATCGTCATGGGAGTTCAGGTTCTTCGAAATGTCTATGTAGGACTAGGATTCTTGTCTCCCTATCAGGCCTTCAATTTCCTGGCGGCCTTCACTTGGTTGAGCCTGTTTGGACTGCATATGATTTGGGGCTGGGTGCCGCTTGCTGTTCTGACGGGTGGGACCTTGATGGCAATTGGTCTTGGCGAAGTCAGGGGCTGGCTCCTTCCGCGTGCGCTTGAAATCCGAGCGCGACTCTTTGATTCCACCTCGGTCTACTTTGGGATTTGTGCTTCATTGTTTACGTCGGTTGTTCTTGAGGCCACGCGGATTGCGCTTTTCCCGACGGGGCTAGAGTTTGTCGCATTCCAGTTTGTCATTTTCGTCATGCTCGGCCTGGCCGCAACAATTTCGCTACGCTCAAGGTTTTCGGTTCTCAATTCCTCGTTGATGAACCTCACTTTGGGTACGGGGGCCGCCGCCGTCGTGTTCATGAGTTTGAGTTGGTCAGCCGACTCGGTGAAGCTATGGCTGAGGCTATCGGATTTGTTTCCCATCGATAATTTGCGGATACAAAACCTCGTCTGGGTCAGTGTTTTCATGTTGCCCTATTTCTTTTTTGCGCGGCTTCTGCCACATCGTGAACGTGAGTCAGCTGAGGTTTCTGTTGCGTTACCTGGTGAACCTTCGGGTGCGCGGCCCAATCATCTCTTTAGCTTTGCTTGTGGAAATGCGATGGGATACGCGCTCTTTATCTTTGCGCTGATCGATTTTGACCTGAGCTTCGCCATCTTGACATTGATCGGTATGACGATTTTGGCGGTCGTTGTGATGTCGAAGGCGCTTACCCCAAACCAAGTTCGTTACATAACGATGGCGCTCGCGGCCTTCATGCTGATTTTGGGCGCTTATGTGTGGAAGGGATTTGATCTCGATCGGGCTCTCATTCTCCAGGGCCGTAGTCTTTTGACACGCGCACACTTACGAACTGAGTCGCCGCCTGAGCATTTAGGATGGCTCCAAGGGATCTTTCGTCGGCGTGGAGATCGCGGATACGTTCTCCATCGATCACAAGGAAATGCATCGTTGGGTTTAGGCGGCTATAATTCGCGATTGTATCAACCCTTCGACGTCCTGAGGTCACGGTTGATTCATCATCCGTTCTTCAGTCAACGATCGCGGCCTCTCGTATTTGGAATGGGCAATGGACTCGCATTTGAAGGTTTGCTGAAGCAAGGTGATCCCCAAAGAGTTCGTGTCGTTGATAACTTTGCGCCATTTGAGTTGAAGGAGTTCAGAGATCTCATTCGGCATCATACGCTGACGACTGAGAATAATTTGAAGGTCACACTCACTTCTCAAGACGCCCTGACTGAGCTTTTTGTATCTGATGAACGCCATGATCTCATTGTTTGGAATTTGACTTGGCCAAGCTACTCAGCTTCTCGGAAGTTGTTGACTCAGGAAGTCTTTGCGCGGATTTCGCAACGTTTATCCGATGATGGCATTTTTGTTTTTGAACGACTTCCGAGCCGTGATTATGACTGCCTTGTCGCGACGACCTTTTCACATGTCTATCAGTTTCCCGGACAAGGATTTTATCCCGCCGCACTCTTGTTGGCGGCAAATTCTGAGATCTCCGAGCTCAACATTTTTCCCAAGCTTGATCGAGAGCGTAACTGCGCGTCCTGGCACACGCCCACGTGGGTCGAACCCTTTCGACTTGGTAAACACATCTATGGATTTGATTTTGGCCTGACAAGGATTCCGCAGACTTGGAATGGACCGCTTGCTGGTGAGATCAGTCCGGAGTGGAGTTATCTTGTCAGCATGAGTCGCGCGAATGCACAAAGTGGATTTCCAATCTACGTCCTGGATATGCATCTTCCGCATGCGGAACCAAGTGAAAACCAATGGTGGAAAACGATTTGGCCGACTGAGATTGCCAAAGCCAAGCGTTCTGGGACCAAGCCTACAATTGACAGCTTTACGATCCACCCGCCGGACACGCTAAACCTGACGCAAGTTGAGCGATACAGAGATGCGGTGGTGCTTCAGCGACTTGTGAAGCGATTCGGGATCTGGACAAATCTTCGATGTGAAGAACTCAAAGGACTTCGGAATCGACTCAATGACTCGACATGGATCTGGACGCCTTGGCCAAGTTGTGTTGATGAAAAGCGGGGTATTTTTCTTGGAGCGAAGTGGGCTGATATCGATCACTCTCTAAATGCTCATGGTGGTCGAAAAGAGCCCCGGCAATCGCCTCATGATCCTCCAACCTTGCCGCAAAATATGGAGGGTTCGGTCGATTGAGTTCTTTGGATGGACGTTCTTTTGTTGTGCCTAAGGGTTCGCGTGGGTTGCGAATCTTGACTCGCTTGGCGTGGGTATTGGTGATTCTCATTTCCTTAGGCGAGCTGCTGGCTCGCTTGATCGCGCCAGTTCATGAGACTCGACAACTGAGCTCTTCGGGTTCACTCTACCAGCGACATGATCGTGTCGGCTACCGCCTCTATCCCAACATAGAATCGAAGGTGCAACTTCTTGAGGGCAGTCGAAGTGTCTTTACGGTGACATATCGGACTGACGAGTTTGGTCGGCGACGGCATTCGCCTGCTTCCTCTTCGGTCATTGCGCGGCCAAGATTTCTTGCGATTTTTGGTGCATCGACGGCCTTTGGCATGGGTCTCGAAGATGAGGAAACCCTCGCATACTTTCTTCATACGCAAGCCACCCGCTACGAGGTGTTCAATTATGCGGCCGATGGTTATGGACCGCAGTCTGCGTTCGCACTGGTCGATGCAAACGTTTTGCAGGATGAGGTCGTCCAAGATCGAGGAATCGCAATCTATGTGCTGCAGCTGTTGCCGGGCGTGGGCGGGCATGCGCAGACGATGTCGGCAAGTTTTGAACTGACGATGGCGCGTTGGGGAGAGTCGCTCACTTTCTATGATCTCGATGCGAGTGGTCGCCCCATGCTTCGCGGAACTCTTCGAGATGTATCGCCGCTTCGATTCTACGCATTTCGATTTCTACAAAATTTCCAGCTTCTCAATTTGTTGTGGCCCTACGTGAAAGCCAAAGAGCCCGACCTCGATCGAGATCTCACGCTGATGTTGCGGGCTTGGGGCGAGGGGGTTCGTCGAAGTAAACCCATGAGCCGCGCTGTTGTGGTGATTCACCCCTTTTCAGACCCGAACCTATCCGCCCAGTTCGTTCATGTCTGGCACTCGATGCCAACAGATCGAATGAGCTTGTTTGATTATTCGAATCGTCTTTCAGAACAGCAGAAGCAAGGATATGTCGCCTTTAATAAATTCATTGCTCACCCCAATGCTGAACTCAACGAGATCCTATCAAAGTGGCTAGTCCAGGATTTGAATCTAAGTGGGGAGAACCCATGAGGATCACTCGAGATGTTTTCAACTTTGCTTCATTGATGTTGGTGTGTGCTTTGAGCCTGAGCTGCGCAGGCCCTCCGAAGCGGGATCGTCTTTCCGAGTCACAACGTCCATTGCATCGCATTGAGTATCGAGAAGATTTGGATCTTCAGCAGGAGATCGACAAGATTGCTGAGAAGTTTCCGCGAGCCACGATTCTTTTGGCAGCCGGCACTTACAGGCCTCAACACGAGGGCCAAGCTCTGTTGCATCTGAATTCAAAGCACAATGGGCTCAAGATCATGGGCGAAGATCGGGATCGAGTGATCTTGACGGCTCAAGCCTCAGTTGCGCGCTATGAAGTCTTGGCGGCCGAAGGGAAGTTGACTGCAGTGGCTCCGCTAGCTCCCCCCGAATCGCGGGTGATTGTGAATCATGTGGTCTACTTTGGCGACGGTGTGGATTCGACAACCGAACTCAGTCAGATGAGCATCACGGGCGCCCGAGGATATCTCACTAAGACGGGCGAGAGGCAGGCGGAACCCAACACTCAGCATCTTCGGCGATTCATTTTCTATGCCGATGGCGGAGGTGTGAAGATTTGGGGGAAAAGCTCACCACAGTTGCGCGATTTGAAGATCGAGGACAATTGGGCGCTTTACTGCGGCGGCGGAGTGTCGATCGAGCAGTTCGCCCAAACCGATGAGCCCGTTCGCATTCAGCGAGTGATTTTCAAAGGCAATCGAGTGCCGCTGACGGGAGCGGCCATTGACTTGTTGCCGGGAAGTTCGGCCATTGTCGAAGATTCAGTGTTTGAGGCAAATCAAGCTAATGACAGTTGGATTGAAGTTTCGCGCGTTAATGAGGTACGTCGTGAATTCATGAGACGTCAGCCGCACACTCAGGGCACCGATGCTCACCCAGATCAGGGGCAGGGACCGAGTGGAACAGGACTGAGTCAGTTCACAAAGTCTTCGGCGATCACGGTTTTCAGAGGCTCATCGATTGAACTTCGACGGAGTGAGTTCAAAGGGAACTCAGGTGGCCTCGACTTCCTCAATTTTGTTCGATGGTACTCATCCGATGAAAAGTTGATTCGGCGTCGTCGCCTCAGCTTACTTGAAGATTTGAGTTTTGCTCGGCAGAGGCTGCATGACATCAAGGGTATCGGGAGCTTCTTGGGTGGCGAGATTCGATCGCAGCGAATTCAGCTCGAAAAACCGATTCAAGACTGAAGAATATAAATTTCGATCAGCTTTGAGCGGATTTCTGCGATCGCATACGCTCTTCAAGTAATCGGCTTATAGGAATCAGTGTTGTTGTCAGAAAAATGGCGTACATCAAAGAATCGGGTCGCTCCAAGGCGCGGAAAAGCTGATCAAAGAAGACAATGCTCACAGCATAGAGCGCTTGGGTCCATCTTCTCTGCGGGGAAGTTGCGGGATCTGTCATCATGAAGAAAAAGGCGAGCAGAAAACCCGTTGAGTACATCGTTGGCCAATTGGCCAGGGCGGGGAAGCCGGCGATGGACTCAAGCAACAATGCGCCAAGCGGATAGGCGATGAAAATCGCGACCAACATGGTCAGCTTCTTCGCTAGATAAAGCACGGGGATTCCGAATCCGAGAATGATCAAAGGGAAGATCCATGTGGTCCCCCATCTTGAGCCTTGAGTGACAGCCTCGGACGGCCACACAAGCAAAGCCACGACAATTCCAAAGTTAGAAGGGTTGAGAAAGTGTCGACCTCGAAACAAAAGCACATATTTGGAGATCACAGCTAAAACACTGGCAGCAATCAAAAAGGGTAGGTCCGCGCGCAAATTGAAGATCACGCTGCTGGCCAAGGAGATCGAACTGAGTGGTAAGTCTCTCAAACTTAACTGTTTAAGATTCCACTTCAATGAATGAGAACCAGAAATCGCCTTGAGCAGTCGATCTAACAAAATTACGCCGAAGATCATCCCGATGACTTCCACCGCGGATAGATTGAGGTAGTCGAGTATCAAGGCGCTGGACAGCAGTGAAATTTGGAATGCCAATGCCAGCCATTTGAAATTAAAGGTCGAGTGTTTCATTTCGACCCGCGCCGAATGAGGATGTAGGAGTTGAGTTCTCGAGAATGAAGGGGACGAAAGCTTCTCGTTCCATCAGGCCAGCGAACGACCAAGGAGAGTTCGCCTTTGATCTCTTCAGGTGAAATGCCAAAGACCAATCTTGAATCACTTTGCGCCATATAACCATTGAGCGGGTACAAACTGCGAAGTCGACGATGTTGTCGGTCGACGGCCAGAACCACTTGTGCGCCCCAAGCTTGGCGGTTGCCAGGGGACCCTTCATCAAGGAGGGAAACACCGATCCAATTGGTCGCACCTTTGGTGTGAGTGGAATTGGGGTGATCATGGGTCTCGTCCTGATTCTCGTCTCGAGGAGAATTGATGAGCAATTCAGGTTTGGCGTTCTGATTTGCGATCGCAAGATCAACTCGTCCATCATTATTAAAGTCCGACGCCGCGACTCCTCGTGCATCTTTTCGGCTGGTGGCTCCAACAATCTCAGACACATCCCAATATCGACCGCGTTCGAAAGTGAATAAACAGTTTCGCTGTCGGTCCGCAAAATTTTTGCTCCGCATATTGGGGGATCGAAAGCGATCATCCTCCATGAGAAAAGTGGGAAGGCTCGCGGTCGTCATTGACTCGTAGACATAGGACTCCCGCACGCCTTCTCGCGTGATGTTCCCATTGCTGACAAAAAGCTCAAGCTGGCCGTCAAGATCAAAGTCCACCGCTTTGGGTGCCCAGGCCCAACCACAATTGTGCAGACGATGCTCTTTCGCTGAGTTCGTGTCGAAGCGACCACTTCGATTGAGGAAAAAATTATTTCCCCAATTCACCATACGATCCTCAAAAATCACGGCGGAAAACACATCTTCGCGGAGATCATTGTTGAAGTCGGCCACTTCAACACCCATTCCCGAATTGGTTGAAACTCGCTTAAGCGTTGGTCGGCCCAGCGCAAACTTTCCTTCGCCGCGATTCAAATAATAGAAGTCTCGTCCCCAGCCATTGCCAAAATAAAGATCCAACTTTCGATCTCCATTGAGATCCAAAACTGCCACCGACCAGAGCCAGGCTTTGATGTCGCCGAGGCCAGCTTCCTGAGTCACATCGACAAACGACCTGCCTTGCTGATTCTTGAGTAAATGAATTCGGGACCCATTGCTGGGTTGGTTGGTCGAATCCCAGAGGACTCGACTATGAAGTGGATTGAGAAGATCGAAGCCCTCTTGGCTCCAATAAGTGAGAATCAGATCCAGCCAACCATCTTGGTTGAAGTCGAAGACATTTAAACCTGTTCCGTAACCACACAAGTCTTGGGGAATTAGATCCCGTCTTTCCGTAAAGGCCGCAGCAGCTGATCGTCTTGCCTGATTCACAAATAGTGTTGAGCAGCCACTGAGTCGATGCACAAACAAGTCATCGTCACCATCGCCATCGAAATCGAAAAACGCCACTGGGCCGCTTTGGGCATTTTGATTGATCAGATCCAAGCCAGATTGAGCCGCAACTTCATTGAAGCCTCGACCTTTCAGATTGAGATAAAGATGTGGCTTGGACCCGAGTTTATTGTTTGCGAAAAAAACATCCATCCAGCCATCTTTGTTGAGATCTACAGTCGCCACAGCTGCGCCATTTGTCGTGAATCGGGGGGCCAGATTGACGAGCTGAGTTTCCGAGGGATCAGCGATCGGGCCCTCATTCACAAAGTGGATCCCCAGTTCATCAGCTCGATCAATCAATTGAAAGTTCGGAGCACGCCCACTCCAGCCCTGAAGTCCTCGAGAGTCTTGGTAGGAGGCGTTGCTTTCCGAGAAGGGTTCATAACGGGGCGTTGCGAATGCGACCAAGGCACCAAGGCTCAATGCAACACAGGCCTGAGCCAGGTCCTTGTTGAAGTGCAGGGCTTTGAGAAATTGAGCCCACTCGAGTTTCATGAATTCGCCTCTCCCTCTCGAGTTTAATCCTCAGTGCTTCGCCTTGACCAGTACTCTGGCGCAGTTTGAGTCAGCTTGTCGCCGCTTCACGAGCTTAAAATGGGCCTCAATCGTTCGTGTGGGATGCCATGCTGACGCTTGCGATCTTGTGCGACTTGGCTTCAGAAATTTCGCAACTTTCACCTCTGACAAGTCGATAGGCGAACCATCCACTTTGAACGAAAACGTAGGCCAATAGATCCGGCATGACGATGAGAAGTGACCTCAGTACAAGATCGACGACTCCAATCAAGAATCCGAACGCCCATTGCTCTTTGCGCCGGCGCGGGCTGGTTTGCGGGTCCGTTATGATATTGAAGGTAAAAATCATGGACCCAAGTGACCCCAATGTCGCGATCCAAAATAGTGGCCCGAGTGTTTGAGTCGCCCAGATCGGACGGAGATCAAGCCAGCTTCCGACGTAGTGCCAGGCGAGACTCGCAAGACTCAAACCCAACACATAGCTCATTGAGATCCACAATCCTTTCGCAAGCCATGCGACGGCGATGGCTAACGGCAATGCCCAAACATGAACGTGCCAAAAGTCACCCCAAGAAGTGCCGCCGTAAGTGAGGTGTTGAGGAAGGAGCGTGATGGCTAAAACCGATGCGATTGCCGAAGGGTTGTAAACATGCCGACCGTCAGGACCAATCAACCAGATCTTGGAAATGAAAATGAAAAGTCCAGCGATCGCCAGAGCCGGGTAGCTAAAGGCCTCGACATTCACAAATAATGAAATCGTGGCGGCCACGATGTTGAGCCGTATCCAAGCATGCGAACCAGTTTCAGGAGCAGGAGTGACTTTCGGGTGGGATTGGAGATGTGCGAATCTGCGGAGAGCATAGTCGATCAAAACATGCGTCGACAGTAGGGCAAAAAACCAAACTAATGGACGAGGATGAGCGGCGAAATTGAGTGCGAAACCGATGTAGACGATTTGCGTGAGGACTTGAACAGCCAATGTTGGTGTCAGTGAGACTCCAAATATTCGTTTGAAGTTCATGGTTCAATCACCTCAATGGCTTGGCCGAGCTGATCCGGAAGACCCAAAGTCTGAGTCTGGCCACTCGGCCAAATCACCTGAATGGATTCAATTCGTTCACTCTCTTGAAAAGTGAGGAAGACTCGGCTTGAGTTCTGCGACTGCATGCCATTGAGCGGCTGATTTTCTCTCCGGAAACTTCGAATTGAGGTTTTGACTTCAACGATCGTGCCGAGACCGTCAATGTTGGACTTTCGGCCGACGAACTTGAGACTCAGCCATCGACCTGGGTTTCGTCCGCTCTCTGTCAGCTGACTGCGATACAAAATCGGACCGTGGTAAGGGCCGCCCATAACCAGATCCAAATCGCCATCTTGATCCAAATCCGCGTAGGCCAATCCGCGACCAATCCGAGAATCCGCAAATCCAATTGCCTCAGCTCGATCGACAAAGTGACCCGTGGAATCTTGCTCATAGAGGCACTTCTTTTGTTCGGCGGCGACACTCGCCCGAGGATCTCGCCGCATCAGCTGTCGGGAAATTTCTGGTCCAGCAAACTCAAGTAAGGCTGTCGGCAAGCCAGCTGTGAACTCGAAGACATACCAATGTCTTTCGTCACTCTTAGGAAAGCCAAACCAGCCATTGATAACGGCCAAGTCGAAGTCCCCATCATGGTCGAAATCAAGGAACTGACTGGCCCAAGACCAACCGCAGGAGTCAACGCCTCGCTGTAGAGCTTCGTCGCGAAATCCCTCGAGGGCCATCGCGGGCGTGGAGCTTTCCGTGGCCGTTCGCCCTGAGCTCTCAGATTTGGTCTGACCCATCCACAAACTGTTCAGCCCGCGCATGAGTCCAGGCTTGGGCTTATTTGTGACATAAACATCGCCAACACCATTGTGGTCCAAATCCTCAATCGCGGCCGACATCGAATTTCGTGACCGCAATTGGCCCAGATGTTGTTTCGTTTGATCAGCAAAGCGTCCGCCGCCTTGGTTAATGAGAAGTTGATCGCGCGCGAAGTCTTGTCCCAGAAAGATGTCCCATCGACCGTCACGGTTAAAGTCCGACACACCCACGGCCCAGGTGGTGCTCGCCTCTGGAAGTGGATCTGCCTCGTGCCACTGAAGGGGAGGCGGGTGAGCGTGGGGCGAAGCTGCGTTTGGCGATTGTTTGATTGAGTTTGAAACTGCGGCGCTTCGATTGAGAAAGAGCCGATCTCGGCCAGCTTGAGTATTTCGAATTTGATTGGTGCCAAAGGTGGTCACCATGGCGCGTCTCAAAAAACGCTCGCGTCGATGCGGCACCTCAAGATCGCGATAGTTGGCAAAATAGAGATCCAACTTCCCATCGCCGTCGGCATCAAACACATGCATGCCACGAGGTTCAATATACAAATTCAGTTGATGAATCAGCGCAAATCGAACTGTTCGCGATGGCGACGCAGATTTAACACTTTGTCTTTGCAGTTCAAAAAACAACACCGGAGTTCCAACTCCCGCAACGATCAAAAGCGGGTGACCTCGACCGTCAAGATCGGCGCACGCCAATGCCGTGCTTCGATGGTCCGCGGGCAAGAGTTGATCAAGGCCCCATTCGGACGTGACATCCTTGAACTGTCGACCTTGCTTTAAGCTTTGATAAACTCGTAATTTGCCAAATTGAGTGGGCTCGTTGTGGAGACTGATGAGATCCTCCCATCCGTCTCGGTCCAAGTCACAAATCACAATAAAGCCAGGCATACGCCGAGACCACGGACCAAAATCCTCCATGGGTCGAGCCGGAGGACCTAAAATTGAGACTGTATCATCGAGAAAAAGCGGTTCCGACTTATGCGTTTGCGTGCTCGCGGCTGCGAGCCCTAGGGCGTAGGAGTCAGATTGGGGAGGAATTGCACCGGTGAATTTGCCAAGGACCAGTGCGAGAAAGGGCGTCAGGGCGACGAGCCAAAATGGCCAATTCGCTCTGTCGCGAAGCCTCGGGTAGTCCGACTGTTGTTGCCTCTTGCTCATTTCAATTTTGATCCTTCGAACTGAAGCTTAGGCTAACTAAAGTCATCATGTGTGTCGCACAAAAAAACTCAAAATTCGCAAGAGTCAGAAAATTGATGAGTCGGAATGTGAATCCTCGCGATTTTGAAAGCACCCGCGGATTCAGGGCGAGCTCTCGGCAAAGTTCTTTGAACAGTATGCAGTTCTGCGAGCAGTTTGGGGCCGGGCGATCGTGCGGTCTCGAGCATGTCAAAGACACGGGTCTGAATTGAACGAGTCTGAATTGAGTAGACTTCAGGCTTAAGACCTCAAATGATAGTGGGGTGGAACGTCAATTCAGCTCGATCCCAGTGTGCTTGAGTTCGCCATTTCGAATTCGGCTCGTCTTTATGCGCGCTGGGCGGCGAAATATTAACTCAAGTTTCAAGGATAAGGGATGGTGACTTTTTCTCGCGGAAAACATGATCGCAAGATCTTCGTCGCCGTCAGTATGTTGTTGAGTTTCGTGGCATTCGTCGTCGTCGCTTGCCAGAGCGTTCGCACAAAGTCTCCTCAGACTGACGGCCATGCTCCCATCGATTCCTATACCGCTCAAGAAGACCAGTTCCTAAAGTCTCGCATTCCCTTCCCCGGACCTGACGCCGAGATCTTTGTTTTGTCGGGAATTGGTGGGCCAGAGTGTGCCGAGTTTTTGAAGTTGGACTACTGTCAGTTCGCGCTCAAGTGCAACGCAAAGATCGCCAAGCTGTTGGACGAGCGACTGAAAGAGCCGGGGCTTACGCCCGAACGAAGATTTGAGTTGATGACTCGAAGAGCGAATCGCGAATGGTATCTTGCGGAAAGACCCGACGAGGCCGTTCGGCGATTTGATGACGCTCTCGAATACTATCGCGGAGCTCGGTCAGCGGATCCTCAGCATGGAGGTTCGCCCGAGGCCACTCGTATCGAGTGGTTGGCGTTGACACAAGCCGGAGTGTCTTGGCTGCGATATGGGGAAGTTCGAAACTGTGTTGAAAATCACAATGCCGACAGCTGCCTGTTTCCCTTGTCGAGATTGGCACAGCACCGGCGAAAGGAAGGAGCTGCGAAGGCTGCGGCCTACTTCGAGCAGGCCTTGAAGATTCGCGAGACCTCGCACCTCATTTGGCTCTACAGTATCGCGCATCAAGCGCTTGGAACGTCGACGGATCAGATTCCGAAAGCATGGAGATTGCCAAAGACAGCACTTAAGGCTTTGGGAGCTGGAAGTTTGGAAGACGGACTCCTTCGATTCGAAGATTGGGCATCCTCTCTGGGATTTCAAAGCCGTCAAGACACCGGCGGTGCAAATGCGCAAGCGCAAGATTTCAATGGCGACGGACGCTTGGATTTGATTCAAGGCGGGCGAAATGCTTGCTCTCCGATCAAACTCTACTGGGGGACAGAAGAAGGTTTCGAAAGCGCGAAGTTAGATCCTCGGCATCGAATTTTGACGAGCGCCAACGCCGTCACCAACATACTCAGCGCGGACGTGGATAATGATGGCGATTTGGATCTCTACTTAGTTCGCGGTGGTTGGGTGACATCCGACTCCGCGCCAATCTTGCATAACGAGTTGCTCCTCAATGATGGCAAAGGCCGCTTCAAGCGTTCAGCGCAGAGCCCGCTGAATCCAGCGGGCAATCGTAGCGTGGCGGCACTCTTTGCGGATTTCGATTTAGATGGTTGGATTGATTTGTTTGTTTGCGATGAAGTGAGTGGCCCCGAATTGCATCAAGGTGGTCGAAAGGGTTTTCACCGCGTGCAAACGAACGGTGGATTATCTTATCAAGGAGTTTGCAAGGGGGCCGCGGCCGGTGACCTGGACGGTGATGGACGACCTGAGCTGTTTATTGGGCTCTATGGGCGAGACAATCAGCTCTACAAAAATGTCTCGACAATTGGAGAGCTCAGGTTTGAACCCATCACTCATTCACCCGCGACAACTCGACCGCAATTTGCATTTCCCGCTGCATTTGCGGACTTTAATAATGATTCGCACCTGGATTTGTTTGTGGGAAGCTTCTATCGCGATACAGGAAACTATGCGCGATTTGTACTGGGTCGAGATTTTAAGCCCGAGGTCTCTCGAATTTTCTTGAATGATGGTCGCGGGCAATTGATCGACCGCACCGATGATTTGGGATTTGCAAATCCCGCACAGACCATGGGGTCTGGACTGGCCGATCTCAATGGCGATGGCTGGATGGACATACTTCTCGGCACAGGATCTGTCAGCTACGGTGATCTGGTTCCCAACTTGGTATTCATCAATCGCGCGGGGAAGAAATTTGTCGAACGTGGAACTGAATTGGGAATGTCGTCCTTGCAAAAGGGGCATGGTGTTGTGACCGCCGACTTTGACGGTGATCTGAAGTCCGACATTTTTTGGGTCAATGGCGGTACGATTCCAGGGGACAACTATTTCCCATCACTCTATCGAAACTCGTCCTCTCGAAACTCTTGGATCGGTTTGGAGCTGGAAGGTGTGACGGCAAATCGAAGCGCCATTGGAGCTAAGGTCGAAATCGAAGTTGAAGAAGACCTTGAAAGTGAAAACACCTCCTCTTCGGGTTCAACACAAAAAGCAAAGCTGAGTTCACGTCGCATTGTACGGCACGTGGGGCTTCACTCGAGCTTTGGCAGCGAGTCGCTTCGTCTCAATATAGGACTGGGAGCGACAAAGAAAATTAGACGGCTGAGCATACATTGGCCCAATCGAACTCGACGTGTAGACTCATATACTGAGGGTTTGGAAGTTGGGCGGTCATATAGAATTCGCGAGGGTGACGCGCCAAAGGTCGTGAGTTGGCCCAAAGCAAATTGGCCGAATCGCTTGGAGGCAGGCTCGCCACACCATCATCATGAGTGATCGCGATCTGTGAATTGCCGAACGCCGCAACCTCATGCCTCAGCCTTGTGCCGCAGGTGGAAGTGATTGGTGGGCCGGCAAGAGATGAGAAGGTGAAGGAGAGAGTGAATCAGGACTTTACGATGTGCATCCAGAAATCGCTCAGCATTTATAAAGGTAGCAAACGATCGCTCACCTTTAACCCTAACGAAGTCATTAATTGCATATGCATAGCTCAACTCGATCAACAGACAAGGTGAATATTGAGACCTGGGAGCAGAGTCTCGTCGCTGAGGTCGAAGGCTCCTATGCTCATAATAGTCGGCTCTATTCAGCTTTGGAGGCGTCCGCCCGAGGCGAGGAAATTCACCGATTCTATTCCTTCGATGCCCATCAGCCTCCGTTTTTCAAGTTTCTGCAGCTGTGGCTTCCGAAAGCCGAAGGCTTAGTCAAAGACGCGCTCTTGAAACATATCGAAGAAGAAGTTTCCGAAGAGCATTCGCGCCTCTTTCAAGACATGATGAAGGTGCTCGCCATTGAGTATCCGATCTCCCAGACCATGGCCGACGTCCCTCAGCTTCGGGAGTTGAATTATGTGTTCTCGGAAGCCTGCGCGCGTGAGCAGAGCCTCGGATATTTTTGCGGCTGCTTTTTCGCGACTGAAATGATGTCCGCGAAGCGCTGTGCGCAAACACTAAAAGGCCTGCGTCGAATTGGTTTTCCCGAGACTGCACTTCGCTACCTCATCATTCACGCTGAAGCGGACACCTCACATGCAGAATTGGCCATGCGAGATTTCATCCGGCCATTTGTGACGACACAGACGGATCAGATTGCGGCGCGGGCCGAAGTGGAAAAGGGTCTTAGAGATCGACTCCGAAGATCAGAGAATTTCATTCGCTGGTATGAAACTCAATTCGAACAGACTTAAGTCGAAGAGGCCACGCGATGAGTTCAAAGTCGAATTCAGATTCATCGGACGCATCGGGATCAAGATTGGGTCCTGGAGGTTCTGAAATTCCGAATCAAACCCAAGGGGTAGCTTCGGCTGTTTCCGCTCAGGCCAACATGCAAGAGAACATCGAAAGCAAGCTGGAAAGCAAGCTGCTCACCGAGTTTCCCGCGTGGTTGAAGCGATGGCCCAAGTTGAGAAGTGAACTGCATCAGGTGGCCTGGATCGGTAGTCTTGCGCACGGAGGATTCTCCGAAGTCTACTCCGACTTCGATTTGGCGCTATTTCTCACAACTTCAGCTCACGATGTGGAAGCGAACGCGCAGTTTGCGGACTTGGTGGCTCAGTTGCCAATGCCAGATCGGTGGTCAATTTTCTGGGCGAAGCTGGAGCCCCGCCCATCCGGTTCCAAGCCGCGCGGATTGCAGATTGGTCGATTTCCAAACCTCGACCAAGTCGACTACTTAGATCATGGCCACGTCATTTGGGATGCAACCGTGCATCCAGGGGAAGCGGACTCTTCGAAGCTCATCGAGCAATCAGCACTCCGGCGAATGCAGGCATCATCGAGTTTGACTGAAACCCTGCGACTTGAAATTGCTCGTCCAAGCCTAGCCCAAATTCGTGAGCATCTTCGTCAAGAGTCCATTCCTTACTGGTCAGATCTGCTCGTGAAGCTCGAGGCCCATCCCTCAGGGGGAAGAACCTCAATGTACTATCCTGATAAGTCACTTGTTCGATTGGCCCTCTATCCTTCGCGCTTTCATTTCACATGGGTGACGGGGCGTGTGGATTCCAACGAGGCCGCGACTCGCTTTTGTGAATCTCGCGATTGGTTCGACCGAGATCTTGTCGATGCGGCGTTGTACTTTCGGCGCCTCCGGTTGAGTGACGTAGGAGAACTCGAATCGAAGGCCTTTGCGATGCACCATAAAGTCATCACTGACCTGAAGAGACTCCGAGCTCAGCTGGTGCAAGCCTTTACGGAGATTGCGTGAAACCAGAAGATGTTGGGAATTCAGAATTGAGCTCGTCGGTCGGAGTGGATTCGACGCGGATGACAAGCATGGTCTGTGTTGCGTTGTTGCTCTCAATTCTTGTCCCCGGAGTTTTGATCACCCAGTGGATTCCTCGCGAGGGGTGGGGCTGGTTGGTGTGGACACTTCTTTGGATTTGGGTCGCAGCGCGCCAACATAGCTTGTATGTTCTCAACCACGAAGCGAGCCACGGTCTACTCTTTGAAGTCACTGGCTATGGCGCAAACACAGAACAAAAAAATCGTCTCTTCGCCGAAGTCTTTTGCTTGTGGCCTTTCTTCCATCATCCCGAGGCCTTTTCCTTTGTGCTCTGGCGTCGGGTGCATCGACTTCATCACGCCCATCTTTTCACGTCGAATGATCCAAATTTCGTAGGTCGATCTCATCAAGGCCAAACTCAGCACCCACTGTCGAATCTCGAAATAGCGAAGTCGTGCGCCCGCGCGCCTTGGGATGCTCTGCGTACCATGCTGATCGGTGAGCAGGATTATGTTGGTCCCGATGAATCGCGAAGTTGGAATCAACGCAAAGTTGGTCACTGGCAAATTCTGTTGGACTGGCAGGGCTTGCATCGGGAAGACCCCGAGTTGGCGTCTGAGCAGCGTCGAAAGCTCGGGGTCCTACTCTTGAGTTTGTTGATTTTCACGGTGCTGGGTTGGCAAGGGCATTTGTTTTGGCTCTGGCTCGTACCGATGTGGACAATATACCCGATGATATTGCGCTGGAACGATCTTACCGAACACAATTGGTCCGAGAAGAGCGGTGATCTAAGGGCGCAGACAAATACTCGTGCTGATCGTTGGTGGACGCTTCTTGTGTTGAGCGACTTAGGTCGGCATTTTCATTGGGAGCACCATCTCAATCCCAAGGTGCCATGGTGGAAAATGAGGGGCTATTCGCGACAGCTCGCTGCTTCGGGTCGCTCACTTCATGGTCCATAAGGGCCGATCTAATGCCCCGACGTCAAAAAGGCGGGGTTTGAGTTTGCCTCGCCAACTAAAGCATTGTCAGATAGAGGCATGCGCCAAAAACAAATCCATTCGCATCGAGGTTTCTCTACAGTCGATCTCGTCTTGCTTGGACTTATACTCGTTTCAATTGGCTTCATCGCTTGGAAATTGTTCGGCTTAAGATCGGCCAAGCAAGCTCCGCGGGCGGTGGCTGTTCAAACCGATGTCGTGTCACCTCCGGCTCCTGCACAAAGTGAAAACAAAATTGAGGATCCGCTGCAAAAGGCCATCGAGCGACAAGATCTCGTGTGGCGCCTCTCCCAGGTCTCAACCACGGATTGGGAAAAGCTTTTGACCATGCCCTCATTGCGTCCAGCATTGATACGTGAAACTGAAACCTGCCAGTTTGCTCCGGATCGAAACCATCTCAATTTCATTTCCAAAAAGGTCATTGACGCAGTTCTCGCCAAACAGACGCAAAGTTTGGTGGTTCATATGGCCAGGTCGTGTTTCCGAGTCGGAGGCCAGGCTCAGCTTGTTTATCATAATTTTTCAGACTCAGGTGTTGCCACGCGCGATCTCGGGGCGATCGACGTGAGGGCCATTCTGCAAATCGGTGATGGAGGCAGTTTAGCGCCTGAAGTTTACGGCCTTCTCAAAATCGATGCCGAGAGTCTCAAGAAGATCACTACGGTCGGGCGAGGGGCCGATGCGCAATTTGCCATATTGAGAGTCGAGAATCTAAGGCCCCCGAATGTCGAACAAAGCAAAAGGCCACCGCCGTCAGTGTTTCGATATCCGTCGTTCAACGCTCGAGGTGTGCAGCGTTTGAAATCATCGGGAGTCACAATCGCTGTTGTCGATGTGAGATCAGAGGCAGAGATCGCCGACTTTGCGATTCCAAACGCAATTAAGGTTCATTACGAAGTTCCGGATCTACCCGAAAAGGGTCGACGCTATGTTCCTGAGATCTCCATCGAACAACTGTCTAAGGCGAGTTTCAATGTCAGTGAGTTGGTTGAGTCGCAAAAAAATGCGGCGCGAACCCATTACATAGTGGTGGGCGCCGATGACTTTGACGGTCGACCATTTTGGTTCACTCGCGAAATGCTCAAGATGGGGATCGTGAACGCATCGTACTACCCAGCCGGAGCTGAAAGTCTCGCAGCGGCTCTCGTCGACTGATGGCGTAAAGATAAAGAAGCTTATCGAGTCACTTTTTTTGCGGCGTGAATGATCTCCCAATAGGGGTAGATCGTTTCGAGTTCGCCGACATTGAAAGATACGGCCAGTCCGCCACCTTCAACCGAAAACTTGTCGCCAATCAAACCCTTTTCAGAAAGGGAGTTGGGATCATCCACGCTAAAAAGAAACCCAAGTTCACGCATGGAATCGTTTTGCATCTGCGTGAGGTTCACCTTCACTTCGCCCTTTTCGTTGGCCGTTTCTCGCTTGCCAAAGAACATGAGCGCACGCAGTGACTTCATTTCCTTTTCTTCGACGTTGACCCGCTTGTCATCGCTCTTGAAAAGCCAGTCATTATAGAAGTCCACAAAGCGAATCAGAAAATCAGGCTCATTCACTGTGATCCGGCGATTGCCCTCACCAAGATCCTCGACCTTCGCGTGTCCCAAGCCCTGGAGCAGCTCAAGCATGGTGTCCATTTTGTTCGTGGGTTGTTGGAAGACCTGAATTGTATAGCGGCGAAGGCGCTCGGTCGGGACAACCGTGCCACCTTTTTCGCCGGGCTTTCCATAAACTTTGGCTGTCAATCCAATGATCGCACAAAGCCGAGTCACTGTATGAGGTGGAAAAACAGCCGTATCGTCGTCTGTTTTCTCAAGTTGTTTGATCTTTTGATTCGCATTTCGCAGATGCGTGTTGACCGACTTCATAATGGCCTTCACCCATTCCGGAAAACTCTTAAATTGGGCGTGCAAGGCCTTGAACGGTAACTCAATGACCACAGCATCGGAAATTGCCTTGATGCTTGCGGAGCGTGGCTTGTTATCGAAAAACGCCATTTCGCCAATCATGTCATTGGCCCCAAGTTCGGCGAGGACGATCTCGCCGCCACCTTTCGGGCGAACCACCGCCAGCTTTCCGCTCTTGATGACATACATCGACTCAGCGGGATCGCCTTCACGAAAGAGGTACTCACCCTTTTTGAGATTCTTCGGTCCGCTCATGTCGATGCCGCTGCCTGTTGCTGCTACAAGGTTCTTATGTAAACCAAGCTCCGTCTCGCCCCTATGGACGTTGAGACTTGGGTCGCGATCCGTGGGTGATTCGTGAAGCGAGATCTTTCAACAAAGAGATCGCGTCGAATTCCACTTAGCCTCAGGCTATCAAGTTGTTGGCCAAGGTGCAGCGTCCCGCATTCTAAAGCGCGATGAACCCGACATCGGTCGAGTTAACTGATCGCCACTGGCTTGGCATCGGCTGCAATTTCCACGGGTGCGCCCGTGGCCTTTACAACATCTTCAGGTGACAAATCCGGTGCCCACTCGATGAGGCGGAACCCGCGACCTTTAACGACATCAAGCACCGCATAGTCCGTCACGATTCGCTCAACGACACCTAAGCCGGTGAGAGGCAAGCTGCACTTTTTGAGAATCTTGTGCGAGCCGTCCTTCGCGCAATGTTCCATGGCGACGATCACGCGGCGAGCTCCGGCCACAAGATCCATGGCTCCGCCCATGCCCTTAACCATTTTGCCAGGAATCATCCAATTGGCGATAGATCCATCGAGATCCACCTGCATGGCTCCCAGTACCGTCAGGTCCACATGACCACCACGAATCATGGCGAAGCTATCGGCGGAAGAGAAAAACGAAGCGCCGGGGACAGCTGTCACAGTTTGTTTGCCGGCGTTTATGAGATCTGGATCCACATCCTTCTCAAGAGGGAAGGGGCCCATGCCGAGTAGGCCATTCTCGCTTTGCAACATCACGCCCATTTCAGCTGGAATGAAGTTGGCAACCAAAGTCGGAATGCCAATTCCCAAATTCACACAATAGCCAGGCTCGATTTCCTTGGCGATTCGCTTGGCGATCTGATCACGAGTCAAGGGCATAGTCTTTCCTTCCAAGTGTCTTCAATCATCAAATTAAAAAAACATCACTTCACAATGGGTCACTTCAAGCGAACGGTTCGCTGCTCAATTCGCTTTTCGAGCTTGGGCGAAACGATCATTCGTTGAACATAGATACCCGGGACATGAATGTTTTCTGGATCGAGGGACCCAAGCGGAACAATTTCTTCGACTTCGACAACGGTGATTCGTCCCGCGGCGGCCATCATGGGATTGAAGTTCCGCGCTGTTTTGCGAAACACGAGATTACCAAAGGGATCAGCTTTCCAAGCACGAATGAGTGCAAAGTCGCCGGTGATGCCTTTTTCCATGACATAGTGTCGACCGTTGAACTCGCGAGTCTCTTTACCGTCTGCCACAATCGTACCGTAACCCGTGGGCGTGTAGAACGCCGGAATGCCGGCTCCACCTGCGCGAATTCGCTCGGCCAACGTGCCTTGTGGGCAAAACTCCAATTCCAGTTCGCCGCTAAGGAACTGCTTTTCAAAGGTCGCGTTTTCTCCAACGTAAGACGACAACATTTTTTTGATTTGCCGAGTGTGCAGCAAAAGCCCAAGGCCAAAGTCATCCACGCCAGCGTTATTGGAGACACACGTCAGATTCCTCACGCCTGAATCGCGAAGCGCGAGAATCAAGTTTTCCGGAATTCCGCACAGCCCAAAGCCGCCGACCAAAATTGTCATGCCATCTTTGACGCCATCAAGGGCAGCTTGAGCGGAAGGATAGAGTTTGTTTTTCATCGATGTGTCCTCGTTTTGACTTCAATCACACGCGTTCAATCACCATCGCGACAGCTTCGCCTCCACCAATACAAAGAGTCGCCAAGCCGTAGCGCTTCTGATGCATGTGCAGGGCGTGAGTGAGTGTGGTGAGAATGCGAGCACCTGATGCTCCAATGGGGTGTCCCAATGCGACGGCGCCACCATTCACATTGACTCGATCATGCGCCAATTTGAATTCCTTCATCGCCACCATGGTGACAGCCGCAAAGGCCTCGTTAATTTCAAAGAGGTCGATGTCGTTCATGCCAAGTCCTGCACGATCAACAGCCTTCTTCATGGCGCCGGCGGGAGCCGTTGTGAACCATTTCGGGTCATGCGCATGCGTGGCATAAGAAACAATGCGAGCCAGCGGACGAGCCGAGGTCTCTTGCAGCATCTTCTCGCTCATGAGGACAACGGCGGCGGCGCCATCGTTAATCTTGGACGCATTCGCGGCCGTGACACTTCCAGCCTTATCGAAAGCAGGCTTGAGCGTCGGGACTTTGCTGAAATCCGTCTTTCCCGGCTCTTCATCTTGAGTGATTTGCATTGGACCCTTACGGCTCGCCACTTCCACCGCGACGATTTCATTTTTGAAATAGCCTTCGGCTTGGGCCTTTTGGGCCCGCTTGTAGGATTCAATCGCGAAAGCATCCTGTTGTTCGCGTGTGAAGGAGTTCTCCTTCACGCACAGCTCGGCCGCCATTCCCATATGCCAATTGGAGTAGGGATCCCAAAGTCCATCATTCAGCATCGAGTCCGTCAGCTCGGTGTGCCCCATGCGAAATCCAGATCGAGATTTCGTGAGCAGATGTGGCGCGAGCGTCATATTTTCTTGGCCACCGGCTACGGCAAGATCCACGTCGCCGAGACGAATGTGATCTGCGGCCAACATCACCGCCATAAGGCCTGAGCCGCAGACTTTGTTGATCGTGAGACACGGAACACTTTGCGGGAGTTCAGCGTAGAGAGCGGCTTGGCGCGCCGGAGCTTGGCCGACGCCCGCCGTCAAAACTTCACCCATAATGACTTCTTGAACACGCGCCGCGAGCTTTTCGCGATCGCCGCTTCGGGCCAACGCCTCGCGGATCGCCATCGCGCCCAAGCGTGGAGCTGGTAGATCACTGAATCCGCCTTGAAACGAGGCGATGGGAGTGCGGACGGCCGATGTCAAAAAGACCTTATTCATTGAGCTTCCTCCTAGTCAGTCGCAAACTCTAGTCGACGGTTCATGAGAGAATGAGAGGAACGCGATCGAGTCAACCTCCAGTGCGGGCCGCCTAGAGCCTCGGAGCGAATTGATCGCCTCCACCTTGAATGGCCTTCATGGAATTTCGTGCCTCGGCCAGCGCGCCATGGCTAAGATGAAGTGTTCAAGATCCAAAATCAAAGTCGCGAGGTCGATACAGTGTCGAATCTGGAAAAACTAAATTGCTTGAACCCTTCAGCTCGTTCTGGAGCATTCACTCTGGTGGGCGTGTTGGTGTTGTTAGCCCAATTCTTGATCATTGATATCATTGATATCATTGATATCAATGATCGCGATGTGGCTCATGCCAATCCAGCTCGTGAAGCCACCCGCGAACTGCGTTTTAAAGATCAGCCGCTGGAACTACAGGCCAATGATCGCCTCATCGTTCAGATCCCTCGCGGCAGTGTGCGACTCATTCCCATTGCCGCCGGCGGTACATCGCTGCTCAAGGCGCGTAAAACTCTGAGCGTGAGCCAACCTCCAGCAGCGCTGCTTTCGGCTTTTGACAATTTGCAGATTCAAGTGAAACGCGAAGCCGGAATTCTCATGATCGAGTCCAAAGGCCCTGAGACGCGTAGTGCATGGCTCTCAGCGATCGGCGGCAAGGCCCCCGAACTCCACCTCGAAATTCACGTGCCCGCGCTCTCTTCTGAGGTGCATCTGCATTCAGGTTCCGTGCAAGCGCAAAATTGGAAAGCCGACTTGCGGGTCACAATCGTCGAAGGAAGTCTTCGTGTGCAACAAAGTGTCGGACAGCTCGACGCCTTTGTTTCGCGAGGTGAGGCGAGAATTGAGAACCATAAAGGTCAAGTGCAGCTTGAATCACATGCTGCGAAAATCGGGATTCAAAACTTAGATGGCGATTTGCGCATTGGCAATTTTGCTGGCGAATCGAATCTGCAACAGATCAAAGGCCAAGTCGTCGTTCGACATAATTCGGGAACTCTCCAAATCCAAAAACTCAACGGAGCCTTGGACTTCGATTCCGACCGTGGTCAGGTCAATGCTCAAGGCATCGAGGGGCAAGTCAAAGGCTACGCCGCCGATGGCCAAATCCAGCTCGGCCTGGCTGGCGAGGCTGATGTGAAATTGGAAACCCTCGAGGCCGGCGTGCAAATCTCAGCGGCGAAAGGCATGGGATACTCGCTCCGGATGAATTCGACGGAGGGGCAGATTGTCGCGCCTGCAGGCGTTGAAGTCAGTCGCGGGACAGGGCCGAAGTCAGCTCAGGGGCGACTTCCAGGCGTCGCGAAAGGTCAAATTGTGGTGCGAACTCAACGAGGCACAATTCGAGTTCGTTGATTTCAAATCAGCCGCCGCGTGAGTTTTGTTCGCTGGGCGGCGAAGAGCTTTTGACAAAGCTCAAGGGGGCTGAGATTTTCGGTCCCTATGAGCAAAGCCAGTAAGTCGTCATCGTCCAATAAATCCGGCAAATCCAGCGCGACATCCAAGGGTAAGGCCGTCAAGGCAAAGCCCGTCAAGGCGTCCGCTAAATCGAGTCCTGCCAAAGCCAAGGCATCCGCCAAGCCCAGTGCCGCCACAAAGGCTAAACCCGCAAAGGGAAGCCCAAAGGCCAGCGCCGCTAAAGCGACGAAGCCGACAGGTAAGACCCCCGCGAAGGTGCCGGCCGGTAAAGGCAAGGCGATTGAGGCTTCTGGAAAGAAGGCCATCAAGGCGGTCGTCACTGGCAAAAAAATCGAAGCGAAAAAGCCTGAGACCGCCGCTCCTAAGGCTGCAAAAGGTGGGAAAGAGTCGACTAAAACTGCAGCACAAGTGTCGAAGCCTGTTGCTGAAACCAAGCTCCAGCCGCCTCCGGGTCAGAGTTTGGAAGAGATGCTGGCCGAGGCCGAGTCCGCTGAAGAGCTTGTCATCACGGATGCCGACGGTCGGAGATTTTGTCGAATTCGAGATTGCGATCAGCTAGCGCAAAGCGACGCTTACTGCCGCTTTCATTACATTCAACTTTGGAAACACATCCAAGGTCGACGATCCATACTTTCGGAAGGCAAACTCGAAAGATACATCGAGGAATTGACGGCTCGTTACCCCGATAAGTTTCTCGAGATTTTGCGCAAAGATCTTCGCGTCGAGAAGGACTTCCTTGCGGCTATTGCCGAGCTTGAAATCGACGAGTCGGCTGTCGAGGCTGAATTCGAAGAGGATGAGAATCAAAGTGATCTTTACGAGGTTCAGCGTATGTCTGACGCTGGTACCGAGAGAGCTGAGGACGATAGCTTCTAAAGCCTCAGTTCGAGTTCAAAATCGAGTTGAAACATCAAAAAAACCCCTGAGATCCTCAGGGGTTTTTTAGTATCGAGCGTTTGAGTTACATAATACTTTTTTAGCGAAAGTAGTCGCTCGGAGATTCGGCTCGGCTACGAATCAATAGTTGATTCGATTTCGATCAATGTTCGACGGGTCGGAAGCGCCCGGCGCGAATGGCTTGAGAGACTTGCTCGGCGAGTTCGGGATCGACCTCGGCACGCACCAAGGCATCTTGAGATGTCTCAGGCTGCACATCGGATTCGTTGTAAAGCGCGCTGCCACCAAGGCCCAACAGGCGATCGGCCTCGGCCTCCAGGGCTGTATTGGCCGTTGAATATTTCAAATAGACAGGATGGCCATCGAATTCATGCTCTTCCCAGCGCAGTGGGTACTCGATCTCTTCGCCTTCATCTTCGCGAAGATGTTCAAAGTGAGACTCAAACACGGCGCCCAGCACATCGATGGCAAAAAACAATTTATCCATCGCCTTTTCGTTGGGCGAATGGTCGACGGATACTTCAAAGTTGGTTTGCTTCAGCCGGCCCTTTTGAAGGTAGCCGATTTGCAGCAGAATCTCGTCGGCGTAAATGCGACCCTGCACCAAAAATTCGCCAGCCTCAGACTCATCACGAAAATTTTGAGCAAAGACTTGGGCCGCCTTTTGACTGAACTCAGGAGGCAAGCCTGTCCAAGATTTCGATGTACTCAAACGTGGCTGCACAGGGACCTCCAGTGTCGAAAACCAAGTCACGCGTGGATTACCGCACAATGCTCAAATGCTTTCGCGAGCAATGAGGCGGCTCCTAAGCCCATCGATCCATCACGTCCAAAATGACACGCTCATCGACATGCGGCTTCGAAGAAGGGCGGCAAGTACGAAACTCGCGGGTCATGATCCGGCAGTTTCATTGACTGCGGCTTTGGCGAGGCAATATAACCTGTCGGATTCACGATCGCAATGCGGAGCGTTCATAGGTGTTAAATCAGAACTTGGGTCAGGGTCGGGGCGTCTATATCTCAACCTATGGCTGTCAGATGAACGTTAATGACACTGAGAGGATGCTCAGCCTCTTAGAAATGGTGAATTTTGTACCTGTCGAGTCTCCTGACAGAGCCGATCTGATCATCCTGAACTCTTGCTCAGTCCGCGAGAAACCCGTTCATAAAATTCACTCCGAGGTGGGTCGATATCGCGAACTCAAAGAGAAGAATTCGTCGCTCAAAATCGGTGTGGGCGGCTGCGTGGCTCAGCAGGAAAAAGACAAGCTCCTTAAAGACATTCCGCTTTTGGACTTTGTCTTTGGCACCGACGCCATCGATCAACTCCCAGAGCTTGTGGCGCGAGCCTACCTCAGCGGCGAAAAACAAGTGTCCGCTCGTTTCGAGCATGATCGACCTTATAGCGTCGAAACCATGGTTCGTAATCCTGGCATATCCGTTTTCGTCAACATCATGAAGGGCTGCGACAATTTCTGCACCTTTTGTGTCGTGCCCTACACGCGTGGTCGCGAGCGATCGAGAGATCTCAGCGAACTCGTCCAGGACATTCGGGCGTTGACTGCTCGAGGTGTGAAGGAAGTGACGCTACTGGGGCAGAATGTGAACTCCTATAAGAGTCAGGGTGGAGAAAATTTCGCCCAGCTGCTGAAGGTGATCGCGGAAGATACGGACATTGAGCGAATTCGATACACGACTTCACACCCCAAGGACTTCAATCAAGAGCTTGTCGATATTTCGGCGCGCTATCGCTCGAAAATTTGCGACTACATTCACTTGCCGGCGCAAAGCGGGAATTCGGAAGTTCTGCAGCGAATGAATCGCGGTTACACGCGTGAAGAGTATCTCGACAAAGTGACGATGATTCGCCAGGGAATTCCTGGTGTCGTGTTGTCGACGGATCTGATTGTCGGCTTTCCGGGAGAAACTGAGGCGCAATTTGAAGACACGCGAACGCTCGTGGAACAAGTGCGCTACGATAATATCTACGCTTTCAACTACAGCCCGCGTCCATTCACCAAGGCGGCCCGTTGGCCCGATCAGCTGCCACCTGAGGAAAAGCAACGGCGACTTGATATTCTTTTGAAACTCCAGCGCGAAATCGCTTTCGATCTGGCGAAGCATGACGATGGTCAAGTGTTTGACGTTTTGTTCGAACGTGAAACTGACCTCAAGGGCCAGATCCAAGGGCGAACAACAAAAAACAAAATTGTATTTGTCGACTCCGACCCTACGATCATTGGCCAAACACTTCCTGTCCGCATCCTCAAAGCCTTTCCCAATGTTCTACGAGGAGAGGTGATGCCAAGTCCGAGCGAGGTCATGGCGTGAAGGGCGAATCGAACTCCGATCAAAATCGCAGAGAGCCACAAGGGACCTCGACGGCTAAGCGAACGCGTCGTCGCGTCGTCGCCGCCTCAGTCGATGTGAGCAAGGCGGAAACATGGGTGGAAGTGTTCCCGAGCGGGATCGTCTTGGCGCCTGGTTCAATTCGTCCGGTTTTGCTTTTGAAGACGGCGGATCAAGCGGAAGTCCTGCCGATTTGGATGGGTGGCTTGGATGCAGGTGTGAGTCTGAATCAACTGTCGCAAGGCGGGGAAGGATCGCCGCATGTTGGGCTCGTGGCGCTTTGTGAGCGTCTCGGAGTGACGGAAGTGAGATGTCAGATCGCCGAGCGAGTCGGGCATCATCAATATTGCAAAATTGAATTTTCCTGTGCGTCGCCACTCACCGAGACTTGGCTGCGAGAAGGCTTAAGACTTCGCGTGGACGAAGCGATGAGCTTTTGTTTGGCACTTCGAGCTCGATTCTTCAGTGAGAAGAACTTCATGCGGGACTGTCGGGTTCTCAACCAAGAGATTGAAACTCTTCAGGAAGGCCTCACGCAGGGTGAGTTCATGCAGGCTTTTCCCGAATTCGGCCTGAATCATGAAGAAAATGAAATGGACGACGAAAATGAGGGCGAAATGCTTGGCAAAAAGACTCGCTACATGATGTGATGCCAAAGGCATGAAGCCTACCATCATGCCCCCGATCTTACTCCCCCTTCTGGGATATACTCCTGAAATTGGTTCTGGAACATTTGTCGCGCCTTCTGCCGCTTTGATTGGTGATGTGAAAGTCGGCAAGGATTGCTCGATTTGGTTTTCGAGCGTTTTGCGCGGAGACGTCGGCCCGATCAGCATTGGCGATGAGACCAACATTCAAGACGGAAGCGTCATTCACGGCACTTACAAGAAGGCATTCGCGAGCATTGGCCGAAGAGTAACCATCGGGCATATGGTGATGCTGCATGGGTGTCAGATTGGCGACTTGTGCCTGATCGGAATGGGATCGACCATCATGGATGGAGCAAAGATCCCGTCGCGAAGCATTGTCGGCGCGGGGTCATTGGTGACTGAGGGCTTCAATTGGGCCGAAGAAGGTTGGTTGATTCTCGGGCGACCCGCTAAGGCGAAACGTAAACTGACCCCGGAAGAACTCGCCTTTCTCGATCAGTCTGCGGATAATTATTTGCGCTATAAAGATTGGTACTTGAATCCTACTCGCTACGGAGCACGTCCATGAGAACGAATTCGGAGATTCAATTCGCCCTGACCTTTGATGACATTCTCTTGGTGCCTCAGTACTCGGAAGTCATTCCCAGCCAGGTGACGACAAAGTCGCATTTTGCTCGAGATCTTTGGCTGCATTCACCAATCATCTCCGCCGCGATGGATACGGTGACGGAAAACAAAATGGCCAGAGTGATGGCGCAAAACGGTGGCCTGGGTATCGTTCACAAGAATCTTTCGATCGCGGAACAAGCTTTAGAAGTCGAGCGAGTTAAAAAGTACGAGTCGGGAATGATTCGTGACCCCATCACGTTGCCTCCGACCAAAAAGGTCAGCGACGCTCTTGAGATTATGCGAAAGTATTCGATTTCGGGTGTGCCGATCTCTATCGACGGAATGCTGGTTGGCATCCTCACCAACCGAGATTTGCGATTTGAAACGAATGTGGATCAGCCGATTGAAAATGTCATGACGAAGAAGGATCAGCTCGTCACGGCTGAAGTTGGAACAACACTCGAAAAGGCCAAGGCGATCTTGCAGCGCCATCGCATCGAAAAGTTACCGATCGTCGATCAGCAGGGGCGATTGAAGGGACTGATCACGATCAAGGACATTGAGAAAGCCAAAGAGTATCCGACGGCCACGAAGGATCAGCATGGGCGACTCTGCGTTGGAGCGGCGGTCGGTATCGACGCGACCTCGCGGGAACGCTCGCAAGCTCTCGTTGCGGCGGGTGTCGATGTCTTGGTGATCGATACAGCACACGGGCACTCAAAAAATGTTTTGGAAATGGTGGGCTGGGCGAGAAAGCAATTTCCGGATGTGATCATCGCTGCAGGCAATGTCGTCACCGCCGAGGCCACCGAGGCTTTGGTTCGCAAAGGCGCCGACGTGGTGAAAGTTGGGATCGGGCCGGGTTCGATTTGTACGACAAGAGTGGTGGCGGGTGTCGGCATGCCTCAAATCTCGGCCGTCATGGAATGTTCGGCGGCCGCTAAGAAACTCAAAGCCACGATCATTGCAGATGGTGGTGTGAAGTTTTCTGGCGATATCACCAAGGCACTCGCTCTTGGAGCATCGTCGGTGATGATCGGGAATTTGCTCGCGGGTTGCGACGAGTCTCCGGGTGAGAGCCTTCTCTATCAGGGTCGAACTTATAAAGTGTATCGCGGTATGGGATCTTTGGGAGCCATGGCGAAGGGCTCAAAGGACAGATATTTTCAAGGTGATGTCCATGAGTTTGATAAGCTTGTGCCAGAAGGGATCGAGGGCCGCGTGCCCTATAAAGGTTCCGCGTCGGTGCTCTTGCACCAACTGTTGGGCGGCGTAAAGAGCGGCATGGGATACATGGGAGCCGCGAGCATTGCGGACCTGCAGGAGCGCGCGCGCTTCGTACAGATCTCGACGGCAGGCCTCAAAGAGTCCCATGTTCATGATGTCAGTATCACGAAGGAAGCGCCGAACTATCGACTGGAGTAGTGATGAGCACGATCAATTCGGGTTGGAATCAGCGGGTAGAGGGTGGCTTCGTCGTTCTCGATTTTGGGAGTCAGCTCACGCAACTGATCGCGAGGCGACTCAGAGAGCTGCAAGTTTTTTCGGAGCTTTTGCCGTTTGACACTCCCATCGACGAGATTCGCGCACGCAAACCTCGTGGCATCATCTTAAGCGGTGGTCCATCGTCAGTTCATGAAGCTGATAGTCCCCAAGCTGATGTGGCCGAACTGCGAGAGATCGCGCCGCTCTTGGGCATCTGTTATGGCATGCAATTGATCGCCAAAAATCTCGGGGGAGTGGTCGAGTCTGCGAGTCATCGCGAGTACGGTGATTGCGGCGTGGATTGGGAAGATCCACTTTCGGCACGTGTGCCGCTCCGCCAGCGGGTGTGGATGAGTCATGGCGATGTGGTCAAAGTGCCTCCGCCGGGATTTAGAATCGTCGCAAAGTCGGAGACGGGGCACGCTGCCGCGCTCAAAGGTGAACGGGCTTGGGCTGTTCAGTTTCACCCCGAAGTGCATCACACTCAGGCGGGACTCGAAATTCTTCGCGACTTTGTGTTTCAACTTTGTGGGGCGCAGCCCACATGGAATTCGGGTTCAATTGTCGAACATTTACTGGAAGGCGTGCGCGCCAGAGTCGGCGAGACGGATCACGTCCTCTGTGGTCTTTCGGGCGGAGTTGACTCAACGGTCGTCGCGACTTTGCTCACTGAAGCCTTAGGTGCTGATCGAGTTCACTGTGTGTTTGTGAATAACGGACTTTTGCGCCACGAGGAATTCAATCAGGTTCTTTCGCAGTATCAGCGCATCGGATTGAACGTCACCGGCGTCGATGCTGAGGTTCAGTTCTTGGAGGCGTTGAGAGGCCTTGAAGATCCTGAGGCCAAACGCAAGGCGATTGGTCGCGTTTTCATCGAAGTCTTTCAGGACGCTGCCGGACGTTCGGGCGTGCACTATGAGTGGCTGGCGCAAGGCACGCTCTATCCCGATGTGATTGAATCCGTCAGCCCACGAGGCGCCTCCGTCACCATCAAGTCGCATCACAATGTCGGTGGCTTGCCTGAGAAAATGAAGATGCGTTTGGTGGAACCACTCCGCGAACTTTTTAAAGATGAAGTGCGAGCGATTGGACTTGAACTTGATTTGCCTCGCGATGTCCTCTGGCGGCATCCGTTTCCAGGTCCCGGCCTTGCAATTCGCTGTATTGGTGAGGTGACCAAGGAGAAGCTCGACATCATTCGAGCAGCGGATCATGTGTACATTTCTGCGCTCAGAGAAAAGGGCCTCTACGACAAGATTTGGCAGGCCTTCTGCGTGCTCTTGCCGGTGCACACGGTTGGCGTGATGGGCGATGGCCGTACCTATGATCGAGTCCTCGCGCTGCGTGCAGTGACCTCGACCGATGGCATGACCGCAGATTGGTATCCATTTGATTTTGCTTTCCTGCGCGAAGTATCGAATCGCATCACCAATCAGGTGAAGGGCATCAATCGCGTCGTCTACGATGTCACATCCAAGCCGCCGGGCACGATCGAATGGGAGTGAATGGCCCACGATTCACTTGGAATGCAATCAAGGGGCTTCGGCTTGACCTTGGCTTAAGTTCTTGATGGCCTGCAGGTGAATCGGGGGGGGCAGTCATGAATCGTCGACGATTTATTTCGAATTCTTTGAGTTTCTCCTCGGCCCTCTTGGTCCCATCGGTTTTGAATTTGTTCATGGGACCGGGCCGAGCTCACGCTCATCATCATGATCGCCCCGCGCCAGCGCCACATCCGCATCCACCTTCGCCGCCTTCTCGAACGGGGCCGACAGGGCCGATTGCCTTGGATTTTGAATTGCAAGCGGTGCCCGAGAGCTTTCATGTTTATTCGGATCGAGCCACGGAGATGTGGCGCTTTCGCGTCGGCACCGTGACCGCCGGAGCTTCGCAACTGAGTCACATTCCGGGGTCATTTCTCGGACCAACTTTGGAATTGCGACAAGGTCAGCGCTTGCGCGTGAAATTCGTCAATTCCATCACGCAAGCGTCCATCATCCACTGGCACGGGTTGGATGTGCCGATGGATCAAGATGGGCATCCCCATTCCGTCGTCGGCCCCGGCGACTCCTACCAGTATGACTTCGTGATTCCCAATCGCGCTGGACTCTATTTCTACCACCCACATCCGCACGGTAAAGTTGGCGAGCAGGTGAATCGGGGATTGGTGGGCTTACTCCGCGTTCGTGATGATGAAGAGGATGCGTTGGGATTGCCCGCCGATGAGAACGAGCACCTGATCGCTTTGATCGATCGACGCGTGAATGCCGATCGGCAGTTTGAGTATATGACGGGCGGTGGTCATGACCACATGATGGGAATGCATGGCAACACATTGCTCATCAACGGTCAGACGCAAGCGCCTTTGAAAGTGAAGCGAGGTTGGCAGCGTTTGCGAATTGCAAACCTCTCGAACGCTCGGATCTACAACTTGCAATGGAGTGACGGACGCCCTCTCTCCATTATTGGCACAGACGGAGGTTTGCTCGAGTCCGCTGAGACTCGTCAGCAAGTCCTGTTGTCGCCGGCGGAGAGATTGGATGTCTTAGTCGATCTCTCGAAGGCCAAAGAGGGCGACCAATTGTCTCTGCAAAGCGCACCGCTGGTTGCGGGTCGAGGATCGCCGTTTGACTTGATTCAGTTGCATTGCACGTCTGAGATCGGTGCGGCGTGGACTATGCCGCAAACTCTTTGCCGCTTTGATCGAATTTCTGAGAGCGAAGCTATCAACGCTGCGCCTGGATCTGAGAAGATCTTTACATTGGGAATATCTCAGCAAGAGGGTTGGACGATCGATGCTCTACCTTATGAGCCGGGAATTGTTCGCGCCAAAGAAACAGTTCGCTTCGGTGACACGGAAATTTGGGAGTTCGACAACTCAGGTACGCATCTTCCACATCCCATTCACATTCACGGCGCGAGCTTCCAAGTCTTGAGTCGAACATCAGGTTCATTCACGGGTGCGTTCGATTTGGGTTGGAAGGATACGGTGCTGTTACTGCCCGGAGATCGCGTGCGGCTCATCAAGCGCTTCAATACACATAAGGGCGACTTCTTGTTTCATTGCCATAATCTTGAACATGAAGATCATGCGATGATGCGAGACTTCCGAATTCTTTAGGGCTCAATCGCGCCTAAGCTTATTTGGGCTCGGACGCTGACGCCTTGCGAAATCAAAGGCGTTTGTCGGCGTCAGTTTCCCGCTCAAAGCTCACAATTCGAAGCCTATGCGAGCCCTGCCTGTTTTGCTGCCAATGCGATTCGCGAACTGGATTGAAGTTGAAAAATTCCATCACGGAATCCGGCCTTTGCGCTATGTATTTTGAGCATGTCCTTTGTTCATCTCCACGTTCATTCGCAATATTCGATGCTGGAGGCCAGCGTTCGGATCAAGAAGCTTTGCGAGCGCGCGCAAAAGCTTTCGATGCCAGCTGTGGCCTTGACCGACAATGGCAATCTCTATGGAGCGGCGGAGTTTTACTTTACGGCCAAGGACTTTGGCATTCGTCCCATCCTGGGCCTTGATGCCTACGTCGCGCCTAAAACTCGCTTCGTGAAGGGTGAGGATCGCGAGGCCGCCCAGATGCCGAATCGGCGGATCGTGCTGCTTGCCAGAGACTTCAAGGGCTATCAGGCCCTCTGCGAGATATCGACAATCGGCTTTCATGAGGGTTTTTATTACAAGCCTCGAATTGACCGTGAAGTTCTCAAGCGACATTCGCAAGGACTCATCGCCCTCACCGGCGGAAGCCAAGGAGAGGTGGCGCACGCATTTCGACAGCATGGACCGGATGCGGCGCTGGCCTGCATTCGCGAACTGCATGCGATCTACGGCGAAAATTTATATCTGGAAATTTCGCGTACAGGCACACCGGATTGGTCCGAGTTCGGTCCGTTTTTGCAAGAGGCCTCGCGGATCACGGGTGTGCCGCTTGTGGCGACGAACAATGTTCATTACTTGGATCAAGCCGATCAAATCGCTCAAGAGGTTTTGGTTTGCATCGGTTCAAACAAAACTTTGCACGATGAATCTCGCTTTCGGCTAGGCAGTGATCAGTTCTACTTCAAATCTTCTGAGGAAATGCGGACGCTGTTTCGCGATCTTCCTGAGGCCTGCGATCGAACTCTGCAAATTGCCGAGCAGTGTGATGTGAAGTTCAAACTCAAAGATGAGGCCGGCAAAGCCATTTATCATTTGCCGTATTTCACCTCTGACGACGGCAAATCACCTCAGGAATTGATTCGTCATAAGGTCTTCGAGGGACTTGAGGAGCGAGCATCGGAGTCCAGCGGCGGCGAGCATCCCATCACGGATGCGAACAAGGCCGCCTACGTCGATCGACTCGAATTCGAATTGGGCGTGATCGAGAAGATGGGTTTCACGAGCTACTTCTTGATCGTCCAAGACTTCATCAATTGGGCAAAGTCACAGGGGATTCCGGTTGGGCCTGGGCGAGGATCGGGTGCCGGTTCATTGGTGGCCTATTGTTTGCGAATCACAGATCTTGATCCTATTCCGTACTCACTACTCTTTGAGCGATTCCTGAATCCCGAACGAATCTCGATGCCGGACTTTGATATCGACTTCTGTCAAGACCGACGTCAGGAAGTCATTCAATACGTCACGGAAAAATATGGTGAAGCGAACGTTTCTCAGATCATCACCTATGGCAAGTTGCAAACTCGTGCGGCCATCAAGGATGTGGGCAGAGTTCTCGGGATGAGTTTTGCCGAGGTCGACGCTGTGACAAAGCTCGTACCCGAAAAGCTGGGCATCAGTATCACGGAAGCTCTGGAAGCTGAGCCGCGCTTGCGCGAACAGATGGAGCAAAATCCGCAAATCGCGAATCTCATCGATCTGGCGCTCAAGATTGAAGGTTTGGTTCGTAACGCCGGCATCCACGCCGCAGGCGTGGTGATTGGCGACGCGCCGTTGGTGACGTACGCCCCTCTATGCCGTGGCGCAGATGATGAGCGCGTCGTCCAATTTGATATGAAGTGGGCCGAGAAAATCGGTTTGATTAAGTTCGACTTCTTGGGGCTGAAGACGCTCACGCATATCAAGAATGCATTGGACTTAATCCGAGAGAACCGCGGTCGAGAGCTCCGTCCGCAAGATATCCCCATACATGACAAGGGGATCTATGATCTCATGTCACGCGGCGATCTGCTCGGAGTTTTCCAGTTTGAAGGTGAAGGCATCACCAATGCAGTGAAGTCGATTAAGCCGCGTTGTTTTGAAGACATCACCGCCATCAACGCGCTTTACCGCCCAGGTCCGATGGACATGATCCCGGACTATACGCGAAAAATGCATGGCGAAGAGTCCGTTGAGTATTTGTTCCCTGAGCTGGAACCCATTCTCAAGGAAACTTACGGCATTATCGTCTACCAAGAGCAGGTCATGGCCATCGCCTCGCGAATCGCGAGCTACTCGCTCGGCGAAGCGGATATGTTGCGTAGGGCGATGGGTAAAAAGATCGCCGAGGAAATGGCGAAGCAGAAAGCTCGATTCCTCGAAGGGGCCGAGCGAAATGGATTTGATCGGGAAAAAAGTGAGCAGCTCTTTGAGTTGATGGAGAAGTTCGCCAATTACGGCTTCAACAAGTCGCATGCGGCAGCCTACTGCGTGGTGAGTGCGCAGACTGCGTGGATCAAACGTTATTATCCGGTTGAATTTTACGCGGCACTCTTGTCGACGGAGATGTCGAACACCGACAACGTCGTTCGCTACGTCAAAGATGCTCAGGCACACAAGATTCGCGTCGAGCCTCCCCACGTCAATCATAGTTCGTTTAAATTCACGGTTCGCGGCGACACGATTTATTACTCTCTTGGCGCGATCAAGGGCGTTGGCGAAGGAGCTGTGCAAGCGATCGTCGAGGCGCGCGAAAAGCTTGGGGGAGAATTTAAATCCCTCGATCAATTCTTTGCTACAGTTGATATCAAGAAGCTGAACAAGAAGGTGATTGAAGCCTTGGTTAAGGCGGGAGCTTTTGAGGGCTTTGGTCTGCATCAGGCGCAGATGATGGCCGGGCTCGAGTTGTTCTTTAAGCGGGCCGAAAATGTTCGCAGGACACGTGAAGTTGGGCAAAGTTCATTGTTTGATCTAAGCGGCGATGAAGAACAATCGGCGGCCAACGAAGAGATCATTGTGCCAGAAGCGCAAGCTTGGTCGCGCTCAGAACGACTTCAGTATGAGAAGGAAGTTCTCGGCTTCTATTTGAGCGATCATCCACTGCAAGGCCTGGATGCGCTCTACAAGACTTGGGTGAGCTCTAACATTTACGAACTTCGTCACGAATCGCCGGGTAAGCGTGTGGTGGTCGCTGGACTCGTGACGCAGTTTCGCGAGTTGATCAACAAAAAGGGCGCGCGTATGGCCTTTGCGCAACTCGAAGATCTGTCCGGCCAAGTGGAGTTGGTGATTTTTCCCGAGGCCTATCGGCAGGGTGAAATGGCGCTTAAAAGCGAGCAGCCCCTACTCGTTGGGGGGAAGCTTGAATTGAAAGCCGACTCACTCCGCGAAGATCAAAACGCTGAGGAGTCGGAGCAAGATCAGGATTCTCCAGTCAGCTGCAAAATCCTTGTCGATCGCGTGGCGACCTTGGATGAAGTTCTGGCGAAGTCGAAGGCCATGACGTTCCGTTTGGACTCGACGATGGTGAATCACCTGGACCATTTGCAGAAACTGCTTCGTAAGTATCCGGGCACGACGGGAATTCAGTTTGAAGTTCAGCTCGAGGAGTTCAAGAAGACCGTGACCCTTGAAGTGCAAGACCCTCAAGGCATCCGTCCCAATAAGGCCTTTTTTGATGATGTTCATGCTTTGTTTGGCCGAACTGACTTCGTTCAGATCGGTAAGAGCCTTTGAAAGCTGCAGAAGCGGCCTTGGCTCGATTGGCGTTGCGTCAGTCAGCGTCTAAAACTTGCGAGACTTCTCTGGGCCTTTCAGACTGATTCGTGAATCGACGAGTGAGGATTCACATCATGATTGACTGGCAGAATCTTTGGCCTGAATTCCGTGCAAATCGACGCTCCGAAAAAATCTGCGGATTGGTCTTGGTGTTGGGCTTGAGTTTGGTTTGGATCAAGCCAACATGGGCCGACGAGTTGATGACGGTGACGAGTGAGCCCACGAGCAAAGCCGCATCGTCGGCTGAAGCCTCTCGCGAAATCCAGATGAAGGCCTTAGCCGGAACGGCACGAGATCTCACGATTGAGATGATTGGCGAGGCTCGATACACGAAAAATAGAGCTCTTGTTGAGTCGAAAATTGTGAAAGAGGCGCCTCGCTTTATTCCTTTTGTGGTGCCCGGTGAGTTGGTGCGCACTCCGGATGGCGGCTTTAAGGCTCAAGTTGAACTGAAAGTTTCAACGGTGAGCTTGAGGAAACTCATCATGGATTTGGGGCTTTTGAGTGACGGTCAAACACCGGTTTCGATCTTGCCGATGTTGGCGGTGACGGATCGCTCGAAGACCTTGAGTTATCGATGGTGGAATGGTGATGGCGGCGACCCTCAGCGCCAAACACTGATGGAGTGGCATCGAGATCTCCAAATTACTTTGCATCGGGAGCTCATGCGCCAAGGCTTTCATCTGTTGCTTCAGCCTGAGGGCAGCATGAGTTCCATATTGCCGATGGCGTTTAAAGTGGAAAGAGCCTCGCAACAAGACGTTCAAGATTTGGGGCAATTGACGGGTGCTTCGATGGTGTTGCGAGGTGATTTGCGAGTTCGAGAATCGAAAGAAGTCACCGGCGCATGGACTGTGCAAATTAAAATGGTCGTGGATCCTGTTGTCCGTGGTCGAAGTGTCGCGGAGGTTTCTCGCTCTTACGAAACCGAGATTGGCCCGACCGAGGTGGTCGTACGAAAAGTCATTCAAAAAGAGGCTGAGGAATTGTCGAAGGATTTGGCCACGCAAGTTTTTGAGGCATGGTCGCGTGGAACACTAACGACCACGCCACTGCGACTCGCAATTCGCGGTCAGTTTTCGCCACAACAGTTGGTTGAGATTCGTCAGCTCTTGCAGCGGGCTCACCGGGAAATCAAAGCGATTCGTGAACGAAGCATCGAGCAGGAGCGCGTGGATTTTGAGATCGACTGGAGCTCGACGCCGCAGGCATTTGTCGAAAAGATGAAGGCCATGGACCTGCCTGGTTACCAAGAAAAAGTTTCGAGCGACGCCCAAGGTTCAGGTGATGGCAGTTCGGCGCCGTTTTTTCTAGAACTCAAATCCATGCAGTGACCTCGGCTCAAGGCCATGAGAGCACGACCAAGGGCTAGCTCAGAGCGAGGATCTGATCCAGAGTCCTTGCTCGATCTCCACTTCGCTGTCCAAAGACGTGCAATTTCAAGTTAGCATAAAGGCATGAGTGCAAGCCGAGTGCGCAATTTTTCACGACCTGTGTTCATGCTCGTGGGTATGTCCATGTTGGTATCGATCTCCGTGTCGTGCAGCCTTTTTGATCGACGAAGTCCCACCAAGGTTCAGAGTCAAGCGACGCCGGTTTTAAAGGATGTTCCGTTTGATGCTCGCGCCAGTAAAGACGCCCCACTTCGAAAGCGTCTCATGGTTCTGCCTGTCATCAACTTGAGTGGCCCGGTCTCCGAGCGAGTGGCCGCGTCAGCACGCGAGAGTTTTTTGCGTCAATTGCGCCGTACGGATGACTTCGTGGTCATCGCGAACTCGGACTTTCCAAAAGACATCAACGCCTTCATCAAAGGCGATCACTTTGACTTGGAAAGTATGGCCAAAGTCGCTTCGGCCATGGGGGTTTCCGGCATCCTGGAAACCAGCATCGTCGAGGTTAAAACTCGGCAGTTGGGCGATGAGGTTGGGTTGATGCGGAAGGTGCGGGCGAAGATGACAGCCAAAATCCGCATGCGAATGGTGAACGCTCGTAATGGAAGTGTGATTCTCGACGAAACTCGTGAGACTGAAGCGGAAGAGTCCACCACGCGGGTTGCGACTCGCAGTGCGCAGGACAAGTCCTTAGAGAATGATCCCGTATTGCTTGAAGCCACGCTCTCAAGAGCCTTTTCGAGTGTGATCCCAAAGATTGCACAAAGCCTTGAAAAGTTAAGCTGGGAAGGTCGAGTGGCCATGGTCAAAGGCGATCGAGTCTTTCTCAATGCTGGCCGGATTTCTGGTTTGCAGATTGGGGATGTCCTGCGGGTGTCTGAAGATGGAGAAGATGTTTACGATCCTGAAACCGGTGCGTTCATCGGACGAGTGCCCGGTCGGCTCAAAGGCACGATCGAAATTATCTCCTACTTTGGCAAGGATGGCGCCGTCGCGATCGTCCACTCGGGATCAGGATTCCGTGAAAATGACCTGGTCGAGCTTTATTAACTGAGCCCGAAACTCCTCTGCAGTTGAACTCAAGTTGAGACATGGGGCCAAGACACTCGGGCAACGAGTAAGCCTGAAGCATTCATCAACTCTTATCTGGCATTTTCCGCCATTTCTCATCACACTCTAGGGAGTGGCAAATTCAAAAATTCGACGCCTTTGCGTTTATTTGATGAACTCGTTGAGAGACCTTCTTCATTCGAGACGGGGAAGATTGGGTGGGCTTGAGCTCGCCCTCATTTTACTGATTCTGGTTTCATTGAGCTTCATCGCGTACCGAGTCTTTTTGCAGGGAAGACTCTTCAGCCCGCGCGACACATCCTCAACTCCCAAAGTTCAACAAGAGGCGCCGATTGCCAATATTGCGCCAACAGATAACATCTTGGTCGCTCGATGGGGTGAGACGGCTCAGGCCCTGATGATGCGCATGCCGGTCATCAGCGATCCGACATGGGAAGAATTGGTGAAGTCCGCTAACGTGAGTGCTATTCGTCAGCCGCAAACTCAAGTCTGCCAGACGCTGAAGGCTCCACCGCACTCTTCGATTTCCATTACGGTCAATGGACTTGCTGAAAAGCTGACCAAAAATGAGGCTCAATTCTTGTTCGACACGCGTGCGGCACGCTGCTTTCGTAAGGGTGATGAATTGCAAGTGTTCAGCTACCGATATGAAGGTACGGCCCCCTACGTCCAGCACCTTGGGCGCGTGAAAGTTAAAGACATTCTGCGAGTGGTTCTCGAGAAATTTCCCAAGGAACTTCAAGCCGCCCTTCAGCTTTCGGACTTCAATCTGATCGACATTCTCAACTATTCCAATCGTGCGTTTGAGGCTCCTGGCACGCTGGTCAGAATTGGTGATTTCCAAGCGCCCGGAGAAGGCCAAGTCACAGAGCAAACGCCAGAGGCGGCCTATCGGTATCAAGTCGCGGATCTCTCAACCTTAAGAGCCGAGGTCACGAATATCCGGCGACGCCATCCGGATTATAAAATATTTGTCATCGATGTTCGATCGACCAAAGAGTTTCAGGACTTCTCCGTGCCGAGTACGGCTCGAGTGCAGGTGCTGAATTTGCCGTTTACGATCCCACAGTTTGAGCAAGGTGGCCGAAGATTTCGTTGGAACGCCTCAGGCCTTGAGGTTGCGCGTGCGCAATTTGATCTCTCTAAAATGATCACGGTAACTTCTCAACATGAAGGCACACGAAGCGTGATTGTCGTTGTTGGGGCTGATGAATTTGACGGACGTGCCTTTTGGAGCCTCTATGCCTTTCACAAGGCCGATGTAGATCGAGTCTACTGGGCTCGACAAGGCGTCAACAAACTCGCCAATGATCTCCTCGAACTTGAAAAGTGAATTGCACTTCTTAAGGTTCCAGACGTGCGGGTGAAGAAAATAGCGCGCGCGTTCCATGTCGCTTCAGTCCTCGGATCAGCCACCGCCAAGGCGCAAGGCAAGCTTTAAGAGGATTCCTGACGACATCCTCTCGTCCCAACGAACCTTCGACTCCAAAGGCTGCGAGGTCTCCTTCCGGAGACTTCCATGTTCCAAACATCCTGTCCCACACCGTCAACATTCCGCCATAGTGGACATCGCGCCATTTTAAATCTTTGGCGTGATGGAAGGCGTGAGTTCGAGGAGTCACAAATAAAAGTTCGACCCATGAATTTCCAATTCGTGATCCCAAATGTGAATACGCTTGATAAAGACCATTGGTCCAACCAGCGCTCAACATTAAAAGTGGCGGAACTCCGACAATCGCGAGAGGTAAGTAGAACCAATAGGTCAGGGCCTTGTTGAAAAACGAAAGTCTTGTGCCCATCGAGAGATTGAAGTGCTCCGGCTGATGGTGCACCACATGCACGGTCCAGAGCAGCGAAGTCTGATGCATGAGACGATGGTGCCAATAGTAAACAAAGTCGTTGAGAAGCAACGCTAAGAAAAAATCGGCGACCGTCCATTCAAACTTCAGCAAAGAGAAATTTCGAAAGAGATAAATGTAAAGTGCGATCAATGGCGTTTGAAACACCAGTTTCCCAATCTGATGAAGCAGAATACTGCCAAAGTTGCTGAGTGTTTCGCCCATTGAATAATGGCGGGGACTACGGATGGCCTCGATGATTACGGAACCCAAGAGAATTGCGAAGATGAGAACTTCAAAGTTTTGTTCAAGCCAAAACTGGCTTTCCCAAGGCTTCCAGGTGATCCAATTCAAGGAGCTCACAGCTTCCTCAACCATGAGATTGGCCTTGTCGAGTTTGAAGAGAGGTTTGATCCTGCGATGTGAGCACCGACAATAGCGGAGTCGCTTGCGCATAGGCCGGCGTGAAGAAGTAATGATCGAAGGCATAATGCGTAATGGCCAAACCCGCGGCCGTAGACAGCAAGAGTTCTCGCAATCCGATCTGTGTCGAGATCCTTAAATCGGGGATGCCGAAGCTTTCAGGAAATCTCAAGATCATGAGGGCCAGAAGAATGAAGAGCCCTAGAGCCAGCAAACTGATCACATAATGGCGAACCTTCACTTGTTGAGAAGGATGCAGCAGCTTTCCGGTGACACTGAGGTACTCAACGCCATGAATAGAGCCACCTGCTGATGATGCGACTGCAGAAAATGGTAAAAAACTCTTCACCGCAAATCGCAAATTAAAGAGAGCCTTCTGACCTTGGATCATGTCCGCGGATTGAAAAGTGCAGCGGTACAGGCCCGCTACGCAGACCAGAATTCCGACCCAAGCTGCAGCCTTCACATGATAATTGAAGCCAAACGGAGGCCAAATCAGGGCCGCAAAAAGTAAGATCTGAGAAAGCATCAGATTTCTAATCCACCACCGCTCTCGATCGTAAGTCCTCTTTGAAAACTCGGGGGCACGCATGTTCAAAACTCGCAGCAAGCCTTTGCTTTGTCCAAGTTCATGATGGCGTCGAAGAGTAAATAGACCCAGAGTGAAGATCAGCGCTGGCCATTGGGCCGCCGCTGATTGACCAAACGTAAACTCATAAGACACCCAAGTTGCACCCACGAACACAAACAGCAAGGTGCCGACACCTCGCAGGAATCCACGTTTCTTAAACTCATTCCATGCTTGTCGGCCGGACTGCGAACCCCAAAGGAACAATAGACTCATACCGATATGCAGGTAATTGAGAAAAAGAATGTCCTGCATCCATCTCAATGCTTCTCGATGATCCGCAGTTTGCAAGGCTCTGCCTAGGATCACAATTTCCAAAATGCTCAGTAGAATGAGTAGCGCAGGGAAGAACAAGTTCAGCTTGTCCCAAAATGAGGCGTCCCGATGCGGTCGCATCGACTTCACAGTGGACCCAAGCTGTCGCGCCCAAGTGAAGGGCCGCAATGGTGCAGGGGACTGCATACTGATCATGTTAACAAATAATCTTTCGGAGTCTGCGGCAAACTCGCGCTATTTCAGTGGGCGAGGGAAGAGTTTAACGGAAGGCACACCCCTGGACTTTCCCACGCGCTTTTTTTGTTAGCACTCCGAGGTCAAGTCGTCGCAACATGATGTGCATGGGGCTGGATCGAATTGATCGAGTTTTACTGTCCTATCCTTTGATCCTGTCGGGTGCGGCCGTCGTGGCACTCATCGGCTTTGCCGTTTTGAGTTCGCTCACGAGCTCCGCTGCCAGCTTCTCACTCACTGAGTTGGTTTGGTGGTCGCCTTCGCATCGGCAGGTTGGTTGGTTCATTGCCTTTATTCTGCTTGGAAACATCGCTCACAACTTTTTTAGCTTTTGGGCCCTCGTGCGAGTTCCTGAGCTACGAAAGTGGGCGGCTGAATACCGATGGGGGAGACTCGGAATTTGGCAGGTGTTAGTGCTGTTCTTTGGTTTGAGTCTCCTGATGTCGATGGCGTTGCCGCCGCAATTCTCATTTCTTCGACCTCAGGCCGCTGACCTCAGTCTTCCGGTTATTCTGATCGTCGCGATCTTTGTGACCTTGAATGCTCATCACAACATGTCCCAACTCAAGGGCATTGGATTTGTCTTGAGTTTTCGCGACGGGCAGCAACGTGGCATGGATGCCTCCCGGGAACCCGCGATTGAGTCACTTCATCGACGAGAAATTTGGATGTACCGAATCCTGACCGTCGAGGCTTCAGTGTTTCTGACCTTGTATATTGCCAAGATCTGGACACCCGGCCGTGACTATTTTGTGATTCGCACGATCATCCTCATTGCAATCTACGCTTGGGTGACTCAAGCGATTCTCAAACTTCCGGCATCTCTCAAAGCATGGCGACTACTTTACTCAGTTCGACTGGTCCCGCGTCTCATTGTGGGCTTTCATCCTTTGGCCACCTTATTGATGAGTAGCTTCCATTCGCTCGACGCCGCATTGGTCTACTACAGAATGGCGAAGCAAAGTCAGTCGGGCAAAACTCTCAAGCGCGAGTTCATATTTGTCTATCTGACTTTTTCCGCTCTGGCGGCCGCGCTTGTCTATTCTGAACCCCTTGTTACAGAAACTGGCGTGAGGCAGTTACTCCATGCTGGCTTCATTGCGGCTTTGCTGAGTCACTACTTCTTTGAGGGCATTCAATTTCGAATGCGGAATCCGATAACTCGGCGACATGTCGCACCCTTGTTGCATCCGCCAACTTCTCCTCGCCTCGGATCATCCTGAAGTATTCGCGCAAGGTGTGGCCATCACGACGCCGCGAGGACCAAGTCTGAACGTGTTGCTCGGCCTGATTCAAGTTGAACTCAATGCCCCATAATGGCTCGATTTGATGTGGCAGCATGGAGTACCGAACGTCGCCGACGGCAATGACCTCAGGAGGTCGAGAGCGGTCCGCAACGACGCCAAGCCAAGCGTCTGAGAACCACGCAAATCTTTTGAGATCACTCTCCAAAATTGAATTCTTTGGCGCGAGGATCTCATACTTCTCCACGCATTGACCCGGGTAGATCTTGGGCCCAACTCCCATCCAAAGTGCATCCGTGTAGATCCGACCGTTGATCTCATAAATGGACTTCCAAAGCAGGATCTGCAGCAAAGTTGGCTTCACACTAGCTCTCGGTCCTGTACCTAAGGCTGCCGACGAAGCTTCGCCGTGTCGATTCTCAATCAGCCGCGCTTGAAGGCTCGTGGCTCGCTCTTGCTGCCAACCCGCAATGGCGAGATATGAAAAACTGATCGCGAGTCCGACGCGGGCCCAGGTGATGGCATTAAAGCGTCGACTTGAGACGGCAACGCTGACCGCCACTAGCCAACACAAGGTTGGCAAGGGATCGATGACCCCGACGAGATTCCACGCGATGCGCTCTGAACTCAGTGGCCAAAAAAGTTGCGTGCCGTAAGAGGTGCAAGCATCAAGCGGACCGTGTGTCGCCCAGCCCACACAACTCATGAGGCTGATCGCCCGAAAGTTTAAGCCCAAATTCGCGAGCTTTCGGTGAAATAGTAACCACAGCATCGCTGCGATCAAAACGCCTCCAAGTGGGATGAAGACGAGGGCGTGGGTGAAGTGTCGATGAAATTCCAAGCTCAAAAGCGGATCTTGGCTCGATCGAATCAGCACATCGAGATCCGGCGCCGCACCACTCAGTCCACCGATGACCACAAGCCATCTTTGAATACTGAGATCCTGTGCCGGTGAGTGAATCTCAGGCGACACATGCTTGAGTGCAGGCTTGAGAGCCAAGGCTGCACATGCTCCCAATGTGAATTGCGAAATGGGGTCCACGTTCGAATTATGCCTTCAGACCAAGGCCGGTGGCCAAAAGTTTCGAGATCGCATTCCATTGATTGTGTCGTGAAAAAAATCTGAACAGCGTTGATTAAAGAAAGAGAGCTGAGAAGTTGGTGGTCGGTGCAGGACTCGAACCTGCGACCTCTTCCATGTCAAGGAAACGCGCTACCAACTGCGCCAACCGACCCCACACACATCTACACAATAGCTCAAGAATCTTGGTTCGAGGAAGTTAATGGCCTTCGCCTTCGGCGTCAAGTTGCCCGAATTGAGGCAATTGAGCTTAAAGTTTTAGCAGTGCCTTGGTCCATGCGTTGACCCAAACCGCAGCGACCTGTCGCAAGTCCGTCGGGCCACCAAGTAGTTTGAGACTGGTGACTTTGGCCGCGGTTTGCCCACAGACCCGAATGGACTCAAACATCGATACGTCGTTTTGCACATTGATCGCTAACCCATGTCGACTGATCCCAGAGGAGATCTGAAATCCAAAGGCGACGAGCTTAGCTTGATCAACAAAAAGCCCAGGCTCGCTTCCTAGCTCTGTCCTCAACCCCATTTGAGCTAATGCGTCTTGAGTGCAGGCTTGAACAGCGTCCACGAAGACTCGCACACCTCGATCACGGACGCGTGTGATGGGATAGATGACCAATTGGCCGGGTGAGTGAAGAGTGGCCTGGCCTCCGCGCTCGGTGTGCACAATCTCGATGCCTCTTTCGCGGAGGCGCTCGGAGTTCCAGAGTAGATCGGCCTCTATATGGCCCCGGCGCCCGAGTGTGATGCAGGGGTGATGCTCGGTCACAATCACGATGGACTTAGGAATAACTTCGTTAGGACGAGATGAGCTTAAAACAGAAGCGGCCTCATCTTGGGCGATGAGGCCGTCCGTATAAGTCGTCAATCCAAGATGGCGGACCTGAAGTGAGCTTGAATGCATTCGGCATTGTTAGCAGTCCGCGAGGTCCGCATTCAAGCTCAAGTGCAATCCGATCAGCGTCCGATCAATTCAAAATGACGCCAAATTGATCGCGGGCCACATTAAACTGCGCCAGCTCAGCTTGTTGAAGAGCTTCCAAACGCTGCTTTTCAGCCTCGTAGGGTTGCAACGCCAATTGCACTTCTTGTGAACGCGCCTCTTTAAGGCGAATTGTCTCGATGACCTTTTGCGTGTCCGTCGAAATCTGCGCGAGTTCGCCTTGCTTTTGTCGAATCAGCTGGTCGCGGCTGCGAATGCCCTGATCGATTTGCGCAAGTCGGGCCTTACTGGCGTTGACCAGTCGAGCTTGTTCCTCAACGGCGGCGGCCTTTCGATCGTAGTCGACAGAAAGCTTGAACTGCTGCAAGGCCGTTTGCACGACGCTAAGTTCTTGGCGAGCACGACGAGCCTGTGAGTCGACAGTCGGCCGCTCGCTCCGCAGCGTCGAAATCTGGGACTGCAGGCGTGGCATTTCAAACTGCGCCAAATCTCGAGCTCGAGATTCGATGCGGCTCACTTGTTCCTCAGCATGATCCACGCGACGGCGCGCCTCTTGTTCGCGCACCAATAGCTGCTGGCGCTGTTGCTCGACATCCCGACGGATCTGATCCATTCGCGACTGGCGTTCGGCCTGCAATTGCTGTAGATTGCGTTCGAGATGATCCAAAGCCTGTCGCGCTTCATGAAAGCGGCGTTGTGCATCGGTCAAAGCTGTCTGCTGTGCTGAGCAGTCTGCACCAGCAGTTTGCCGGCACTGACCCAAAGCTTGATTGGCTTGATTACGCTCTTGCTCCGCACGATCTACGGCCTGACGTTGAGCTTGAATACGCTGACCCATGCCACGGAGTTGACGTTCGATATCATCCAATCGCGAGTCCGATCGAACGCGGCGCTGGGTTTCGCCTTGTACGTCGAAAGCACTCAGATCACTTTGCGCCTGGCTGTGTTCACGACGCGCGATCCGCAGTGAGTCCTCGGCACGGCTCAACTCCGAACGCAATGACTGAAGCTCTCGATCGGCCTGGGCGTATCGCGCCTCAGCTTCGCTCAACTCGGCATCAATCTGACGAAGGCGATCCTCGGAGATTCGCAACTGTTCGCGAGCTGCCGAAACCTCTTGATTGAGTCGTCGATGTTCGGCTGTGTGAGGCTTTAGAATGTTGTAAGCCGCCTCATAGTTCGCATTATGTTGTGCCAACACTGCCTCTTCCTGACCAATCTGCGAGCGCAAATTGATGAGCTCTTGCTCAGCAGTCCGAATTGCCAACTCGGCTTGTTCGCGGGCTCGAGTCAGACGCTGCATCTCTTGAGTCGTCAGACGGTCGAGATTGCGACGAAGGCCCGTCAATTCATTGAGCTCACGCATGTACTTCGCATTCAAGGCTCGAAGCTGATCCCCAGCCTGAACTTGAGCGAGGTGTGCGCGGTAGGCTTCGAGATAGTGTTTTCGCAAGTCCGCAGTCAGCGCGGGTGTCAGGCGAGCCGGATCAAAATCCGCTCGCTGACCTAGAAACTCTCGTTCGAAGTTCGTCGAAACCAAACCTGCGGGCGAACAGCGCTTTTGTAACTCGGTGATGGTCGCGCTCGATCCGCGAAGCGAAAAGATCGCGGGGCGATCCTGCCCTTGAGCATCCTTGATCAGCATGTCGACTCGCATTTCACGTTTCAAGTAGCTAACGAAGCTCTCCGAACTCTTCGGCACATGCCACATCACATCTTGCTGCAAGGCCGCGTCCGCGACTCGAGAAAATCGAAAGTTTTGCGTCTTGGCGCGATCCAAACTCACGACACCGCCCACTAAATCCGTCGAGTCCACAGGACGCACAAGAATTTCTAAGGGCGCCACACCACCACTGACCGAGCCCACCATGAGCAACTCAAGTTGCAGGTTGATCGGATTTTGCGGGGCTCCGGGTTGCGTGATCTGACTCTTGACATAGGCACGGCAAACTTGGCTCTGTGCCGAAGTTCCAGGTTCAATATCGAGCGTCCAATCTTTGCTCGTCATCACTGGAGCGGCTTGGGCCGCGATCGTGGCGAATAAACTGAGTAGACCGAGGCTACCTACAGATGAACTCATCGCAAGACTCTTGTGGAACATAACGCTTTCCTCTTTCAGTGGTGGCGGCGGGACGCTTCGTCGTTTTCTTGAACTTCGAAGCTTAGGCTTCGCGGTTTGCGATGATGGGGCATTGCAAAGCCAACACCAAGAGGTTTGGGTTCATTTTGCCCCCATTTGGAAAGCTTTGAAAAAAGCAACTCAGGTGGTGGTACGAACTGCTTGCGCGGCTAGGTTCAATCTTTCCTGCGCTTCACGATATTCCGCCTGCAATCGCCACATCCGGGCGTATTCTCCATTTTTCGCCAACAATTCGCTGTGCTGGCCGCGTTCAATAACTTGCCCGTCCTTCAAACAGAGAATCTCATCCGCATCCACGATTGTGGAGAGTCGGTGAGCAATCACCAGCGTCGTTCGATTCTGTGAAACTTCCCGAAGTGACCTGTTGATCTCCTGCTCAGTCGCCGTGTCCAAGGCGCTCGTGGCCTCGTCAAAAATCAAAATTTGCGGTCGTTTGAGAATCGTACGAGCAATGGCCACACGCTGCTTTTCACCGCCGGAGAGCTTTAAGCCACGCTCGCCGACAAGCGCGCCCAAGCCTTCGGGTAAACGCTGAATCAGCGGACTGAGGCGAGCAAGGCGAGCAGCCTCGCGAACTTCCTCGGGCGAGGCCGTCGGCCGACCATAGAGTATGTTGTACTCCATGGTGTCGTTGAACAGGACTGTGTCCTGCGGAACGATGCCAATGGCGGCACGTAAACTGGATTGAGTGATCTCGGCGATATTTTGACCATCAATGAGGATTCGTCCCCCTTGAGGATCGTAAAAGCGGAACAACAGTCGTGACACCGTGGATTTTCCACCTCCAGATGGTCCAACCAGCGCGACAGTCTTACCGGGTGGAATCTTGAAGCTCACGTCGCGAAGGATGGGGCGATCCGGATGATAGTGGAAACTGACATTTTGAAATTCAACGGCACCGGTTTGAAGTTTGAGACTTGTCGCCGTGTCGAGGTCCTTGACGTCTCGCTCTACATCCAAAAGCTCAAACATCTTTTCCATTTCGACAAGACTTTGCGTGGTTTCTCGATAAGCAAAGCCGAGAATATTCAGAGGCATATACAGCTGAATCAAGAACGTATTGACGGCCACAAAGTCGCCGACCGTCATCACGCCTTGTCCAACTCGCCACGCGGCTAGCCCCATGACTCCCACGAGGCCCAAGGCGATGATGAGGCCTTGCCCGAGATTGAGAATCGAAAGTGAAGTTTGTGACTGAAGTGCGGCGGCTTCGTAACCGGCCAGCGCTTGATCAAAGCGACGATGCTCGTGTTGTTCATTGCCGAAATACTTGACCGTTTCGAAGTTCAACAAGCTATCGATCGCCTTGGTGTTGGCTTCGGTATCTCTTTGCATCATGTCTTTTCGAAATTTGACTCGCCAATTGGTGATCTGAATTGTGTAGATCACGTACGCCACGATGGTGACGGCGGTGATCATCGTGAACTCCACACCGAACGTGAATGCGAGGACGATGCAGACCACAAGCACTTCGACGATGGTCGGCAGAATGTTGAACAACATGAACTGCAAGACGGTCTGAATGCCTCGAGTTCCACGCTCGATCACTCGTGAAAGACCGCCAGTCTGTCGATCCAAGTGAAAGCCGAGAGACAGCGAATGCAAATGCTCGAAGGTCTTCAGGCCAATGGCGCGCTGAGTGTGTTGGGCGACTTTCGCGAAGATAAAATCGCGAAATTCACTGAAGGCTTGGTGGCCAATTCTCGCCAGCGCATAGGCAGCTGTGAGTCCGATGGCCAGGCTGAGCCCTTGTGAATCAAACAACCCCCTGAGATCAATGGACTGTGCACCCATCGCCTGAAGGGCAGAAAGTTGGTCGATGGCCGCCTTTAACAGGAACGGAACACCCACGTTAAAACCCTTGGCGATCACCAAGGACACCAGGGCCAAAATGACTCGGACTTTGAGATCATTTCTGTTTGCGGGCCAAATGTAGGGTAGAAGTGAAGCCAGTGTCTTCCAGAACCGGGTTTCCCCGTGGGCTTTTGAGGCATCGAATTTCATAAAGGCAAGGTAGGTGTCTTTTGAGCAATTGCCGACATTTACCGCCCTGCGAAAAAGTTCCTGGAGAAGCCCAATCGAGCCCGCGAAACAACTTCTTCACCGAGTTTCAAATGGCCTTCGAGGCATCTTCAGGCTAGGAATCGGGCAACTTCAGGCTCGAAGAGCCTTGAGTGTTGTGGGTGAGAGATCGCTCGATTCAGTGTTTCGGTGTCAGTCTGACAATTTGCGATTGGCCTCAGGCTTGCTGAATCGTCACGTTAGTCGATTCAAAAGCAGGTTCCGAAGTGATCTGGGGGTCGAATCGGGGAAGAAGACGGCGACTGACTGGGCTTCCGAGTTCATACGCAACGCGCCACCTATGGTTGCGCGAGCGAAGTGAGAAGTGTTCAATTCGCCAGTTCTTGAAGGGTTGAACCTGAACTCAAGAGGGCTCGCTGGAACGGCCGAAGCACCGGCAACCGGCGATCGATTCGAAGCACCGACAAGCTTCAAACCGATCGCGGACTTGAAAATTTAGGATTGGGAACACAAAACCGGTCACGAGAGCGTGATCGCTTAGAAGAGGGGTACTCAGAAATGTTGCAGCAAATGAATTGGCAAGTGAAGGTTCTCGTGGCGGTCGCGATGGTCGCCGCTGTTCAGACTTCGGCACAAGCTGAAGAGCAGACGACAACAGCCGCGGAATCCGCGACGACAGCTGAATCCGTCATGCCAAAAGGTCAGGTCGAGAAAAAAGAAGGCGAGTCGGATGTTGATGAAGTGATCACAAACCGCAAACTGCGCGCAGAAACCGGCGCGAAGAGCAAGTACAGCTTCTCAGCGGCTTTGAGCTACAGCGGTGGAACTGTGAACAGCCCCGGAGCTGACACTCGTCCCAACATTGCAACTGGTACAGCGACACCGACAGTTCCGGCCATGGGCGGATCTTTGGGCGCGAAGTACAAGTTGAGCCAACTTCAATCGTTGTCGATGGACGTTGGAATCGTTTCGCGCAAACCCTTCCATAACGATGCGAAGAAGAGCTTGCGTGAGCGCACAACAGTTTCGAACCCCAGCCTGACTTATCAGGTGGTTTACAAAGCTGGTGGCGTTCAGAACGTTTCGTCGGTCTCGGGCACAATCGTGACGGACGACTTCTATCGCGAATTGGGCTATCAGTATGGCGCGGACTTCAGCCAAACCGCGATCTACGATTTCGGCGGATCGAACTTCTCGATGGGTCTGGCCTTCACAGCCGGCATGAACACTTTCGATAAGAACGATGCAGCTTTGCAGGCTATGCAAGGTGACTATTCATTCGGATTCTATCCGTTTGCTGAGTACGTTTTCTCGGATCGTTTGAACCTTCGCACGGTTTTCCGTCCTTTCACATTCGAACACATTCGTTCAGAGCCCTTCGGCAACGTCATCCGCAACGTCTACACTCAGTCGGTTGGCGTCGGCGTGTCGGTGACTCGCGACATCTACCTCTACCCCAACGTTCAGTTCGTTCCGGAAGACTTCCGTTCGGAACTCACGAACGTCGGTCTGTCGGCCAACATCAACATCTGATGATTGGTTGATTCTGGATTGTAAGCGAAGAGCCGGGGGCGACCTCGGCTCTTCATTTTTTAGAAAATGCGCGGGATCCCCTTTGGCCTCGTCGGCTCTGAGAGTGGGCTTGATCAGGCGGAAAAACAGTGCGAGGTTGCCGATCAACCAAATCTGAGTTTTCGCACCCTGAGGAACTCGCACAATAATGCGTAACTTGAACCGATTTCGAATGTGGAAGTCTCTGGCATTGGGACTATTCACGACCTCAATGGCGATCTTCGCGTTGAGATTCCCTTTGGGCTATGGCCCCTCGCTCATTCAGCTCCTGTCGCCGGCCACGGGGCTTTGGTCAAATCAGGTCGATCGTCAGGATCACTCGCAACAATTGAATTCGGCCCTCCAAATCGCTTCGAACTCTGAGGCTCTCAAGTCCATTCACTCTCAGAGTCAGGCCGGAGTTCAGCTTGAAATTGATGACAATCTCGTCGCCACGCTCACGTCAGATGACGAAGCGAGTCTCTACTTTGCGCAAGGCTATTGGGTGGCCACGCATCGACTTTGGCAAATGGAGTTTTTAAGTCGAGTGGCCTCGGGTCGGGTCGCTGAGGTAGTGGGTGCACGCGCTTTGCCGATCGATCGCTTCATGCGGAAGCTGGAGCTCAAGCGAGCGGCGATTCGCAGCTATGAATTGATGTCGCATGACCCTGAGACACGAGTGGCCTTGGAAGCCTACGCTGCTGGGGTGAATGCTCGAATCGATGATGTTCGAAGTCGTCGAGCGCCTCGACCTACGGAATACGTTTTGTTGGGCCTTGAACCGTCAAATTGGGAATCGGTGAACTCAGCACTCATGCAGAAGTTCATGTCTTGGTACCTGTCGGGTCGGCTCGATGATTTAAGGTTTGTAGAGACCTTGCAAAAATTGGGACCCACGGGGGTCATGGACTTGTTTCCTCTCGAGGTCACTGAACCCGGCACAATCTTGGGGCGCGATCCTCGCACTCAAATTGCGGGACTGCGAAATTCAGTGACGGAACCGAAAGCTTTCCAGATTTCAAAATTGAGCAACTTAGGAATCGCGGCTTCGATCAACGCAGAACTTGGACTGCTCGATGGGGTACAAGGCTTCATGCTTGAGGCCGATCGAGCCAGCGGCAGTAACAATTGGGTCGTGCCTGGTACAAAGAGTGAGAATTCATCTCCCATCATTTCAAATGACCTCCACCTTAGCTATACGATTCCGGCCTTGTGGATTCCAGTACGCCTTCATCTCACCAAAGGTCCGCAGGCCCATCGAGTCTTTGGCGCGGCACTCGTGGGCGCACCAGGTATCATCGTAGGTCACAATGATGATCTGGCCTGGGCCGTGACCAACGGTACGGATGATGTCTTGGATTTCTATCGCCTCCGCTTTCGCGACGAGAAGCGAACAGAATACATCTTTGATGATGAATGGCGTCCGTTGATTTCGCGTGAAGAAAAGCTGTTGGTGCGTGGCGGTTTAGCAGAAATTTTGATGCTTCGTGAAACTCACCTTGGGCCACTTTGGATCGACAATCATCAAGACGGCCCTTCTGCGAAAATTCCAGAAGGTGTTGTGATGAAATGGATTGGCCACGAGGCTTCTAACGAGTTGAAGGCCTTTCTTCGTCTCAATCGTGGCCGCAATGCCTTGGCATGTCCGGATGCATTCGAGCACTACGTTTCTCCCGCACAGAATTTCATTTGTGCGGATCGCACGGGGCGAATTGGTTACTGGAAGGCTGGACTGTTTCCCAAGCGACCACCCGAACGACCACTCGGAGATCATCCCATTCGAGGCGTGCACGAGGTCTCATCGAGTGCCGAAGTCTGGCAGGGCTGGCGCGATCGCCGTGAGAACCCCAGCCGATATCCCATTCATGACTTTTTTTCGACCGCCAACCAACCTCCCTATGGAGGACGAAGTGTCAGTGACTTTGGTTGGTCCTATGCGCCTTCGTTTCGAAACCTTCGCATTCAGGAACTCCTGCGAAGTCGCGGAAGTTGGAGTGCCGATCACATTGTGAAGATGCAGAGTGATGACCAGCACTGGCTAGGACATCGTCAAAAGGGGATTCTGGCGCAGTTTGCTCAGCAAGTCTGCCCCAAGGACCTCGCGCAAGAAATTGCGGCTTGGGACGGTCGATATCGAATGAATTCACGTGCAGCCAGTGCGCATGATTTGTGGTGGTCAGAGCTTCAGGCTTCGCTCTGGAAGGATCGTATCGGGGATCGAGGCAATTCGCTTTGGCCCTCGGCCTGGAGGATGCTTCAGTTGATTGAGAACGAACCGAGTTCGCCATGGTGGGATGATCCGACAACGAGCGAAGTCGAGACCTTTGAAGTTCGTGGCTTGCAAGCTATGCGAAAGCTCTGCGATGGAGCTGATGACATTCAAATTTGGAACAAGCGCCGCCCGACTCGACTCCAGCACGTTAGCCGTCTACCGGGATTCGGAAAAAGCGTCGCGTTTGCACCGGGTGCCGAAGATACGATTTTCGCCAATCGTGGTGACCATGGACCAAGTTGGAAGATGGTGGTCAGCTTTCCCCATGGTCAGCCCAAAACTTGGTTCACCTATCCGGGTGGCGTTTCGGGAGATCCGGCGAGCCGCTACTATGATCATTACATCTCAACTTGGTCAGATGGACGCATGACGCCAATCAATGAGGCAGGTCGCCCATGAAACAGAAGTCACTTCAAATTTCATCAGGCTCGGTAGCTCAACTTGCTGTCGATTTGTTCTATGTTTTGATTTTTGGAATTCTCGCGGCGCTCTTGAATCCCAGCTACTTTCTGTTGGCTTTTGGCGTGGTGATCTTTGCTTCGACGTTTGAATTTCAATGGCCCCATGGTCATGACCGACCTCGTGTCAGTTTAAGTCCAAAACTGAAAATCAGTTTGTTGGCGAACTTGGGTTGGTCGCTGTCGGCCATGGTCGCGGATTGGCAAAGCCTGGGAGCTGGTTCTCGCGTGCTCGGACGTGTTTTGGGGACTGAGGATTGGAGTGCAGGCTTAATGATCGTGCATACTGCACATTTGATTCTCTTGCTGGCGCTGCTTTCGCTGTTGGAGCTGGGAATCAAAAGTCTTTGCCGCGCACTTCGCGAGTTCGATCTGACCTCTAAGCCTCAATAGCCCTGCGGCAAGTACATCAAGGGATTGACGGGCTGACGGTTGTAACGAATTTCAAAATGCAAATGCACGCCCGTCGCGCGCCCCGTGCGGCCCATCTCGCCAATCTTTTGACCGCGCTTTACGCGATCACCTTCACGCACCGAAAACTTGTCGAGATGCGCGTAAAGTGTCGCCCACTTTTCATCGTGTTCGATGACAATCAACTTTCCGTAACCACGAAATCCACTGCCCGTATAGATCACTGTTCCGGATTCGGCAGCGAGTATGAGCGTTCCTTTGGGCGCGGCTAAATCAATTCCGTAGTGCCAGCGTCGTCCAAGCAAAAAACCGCGGGAAAGCCGAGCATCATCCACCGGCCAATCAAAATTGAGTCCTGTTCGTTCTTCACGCTGGAGGCGCTCGCCGGACCATTCCAAGGTCGGTCCGCTCAGTGTGGGTCCAACGGGTGCAGCACCTGGTGCACCTTCTTCTGGATCTTCTGGTGATGCAGGCAGACCCAATTGAAGTTGGCCGGGGCCTCGATAGGAACTGAGGCTGCCACAGCCAAATAACGGAATCGTTAGAACAGCGAGCAAGATCCACGACCGCATGTTGAACGCGGCCTTCATGCGTAAATCGGGAAAGCTGCGCAGAGTTCGCGAACTTGCTCCCGCAGTTTTGCAAGCTTGCTCTGATCCTGGTGATGATGAATGACTTCTGCGATCCATCCCGCAATGAGCTTCATTTCGGACTCGCGCATGCCGCGCGTGGTGAGAGCGGGAGTTCCAATCCGAACGCCGCTGGTGATAAACGGACTGCGCTTTTCGTTTGGCACTGTGTTTTTGTTCACAGTAATTCCAGCGCGATCCAAGGCGATCTCGGCATCTTTGCCCGTCACGTCCAAACGAGAAAGATCCACCAACACCAAGTGATTGTCGGTGCCGCCCGTCACTAAGTGTAGACCGGCTGCCATCAAAGCCTCAGCGAGTGCCGCCGCATTCAATACAACCTGGCGTTGATACTCCTTGAATGAAGGCTGAAGAGCTTCTTGGAAGGCTACGGCTTTAGCCGCAATGACATGCTCAAGCGGTCCACCCTGAATGCCTGGGAAAATCCGCGAGTTCAATTTCTTCGCCAACTCTTCGGCTCTCGGATCAGTTCCCGTCATGATCACGCCGCCGCGGGGACCGCGCAATGTCTTGTGTGTGGTCGAAGTGATCACATGTGCATAGGGAATCGGTGAAGGGTGAACGCCACCGGCGACCAGCCCAGCAAAGTGAGCCATATCGACAAGTAAAGTCGCGCCCACTTCGTCGGCGATCTCGCGAAAGGCCTTGAAGTCGAGCATTCGCGGATAGGCCGAGTATCCAGCAATCAAAAGTTTGGGCCGGCAGCTCAGAGCCTTTTCGCGAATTCGATCATAGTTCAGCCGTCCGGTCTCGGGATCCAAGCCATAGCTTTCAGCTTTGAAAAGCAGGCCGCTGAAATTCACCGGACTTCCATGTGTCAGATGTCCGCCGTGCGACAAATCCATCCCCAAGATACATTCACCGGCCTGCAGGGCGGCTAGGTAGACCGCCATATTCGCTTGTGAACCGGAGTGAGGTTGAACGTTCGCAAAGCTTGCGCCGAATAGCTTCTTCAGTCTTTCAATGGCCAGAGTTTCAATCGCATCGACGTGCTCGCAACCGCCATAATACCGTTTTCCGGGGTAACCCTCGGCGTATTTGTTGGTCAAGATTGAGCCCTGGGCCTCCATGACGGCTCGAGACGCATAGTTCTCGCTCGCGATCATCTCAAGACCAGTGACCTGCCGTTCAGTTTCGTGGTCGAGGTGTGCCGCGAGTTCTGCATCAATCATTCGCAGGTGCTGAGTTGAAGTTGGTGTTACTGAGCTCACCGACGGAGTACCGCCGGAAGATTGACCACCCGAGGAATTGTTTTGATTTGAGAGTTGCATGTCTTGAATTGACCTTTCGAGGTGAGATGGAGCGATCAGTCTTGATCTAGTTTTTGAATTCGACCGACATGACGCTCGCCTTCGAATGCGGTTGATAAAAAGACTTTGAGAATTTTGACGGCGAGATCAGCTTCAATCAACCGAGCTCCGAGGCAAAGTACATTGGCATCATTATGGGCACGGGCCAATTCCGCCGCCGTCTCGCTCCAACAAAGTGCGGCTCGAATATGGCGATGTCGGTTTGCCGCAATCGCCATGCCTTGACCTGATCCGCAAATCAAAATCCCACGAGAGTCCGAATGTTGAAGAACTTCGCGGCAAACCAGCTTTGCGAAGTCAGGATAATCGACTCGAGCTGCTGATGTCGGTCCGAGGTCAATCAGTTCAGTTTGAAAGTCGTCTCGGTGCTGCTGGAGAATTTCAACGAGTCTTGCCTTGAGTTCGAAGCCGGCATGATCACTTGCGATCCAGATTTTTCGCACCAGTACTCCTAGATCTTCGAAAAGATCACGCAAGAGTTCGTACCACCGAAGCCAAAACTGTTGTTGGCCACGGCCGTAAACTGACCTTCACGCGCCGAATGAGGCACATAATCCAAATCACAATCACCGCTCGGCTGATCGAGATTGATCGTCGGGGGAGCGATGTTCTTTTCCAAAGCGAGAATCGAGAAGGCGGACTCAATGGCGCCGGCGGCTCCCAATGAATGCCCCATCATAGACTTTGTCGACGACACCCATAGCTTCTTTGCATGGTCTCCGAACACCAAGCGAATAGCTGCGGTTTCCTGGCCATCACCAGCTGGAGTGGATGTGCCGTGAGCATTGATGTACTGGATTTGATTCGCGTTGAGATGCGCATCGCGAAGTGCAGCGCGCATGGCTTGTGCGGCTCCAACGCCGCCCGGAGAAGGATTTGTCATGTGATGTGCGTCCGAAGATGATCCATAACCTGCGACCTCAGCGTAAATCTTAGCTCCACGTCGTGAGGCGTGTTCAAAGTCTTCGAGGACCAACACGGCCGAGCCTTCAGCCAGCACAAAACCGTCTCGATCTTGATCGAAGGGTCGGCTCGCTTGCGTGGGCGAGTCATTGCGAGTGGAAAGTGCCTTCATCGCGTTGAAGCCACCGATGGCCATCGGGCAAACTGCCGCTTCCGTACCACCTGCGAGCATGACGTCGGCTTCACCGCGCCGAATGTAATGAGCCGCTTCGCCAATCGAGTGCGCTCCTGAAGAGCAGGCCGATGTCACCGAGTAGTTCACGCCCCGAAGGCCGAATCGAATGGAAACATGGCCAGCCGCCATATTGGCGATCACGACCGGAATCACAAACGGGCTCAAGCGGCCTGGACCCTTCTCAAGCAAAACGCCCTCGGCGATCTCAAGTTCAGTCAGTCCACCAATGCCAACGCCAATCACACAACCTGTGCGATCTCCGAGAGATTCATTTTGAAGGAATTGGAGACCAGAATCTCGGACCGCCTCTTCCGCAGCGGCAATTGCCAAATGCGTGAAGCGGCCCATCTTCCTTTGCTCTTTCTTTTCGATGAACAAAGTCGGATCAAAGTTCTTCACTTCGCCGGCAAACTTCACGTCATAGGCTGAAGCATCGAACTGAGTGATGGATGCGATTCCAGATTGACCTGCAACGGCCGCAGCCCAGGACTCAGCCGTGCTGAGTCCCAATGGCGTGATCATTCCGACGCCAGTTACGACAACTCGGCGTTCGGGACGAGAACGGCGTTCAAATCGGTTTTTTTCTGAAATCAGAGACATCGCTGCCTCAATTCAAGCCTTAGGCTTTGCCCTTGGCCGAAAGATAGTTGCAGAAGTCGCCAACAGTTTTGAGTTTCTCAGCGTCTTCGTCGGGAATTTCGATGCCGAATTCTTCCTCAACAGCCATGACCAGTTCCACGATATCCAAGCTGTCAGCACCCAAGTCATCAATGAATGATGCTTCGGGTTTCACGCGCTCCGGATCTACGCCGAGTTGTTCAGCGATAACGTCACGAACTTTGGGTTGAACTGCGATCATTGATAACCTCCACAGGTCTCATTTTGTTTCAAAAATTTTTGACCAAATTTCTCACTCAGCATTCGGTCAATTCATAAAACTCGCATTTACTTTTCAGTCTCCGGTTTGCTCAATCTCCGGTTTGCTCAGTCTCCGGTTTGCTCAGTCTCCGGCTGGCCGGTTCGGCTACCGGTTGAGTCCAGCTTTGAGTCAATTGAACGCCTGAAGTCGGAGCAATTCGGGACTCAAAACATTGGTCTCATCGAAGAGCGCCAAATCACGTTTGTCCGCTATCGATTTAGACCCGAGATCAAACCCAGAATCACATGTAAAGTCCACCATTAACGCTCAGAGTGTGGCCCGTAATATAACGCGCCTCATTGCTCAGCAGAAACGCCGTTGCTGAAGCAATATCTTCGACGGCTCCCACTTGCCCGAGCGGAATTTGGCCTACAATTTTAGCTCGCTGATCATCCGTGAGCGCGCCGGTCATTTCCGTCGCGATATATCCCGGCGCGACGCAATTCACGCGAATGCCTCGAGACGCCACTTCCTTTGCGGCCGCCTTGGTCATTCCTTCTAACCCCGCCTTGGCGGCTGAGTAGTTCGTCTGGCCTGGAGTTCCCATTTCGCCCGACACCGATCCAATATTGACGATGCTGCCAGGGATCTTGGCTTTAAACATGACCTTTACGGCGGCTCGTAGGCACAAAAAAGCACCGCGCAGATTCGTGTTCATGACCGCATCAAAGTCGTCCGACTTCATTCGCAAAAGCAGCTGATCACGCGTGATTCCAGCATTGTTCACGAGGCCGTAGAGTGGCCCGACCTCAGAAATTTTCGAAAATACGCTTTCGACCGAATTTTCATCTGTGACATTCAATGCCAGACACAAATGCCCTTGGCCCGGCAGTCCCTCCATCACCTTTTGAGCCTGTGCTTCATTTGCCGAGTAGGTGACAATGACCTTGGCGCCTTCTTGCGCAAGTCGCTGAGCGATTCCTGCGCCGATTCCTCGACTCGAGCCCGTCACCAAGATCAATTTGTCCGTGAGTGCATAGTTCATTGTGCGTTCTCCGTTTCAAGACGCTTCAAGGCCTGCTCGAGCGCCCTGAAGTCATCGAGGCTGTTGATATTGTAAATGACTTTGGATGGGTCGATTTTCTTGCCAAGGCCAGCGAGAACTTTTCCACCACCCATTTCAACAAATTGTTGGCAGTGCAGATTGAGTTTCTGCTGACACTGAGTCCATCGAACCGTGCCTGAGATTTGGCCCGTGAGCCACTCACGAATGAGATTGGGATCCGAAGTGGATTCAGCATTGAGATTTTGAACGACGGGAAACTGCGGAGCCTTAAAGCTCATGCCTTTTAAAACCTCGCCCATGACAACTTCGGCGGGCTTCATCAGTGAGCAATGAAATGGCGCACTGACATTGAGGGGAATCATCTTGAGTCGCGGGGGATTTGCGCCAAACACTTGCTCAAGCCAAGCGGGAGTCGCCAGATCTTTGAGTGCGAGCATCGAGTCCGCCGAGCCACTGATCACAACTTGTCCAGGGCAATTGAAATTCGCGGGCTCCAAGCAAACGGATTTTCCAGATCCAGCCAGTGAACTCGAGAGGGCGGAGCAAAGCTGAATCACTTGCTCGTCGGTCATGCCGAGAATTGCGGCCATAGCTCCTTGACCGACAGGCACGGCGGCTTGCATGGCTTGGCCTCGACGGCGAACTGCACGAAGCGCATCGCCAAATTGCAATACGTCACTGGCAACCAAGGCTGCGTACTCGCCGACTGAATGCCCGCTGGCCATTTTGATTTCAAGCGGAAGACTCTCCGAGATTACTCGATAAGTGACCGTGGACACCAGAAGGAGCGCTGGCTGAGTGTTTTCAGTGAGCTGAAGGTCGGACTCTGGGCCATCAAAGCAAAGTTTTTTGAAGTCCTGTTTGAGAGTGTCAGAGGCCTCTTCAAAGAGCTGACGTGCGGTCGAAAACTCATCAAAGAGAAAGCGCCCCATGCCGACACTTTGACTGCCTTGTCCTGGAAAGATCGCTCCCCACATTTTAGAACTCCTTAGCGGCTCATGATGTATGGGTTGAGACACAAATGGAGCCGAAGCCACTTTTTTATTACGCAATCGGACCGGTTCATCAGCATGACGCGCCTATCGACTCAATTAGAATTTTAAGAGCACACTGCCTGAGGTGAGGCCCGCGCCAAATGCCGTCAGTAGCACATGTTGGCCTCGACGAATCCGCCCGTCGCGCACTGCCTCGTCGAAGGCGATGGGAACAGTGGCGGCGCTGGTGTTGCCAGTTCGCTGCACGTTGATCACAACTTTCTCTGCCGGAATTCCAAAGTGCTTTCCGACAGCTTCAATGATGCGAAGATTCGCCTGATGCGGAATCAGCCAATCGATTTGGTCAATGCTCATGCCATTGATATCCAGCGCTTCCTGGCAAACGTCGCTCATGGTTCGAACTGCATTTTTGAAAATCTCTCGGCCCTTCATACGCACGTAGCCGAGCCCATCATCCAGCACTTGATGAGTGAAGGGCATGGCACTGCCCCCAGCCGGAAGCACAAAAAGATCTCCGAGCGAGCCGTCGGCTCGTAAATGCGCCGAATAAATCCGTGAATCCTCATTCACGTCAGCGGCCGTCAAAACCGCCGCACCCGCGCCGTCGCCAAACAAAATGCAGGTTTCGCGGTCCTTGTAATTCACAAAGCGATGCAAAACTTCAGCGCCCACGACCAACACAGTTTTAAACATGCGTGTGCGGATCAATGAATCGGCAACGCTGACACCGTACACAAAGCCAGAACATGCGGCGGACAGATCGAAAGCCATGACATGCTTAGCGCCGAGCTTGGTCTGCAGCACGCAGGCCGAAGCCGGCATGATTTGGTCGCCGCTGACGGTGCAAAACAAGATCGCATCCAAGTCCTGCGCGGTCATGCCCGCCATTTCGAGAGCGCGTTGAGAAGCGACTAAGGCCAGGTCTGATGTGACTTGGTGATCAGCCGCTAAATGTCTTTGTTCAATGCCTGTGCGTTCGCGAATCCACTGATCATTGGTCTCGACCATCTTTTCGAGGTCGACGTTCGTCAGCAGCTTTTCAGGAAGATAACTTCCAGTTCCCGCAATTTTGGTGCGGATGCCGGTGTCGATCGGGCGGCTCGGCCGTGGCCGATGATCACTCGGCGATTTGGGCGTGGATTCGGAGAGATCAGAATTGGATTTCGTCATGGGCCTCGTCCTTGAAATTTCATTACTGAAACATCCTTGATCGAGATCGGAGAATCGGACCAGAGCGAGATCGACGCCGATTCTTGTCGTGATGGTCAGGCGCAAAGCTTTCGAGTCACTGCGCTGGTTTTTGGGCTGGTTCTTGGGCTGGATTTTGGCCTTCCGGCTAAAACTCGAGTCGCGGTGCTTTCTCAAATGGGGGCTTTGTTCAGCCCTGAGATCCGTCGCGACTCAAGCTTCGAGAGGCCGTGGCGCCTCAGTCCTTGGAAGCAGCAGTTTCCGTCACGATTTCTTCGCCCTTGTAGTAGCCGCAAGAGGGGCAAACAACGTGGGGAAGTTTGTAGGAACCGCAGTTTGAGCACTTCACAGAAGTGTTGGTCTCAAGGAAGTCATGAGAGCGGCGCATGTCGCGACGCGAGCGAGTTGTACGTTTCTTGGGTGTTGGCATGGTCCACTCCCTTTAAGGGTCGAAATTGAGCTGTCGAAAATGCCGCGTTGGCCCGCCAAAATCAAGTCGGAACAGTGATTTACCCGCCAGTTGTGTCAAAAGCTTAGGCGCGTGTCGGCGCGCTCGGGCACTGGCCGAGGATTGGCACGAGCTGGCGTGCGTCAGATGCAACCAATTGCAGCAGAGGCGTAAAGCCGAGGCACAGCCCTTTCAATGCGAAGCTTCTGAGGGCCAAGCATCATGCGAAGGCCCAAAGCGCATTCCTCAAGGGAGGTCACAATGCGAAGTCTTCGAATGTCTCACCGAATCACACTGCTTTGCTTTGGCGCATTAGCTTTGTTTGCAGGTATTCGCGAGGCCACAGCTGGAGCTTCGTCCAATCACCCCAAACGCGACACCCAACTGAAATGGGCAACCAGTGAATTGGCCGTGGAGCTTGAGGCTGATCGTCGCCATTTGCCTTTGCAGCCCCGTGAAGCTCAGGCTCAAAGGCGCGGCGAGCGAAGTCAATCCATCAATCAGTTGCTCGATCGCAGCTTTTCGGAAAAGGCCCAAGTTGTGGACGCCTACAAAGGTAATCCATCGGCAGGGCGCCCCGAAGAGCGCATGAAACCTGAAGATCGAGCCGCGAATATTGAGCCCGTCGTGCGCATTGAAATGGGCGACGAATTGGGTGGCGGATGGTCTGAGCGAGCCGCTGGAAATCGAGAGTGGCGCGAAGAACGTCGTGCACAAGCCGGCGTCGACATTCAAAGCATTGAAAATCGACTCGATCGCGAGACTCGCGAAGTGCGAGCTGAGACTCGCGATCGCCGCAGTCGACGTCAAAAAACTGAGCGCGACTTCTAAAGTGCTGGCGAGGAACTGAGACGAAATCTCAGCGTCTTTGAGGTGAAGTGGAAAGGGCGGCGCGAGCCGCCTTTTTCGCTTGTGCGGCCGAATCTGCCGCTGCAGGTATGCCGGCCTCGGCGAGTGCGGCGTATTGAGCGAGGGCGAGGGTGCTGAGTTTCTGCGTGCGATGATGCTTATGGCGGAGGAGCCATTGCGTCGCGCGACCAAGCGGCTCGCGAATGAGAGCACCAAAGCTAGGATCCGCCAAGGCAAGTCCAATCAAAACATCAATGGCTTCGGATTGAGAGCGCGCCGCTGCCGAGGAATTTTCCGGAAGCGGACTAGGAAACCAACCATCCGTTCGCTGGCGAACAAGGGCTTCGCGAAGCCAAGCTTCGGACGTTTGGCGTAGGGTGGGGTTGGCAAGAAACTTTCCGATCCAAAATGCGGCAGCGGCGGCCTGCAATCGTTGCGGCGTTTGCCAGCTGTTGCGCTCGGCTTGATCCCAGCGACGTTCGCCAAGCAGTGAGCGTGAAGACTTTAAGCTGAGTTCAAGTCGCGGCTTGAGGCGTTCGAGCCTTTGGGCTCGAGCTTCTTGTCCACCGGTACGCAGAAGATAAACACTGCGAGCAAACAGTCCAAGAAAGTGCGTGATTTCAATCGTCTTGGATTCGCCAAAGCTTCCGTCGGACTTCATTTTTGCGAAGCTCCATTCAAAAGCCATAATGCCTCGATCCATGACAAAACCATTCTTCGTGGCAAGACCCGAGCGGATAAACTGAAAGCCTTCGACCTGATGGGCGACCAGCTGTTTGTTAGGGAATTTCACGTTCAGCCCTAGGGCGCCATCTCCCGCTTTTTTTCCAAGTGGGTTCATACGCTCAGCGATTTGTCGCAATTGAGGATTGGTGATCCAGATTTTGCCTTCGCTGGGCCAAGTCTGGCGTTTGGGTACGGCGGCAGTTGCTTCGGCGACATCGAACGCGTGAGGTAAGGGCAAACTGAACGCCAAAGTAAAGAGCACAGCTAAGCGGATCTTCGCACTCGAATCGAGTCGGATGGCAGTTTTTTTGGGGCGGCCCATCGAACCCAGCGACATCGAAAGACTTCTCCTTGCCGAGACTACAAGATCAACTTTCGCAGCTCTTGCTGTGAGTAAACGTAATCGGCATAGATCATCGTATTCGTTATATTTCTATGGCCAAGTGCGACCTGAACTAGACGCAGGTCTTTGGTCTTTCGATAGAGTCGAATCGCAAAGGTGTGGCGGAGTGCGTGGAATTTTTTAGGGCAGGGACGATACCAATCCCAAATTTGTCGAAGACGATGATAGCCGATTGGAAAAATCTCTCCATGTTCAGCGGCTTGCGACAAAATATGAAGGCGTTCGAAGAGCTTTGTCGGAATCGGTAGCTCGCGATCATTCGAACCCTTGATTCCATGAATGAAGACGGTTCGGTCATAGGCATTAAGGTCCGCGGTCCGAAGCGCCAAAAGCTCCTGGGCCCGTGCGCCTGTACGAAGAGCGAGCTCCAACAAAATTGAGTTTCGCTCTTCTTCCGGTCCCAGAGGTACGAGATTCCCGAGCAAGCGATCGACTTCGGGATCCAGCAAATACTTATTCTTGTTCAGAGCATAGCGGGGAGACTTCGACATGGACTTCATTGAAGCGAACCCGAACATAAAGCGCAATCGAAGTTCGACCTCATGCTCAATCGTAGAGGGCGTTGCGGCGAGGCTATGAACGCGACCAATGTCGCAGTCGGGATTCTCAAATTCGTGAACAAAGATGCCGATTAGAAATTGATGTCGTCGCAGTTGCCGCAGATTGGACAGAAAATCGGTGACTATCGAATCCAAGCCGAACTCGGTCGAGGCGGCATGGGCGTGGTGTATCTTTGCGAAGATGAAGTCTTAAAGCGACCTGCGGCCGTGAAGGTGCTCTCATTTCAGGACATGGGCGGTCATGACGCCGTGAAACGCTTTTTGCTGGAAGGTCGAGCCCTCGCCCGACTTCAGCATCCGCACATCGTTTCGGTTTACTCGCTCGGCGAAGCGGATGGTTATGCGTTTCTGGCGATGGAGTTCATTGAAGGCTGCTCTTTGCATCAGCTTTCAAGGCGAAGAGTGTTGAGTCCGAGTGACTGTGTGCGGATCTTCAAAGAACTCGCTTCAGGGCTTCAGCATGCCCACGATTCCGGCATCGTTCATCGCGACATCAAGCCCGGAAACATCCTGATCGACAAACACGGCCACGCCAAACTGATCGACTTTGGTATCGCGAAGTTCCGCCAGGGCGAAGATGACTCGGGCTTTCGAACTGAGACAGGCATTCTCATCGGAACATTGAATTATATCGCTCCGGAATTATTCCGAGGCGAAGCGCCTTCAGCGAGATCTGATCTCTATTCTCTTGGTCTGGTTCTCTATGAAATGCTGGTGGGTCGCACGCCCTTTAAGGGGCAAAACCGCTTTGAGACCATGGAGATGATCAAGTCTGGAGTCCTGCCGGTGTCGACAGCGCTCAAGGCGATGGTGCCCGCCGCGGTTTGGAAACTGATCAAGCAGTGCGTGCTGGCCAATCCTGAAGAGCGACCCACTGACATGGCGGCAGCGGCTCGGCTTGCCGATCAGGTTTTGCAACAATTGGCCGCGAGCTCGCCGGCCGACGCTGCGGCGAAATTCGATCTCGCGAATCTCTTTTCACATGTGCAGAATTGGTCGGAAGCGGGCGATTGGCTCAAAGCCCAAGGCGTCAGCTCGGAAGAGTATCCGCTCGTATTCGCCATGGCCGCGCAGACGAAGGCGGCGCAAAAAAGTGATCGCATTGATCTTCATGCGCTCAACGACTTACTGCCGATCTACAAGAAAAACGTCGATGTGCGAGTGCGGCAGCAGCCGGGCACTCCGGCCGTGAACTCGACACACTTTCAAAAACGCAATTGGCTAAGGCGAATCGCTTGGACGTCGGGCGCGGCGCTTGGACTTATGGCCGTTGGCTTGGTGGCGGTCAGGAGCTTAAAGCCTGAATGGCTGGCTTCGCCTGTGGTGCCGGTTGCTGTGGCACCAACGCCAGTTGCAAAAAACGATCGAGATCCAGCGTCGAATGTCGAGGGCCCAGGGCATCAGATGCCGGCTCGGGGCATGGGTTCACCTCGAGGTCGAAACTTTCCTTTGGGAGTGATTACCGAAGGTGAAATCCGCGCGGAGTTTCCAGAAGTCGCATCTCCAAACCCACGTCTTGGTCGACAAAGTGTTTACATCAATACGAGTTTTCAAGCCCAAGGCGGTAAGACTTGGTTTCGCGAACGTCGAACCTTAGAGGCCTTTGAGGGTCGCTGGTTGAAGTGGAAGATTGAAATTCTACATGAAAAGCCCGGTGATCCGCCGGCGCAGACCTTTTACTGGTGGATGGAAAACAACGAGGCCGCCATTCCTCGAGCCACACGAGGATGTCCAATTCTCGGCGATAGCGAGTCGCAGGAGGCAGAAAATTCTCCTTCGCAACAGATCTATCCGCTGCGGCTTGGGCGTGCCGTGGCCATCATGACTCATTCCATTTCGCAAGAGTTCAACCAACGTCAGGTTTCACGAGTTCGTCGCTGTAAAGTTCGCGAGCGCGAAAAATTGAGTCTGCCTTGGGGCGAAAGTTGGGCGATTCCGATTGAGTGTGGAGTTGCGATGCGCGACGCGCCTGAGGGCATGAGCAAAACTTTTGTGAAGTATGTGGATCCGGAGCGAGGCGAATTGGTACGAATTCAGAGATCCAACAGCCACGGCTTGTATGGCGGCCCTTATGGCTCCGAATACTTGATTGAGAGCTTTAAAGAAGGCGAGGGCGAGGCCTATGCCGACTACATCGCCAAGGGTCAGCTCAATCCTTTGCGGCTCGAAACTTCACCTGCCCAACTGAAGTGATTCAACTTCGCCGACCAAGGTCGGGTCGCGGGTGGGCAGGCTTAATCGTTGGGATTGAACTCTAGTTTAGCCTTCATCATTTATCGAAATTCGCAAAAATTCCGATGAGATCCTCATGAGTGCCGACTCTCAATTGCGAGCTGGTTTGCAAATTGGCGACTATGAGCTTGAGTCCGAGCTCGGTCGTGGCGGCATGGGTGTGGTGTTTCGTGCACGAGATCTGACTTTGAAGCGCGTCGTGGCGCTTAAGCTCTTACCGATTCAAGACCTCGGCGGCCAAGATCTCCTGCAGCGCTTTCTTTTGGAAGGCCGAGCACTGGCTCAGCTCCGACATCCGCAGATCGTTTCCGTCTATAGTTTGGGGCATGTCGATGGTTACGCCTACATCGCGATGGAATGCTTGGAGGGGAATTCACTCCACGTCCTTTCTCGACGTCGTCTGCTCAGCCCTCTCGATGCGCTGCAAATTTTTGCGGACATCGCAGAGGGACTGCATCATGCGCACAAAAGCGGAATCGTTCATCGAGACGTGAAGCCCGGCAATATCATCGTCGACCACTCGGGAAGTTCGAAGTTGATCGACTTCGGGATCGCCAAGCTCAGCCAACAAGACGATGAGATGAATGTGCGAACCGAAACTGGAGTTTTGATCGGAACTCTGAATTACATTGCGCCGGAACTCTTTCGAGGCGCGCCGCCGTCGGCTCAGACGGATCTCTACGCTCTGGGATTGGTGCTTTACGAAATGCTGGTCGGCAGGACTCCATTCCGCGGACAAAATCGTTTTGAAACGATGGAGCTCATTCGCAAAGCTGAACTTCCTGTTGGAGCGAATCTTCGCGCCGCCGTTCCCAAGGCCGTCTGGGACTTGATTCGAAGCTGCACGCGACCTGATCCGCGCGAGCGCCCACAAGATCTTGCCGAGGCTGCCGCTCGCGCTCGAGCCATTGATTGGTCAAGTGCGCCGCCCGCATGTCGCGTGCGCCAAATGGCCCAGCTGGTGACTGAAGATCAACTCGAAAAAGCCCAGCAAATCTTCAAATCCTCAGGCTTGATGTCGACTGAGGAGTACTCGCTCTGGTTGGGCGATTGGGTGAACTCTTCGGTTCGTCATTCAAAACGAGAAGGCGGAAATCCCGCTTTGAATTTTCCAAGTTCGACGAATGGGAAAACTGGATCTGGCACGAATTCCGGATCTTCGGCAAAGCTTCCGCCTGTGGAACTTGAAATCGCAACCTTGCAGCGGCGAATTCCAAGCTTCCAGAAAGTTTATCGAGAGAACTCGACTCAATATCTACTCCATAGCGATCGAATGCGCCGATGGTGGAAACCTCTGGCGGCCGGAGCTGCGGCAATCGCACTGCTCGTCGGCTTCATGATATACAAAGAACTTTTGCCGATGGACGTGGTGGAAGCTTCGAGCGTCACGCCGAATGTTGCTCCCGCCGAAGCGCCTGCCAGTTCAACGGTTAATTCAATAGGCAATTCGCCTCCGGCCGAAAAAGCGGCGACGGGGAGTTTACAGGAGCTTCAGCATCGCGCCGGCCTCATTCATGCCGGAGATCCCTCAACGCAAATTCCGACACCCAACCCGCGTATTGGCGACCAGTATCTCTACATCATTAAAAAGAATGAGGGCGGGGGACGAGTCTCAGAATTTTATGAGCGGCGAATTGTCGAAGGTTTTGAAGGCCATCTCATTCGCTGGCGAATGCTTTCCTATACTTCAGGACAAAAACCGGTTTTCCAAACGCGCCCAGAGGGGGCTGATGCTGTCGCAGAAGTAGATCGACCGGATCGTGAGTTTTACTGGTGGACGGAAAACGTCGAGTTCGCGATGCCCCGAAAGACAAAGAACTGCCCTTCCTTTGCCGATTTCAGATCTGAGGAGCGAGGCCCATCGACGGCCATATTTCCTCTCCAAGTTGGCCGGGAAGTTGTTTTTGATACGAAAGCTTTTTCGATGGAGTTACCCAGTGAAGGACTGATTCGAACAAGGCGATGTCGAATCGAGGGGCCAGAAAAGGTCGTCGTTCCGGCCGGTGAGTTCGAAACGCTTCGCGCCGATTGCGAAGTCGAAAGCCGAGGCCGAAAGGCCGGGCAGCTCAGATCCGTGCATTGGAATCGCCAAGGCGGTGAAGTTGTGTTGATCCTCCGGCAAAGTTCGCAAGGCTACTACTCAGGACCTTATGGATCGCGCCAGGAGCTCATCGAGATTTTCCGCGGTAGCGGCGAAACTTATGCTGAACACATGGCCAGGACCCCGGCATCCGTTGCTCCAAGCTCCGAAAGCGTGCCGAGCCAACCCATCTTGACCAACGAAACTGCATCGAATCCCGCGCCCTAAAGACACGATGGCAAATGCGCGGGTCAAAATCCAAGACGAAAACATCAATTTAATTTTCGTTAATAAATACGAATATTTAATACTCACACTTATAACTATAAGTGTGAGTCATGGCGCGTCGTCAGCTCTCGGTTGAATGCGAAACTCATGAAGAGTCCATAATCCCTTGAGAAATTGATAATTTAGCATCGACCTCCTGGGACGGCGACCGTCTGATCTTGCATTTCACAACGTCAAATGATGTGTGACGCAACAGAAATATTGCGAGACGAAACATGATCAGCCAGGCTGAGTCCATGCAGGACATCGAAGTGGGCCTTGAGAGTTTCCGTGATGCAGAAATAAATGTCGGTTCTCCGACCCCATTCAGTACGCCTTTGACCGCAAAATCCAGCCTTCGGCTCAAATACGAAGCCGAAGTCATGGTTTTACGACGCAAAATAGGGGGTTTAGAGGAGATCCGCGCACGCTTAGGCCTTTCTTCTCGAAAGATGGCGCAGCTTCTGATGGTTGACCCGTCCGCGTGGACTCGATGGGTTCAAGGCGGTGATTCAGCTCCCCCGCACATTTGGCGAGCGCTTGCTTGGTATCTGGCGCTTGAAGAGAAATATCCGGGACTTGATCATCAATTTTGGCTCAGCTCCGTCTCTCGACCGCAGAGCGAAGATCTCGCGCTCGCCGCACAACGAAGCCTGAGGAATGAAGCTCAGAGCCTTCGCGAAGAACTTCACTCACAGCTTCAGAAGTTCAACGTTGAGCAGCTTCGAGTTCGCGAGCTTGAACGCCGGCGATCACTTCGAAACATGATATTGGGCAGCATCGGGGGAATATTGCTGTTCATGGCAGGTCATCTTCTGGCCAAATTTGGAGCATGAACTTCACTTCGCCATGGACCGAGCTTCTCGACGCTGATGTGACAAGCCGTTGGCCATGGGCGGACGCTGAACCAGAGCATCGAATTACCGCACAAATTCGCAGTCAGGGACTCGCAGCTTGGGCATTTCGTCACGCGCCTTTGGACTCGAACTGGAAACGCGAATTCCTGCCTGATACGCGCAAACTTGCAGAGCGAAATCTCATTCTCATCGCTCTGAGCCGTAGCCTCGAGGAACTTTGGAAGCTGGCCGGGCTTCGCGCCGTGCGCCTCAAAGGCATTGACCTCATTCAGCGAAGCGAGGGCAAAGATCTTGGCGCAACTCTTCGCGATGCTCGCATGTGGCGGCCGCTTTCAGATCTCGACTATTTATTTGTGGACCGAGTTGACCTCGAAGAAGCACGACAAGCTTTGCGATCCCGTGGGTGGCAAATGCATCTCCCCGAGTCCGCTGGGAAAGAAGTGTGGCTATTGAAGACTGCCGGCCAAGAAGTTGCTCTCGAACTTCACACCAAACTGATTTTCAACGAACCCCAAGAATGGCGATGGAGTGAGTGGATTGAGATGTCCCGCGATGGACGAGCCTATCAACTCAAGCTCCCTGCACTTTGGATTCATTTGAGCGGGCATTGGGTGGTTGGGCACGCCTGCCAAAAATATTTTTGGCTCTTAGATTTGAAAATGCTGGGGCCTATGTTGTCGAAGTCGGATTGGGAACAGGTTTCAAATCTGGCTCGGCAATTGAGCCTGCGCCAGGCCTGCGCGCTTTCTTTGGCCTGTGTTCAAAGATTGAAAAGTGAACTTACGGACCAAGATGTGTCGTCGACCGGATTTCAAAGTGAATTGAGATCCTCAAAAAGAACTCAGCTATGGAGTCGGCTGATCTTGCTACGCCCTTTGCGCCATCGCGGATTTCGAAGCCTTGGGATCCGAGTGAGCGTGCGCGATCGAAGCCTACACGCGGCTCAATATGTGTTCTATTGGATCAGATCAGCCATGAGTAGGCCAAGATCTCGAGGTGAATTGTGAATTGGCGCATCGGCGAGAAGTTGAAGTTGCTGGAAGGAATTCGGGAACATGAGACGGCTTCGGCGAGTGCGTGGCCTAGTGTTTTGATCTCTGTGGCCGGCTTTCATGTTCGCTGGCGATTTCGCGAGTTGAGTGAAGCCTCAAGGCTTTGGCTGCTGGCTCACTGGCGAGGCTTTGTGGTGGATGAGTCCGCTGATCCGACGCAAACCGCGTTGAAGGCCGATTTTGAAATTCACTATCTCGCGCAGAACAGTCGGGCCAGTGACGAGATTTGGTCAGATCCGATTCCTGTGTTTCACGTCGATGGACAAAAGTTGGTTTGTCGCGACTTCGCGGTCTGGAGGGATCTGCATCAGACGATCATTGTCGCGACGGGTCCACAGATCGATGAAGCAGCGATCGATACACTCGACAACTTGAACAACACCTTGCTGGCGCGTGAGCTGATGCGCAGAGATTTAGGATTTCCCCTACATGCATCTTGCGTGGTGAAAGATGGCGGTGCGTGGGTTGTATTTGGCCCGTCAGGCGCCGGGAAGTCGACTTTCGCGCGTTTGTCTTATGAGCGCGAGGGCACGCCGGTTCTCGCGGGTGATCAACTTTATGTGAGGTATGATTCGGGACGCCCCGTCGTATGGCCGGCGACAACGCGAATTCCGGAGTTCCCCATAGAATCAGAGGCGAGATCTTTGCGACCCGCACCTTTAGTGGCCGCCGCCCGCTTGGATCGGAGTCAGCCGGGTGGACTTTGGCGTGACGAAAAGTTTCGACATCACACAGCCTTTCTCAAAGAGGTCCTGGCCTTTTATTTTGATTCAGACCTCGCTCAGCGGGTGATGACACAGGTCCCCAGCTGTTTTCGGCGCCATGCAGAGGTGTTTCGTCCTTTAGTGATGAGCACTCGGCTGCAAACCAACCCCTGGGAACTCGTTCGTCAGTCCGAAGCTGTGGACATTCTGCCGAGTGACCGACATCATGATTGTGGTGAGGTGAAAACATGAAAAAATCGAACGCTCATGAGTCCCAGGTCGCTCATCCTGCATCGGAAGTTGCAGTGAAGCCTGCCGGCCAGATCGAAACGAATTCGAGCAAGGTGGCGCAAACTCAATATGTGGCGCCTGAAATTCGAAGTGAGAAAGTCGGTTCGGCAGGTCTCCAATCAGGCGGTTCTTGCAACGGCATGACGGCCGGTGGCCGCAAAGCTGAAACTCCGTGCACGATTCTCATGAGCTGAGTTTTAAGCTTCGACAACTGCTTCGCTTTTTTTATTGGATTCCTCTTTGAGGACCCGTGCTTCCATTTTGAGCCAGGGATCACAGCCGGTGAACTCACCAGTGTTCGCGAGTACGGTTCCTGAACTTCTTGGACAATGCGATCGAACTTCACAGGTGACGCAGCTTTTGAAGTCCTCAAACTTCAATGCGCGAATCTGTTGAAACACAACAGAAGAACTCCAAATTTCATCAAAGCTTTGCTGAGTCACATCACCAGCCGGCCACGGAGCGCCTATACAAGGGAGCACGATGCCGGTGTGGGAGATTCCCGCATTGGTCCGGGCGCAAGCGCATTGCACGTCACCTGTCGTATTGACGTTACCTAAAAATCTCGAGCCCGCGGGGCCGCGGACGAGTTGTCGCAAGTCCTCTTCGCGCAGTCGCAAGTGATCTGCGCCTTCGCTTCCGTCGTATCTTTCAGTGATCTCCGTCGAAGTTTCAAAGCGAACATTTTGCTCGCGGCACCACTGGATCATCTCCGGAAGCTCAGTGTAGTTTCCACGATGTAAAATGATCGAAACGCTCACCTGAAACCCCGCATCGCGTGCGGCGACTATGCCATTCAGTGTTCGCTGATGAGAGCCAGGCCTCGCGGTGAAGCGATCATGCGTTTCCGGCTTCGCTCCATAGAGACTCACGTCCAAATCTCGCGCTCCAGCTGCGAAGAGTTTGCGTGCTTGATCATTGGAAAATCGAGTTCCATTGGTTTTGAGCCGAACATTGAGAGAGAGCTCACGAGCACGACGGATGTGTCGCTCGAGATGCGGCGCGAGCGTGACCTCGCCACCTGTGAAGGATACGAAAAGTCCGCCAGCCCGACGAATTTCACTGAGAAGTTGGTCCACGCGCTCCGGGGAGAGTGTGGGGCGATCTTTGTCGTAAGCCGAGACGCCGTTGGACGAGCTCGTTCGATCAAAATTATAACAATGTGCACAGGCAAGATTGCAGCCTTGCGTGAGCTCAATGGTCACCGACAACGGCTGATGTCGATCTCTCGCCGTGCGGAAGAGCTCGTCGATGGAGGCTGGATGCTGAGTGTGAGAGATCTTCATGGCACGGACCCCGTTTGAAAATGATGGGCGTAGCGTTCGGCGAAAATGATCAGGAATTTTCTTAACATCTTGCTGAGTCGCCGCAGGCCTCGCGCGAGTCGTATATTGCGACCGCTGAGTTGAAGCTCAAGGCGGGCCAACTTTGCGATTCCTAGGTGGACCCGATACAGAAAGCCTGAATGTCTTAAAGGCTTGAGATGGAAATTTGCTCGATCAGGTTCAGAAATCTTACTCTGCTGATTTTGCCGCAATTGGGTCTGCGTAATTTGGTAGATCGCGACACCTTGGATCTTATCGACGAGGTCTATGCGTTGACCATGATCGCCAGCGCAAATGACGGAGATCTGAGATGCTTTCTGCTGAGATGGGTCTGCCGGGCTTGAGGGCGTTGGGGGAGTCAGTCCGCAACTGAGGACTCGATGCAGGGTTGGGCCAAGTTCAGTGTCGATCAGCGCCAGGTCACCCACGCGTGGCAAAATCAAGGAATCGATCACGACAAACTCTCCATCTTTGAGTGTGGGTGACATGCTGTCGCCGCACACGCGAATCACTCGACGATGATGAGGTTGTTGACCCCGAAGATGTTCGTGCCGGGTTGCCAACTCGTGTTCCAAGCCGTCACATCTCAATCAATCGCTTTTCATGCAAGCTCGAAAGAAAGGCTTTTAAGTCCACATGCAATTGCTCTTCAAATTCGGGATTCATGGAGGTCGGAGCGAAACGACGAAGCTGTGCGAGGAGTTCATCGTAACTCACACCTTGCTCGAGCGACTCCCAAAGCTGCGCTGCCGTCGAATTGAGTGAATGAAAGCTCCTCGATTCAAGATCTCCACGCGAATCGAGTATGAGGATTTCGTCGCCGATTCGATTCCATGCGAGACCTTCGGCAATCCGCCAACTCGCCTTGAACGAGTCCGCAACATTCTGCGCCCGACTTAAATTTTCAGACGAGTTGCCCGAAGTTGAGTGACAGTTTTCATGCGCGGATTGTTCGTTTTGGGTCTTTGTGTCCATGTGCCAACGCTAATCTTCGAAGCCAGACTGGACAAGTCCAACAACTTCGATTTGCATTGTAGCATGGAAAATCCGCTCACGGCCAAGCGCGTTGAAATCTGTCCTGGATTTGAGTTTGAAATTCGAGCTCGAGCCCGTGGCCTCGAAATGTTCAAGCGTCGACTCGGACAGGCCTGGCAAGCACTTCGTCGCTCCGACTGGTTGGACGATCATAAAATTCAACGTGAAATGCAGTCTCGATATTCCTCGGACGGGGAGTTGGCCTTTTATCGACCTTTCGTTCGAGCGGGATTGATGCCGTTTGAAAATGAAATGTGGCGGCGACTGGGTGTTAAGGACTCGCATGAAGTGTTGGTTGTTGGATGCGGCACGGGCCGTGAGCCCTTGGCCATGAGCGACTCCGGCGCGCGAGTGCTGGGACTTGATGTCTGTCCGAAGATGGCCAATCTTGGCCGTGATCTTTGTCGAGAAATGCAAAAGCCGGGAACACGACTGGATCTCCGCTGCGGAGACGAGCGAAGCATCGAGGGCGAAAGCTTTGATGTGATTTGGGTGGCCTACTCGATCACGGGACATATTCGAGGTCGAAAAAATCGCATCGAGTTCTACCGACGATTGTTAACAGCGCTCAAGCCCGGAGGCTCAATCATCACGGCGCCAGAAATCGCAAGGTACTCGATTCGAGATCCTCGCCGTTGGCTCCAGCTTTGGCTTCGTGTTCGATTTCCATTTCGCAGTGAAACCGGAGATTCACTGCGATCATTTCTCGGAAATCACAATCCGACCGACGAACTGATTTACTTTCACGTTTATCCCAACACGCAAAAATTTATCGACGAGATTCACGAAGCCGGCGGTCAGTTTGTCGACGATTTCGAGCGGCTCATTTGGCGCGTGAAGAGAAGTGACGATTCAATCCGCCGTGTTGAACAACTTCACTCTGCAGAATCCACCTCAGGTACAAAGATCAAATGAAGATCTTGATGTTCGGCAAGCACTATCCACCCAGCACAGGTGGGATTGAAACTGCGACCGCCATCATGGCCAGGGGCTTGGCTCAACGGGGTCACGAAGTCTTCGTGGAAGTTGCACATGAGCGCTTTGCGCCGACTCTTTCTGAAACTGAAGGCGGGGTGCGCATTCATCGTTGTGCGACTTGGGGAAGACTCTTTCGCCAACCTTTGGCGCGTTGGAAAACTTCCGTCATGCCAGATGCTGAGCATCTCATCTTGCATACCCCGAACCCGATGGCGGCGATCTGCGCTCGTCGGTGGCAAGGTGAGATGACCATCTTCCTACATGCTGAGCTTCAGGGTTGGAAAGGGTGGATTGAATCGCGGGTTTTGGATTCGTTGATCGCCCGACCACAGTTTCGTTCGGAACCGAAAGCGAATCTCTCGGATAGCGATTCGAGTCGCCGAGTTCGCATCGTGGTGACGAGTGCGTGGTTAGCTGAGCGAATCCGGTCGAGGTTTCCTCAAATTCCAATTGAGGTGATTCCACTCCCAGTCGATCCGAGTTGGCATTTTATCGGTCAGCACTCGACGCCTCGAAAGAAATTACGACAATTGGTCAGCTGGGGGCGACTCGTCGACTACAAGGGATTTGACTTGCAAATTCGGGCGGTCGCCCAGGTCCCGGAACTTCAATTGAGCATCATTGGCGAGGGCCCGCTTTCTGCAAAATTGACGAAGCTTGCGGCGAAGCTCGCGCCTGGTCGAATTCAAATTGTTGGACCAAAGTCGATGGGAGAAATTCAGCAAATTGCCCAGCAATCCGACCTTGGTCTGTTTACTCCACGTGACGAACGCGAAACCTACGGAATTGCGTTACTTGAAGCCATGTCCATGGGCTTGCCAACGCTGACAACACCTTCACCAACAGGTTTTGGCCACCTCCAACGCCACGGAAGCTGGGTGGTCGAATCTGTGAGTGTGGAGGCCATCAATCGAGGACTTTTGGAGCTGCGACGTGATCCACGTTGGCTCAACGGCTCGGCTCGCCGCGCGCTGAGCTTTGCCGCTGAGCTGACGGAGACGAACTTCATCAATCAGTGGATGAAGTTGCTTAACGCACCTGACTTGCGACCAAAGTCCAAGCGTCCTACGGCCATGTTCACGAGGCCCAGGGATTCAGGACTCCATCCGGAAGCCTAAATTTCCGATGTAGAGAAGGTGAAAGAGTCAAAAGAGTCCTATGCCGATTCGATCGTCGACGTGAGCTTGATGGAGATCGTCCGCTATTTGTGGACGAATCGTCGGCCGATCATCGGCATTTCGATCGCCGTCGCCGTGATTCTATCGGCTTACGCCATCGTCTTTAAGCGGCCATCGTATAAATCCGAGTCGATCATTCACGTCTCACTGCCGGATGACCTCAGTGGTTCCTCGGGCCGCATGATGGGGTTCTTTTACGAAGAGCGCGAGATTCAAGATTTGATGTTCTTAGTTGAACACATGTTTGAATCAAAACAGTTTCGGCGCCAACTGCTCGCGGATGCCGAAGCGTCAGCGGATCGGGCCGTCGTCGACTTTCTTTCTTCACTTTCATCTGAGGTGAGTCGAGAAGATCGAGCCGACCTCATCTTGAGTTTTCTGTTCATCACCCGCATGAAGGATCAAAATGCTTTGGTGGTCGGCGCCAGAAGTCGCAAGCCTGATTTGTCCGCAGGACTTGCTCGACTTGCGAGCCACGCACTGGTGAAAGCCAACTATGAAAACACGTTGTTTCGCGTTCGTGCCGTGAAGGACTTCTTGAGTCGCCAGGCTGACTCCGCAAGGCGCGAACTTCTACAGCTTGAAGGCGAATATGCAATGTTGCAAACGGGTGAGCGAGGCCTAGCGGCTGTCGAGTTCACCGTCGGTGGCGGACGCGACACGCTCGAGGCGAGATCCAAGCGCCGCGCACTCAAGCAACAAATCGACGCGACTTCGCATTTGATTGCTGAGTTCCGCACGGAACTGAGCAAGCACATGGATTTCATTCGTGGCGGACGGCCTTCGCAGCTCTATCTGGCGCAAATGCAGCGCAAGATTGAACTGCTCAAATATCAAAAAGAAATGTCACAACAAGGTCGCGATCCGGCGTCGATGGAAGGCGTCGGCGCACAAGCCGCACTCAATCAAGCTCTGATCGAGTTTGATCGCATTCTCAAAGACCGCGGCGACCTACCGGTTTCATTGAACCCCTGGGATCAGGTGCAGCAAATTGAAAAGCAAATCGCCGAGCTTACGGCGAAGCGATCTCAGCTTGAGGGCGAGTACTCGGCCATCAACAGTCAGCTGGCTGGTCACACGCAGGAAGTTCGCTCTTTGGCCAATCACTTGCAAAAACTCACCGAAATTCGTCGCGAACTTGAACTGAAGCAACGCTTGTTCGCTGATTTGCAGGCCAAGTACCAAGAAGCGCAGATTCAAGAGGCTGGTCAAAAGAACAACCTGAGAATTGTTGCTGAACCTGAAGTGAACGGACGTCCCGAAGGCATGGGCTTAATCCGACGGCATATCGCTGCGGCTGTGTTTGGAATGGCCGTTGCTCTGACCTTGTTTACGCTCCGATACTTGCTGATCCCAACGGTTCGAGGTCGCGAAGACTTATCGCGGGTGGGTTTGAAAGTCTTGGGAGAGGTGCCTTACTTCTATGGAGCAAAGAAACTCAAGCATCATGCTCCGCTGGATCAAGGCGGCCCGCCCGAACCCAAGCCATTGTTGGTCAAAGACGCGCCGGCAAGCCAAGAAGCCACGGCGATCCGTAGCATCCGCATCCGTTTAGAGAGGGAATTGGGAATTCTCGAGGACCGCTCGATGGGTCGCGTGATCACTATGTGTTCGGCCAACACCAAAGAGGGGAAGAGCTTTACCGCGGCGAACTTGGCGCTGGCCATGACCGTGATCGATCGAAATGTTTGCGTTGTGGATCTCGATTATCAGGACCCCGATGTGGAGTTGTACTTCCCGGACTTTAAGGAAGAAAGTGTGATTCCCGAACTCTCGAATGAGAAGGTTACGTTCTACAAACGCGTGATCAATCTGCATGGACACCGAGGATCTCTCACAATCATTCGTACGTCGCGAGTTGACGGCAACCTTTCAGATCTCATCGAAGGACCTTCGTTCGCGTACTTCATTGAGCAACTTCGTATCGCCTATGATGTGATCTTCATCGACTGTCCGCCGGTCCGTACGCATGTCGAAAGCACCGTCACATCTCGATTTAGTGATGCGATGCTAATGGTGACCAATCAGCGCAAGACGTTCCGAGATGAGTTAAAGGCTTCGTCGGTTCGCATTCGTGAGATTTATGATGGGCCGATCTATGGAGTGTTGAACTTTAAGTTCGACGACATCAAAACCGCCTAAGGCCCGAGAAGTTCGACAAACTTAGGACTTAGTGACGTTGCATTAGAGTCAAGCGGACCAGACGACTCGTCGTACTTGATCAATCATCGATTCAATCGCTTGCGCCACGATGGATCCAACTGGCTTTAACTTATAATCCTTTGGTATACGGCGATTCGCACGCGCCGACGTTGCGATCTTCATAGCGGACAGAATGCGGTCTGGCGCCGTCGAAGCCATCAAACACACGCCCTCATCCATTCCCTCGGGTCGCTCATGAGCATCTCGGATCATGACGGCCGGAAAGCCCAATAGTCCCGCCTCTTCCGTTAACGTGCCTGAGTCTGACAAAACCACCTTGGATTCGGCTTGAAGTTTCATGTAGTCGAAGTATCCCAATGGCTTGAGTTGACGAACTCGAGCGGGGAGACTTGCAGCGCCAGCCAGGGCGTCGAGTCGCTGTCGTGTCCTGGGGTGCACGGAAAATATGACTTCGTGATCTTGAGCGAGTTGGCGGAGAGTCTCGAGAAGTTCTTCGAGTTTATCTTGGCGATCCACGTTCTCTTCGCGATGAGCGCTCACCACGACATAAGACTTTGGTTGGATACTGAGCCTTTGAAGAATGTCTGACTGATCGATCTGCTGGCGGTACTTCTCGACGATCTCTGGGATTGAGGAACCTGAATGTATAATTCGGTCCGCTGGAAAGTTTTCGGATAAGAGGTACCGACGGGCGTGCTCGGTGATGACGAAGTTCACGTCAGCCAGATGATCAATGATTCTGCGATTGATCTCCTCGGGAACTCGAGCATCAAAGCAACGGTTACCCGCTTCCATATGAAAAATGGGAATCTTTCTTCGTTTTGCAGCGTAGGCGATGAGACAGGAGTTCGTGTCGCCGTAGATCAGGAGTGCGTCGGGACTGAATTTCTGCAGCACTTTGTCGCCTTCGATCAGTAAGGCGGCAATGGTTTCCATAGTCGTGCCGCGCGCTGCATTGAGAAACTCATCCGGCTTTCTGATTCCGAGGTCATCGAAGAAAATCTGATTGAGCTCGAAGTCGAAATTCTGACCCGTGTGGACCAATGTGTGTGTGAAGTGCCGATCAAGTTCAGGAATGACTCGCGCAAGCTTGATGAGCTCCGGTCGAGTTCCCACAACTGTCATCACTCGACGAGTTGAGTTCATCTCAACATTTCCTGACCTTGAGAGCCGGACTCTTCAACTTGATCGAGCATCAGCCGGTGTTGCCTCAACAAAGTCGAGGTCTGTTCGAAGTCGACGACATGATTTTCCGACGAGTACTCGCCAATCAAGTCACGAGAGCGTTTGGCTTGCGTGGCCAATAGCTCAGGGAGCATAGACTGAATGACGTAGTAACCATCACGTCGATAGGTCCGGTAGGATTCTTCGATGGAGACGAGGCTCTCATGCAGCTTTTCGCCAGGCCTGATGCCGGTCACTTTGATGGGGATCTTGAGATCCCCCACTAAGCTCTTGGCGACGTTGACCATATTGGCTGAAGGAACGATGGGAATGTAAGTCTCGCCGGGCAAAGCGTTTTCGATGGCCGCCATGACGGTGTCCACGGCTTGATCAAGACTCAGCAGAAAGCGAGTCATGTTCTCATCGGTGATTGTAACGGGTCCACCAGCCCGAATTTGTTCATGAAAGAGAGGAATCACGCTTCCTCGCGATGCGAGAACGTTACCGTAGCGAACGCAAATGAAGCGAGTTCCAGGAGAGTTCACGTTGGCCGCGATGAAGATGCGCTCTTGAAGGGCCTTGGTCATACCCATGACATTGACGGGTTTGCAGGCTTTGTCGGTTGAAATCCCGACGACGGTTTCAACAGGAAAGCGATGCTCATGAATCGCGCGAGCTAGATTTTGCGCGCCCATGCAATTTGTGAGAATCGCTTGTTCAGGAAAGTATTCGCAGACGGGGACTTGTTTGAGAGCCGCGGCATTGATCACAATATCGATCCCTGGCAGTGAAGCCACGAGATCTTCGTAGCGTCGAACATCTCCGATCCGGAAGGAAAGAATTCGCTCGAAGTTCTTGAAGATCACTTCATCGGTGGCGGACTTTCGATTGAGATACTCCACGCGCATGTCGTGCTGCTTGGCCTCGTCACGAGAGAGTACGACGAGCTTTTGTGGCAGTCCGAATTCTCCAGAGAGGGCTCGACGAACAAACGTCTTACCCATGGATCCGGTTCCGCCTGTCACCAGGACACGTTTACCTTTGAGTATCATGCCGACTTCCTCGATTGATGTTTTTGGCCTTGTTTAGGAGAGATCGTCGTTGTTTTGAATGAGCCTTGACGCTCGCGCCACCAGGCGGCTTGCTCGGCAAGCATTCGCCCCCAATCGGGCGTCACTGGACCGATCACTTTCGCCAATCGATCACTGGAGAGCCGCTTGTCGGCGAATTTCTGAGTGTCGGGAATGACATGAACAGGGAATTGAAACTCCTGCGCTGCTGTTTGCAAAAGATCAAACTTGGTGGTGAAGGGGCCCGATGCATGCCAGAGCCCACTCAGGCCCGCCTGCACACACTTCAAGGTAACCTTCGCCATTTGCGTCGTTGTCATGCCCGAATAGTGAAAGGCTTTATAGCCAACAACTTCATGGGTTTGTCGTTGAGAGATGAACCACTCCAGAAGCTCCGTGTGATTTTGCAACTCAAGCCCAACGATTGAACCACGAAGTGTGAGGACATGATCCTGGTTTGAAACTTCACCCAAGCGCTTGGAGAGCCCGTAGTCGTCATCCGCATCGGGACGATCGTTTTCCGTATAGCCTTGCTCCGGTGCGCGAGCTTGTCCCTTGAACACGCAATCCGTTGAATAGTGCACCAAGCGTACGCCACGTTTCTCGCATATTTGTGCGAGCTGATGCGGCAGAACGGAATTTGTTTGAATCAAAAGACTTTTGTCTTTGATCGGGCGGCGTGGTGTCCAGCCAACAGCATTAAGGAGAAAGTCAGGACGAAGCTGACGAAGAAGATCTGTGACAGAATCCGGGTCTAAAGCATCGACGTCGCAAACCAAATCGGTGGGTTGAAACTCACGTTCGATTTCCGCACTGAGATCGGTTCGCGATCGCCGAATTGCGGCGATACACTCGTGCCCTTGTGCCTTGATCTCGCGATAAAGGGCCGATCCAAGCATGCCCGTTGCGCCCAGAATGACAAACTTCAACTTCCACCTCGGTGATGTCGCTCGCCTTGCGATAGTCTCAGGAGATCCATTTCCAGTTTATCGAGAATCATGGACTTCTTAAACTCTCGCAAAGCCAACGCCCGCGCATTCTCTCCAAAGGTCCTTTGCTCCTCATCACCACGGCTGAGGAGCAGTTCCAAATCGTTTGCAAGTTGCCGAGACTCCTTGGGCCTTCGACAAAGGCCGAGTTGATATCTCTGGACGTAGGTCGCCGTGATGCCATGGGCGAGCGCAAGGATCGGACGCCCGGCACTGAGGTATCCGACGAACTTCGATGGCAATGTGCGATTGAATGCGTCGGCATCGACGAGTGAAAGAAACAGGAAGTCAGCCTTGGCCTCGAGCTCCGCCGCCTCTTGCGGTGGAACTCGATCACGAAATTCGACTTGAGAAGATCGTCCTAGAGACTGAAGTTTAAGTTGAAAGTCAGCTCGGCAACTGCCATCACCGACGAACATCCAGCGGACGGGAAGCGACTTTTGAGCACATTCATCGATCAATTCAACCACTGCATCTAAGCCTTGGGCATGACCAAGGTTTCCGGCATACAGAATGGTCGCCGGTCGGGGGATTGGTTTTGCAGGGGCTCCTGAATCCGGGGAATTCGAAACTTCGCGAACAAACCAATTCGGTAGCGTCATGAGATTTTCGTCATGAGCGCCCCATTTCTTCACCGAATCGATGAATCCTTCGCTCTGCAAGTGCAGGCGTTGGGCGCGTTGATAAATGTATCGAACCACGCAACCCATGAGACTCTGGACAAAGTTAGATCCCAGCCAGGAAGAGCCCAAGCCTTGTAGTGTTTCAGGCCAAAGATCTTGGACCCAGATCGCGACGGGAGGAGGGACATTGTATCGCTTTGCGATCCAGAGCGCGGGGAGAGCGACGGTGATTGGCGAACTTGCCCAGACGTAAATCACATCGGGGCGCTTGGACTCGGAGGCACGAAAGTGAAGAAAAGCCGATGCAATGAAGGACAGGTAATTGGCAATCCGGCGAGCCCAGCCACCGCGGCCTCGAGAAAAAATCGGTACCCGCTGAACCTCGACTCCTGACCAGTTTGAAAATCCGGATTTTCGATATGCGCTGCCGATCCAGGGATCCGGATGAGGATAGTCCGCCCAATTAGTGAGGACATGAACCTCATGTCCACGCTGTACAAGCTCAGTCGCCACATCGTTGATGCGAAAGTTTTCTGGATAAAAGTATTGCGTGACGATGAGGATGCGCATGCACAAGTCCTATCGGATTTTCAAGTCACGGCGGTGAGGACTTCGTGATAAATTGATGAGGTGTCGACTTCATCAGGCTTAAAGTTGATTCTCGTTTTGAATGCTCTTGCCGCCTATGCGTTGGGCCCCATTCCCATCCCTTGGCTCGCAACACTTTCGGCGATCGCCGTTTGCGTTTTGCTGTTTGCCACGTCGTCGATCCGATTACCTCCCGGAACAGCTTGGGTGCTGATCTTTTCGGTTTGGGCCTTGGGCGTGACACTGGGAAATTTGGCGCTGAGTGATCCATTGAACCTTCCCGAACGCGCGACGACGGGCTACTCCACCTACGTAACATTGAGATTCGTCCAGATCCTTTCGTTTCTTTGTTTGCTTCCCATAATTCACAAAGCCATGGCCCGTGAAGATGAGAGAATTTTGGAATTCGTCATTCAGCTCGGCGTGGTCGTGAGTTTGTTTTCAATCTACGTCTATCTGGCGCAGACCATGGGATTTTGGGAGCCGCCTCGCACGCGCATGGGAACGAGTGGCGAGGCGCAAGCGACGCGATTCACCTACGCATTTCATCGAGCCATGGGCTCGTTCCGCGAACCCAGCCACCTCGCCGAGTGGCTTGTTTTGCCTTGCTTTCTCTCACTCGCAAATTGGAGCAAGCTCGGATGGGTCGGCCCCGCGCGGAGCATTCTCATGTTCGGCGTTATGGCTCTCACCGGATCGCTCACGGGCTTTGGCGCTCTTGGCGTCGGCCTCGTTGCCGCTTGGGTGCTGACCATGAATGGCACACTTCGTTCGGTCTTTAGACCCATGAAGTTGGTGCTGCCGATCATTCTGGCGCTAGGGATTTTTGCCGTTTTCAAGAGCGGAACTGGCGGAGCCTCGCTCATCGGGACGGTCGTGGATCGCGCACTTCCGATGTTGGAAGAAGGCGGCATGAAGTCCTCAAACCGAAATTATATTTATGAGTATCTTGAACGTAGCCCGCCGCGATTTTGGGGACGAGGCGTTGGCAATGCCAATCTTGAGTTCAGCGCCTACGCGGGCTCGTCAGCTACAGCATCGTTTTTGAGCCTTTATCTCAACACGCTCTACGCAACTGGCGCTCCCGGGTTCGCAATCATGCTGGGTTTACTGCTCACGCCCATCGTGTTGGCCATACTCTATGGGCGAAAGCGAGATCATCCGGCTTTGTTTTACCTTCTTGCGGCTTACACGGGGTGGCTCCTCGTCTTCGGTGTTCACGCCGAAGAACTCTCGCTGAGCTTCGCACTTGTCTATGGTCTCTTGACCTATGTTTCACTTCCCCAATCGACGGCGCAGCTCATCGGAAGATCCACATGATTCTCTATGCGCCCGGCGTTCACACAGGTGGCGGCAAAGTTCTTCTCGACGAAGTCCTCAAGAATGCGGATGAACTTCATCGCGTGTTCCCAATTGGAATTGCAAGCGAGTCGCGACTGAATCAAGTCATTCTCGATTCGAGATATCGACCGCCCACACAATTCGATGTCTTGAAAATCGCGGGCCGAGTCCAACCAACGGCATTTGCTCGTTGGCAATCTGAGGGGGACCTTGCTCGGCTGGCGGAACAAAACCCGTCACCCGTTCTCATGTTTGCGAATGTCCCCCCGCGCTTGAGAATGAAAAATCGAACCATCGTTTATCTCCAAAATGCCTTTTCAGTTCCGGGCGCGCCGCTCGATGGATTACCGATTAAAGCGAAACTTCGCCTCAAACTTGAAAAGTTAACGTGGCAAATCCATCAAGGCCATGCCGACGAAGTTTGGGTCCAAACACAATTCATGGTGAAACTCTGTCGAGCCGGCGGACTACAGCTTCCGATTGTCGTGCAACCGATCCTTCCTCGTATCGATTGGTCGAATCGCCATGATGAACCCGCCAAGTACGACTTTTTGTGTGTCGCAAATTCCTTCGCATACAAGCGACAAATCGACTACTTGCAGGCACTTGCTCAACTTAAGGCTCAGGGCCGACGATTTTGCGCGGCACTAGTGACGGACTCACTTTCAGAACGTGAAAATGTCTTGGCAGGGGAGATGGGCGATCAACTTTTTGTTCATCAATCTTTGGATCACGACAAGCTTTTGGATTTGTATCGAGCCAGTCGCTCATTGGTGAACACCTCGAGCATAGAGTCCTTTGGGCTTCCCCTGTATGAGGGCCAACAAGCGCAACTGCACATCATCAGCTGCGATGCTGAGTACGCGCTGGAATCCTTAAGCGGTTACCCCAATCGCTCGACCTTCTCCCTGGGAAGAGTTGATGAATTGGCCGAACGAATGGCCCGCGAACTCGACCGTCATCCGAATTGAGTGCATTCGAAGCTGCGAATCTTGGCGAAATTTCTGAAGTGCATCTAAGATGAACACTAGGAACGAGGGCTAACTCATGATTCGTACGGCGATTCGCTGCTTGTTACAGATTGCGGTCATTCATCTCGCCCTTGGTCCAAGCTGGGCCCGAGCGCAAGTCGTCAGCCCGTTTAGCAAAGACGCTTCGCCCTCAAGGCCTGGTTATGAGTTCTTTGTCGGACGCGAATACGGAAAGCCGCTGATCACGGTGAATTTGCTGCGCGGGGTTCGAGAGCCCGGCGTTTATCACATTCCGATCGATACGAGTCTGGCTCAATTGATCGCCTATGCCGGTGGAGCCTTGGAGTCGAGCGATCTCACTGAGGTTGCAATTCGACGCGAGCGAGAAGGTAAAACTGAAGTCATCGACTACAATCTGGAAAAATCATTTCTCAAGGATCCGGCACTTCTCACTTTGCGCGACCGTGACATCGTCCACATCGAAGGCCGTGACACTGTGGATTCAACATTGAAGTGGGCAAGCTTGGTCGCGACCATCGCCTCGATCGGCGTTAGCGTCGCGCTCATCAATGATTTGCGCAATCGCTAATCGCTCGCCGTCCATCGTTGAGCCGCGAAATCCAGTCACCTTCGCAAAAATCCATTAATGAGCCTTCGCCATGCTAAGCTGCCAAGCCAGATCCGCGGCGCTAGAAACGTGGCTTTCTGCAAATGCTGAAAGGCGATCAACCACCTTCGCGCCCTCAGGTGCAATCGTGCCGACAAAACATGGGCCTGAGCTTTTGCGAGGTTAAACACCGGTTCTTCAATTTTCAAAGGAGCTGAAGGTCGACGAAGAATTTCCGCGAGCGCAAGTACGGGCTCCTCGGCTCGTTCAAAGCTTGGCGCACGGAAGCTCGCACTCGCTTCATGAACTCTGAATTGCGCAAGCACTTTAGGTAGGCGCTTGAAGGCACCTTGTTCAGCTGCCAACATCCAAAAATGCCAGTCTGGAACTTGTCGGTATTGAGTCGACCAGCCACCGCTGGAGGCCCACACTTTTCGATGAAAGATGGCGCCTGGACCGGGAGCGCAAACTCCGTTTACAAACAAATCAAATTGCGAATACTCAGGAGCGTGTACGGAGCGGAAGGGCTGGCCATTCTCGTCAATGAGTTCATAGTCAGGATAGCGAACGACAACGTCCTCGGTCTTATTGAACTCGTCCATCAGATCAGCAAGTGCAGAAGGGTGAAGGCGATCGTCCGCACTGAGGTAACCCAGAAACTCTCCTTGCGCGATCGACCAGCCTCGATTGAGAGCAGCGCTTTGCCCCCCGTTGGGTTGTCGGATGAACTGAAAGCGCCTTCGCAGTTCGGGATTCATGGCTTCGACTTCATTGAGATAGGAATCGATGAGCTGCGCTGAGGAGTCCTGACTTCCGTCATCGACTATGATGAATTCACAATCACCATAAGTTTGAGCCGCAAGTGACTTCAATGTATCCAGAATGAACTGCTCCGCATTGAAGACTGGCACAACGATGCTGACCCGCATAGGCCCTTGGTCGCGCAATTCAGACGCTGAAGAAGTCAGGCGGCCGCTCAGGTTCAACTTTACACCTCTCTGCTTCGAGTTTCATCGGCAAGAGGCGATTAAACAAGCCGGACTCGAGACTTCGAAATGACATTCCGAAACGAGAGGAGATGGATTTTTCTCCTTTAGCGACATTCATCCTCGGCTTTGGTCTTGCCGCCATGATGACCTTCGTCATTGGGCGCGTGGCCAAAGCACGCAAATGGGTCGCCCAACAAGACTTCCGTCGGCCCAATCACACGCCGATTCCGCTTCTGGGCGGTGTTGGAGTCGCAATTGGCTTTGTCGCTGCCGCGACTCAAGGTTTCACAGAGACCAGTGCCTTGAGCGCTTTGATCTTTCTGATTCCTGCTTTCGCCGTCGGCGTGCTCGATGACTTCAAGGAACTTGATGCTCGATGGAAACTCATCGGTCAGGGACTCTCCGTTGCCATGTGGGTCCACATGACTCCCACAGATGCGCTCATTCTGAGCCAACTGGGTTGGCCAGGGGCAATCGCCACGGCCGTATCGGCGGTCTGGATGCTGGGAATCATGAATGCGGTGAACATGATCGATGGTTCAGACGGAGTCGCCGCTGGGTTTGGAATTGTGGCCGCGTTTGCGATGGCCGTGCTTTGGAGTGTCGGAGCCCAAGACTTGTGGTTGGTGGCATTTTCGGGAGCCTTAGCTGGATTTCTCGTCTGGAACTTTCCACCAGCGCAAATTTACTTGGGTGATTCAGGTAGCCAATTGATCGGACTTTTTTTGGCGAGCCAAGCCCTGACACTGCAACTTCCTGAACCTCGTTGGACCTACCTTCTCATTCCGCTCTTCATCTTTGCACATCCACAGGTCGACGCCATTCTCTCCATTCATCGTCGAATCAAAGCGGGGAGTCAGCCCTGGAAGGGTGATCACGATCACATCCATCACAAACTTAAAAAACTCGGGCTCAGCGTCACCAGAACTTGGATTCTCATCATGGCCATTTCAATCTATGCGGCGACCGCAGCCTGGTTCATTGCGCTTGAGGGAGCGACACCGACCTCCGCTTACATTGCGGTCGCGACGACACTCGCATTGATGGTGCCATTGGCTTCTGTCTACCTGCTTGAGTCCGTCATTGTGCAAAAATTTTCGCTCTTCTCAAAAGGATTCATGCACACTTACATTCCGCTGGTGGAGGAGATTCATCTCACTTCTTCACCAACGAGGATCGTCTCCTATGATCTCTTTCCTTATTATCAAGAATTGCAAATGCGAGGCATTCTTGAGGTGCAAAACTTCGTTCGCTCTTTCCGTGCACACTTGGAACGAGTCCACGTCGGCAATTCACAGTACCTCCTGCATGGCTCCTACACAGTTCTGGTAATTGAAACCACGCCCGAACGAGGGTCTTGGAAAAGCGAAACCGAAGTGATTGATCAATTCTTCGCACTCTTGGATCGCGAACGTGTGCGAAAAAACGTCGGCGCATCGGCCTGGGGGTTGAAGTTTTATTCCGCGGAAACGCGGGAGCAAATGCTCAAAATTCTAAATCGCTTTGACCTCCAAAATCGCGTCGCCTCTCCGAGCGAAGTCAAGCGAGCGTCCTAAACTGGACCTGTCAAGTTTTGATGGCGAATTGAGAGTGTACCGACATCGTGAAATCCCAGTCGACTCAACACTCTTAGACCTGCAAATGCCGGTAACGAGCGATTCAAACTGAGTCAGGATTCAAATCCCAAAATACATTTTAACTGCGTTTCATTTTGAGACCGAGCTGAAGCCGTGGGTCGTAAATGCCGATAAGGATGCTGGCGTGTTTCGCGCGCTGAGCTTGGCTGTTGGGTTTCTGTTGCACCAGCAAAAGTGCAATCACGCGACCCACAAAAAGTGCTTTGTACGTTTGTTGTGATGAGGTGTTTTGTGCTGATCGAAAAATGCAATCTGTCGAATTTTCGTGAAGACAAATCTCGAGTCAATCGAAACCCGTCAACTGGGGCTTCAAGATCTACGCATCGAAATCTCGTTGTTTTGGCACTTGCGATCTTCGCGTTGAGTCTTCCTGCGTGCAGTCAAAAGCAAGGCGATCAATCACAAGTCAAAATTCAGCTCCCCGATTGGCAGGCTCTCAAAGTCAAATCGGCCGAGCAAATGCTGGCGACCCAAAAATCCTCAAAGGCCACAGCGAGCAACAAGTCGCTGTCGGACGTCAGCTCACAGAGCTTAGCGGCCGGCATGAGCGTCACTCGCGTGATGATCAACATGAGCGGCGCGGGTCTGCCGAGCAAGATCATCAAGGTTTGGGACGCCCATGATCGAACTGGTCTTCAACCACCTTCATTCTTTGAGTTTAGCGTTCCCAAAAGCGTGAGCGTACTGACACAAGTCATGATCATCGTCGAGCCCACAGGCGGCGGGGGAATGTCGATCTACTACGGTGATCAGCTCAAAACTTTCACGAACTCAATCGAGGATCTCACCATCACCGTTAATTCGATCGGTAGCGGATTCCAAACAGAAGGTCGGCTTTACGGTCGATACATCACCACCGGTGGCACCGGCCCAACCGGCGAACTCGGCATTCATTTCCGCCCGCCCGATGGCAAACCGGAAATGGTTTTGGACACCACACCGATTTACAATGGCTACTTCCAAAGCTTCATCACGGCATCGGCGAACTTTTCCTACAGAATCACTCGCGGACCCGATGCGGGCCTCACGCTCTTCGAAGATGTGAACGCAACATCAGCTTCACTGTCCGCCATTGGGCAAGAGAGTTCGCTCTACGCTTTCGTGCCGCAAGGCTATCGCACACAGGAAGGTGGTGCGATCGTCACCGCACTTGAAACGCACGCGATCACCGGATTCTTTGGCCCCGGCGCCTCGAGCGCGACGCACAAGGCCTGCTATGACTCGAATTCAGGAACACTGAGCTACCGCTACATTGACTCGGCCGCCACAACACAAATCACTTGGAGTCCGAACTCGTCGACGGCCTCACACGCGCGAATCCTTCGTGGTGGAAGAGCGCAATCAAGTTGCGGCTCGTTTGATGAGAACATCACAAAGTTCACTCTCAACAAGAATCGGATTGGCGACTCAGCTCCGTACTATGGAGCCTTCCAAACAACGACTTCGAGTTCAGGCACACTGATTGAGGTCACGACAAGTGGTTCATCGGCAACAGTGAGCTGGAACTACTTGCCGGGAGTGATCGCCACATCGGCTCAACCCACAAGAGGCGTATCCGGTGTTCGACTCTTGAGCCGAATCAAGGATGCCAACTCGATTTCCTATTCGCGATCGCCAAGCTGTGGAGAACTAATTGACGTCGGATTTCAAGAGCGCATGACGATCCCTGCGGGATCCGACACCACACCGACGGAGTCGATCTCGGTCACTTTGAATTCTGCCGAACAGTCAGCGGCCTCTTCGAGCAATTTGGAAGTGGCTCTCTGTCCTTATAATGACAACGTCGCCGGCTATCTGCCAGGCCCCATCACCAATAAACACAATGAGGGTGGGGGAGGCTGTCAGTTCTGCTTGCCGCAGGCGACACAAATCAAACTGACTCGGGCCGATCACACGACGACTTCCGCGTCCGCGCCCTTGGCGCTTCGAAATGAAACCTGTGTCGGTGTGTGGCTGAAAGCTGAGACTTCCTCTGGACAACCGGGCTCGTACTATAACCCGGTCAGTCTGACGGCCTCAAGCGGCCTCATGCTTTCTCAGTCTTCGAACTGCATGGGTTCAGGTTCGTCATTGAGCGTTCATCCCTATCAATCCATGGGATACTTCTATATTCATTCTTCATCATCGGCCGGCACCGGCACAATCACGGCCAACACTGGCTCGAGCGTTGTTTCAGGATCCTCTTTCTATGTCGCACACACCACCGGCACGGCGACACCTGATCAATATCGAGTCTACGGACCGACGGATCCGACGATTTACGCTCACAGCTGCTATCCCGTCTCGATTCAAACTTACTCCTCGGCTGGCAACTTTGCGACCATGTCTTCCGCGGGCTCGGAGACAATATTTCTTCCGACGGTGACTTCCGCCTCGCAAAGCGTGCAGTGGTGGAGCGATCCAACTTGCACGAGCGGCTCGGCTCTCTCGAGCGTCAATCTTTATGGTAGTGGCGGCTCGGGAACTCCAATGACGACGTCAACACTCTACATGAAGTACACCGGTACGGGCGCTTCAGGTTCCGAAACTCTCGTGTTCTCCAATTCTTCGGGATCGAACTTGCCGGCGCAGTCCAACTTGACGTTCAGTGTGGCACAGCCGGGTGCTCCGGCGGTCTTCCAACTCAGCATCAATAACAATATTCCGTCGGAGTATTGCCAATTCAGTGAGTTACTCCTTCTAGACAGCTCTGGACGTCCCACCACGTCGGGATCAAGCTTTTCTCCGACCTTCACACTTTCAAGAAGCGGATCGAGTGCCGATGGATTCTATCCAAGTTGGGATTCGAATTGTACGTCGGGATCTGCCAGCCTTGCCGTCACTTTTGGATCGAGCGACTCGAGACTACGACGCAGTTTCAAATTCACAGGCTCCAGTGGCTCACTCGGTTTGACGATCGCGGGTTTGCCTTCAGGGGTTTCAGCGAGCAACTACAACTTCACCATCACGCCGGCTGCGGCGGCCTTTGTATTGGCGCAAGTCACGGGCCAATCCGCGACGGTGACCGGAAGTTGCGCGTGGTACACGGATCACGTGGGCAATTACCCCAACAACTCTCAAATTTCATTGCAGCTCAAAGCCGTCACCGCCAGCGGAAACTTGGTGACGGATTTCAATATGACGGATCTCTCTCAAAGCTCGTCGGGTTTTGGATTAAGAACCGGAAACTCAAGTACGACTTCGATCACAGGTTGCTCGGTCCCGACTTGGTCAGGTGGCATGGCTAATATCAACTGTACTGTGAGCGCCACTCTGGGTAGTGGCGTGCTTTCAGAGTATTTGTCCATTGTAACCGGCGGTGGAGGTACATCGTTTTATTCCGTGTACAACTCGAACGGATTCATCGGTCGAGACACTTCGTTGTCATCAGGCTTCGATCGAGCCCTTGTTTCGGCTCCTACCGTAGCGCTCGATGGCACGACAGGCACGTGCCAACCCGTACTTGCACCCTTGAGTTTTTGGGATGGTTCGGCAGCTCGCTACGCCGGCCCGGCTGCGGGATCGACCTCGACGACAATTTCCGCGGGCTCGGTCACCATCTTTCAAAACTCAAATTGTACGACTTCACTCTCTAGCATCAATTACGCGGCTGGAGAATCCGACAAAGTCGTCTACCTCACAGGCTCTTCCACCATGCCATGGGCTCCGATCATGATTTCCGGAGCCTCGGGTAATTTTGTGACCACAGGCTCGTCCGCCACACCGATCGTCACGACCGAGTCCTCTGCAAATCTCACAGGAACCCCGGCTTCCGGCTATGCCTTAGTCACCTTGCCGAGAGTCAAGGCGGGCTCGTGTTTGCCAATGTTAATCTACGCCAAAAACTCTTATGGCTACGCAATGCCGCTCCCAACCGACAGCCTCTCCATGAATACGTCCTCTGGAGTTTGGTTCACGAACAACAAGTGTTCAGGCCCGGCTCAAGGTACCATCAACACAAATGCGGGACAACGAAGTCAGGTTCTCTATTGGAAACCCACAACTACGGGATCTTCTCTGAACGTCCAGTTTTCGGGTGGCTCGTGGATGGGTTCAACCCTCATTTGGGTCGACAACTGATCGAGCTGAATCAAGCCAAGTGGATTCTGCCACGCGGCAGAATCCATCGTGATTTGTACAATGCCTAAGCGATCAAGAGCTTTTACTCGAACTTGTGTTGCCCACAGGCGGTGACGCAATTATTGTTTCGGCACCTTAACAAATAGTCCTCACAGAACGGGGAGTGCGTATATGTCGAGCACAGGCTTCAAAGGCAGTTTCGAACTCATCTCGCAACACGGTGAGCACGAGCAGGTTGTGTTTTGTCACAACAAAGACGTGGGCTTGAAGGCGATCATCGCCATTCACAACACCACTCTCGGCCCGGCACTTGGCGGCACGCGCATGTGGAATTACAAGACTGAAGAGGACGCGCTGATCGACGTGCTTCGTCTTTCCAAAGGTATGACCTACAAAGCTGCGACCGCAGGATTGAACTTAGGTGGCGGTAAAGCCGTAATCATCGGTGATTCCAAAACGCAAAAGACAGAAGGCCTATTCCGCGCTTTTGGCCGCTTCGTGAACTCATTGAATGGTCGGTACATCACTGCTGAGGACGTCGGCACCACGGTTCGGGAAATGGAGTACGTATTTGCTGAAACTCCATGGGTGACAGGTATTCCCAAAGCCATTGGTGGGTCAGGTGATCCCAGCCCCTACACAGCTCACGGTGTGCTCATGGGAATCAAGGCTTCGGTGAAAGAGAAGCTTGGTACGGATAGCTTGAAGGGTTTGCGAATTGCGGTCCAGGGCCTTGGCAACGTGGGTTTTCACCTTGTCGAGTATCTTGCCAAAGAGCAGTGCCAACTCATCATCTCCGACATTGATCAGGACAAAGTGAAGCGCGTCGCGGACATCTACAAAGCGCAAGTCGTAGCACCCGATCAGATCGCGGCCATGGAGTGCGATGTGTTCGCACCTTGCGCTCTCGGCGCTGTGGTCAACGATCAGAGCTTGACCAAGTTTAAGACGCAGATCATTTGCGGAGGCGCAAATAATCAGCTGGCTGAAGCTCGTCATGGCGATGCGCTTCGTGAACTCGGCATTCTTTATGCGCCCGATTATGTGGCAAACGCCGGCGGTCTGATGAATGTCTTTGTCGAGCTTGAGGGCTATAGCCCGGACCGCGCTCTCGATAAGACCACACAGGTGTACGACAATTTGATGCGGGTCTTTACCATCGCCAAACGAGATCAAATCGGCACACATACGGCCGCGGATCGTATGGCGGAGGAACGCATTCAAACTTTGGGCAAAGTGAAGCAGTCGCACATGGGCCTATCGCATCGCCCATTCGCCACTCTGCGCGAGATCAAAAATCGATAAATTGATTCATTTGATGAGTTATTTGCGGCATTTGCCGCAATGCTCCCCATTGACAGGGCTCGCCTCACCCGCGAGCCTTTTGTTTTGATGAATGACAAAGCTTCGAGAGCGAAATTCCGGCAAATCACTCGCGCATTGAGAAGAACGTCGTAGAGAAGATCGTCGTGAGGAAAGTTTCCTTCAGAAAGTGTTTTAGAAAGTATTGAGGAGAAGACTCGTGGAGAGAACGCCCAGCACAACAACGTCCGGCAGCACTTCACCCCAGGCACCCAAAGCCAATACGAAATTGGACAACTCAAAGCTTGAAGGCGAATTGGCGCGTATGAATGATCGCGACGGCTTTCAAGAAGTGGCGCTGCGAGCCGCAGAATGGCTCGGAAAAAATTCTTATGCTGCGAAAGTTTTGGTGGGCCTCGCTTTGGCTGCTGGACTTGGATTTGTCGGTTACCAAAAGCTTCTCGATCGATCCGAGAAGGCCGCATTTGAGGCCTTGTATCCAATCGAATCCGCTTACCAACAAAAGCGCGACGCCTTTGAACAAGCTGAGGCACCGCAAATGGGCGGAGTTAAGACCGAGGGAACAAAGGCCTCAGGCGATCTCAACAAGGACTATGGTCAACTTGTCGAAGATCTCGCGAAGTTTGCCGTTCAAAATTCCAAGACCACCGCCGGAGCCCACGCCGCCTTGATGGCCAGCGAAGCCTACCTGAAGTACGGTAAAACGGATGAAGCTCAAAAGCTCCTTTCGGATGTCGTCGGCGGAGTCCGCGCAAAAACCTTGTGGGGTGGCCTGGTGCTACTCGCGCATGGCAATGTCTTGGCTGAAGCCGACAAATGCGATGGTGCTCTGGCGAGCTACCAAAAACTTTTGGACGCCGGAGATGGAAGCGCATCTCACTCACATCTTCGTGGCGAAGCTCAACTTCGCGCAGGACTTTGCCTGGAGAAACTTGGCCAGAAAGATCGAGCGATCGAAATGTACAAAAAGACGGTCGAGCTCAAAGAGCGCGGTGGTGTGGTTGAGCGAGCTCGGACTTTGCTGCGCGCCTTGGAGCTGGGCACGTGATCAAAACGAAGTTCAATTGGCGTCTACGACTGTCGATGATTGCAGGCGGCGTCTTGGCGATCGCCAATTTGAGCTGCGCGAGCGTCGGCGAAAAACTCAATCTGAGTCGGCTGCTTCCCTCAGGTGGCGCTCGGGAATTCCATCTCGAGCCACGCCTGACGCGATTTACAGGCGAAAAGGAATTCTTTGGCTACCGTCGCATGCATCGAGCCACACCTTGGCTTGTGGGTGACGCTGTCGTCATCGCCAACGCGATCGATGGTGTTGTGAAGTACGATGCAAACTCAGGACGTGAGATTTGGCGATACAAGGTCGACGGTGGAGTCGAGGGTGGAGTGAGCGTCGCTGATCAACGCGTCTATTTTGGCGGTGGCGACGGACAAGTTGTGGCCGTCGATTTGAACTCGGGCAAAGAGCTTTGGAAATTCGCGGCGCGGGCCGAAATTCTTTCTGCGCCGAGTGTTGCCGGTGATCGTGTCTATGTGCAGACCGGAGCTGATGTCGTTCTTGCACTTGAACGAGAGTCGGGGCGACTCGCTTGGCTCTACAATCGGCAAATGACGGGAAATCTCTCGATTCGCTCGACGTCCCAACCCACGGTTCATCAAGACCGCGTATATGCAGGATTTGCGGATGGCTTTGTTGTCGCACTCCGCGCCCGAGACGGCGCCATGCAATGGGAGAGAAAGCTTGGAAAGGCTTCTCGGTTTCGCGACGTGGACGCCACACCCGTCATTCGAGGCCAGCGCTTGTTCACGGCGAGCTTTGATGGAAGCCTCGTGGCCCTCAATCTCGAAAGCGGTGAAGTCTCTTGGCAAGTCGAATTGGGCGGCTACACGCCCGTGCGTCTGCACGAGGCAGAAAGCAAACTCTATTTCTCGACACATGACGGACGTTTGGTTGAACTCGATGAGTCTTCAGGCAAAGTCCTTCGCGAGTTGAAGCTCAAACGTGGAATGGCAACTCGCCCGACAATTTCACCCACCGGAAATCTCATGGTTTTCGGTGAGAGCGAAGGACGCATCCAGCTCGTCAATCTCGAGAACTTTCAAAGCGTGGCCAGTTATGCCACGGGTGAAGGCGTGGTCGGGGAGCCGGTGTTTGATCGTCAGCGCCAACAGATTTGGGTGATGAGCTTGGGGGGAAATCTCCTTTCGCTGAAGCTCGATCATAAGAAAGTCGCGGAGAGGTTTCCATGGACGCGCGCTCGCAATCCTTGAACATGATCGCTCAGCCCAAGCTCAAGGCTGGTGCATTCGCTGTCCTTTTCATGACATTGATTTTCGCTACCTCAATCGGCTGCGTGCAGAGACCCTGTCGAGAGCCTCGCTCTCCAGAATTGGATCAAACTAAGCGGCCTGGCGAATCGCCGTCCGTGACTGCAACCGCACCATCAACCGAAGATCTCAGCCATTTGCCAGCTCGAGTTCGCGTTTTTAAGGCCGATGGAAGTCGTCAGTGCGACCGAAAACCCGGCATGAGCGTCGAAGTCATGCAGCGCGAGCTCGCTGGCATCAGCGTGTACAATCAAGAAAAGAAACCTGATGGTTTGGCCCGGATTCAGCTCTGCGGCTCACCTTCGGGAATGATCAATGTGTATGAAATCGACCGCCAGTCTCTGAAGCAAGCCGAAGAGCGTGGTTTTCGTCGATTGGAGGAGTGAGAGATGAACACGGACAAAAAGGTAACAGACTCACACCAAGCCATGTTGGAACTTGATCGATTGCTGGGGCAATTGACGGCAAGCCCATTGGGTCGTCGTCACTTTCTCGCAGCAGTTCCACTTTTGATGTCGGCTTGCGCGACCGGCGAGCGAACTCGATATCGAGAAGGTGACAACTCGGATCAGCAAATTTCGATTTCCGTAGAAGAGGAAAAGCGCATGACCCAAGAAGCACTTGTGGAAATGCGCAAGGACTATCCGCCGGTCAAAGACGCCGACTTGCAAGCCTATGTCGCCGGACTGGGCCAAAAAGTCGTGGCGGCAAATCAACTCGAAGGTCGCCCCTACACTTATAACTTCACTGTTGTCGACGTGGCCTACGTCAATGCGTTCGCGCTTCCCGCAGGAACAATTTTTGTGACCACACCACTGATTGCGATGGCGGATACCGAGGCCGAGCTCGTCGGCGTCATTGGTCACGAAATTGGCCATGTCAAAGCTCGCCATGCAGCCGAGCGCATCGATGCACAACAAAAGGATAAGACGAGTTGGTTGTATGCGGTTGGCGGAGGCCTCCTGGGAGGCGCGGCAGGCTTCGGCTTAGGCAAAATGCTTTGCCCTCCTAAGGACAATGATTGCATTTCTAAGGCGACTCAGCTGGGTGCCGTTGCGGGCGCGGGTGGAGGTTTGCTCGTTCAGAAATACAAGTTCATGGCGAACTCGCGTGAAGATGAAATGGAAGCAGATCGAATTGGATTTAAAACAGCTGTGCAGGCAGGATATCATCCCGCCGCCGTTGGAGCTTTCTACAATAAGCTCCAGAAGATGGAAGAGGAGCGGCAAAAGGGAGGGAAGAGCATTCTCGGTTCGTTTGCGGACGCTCTCTCGACGCATCCACCAAGTCGCGAAAGAGTCGCACAAATGAACGAAATGGCGGGATCCACTCCTGCAGGACCGAAGTCCGTCACATCGACGACTCAGTTTGATCGAATGCGTTCGCGTGCCTCGTCTCTAACGAAGGCCAAGCAAGAGCAAAAGAAGGGTTAACAATCAGGACCAGGGGCTGCGTCCACGGCGTCAGCCCCAACGTATTGGGAATTCAATTCCACACCTAAGGCTCGGAAAAAATCCGCGCGCGACAATTCAAACTCAGGATAGACTGAAAGGGCATGAGCGATTCGCTTCAGCCCTCAGGTCGTCCACCCGCTAACCCGGCACGAGTGATCGGCATGGTCATTGGGACCATGATCATCGTTGCGCTCGCCATGTTCGCGTCAACTCCCACGCATCGCGACCCACATCGCACGCCCGCGGGAATCTCAAGCGGCGCCATTCGTTCCTCGCCTCTGTTCCTTGTCGAAGCGCCTGTTGCGAACGCTGATGCTCAAAAGCAGATGGGGATTAAGGTTCGCTCCGCACAAAAAGTCCGAATGAATTGGTCGGATCTCTATGCGCTCAAGCCCGGAGAAAGTAAGAGCTTCGCGGTTGATTTCGGGCGAGGGAGAATCACCTCCGTGGTGCTCACCAAATCTCGGGCCGAGGTCAATGCCGGACTCCTTACTGGAAATTTTCCCGAAGATGAACGCGGCCAAGCTCGTCTCATGTATGACGCCACCGAATCCGACGAGGCCACACAGCACATGAGCGCAAGCTTTGAGTTCAAAGGCCAACGCTTTCAATTGATCGCCGTCGAACGCGATCAAGCCCTGCTCGTTGAGAACGAGTGACCACAGTCTCGACTTCCTGAGATGTTTCGAGCTTCGAATTACCGATTGGTGCGCGGAGCTCTTGGCGAAGCGCTTCGCGGCGTCGCATTGAGCGGCAAATTTTCGCGAATTCGATCAAGATGATCTGCGTTCTCGCATGCACGCTCTCGACCGACGATCTTTGCATTCAATTCAAACAAGCGTTGGCGAATGATATTGCACTCTTCACAGTGGAAACGACCAGAAACTGAGGTGGGTTCACAAACCTCTCGCAGCCCGGTTCGCAACTGATCCCAGGCTTCTTGAATTCCAGGCGTATTGCGACTTAGGAATCGGTGCGCATCGTGGGCTGTTGAAACTCTCGAACAACGAGCCGTCACATCATGTCCGCGCCCCATGCAGATCGGTGTTTGATCGTTCACCGAGCCAAACAGCAGGGGATTACAAATGCTCTGGTGAGTTCCGCAACGAAGTCGCTTTTCTCCGACTGCAACTTCTCCTGGAACCTTACAACGCTTGTCATCCGGCCGACCTGGCACGGCTTCAAGCTCACTCACGACGCCAGCAATCAAACACTTTACACCTTGAGTTCCCCAGAACTGTCGGCGGATTTGCTCCTTCGCTTCACAAACCATCGGCACAGGTGCACAGCGATCTACAGGCAATTGCTCGGGGCGAAGTTGAGGAATTTCAATTTCTCCGGCCTGAAGTTTTCTCTGTGCCTCGTCGGTCAAACAGAACCACACACCACTGGCTTCATCATGATGAGCAATCCGATCGTTCTCACCACAAGCGCCACGCTGAACTTCCATTCCCGAAAACGGACCAAAGATCCCCGCGGGCCAATTTCTCTGGCGTCGAGCCCGCTCGGCTTCGGTGATCGGACGATTCACATCTGTCGGGGCTGCAGGTACCGGCGCGGCAGTAGGAGATGGAGACGGCGGCACCGGTGCGACCTCGCGTGCCGGCTGAGGCGGAGCCCCAGGACTCACTGGAGCCGCTGCTGCTGGCGAAGCACTTGGGGCTGGAGAGGCGGTGGCTGCGGGTGCCGTCACAGGTGGCGGTGGGGCGGAAGCCACCACTCTCGGTGGCACCAAGGGAACCGGCGGTGCAGAGGCCGCGACTGGGGCATCCGTTCTCGGCGATTGAATTCGATTTACATCTCGTTCGTCCATTGTTGCAACGTCTTGCCAAACGCTCTGTCGAACTCGGTCACCATAGTTGCGGCCTCGACCTTCGACAACTCGACGATAGCCACCGACCGTAATCGGCAACTGGTGCTCAGCAAAGCGCTTGGCGAAGTCTTCTCGATAGTGTCGATAATCTTCGGCGGATCGCTCACCGGTACCGACCTCGCGATGCATACGTTCCATCGTGCGGTAGTGAGACGTCATTCGCCGACGATAGTAAGCTCGGATCCACTGACGCTGCTGTTCGTTTTGCAGCTCAATTTGTAATGCCTGGAGATTCGAGCAAGTGAAGCCAACTCCGGACACGTACTCGATTCGATACATGTTTCCAGAGTTCGGCGCACAGCGATCAAGCGTGCCTCTCACCTTTGTTTCGTAGTCATCATATTCATTCGCCGCTCGAGCTGGCTGAATCACCGACGCCTGATTGAGCCATTGCTCAAGCCGCGCGATCATATTCTGGCGAGATTCGCGATCCAGTTTCAAACCTGAGTCGCTCAATTTCGAATCTTTGATTTTGGAAAGTTCAACGAGTAGCTCTCGCACACCTTCGATGTATTCAACTTGGCGCTGAGGCGAAAGGCGGGAAAGTTCTGAATAGGTGAGAAGTGTCGGCTCGCGATTCGTCGCTTGTTTTGGCGACGAGTTCGCCCAAGCTGACATCGACTGTGATCCCATCAACAATGCCAACAACACAGAGCCAGCACACAGGCGTCGACCGACGGCCAGCGACCGCAAATTGTTCCACTGTCTCAAAATGAGATGCTTCAGGGAATCCCGCACAAGGTCTTATCGGCCTCGAAACGTCTCCACTTAAGACGAAAGCCCAACTCAACAATTTATCTACATTTAATTGGCTCTAGAATTCGAAGCCGATTCGAAAGCTCAATTCAAGCAAATGAGGGATGTCTCAGGGGTGTTGTTGATGATGCACCAATTCTCGAATGCCTCGAAATGGTAGGGGAATGGCCCGAGCCCGCCAGAGTCGATCAAAGGCACTCCAGCCCGCCGGCTCATTGCCGTTGGCATGAAGTAGAATCAGGCTGCCATCGCGTGGCCTTTGACCCTTGGCCAGCCAGGCCTCGCTGCCAAGTGCGATCAGCCCGTAGTCCCCCAATCTCTGGAGCAAACTCGAATTGCCGACCAGTCCTGGGAAGCGAAAGAACACCGAGGGCCGTCCACCCATTTCGATCAGTTGTCGTTCGGCAAGAAAGATTTCGCGATAGACATCAACCCCTTCCGTCAGCAAAAAATTCTCCGAAGCATCGACGCCTCGACGATAGGGATGTGAATAAGAATGATTGATCCATTCGATCTGCAAACGCCCTTGTAACTCAAGTTGCTGAAGCCATTGAAACTCGGTCACATGTCTTTGCAGCCAAAGTCCGGAGTAGGCCAATCCCAACTTCACCGGCACTTGCGAGGAATTGTCGATGATTCGTTGAATCGCGTCGCGATCAAATGCAGCTCGAGACGGACACAAATCGGCTGTCAAAAAACTTCCTTGGATCGGTATCAAAGCGCGAGTCAATCCAAGATTGAGCCGCACATGACCGCCATCACCTAAAGCCAAAGAATTTTCGAGCGCGCGACCATAAGGGCTTTGTCGCCACATGTTTCGCATCGCCGACTGACAACGCAAACAAGTCTCGAGCTCAAACTGCGTCGACAAAGTCACCGGATGCACGGTGAGCAAATATCGGCGACCTTGACTCTGCAGACTTCGAATCGCAATTCGGTGGACTCGATCAACACCCTCGCAGATCGCAGAAATTCCCTGATAAGATTCCAAACGACCGGGGAGGGAAGGCGGGAATGGGCCTTCACATGCATGCGCCGGCCCCCGTGTCGCAAGATCTCTCGCCGTCCGGCTCGCTATGGGCGCTTGCTGAATCAAGCTCTGACGTGCCATGGAGTTGACCCACGGAAATTGCCAATCTCGTCGCAAATTTTCCGTCAGCGAATCCTGCCGATCAACCTCCGGTCGGAGACTTGTCGCGAAGGCCAGATGGGGCGCAATGGCCAAACTCATGTAAGCCGCGGCCAGCGCGACGCGAAGGATTCTTTGCATCAAACTATGTTAACCCACATCACAGATTGGGCGCGAGATCTCCTAGGTCGAGGCGTGACGAACACGCTTTGATCTCGGCATCAAGAATTCGTCCTGCGAATCTGGCTCGACAATATGCAAAGATCCTCCAACACTAAAGTCCATGAACCATGCCAAACAAATCAGATGGGAAAAGATTGAAACCTCGCCACAGCCCACGGCGATCCAGAGCCTTGTTGGGCTACCGCGCGCGGATCAACTCCATCATCAACTTCGGCGAGAAATTTTGTTGCGTTGGCCGGATCCCAATCCTGAAACTTGGCTATTCACAATTGAGAATGAAACATCGGGCGAGCGAGCCGACAAAGATCAATTGATCGCAGGCCTCAAAGGTTTTCGCCATTGGAACTGGTTTTATCTCACGCATTTGTGGGTAGCTCCAGAAGCTCGCCATCAAGGACTCGCTCGAGATCTCATCGAAGAACTCATTCGACGAAGCCGCGATGAAAAGCTCGCGGGAGTCTATGTCGATACCTTTGATGCCGAGAGCCTCTACGAGAAACTGGGCTTCAAGATCCTCGGGAAACTCGCAAACTTTCCCGAAGGGGGAGTCCGAACTTGGCTGTATCTCAAGTTTTGAGAAGAGTTCGGTCAGCCCAACGAGGAGGTCTCGCCCAGCCTACTTGTTTTGCTGATAAGTAATATTATGTTGTTGTGACTGGGTCTTGGTTGCGAAACTATTCGACCAAATCTAACCATTTCGATTTGGATCAACAAGGACCGACAACCACTCAAGTGAGCCAGCTTATCGGCACCCCAAAGACGCCCTCACGCTTTGCCCCGGATATCGCAGACCGCTGCGGTCAAACACCGATTCCAAGACTTCGCCCACATCACGATGCTTGGCTTTCGGGGTCTGTGGCGCATCCACAAAACTCAAGCCTCGCAGACCGCGCTCCCATCGAGTCCGCATCGCCAATGGCGTCGCCGACACAGCCTGAACCACACCGCGGCCGCTTCGGCCTCGGCCAACTGCCACATGCAGCGAAATACTCGCTCGTCGCTCAAGAATTCCTTGCCCACTCACAAAGTTGCCGAGCGAATAAAGAACCAAGGCCTCACGGCCATCCGCTGAAATGATTTTTTGCCAAGGTTGCACGACGTGCGGGTGCGCGCCGACGACGAGATCCGCGCCCGCATCGACCATTCGTCGGGCGCCCAAAATTTGATGCATGCGCGGTGAGTGTTCGTATTCTTCGCCCCAATGTGGATTCACGACAATCAAGTCGATGCTCGAGTCCGCGCGCAAAGCTTGCAGCTCGCGATTGAGATCCCCACTCAACTCCCCGCCTCGACTAAAGCAATGTAGCACCTGCGTTCGGCGATTCGGAATTCCATTTGTCATCTCCGCGCAGCCGACAAACGCGATTCGCAAGCCCTTCGAAGTGAGGACCCGATGCCAAGGGCGCGTTGCGCCTACGGACTCTCGCGTGCCGGTAAACGGAAGCTGAACGCGATCCAATTCGCGAATGGTCAGGTCCGCACCAATCGCGCGGCGATCCAAAGAATGATTGTTCGAAGTCGACACAATATCGAAACCTGAATCTTTTAAGTCATCTGCAAGTCGTGCGGGGTAATTGAAGAGCGGGAAGTCCGAAAAGACTTCCCCGTCATACTCTTGGCGAAAATGCTGTTGAAGTTGCCCTGAGCGGGTCACTCCTGGAGCAATCGGCCCTTCCAAATTGGCATATGAAATGTCGATCTCCGGTCCTGTGATCGACTCCTCGACATCCCGCCAAAGCGAACGGAAGCCCGACGGCTCTGAGAAACCTTGGCGCAACAATGGCTCATGCAATAACAAATCACCAACAAAACTCAGAATGACTGAGTCGCGAGAATCGCAGGTGGAATTCGGCGAAGTTTGGGATCCGATACTTTGTGCCGTTGCAGCGGCGGCTCCATTGAAGAGTGGACGCGCCGTTGGGGATGCGGGTCGAACAGCTCGCTTGGGTGTTTGTGCCGATGCAGATTCGATGAATTGGCACAGCGTGAGCCCACAAGCCAAAAGCCCAAGCGAAGTTCTTAGAACTTGGCCAACTCTTTCCCTTTTCGTCTGCTGAAATGGTATTCGGGCACAGGATGGCTTGCTCGCATTCAACAACATGACAACTCCAACGGTTCGAGTCGATCCCCTTCATAGAAGGATCGGCATCGAGAGCGGCACCCACGGATCGGTGGAATGACTTTAGACCGCAGAGCTCACATTCAATCTTCGCGCTCAGCTCAAATCGACGACATTGGATTCCACGTGAATTTGGAAGGTCATTTTTACTCTGCTTAGAAAATTCCCTAACCTACGAAGACGCCGAGATCCTTGGACCTTCGGAATCCGACGCCCTGATCATCAAGGTCGAGGCAAACATGTGCATTGCACTTCGCCAGTGTCCTTACGCGAACACGCAAGAAAGGCCCCTTTGGGATAGGCCTGCAGGTCGTAAATCAAACCGTTGCGACGCAAAACTTGAATGCCCGCACCTGAAGCAAAGCTCCACTTTTCGTGCAGTTCCTCTTCCAAAAGCTCACCCTGTGATCGAAACAACTCTAGCCCCGAAGAACTGATCTCCACACCCTCCAGGGCCTGAAGTCCCTTAGGAAAGGGCATGACCTCCGGAAGTCCATCGCGAGCATTGACCTTAAAGAGCTTCGGTTTCAAGACTCCCCGCTCACCTTCCGGAGCCGCTTGCAACCGCCACTCTTCTCCAGATCTACGAATCGAAACATTGACGAGACTCAGTTGTCTGCGAATCCGCGAAGACTTTTGCTGGGCTGTCTGCAACGGCATAACGGCCATCCATGCCGACTCCATCGTCACAAGCTCAGACTTCAAATCAAGCAACCGAAAGGCATCATCACCTTGAGTGCATTGGGAAATAGTTTGGCGAACTTCGCTTGATAGCGGCAACTCGGCGACTTGCTCAGGCAGTCGATCGCGAAGCTCTTCAGGCGGCTTCGTCCAATCATCTTCCCCAGGAGGTGGAGTCGGCTGGGTCTTAGTTAGTAACCCCAATTCAGCCAAACGCTTTCTTTCCTGTTCGGCGCGCTGATCTAGACTCTTCCATCCGTAGAACAAGACCCCGGCAATCACCAACATACCCAAGATTCGACGCAACAAGGGCCAATCAGCTTGAAGACGTTGAATCCGGCGCATCTCGCGCTTTTCCATGCGCATGCGCTTGAATTCTTCGATCTTCTCTCGATTGCGAATATCTTCTTCGTCCGACAATTCTGGCTCCCTGGCTCCCTGGCTCCCCGGCGACCGGGCCACCCACATGGCCCGTCGCATTCTCGCAAGTCCAAGCCGAACCAGTCCAGACGATCTCAATTACGCCTGCGCCAGGTTCGCACAGTCCTCATTGTGCGATGAGAATTTGAGAGTGTCGAGCCCCACGCCGATTCAATCGAAGGCAGGGCCCTGAGGTTCGTGAAGTGAGGTTCGTGAAGTGAGGCTCGCGCGTCAATAGACGGGGCAGCTCGCGGCCTTAGCCGAAGGCCCTGGTCGAAGTCCCCAACGCATCTCCAAAGTGTCGTGTGGATTGTTGGTCAGTCGCTGCGCGACGCTTGATCGATAGACTTCACCCAAAGTCAGACTCTGCCCGGCTCGAATCTCGACGGGACAAGCGTCCACGCCCGCATTCGCCTGAAGCAAATTCTGAATTTGATCGCGCAAGCGCTGACTCACACCTGAGCCAGGATTTGCTGCGCCCGTCTCCTGATAGGCCGCCATGAGATCATCAAAAGTTCCACGTAAGCGCTTGTCACGGCTCGGCGTCGAATAGTCATCGTACTCCGTTGCGTTCATGCAGCGCGAACCAATTCTTGTGTTGTAGGCGACGCCGTCACGAACCGCCTCCACTCGCTCGCGGGCCGCTCGACAAGCCTCATTGTAGATTCGGCTCAACTTCTGTTCCGCCGTTTCTTGAGTGGTCTGCATGCGACGCTGCAGGCTTCGAGCCCAAGTCGCTGGAGCGATCGAATACTGCTCGAGTGAGAAACCAGGAACCTCATGGACCGGTTTAAGTAAATCAGCAGGTTGCCGAAACGCACGGAAGCCTGCGTTGGTCTCAGGACGAAGCCCGTTGGGAAAGGTGAAACCAAAGGTGGGGTACTCAAATCTCTCGTACATCAGAGTTCGGGCTGGGCGTGACGCAAAGACAAGAAACGGGATCCCCGTGTTCGAAAAGTACTTGATGGTCCATGAGTGATGGCTGCTGCGATCCGTGAGCAAAAGACTTCCCGACGAGAGCGTCTGGCGATTGACCGCCACCGGGTAAGTGTCCTGCGGCAAGGAAGCTGTGCTGCCAATGTTGAAAATCAAAAATGCAAATTGTCGAACCCGCTGAGCCTCCGGCAAATGATCCCATCGAGTCATCGCCTGCGTCACCAGCTGACCACGAGAGCTTGTGGAGTCCTTCATCGCGAACGGAAGCTTGTGAAGGTAGGCAAAATACATTCGCATCATGTAGACGGCATCAGCACAATCCATCTTTACATTTTGCAGGGGGCCTGGACCTACGAAAATGTCCTTATTCCAATCCGACTCAACCCACTGCTGATAGCGAGCTTCCCAATTGGCATCCCAGGTCTCGGACGCATCCCACACCGCAGCTTGAGCCGTCACCGACCAAGTCAAAACGCTGGTCATCAAGCACAACAGAATGGCGTGAAGTAGGCTTTGAGAGCTTCGCTTCAAGGCGATCTCCAAATTCACCGCTGGGCCAACTTCAAAACTCTTCTTTGCAACCTGATTCATATACGCGCTCCTCGATTTCATCGACACTTTGGTCGAATGGGTGGCTCTTGAGACGGGCCGAGCCCAAAGTGGACTTAACGAAAATCCCGAGTCTTGGCCTCGACTTCACCGAGAGAGTGAAATCCTTTGTCCTATCCTTCATGCTGAGTTGAGGCCTTCTTTCCGATTCGCGAAGGTTTTTCCATGTCCCGCGGCCGATGCGTCTTGCGCTTATCAATTCAATGATTTCCAATCTGAGATGTGTCGCATTTCAGTCGTCGCGATCTTTTGACTTATGCTCTGGGCACGGCCGCCGTGGTCGGTGGGGGTGCTTGGCTCTATCGTTCCAAGTTTCGTGAATCCAGCGCGAGCTTTCTCGCTGACGGCCCCCTAGCGCATGTTTCTGTCGAGAACTTTGCCTCAGCGATCAAGGATCTCGATGAAACTTCGTTTGTACATCAAATGCTGCGATTGATGCGGATGCACCGCCGTCCGCTGCAAATGTTTGTCGATGTTCCCGAGGACCAACTTCGACTCCACCTTGCCAACGCTTGGCGCGCATCGGGAAGCTCAAAGACCCCGCTCACACTGTCGCGCATTCCCTTTAGTGTCAAAGATAACCTCGACGTGATCGGTTTTGCGAAATCGGCAGGAACGAATCTTGGCGAGTTGCACTTTCCGCGAAAAATTCGAACCCAAGACAGCTGGGCCGTTTCCCGGCTGAGAACTTCCGGCGGAATTCCACTTCCGTTTACCAATATGACGGAATTGGCGCTGGGGTATCACACTGAGTCCGCCAATTTGGGTTGGACTCGACATCCCTTGAATTTGCATCTGGCCCTCGGAGGCTCGAGTGGCGGAGCCGCGGCTTCCGTTGCCGCTGGTGTTTGCCCGATCGGGCTCGCCACCGATACAGGTGGCTCAATTCGCATTCCCGCCGCGATGTGTGGGCTCTACGGCTACCGACCTTCGCGACGCCGAATTTCGCTCGATGGCGCACTTATACTTTCTGAATTGCGAGACAGCATTGGACCCATCACGAGAAGCTTTCAAGATCTCGAAGCCGCCGCAAGTGCCTTGGTCGGATTTCCCAAAACGAGTGGCCTAACGAGTTTGAAAAGTTTGAGCTTTCACTTTGATCAGAGTCTCAAGATGGAGCCCGAAGTTCGAGATATGCTTTCAGCTTGTGAGCTGATGCTCAAACGCGACGGCGCCCAAATCGAGCATCATTCCCAGCTTGATACCCGATCGCTCGTTCGATGGTCGCGACGAGATATGATGTACGAAGTGGAACTCAATTTCGCCAGCCGAATTCACGACGAGTTCCAAGTTGATTGGTACAAACCAGAAGTTCAAAGCCGACTTCTCGATCGAACAAAAATCAGTTTGGCGGGGCTGCAAAAGTTCAAACAAGAAATGAAGCTCGACCTTCCAGATCGCTCTTCCTGGCTAGCTTGGGCGGAAAAGCATCGAAACGATCGCGACATGTTGGCGCAGAAGTTTTTGACCTCGATTCATCCTGATCGTCTTCGTGATGGACGAATCCTCGTGCAACCTGCGTTGCCATTTAAGACACCCTCATTGGCGGCGAGCCTCCAAATGCGAGACTATTCAGATCGCCTGCGAACTCTACACATCATCTCACCCGTGCTGCAGGCGCCGAGCGTTGTAATTCCCGCACCTCACCCACATGCATTGGGCTGTGGCGTGATGCTCACGGCCGCCCCTGGAATGGATGAACATCTCTTGAGCGTCGCTAGTCGGCTCACTCAACTTTGGACACAAGGCGAATGATGGCCCCTTGAGGCCAAATACAACGGCGAATCTTCAACGCTTCAGATTTGATCAGATCCCGAGCTCTGCAAGTGCACACCGCTTCGAGACAAAGTTCGCCACACCTGCTCAATGCCATCGCCAGAGTGCCCGCTTTGCTTGAGTCCTGGTGCCTCCATCAACGCCAATGCCGGCCAAATGCTCTTGTGATCAATTTGTGAAACCTGTGACCAACTGACCCAGCGTGCAGCCTCGATCTTCTCGGCCACGCGACGGGCTCGCGACGGATCCGGATGCAACACATAGCCCGCTAGCGCTAGGGGTGAGGTGTTGGCGTACTTCAATGCTTCATGCTGATACTTGAACGATGCAGCTGTGACCCACGGCCCGGCCAACTCCTCCTGCTGGAGTGTTGAACAGTTGGTGAGGTCGCGAATCAGCGTCGGTTGAGGCGCGATTTGTCGATCCGCACTGCCCGTCACTAATTTCCCTGTCTCAGAAAGCGCCATGTGAAGTTGCAAATAGAACTGTTCGCGAAGTCGCGGCCGCATCAATCGAACTTCGCGATCATCTTCAAAGCACTTGGCCAAGGCATCCAAAAGCGGCTTGTAGGAAGTCTCCTGGACAAACAGGCGCGAAGGACGAAAGGGTCCAAGATTTTGGTAGTCCAACAACAGCGGCGTCAACTTCTTGGCCAACTCGGTGACGTCAAATCCATCGAAAATCACGATGGGGTTGCGACCACTTCCGGAGAAATGAAAGCGTTTTCCGAACTCCGCAACCACAGGAGAAATACGAAGAGCCACTTCCGTCGATCCGACAAAGACAATCGTATTAATTCCCGGATGCCTCACCATGCTTTCGCCGACAGCATCTCCCGTCGGAGCTTGGCCTCGACCAAAAAGTATGGCCACCAGGGCTGCGGGAACTCCACCTGCCGTCAAACTGTGCTGAAAACCTTCGGCGAGGACTCGGGCAATTCGCGGAGTCTGTGAGCTTGGCTTCACGACAACGGCGTTGCCCGCGGCGAGTGCCACCCAAACACGTCGACAAATGTGAAACATCGGATCGGTCGCGCCCAAGATCACGCCGACAGTTCCGACTGGCAAACTCGCCCGATTAAGCAAACCTTCAATCTGCTTGAGGCAAATCATGGTCGACAAAAAAGAAAGCTCGGCGCTTCGCTGACTTTGACCTGTATCCGCTCGCTGGGCCTCCATGATCAGCGTGCGGTGTCGGTCCAACCACTCCACAAAGATCTGAAAGCTCCGTAGCCAACGCTCACGTCTCGCCTCTTCGGGTTCCTTCAGCCAACTCATGTTACTGCGATTGATCGACGCAATCGCTTGCACCACATCAAGAAGCTTCGAGTCAGACACCAAAGCCTCTTCCACAGACTCGCCGAGCGATCGCTGCACGAAAGTTAGGCCATCTTGTGACGGCTTCCACTCTCCACCTATGAGATTCAAAATAGACTGCATAAGTTATTCGTGCCACGCTTCCTGAAGAAATGGAACGTCAACCTGAACTCTCAGAGCCTAACTTAATCGGCGAAAGTGCGGATTCAAACTCCGAGAGCATGGGCGCCGAAGGCGAAACTCACGGTGAAGAATGGCCACGCGGCGAGCAGCTTCGCCTCTTTCAGATTGAGAATCCGCTCAAGCGGCGTTTGGATCGAGAGTTCCTCCGAGGCATTCCGCGATCTCCGGGCGTCTATTGGATGCTCGACGAAAAAGGCAAATTACTTTACGTCGGCAAAGGCAAAGATCTCAAAGCCAGGCTCACCTCCTACCGATCAGCCAAAGTTCAAGACGTTTCTCATCGCCTCATGCGGCTTCTTTTTGCAACGGCGGAGATCCGATTTCGCGAAACGCCTAATGAAAAGTCAGCGCTCATCTGCGAAAACGAACTCTTGCGACTGCTCAAACCCCCGTGCAATCGCGTGGGCACACAAACTCACAAAAGTGCCTCTTGGATCATTCGTGAAATGCCTCGATCCTGGAGGCTTGAACTCGTCTTTCAACTGCCTGAACTTCACTCGCCCACAGGCCTCAGCGATCGCGACTCTGAAGATCGGCGACATGAGGTCGGTGCGTTTAGAAATGTGGGCCGATGTTTGAAGGTTCACGGCGCGCTCATGCGCCAATTGTTTGGACTCATGTGGGGAGATTTTCAGATCTCGAAGTTGCCTGTTTCTCTCCTCAAAGGACCTTCTTCAATGTTGGGTGCATTTGAGGATCGTGAAGTTTCCGAGTCCTTGGCTGGCCCAAGCGAAGAGGATCGCCGAGCATTCAATTCGGGACTTCGCGAGCTCACTTGGGCTTATTTGAGTGGCATTGAGAAGTGGCCAGATTTCCCGTTTCCCAGCGAGTCCGAAGATCGATGGTCTCGGCAACTTTGGGCTCAAGACCAGCTCGAACTGCAACAAAGTTTTGATTCGACTTTCGCACCCTTTCGCCAAAGACGTGTTGCGTGGGGCTTGGATGATTTTGCGATTCCTCTCGCCATGCAAGACGATCTCAGGGTGCTTGCGGACGAGGCTGAGGTTCAGAGCGAGGCTGAGCTGGGGCATCTAAGTGACGACGAAGGGCTTCGAGATTGACCTCGACCCAATACATATTGTGATCCGAAGCCTGACGTTTCCGTTCATCTTTCGTCCTCGGTCGATCGAGGAGGTGTCCCAGTCGATCGCGATGAGGCACGATACGGCTTCGACGAACAGCCCGTGCCTCACTCCAGACAGGCGAGAAGAAAATCGCATCAAGTTGTGAAGACTCAGGCGGTGAGTTTCCACTTTTGAAGAAGTGGTGCGTGACTCGATCCGCGGCAGGTACATCGAGAATTTCCATGCCTTCGCGATATCCAGCTTGCTTGAGTGGCGCAAATTCCGGCGCAGTTCGCACGTCGGCGTTCAAGTCACCCATATATATTTTTGCACGAGGTTGCTCGGGCTGCTCCAAGAGCCGAAGCGCCCCCTCAACTTGTGCTCCGCGCTTGATGTTAGAATCAGGATCCAGACTTGTGGAGCGCTGTGATTTGTTGTGCGTCGCCGCTAATACAAACAGGGCCTCTCGGCGTCCATATTCATGAAAGCTGAGCGTGAGAAGATCCCGCGAATACAACAGACTGGGCTCGCCCATGTAGTCATGCTGATGTGCTCTGTGGCTTTGGGCTCGCACTTCAAACGGCAAACCCTGCTTGACGAGGACGGCGACATCAATTCCACGCGTGTCGTTACCTGGAACCTGAATGATCTCGTACTTGGTCAGCAAAGTGTTTCGAAAGATCTCAAGAGCAGGACGACTTTCAATTTCTTGCAAGACCAAAATATCGGGAGATTCATCGTTCACTTGGCGACGAATTTCATTGAGGGCCCATTCAGCCTTCAAATTCGGGCCTGTGGCATTCGGGTCCGCTACGGGTCGTAAATTTCCGCGCGAATCTCGTTCGAATTTGCCAACTTGGATCGCGAGATTCAGCACATTGAAATTGGCAATCTTCAAAATACTCGATCGCGAACCAAGGCTGGATTTGTTTGGAAGAACCACCCTTGGGCCGTGGACCTCAAAAAGTCTTTCGCAATTCAATGCCGCAGCGGGCGAGCGACTCGAGTGAGTTTCTCCATCCCGGATCTCGACCTGACTTGAATTCGAATTGGCGTTGATCGACGAAGAGGCTTCACAGTTCGAAGTCGGCCGCGATGGCGACGATGCACATGCTGCCAAAGTCAGAGATGCAAACATTGCCACATGCAAAATGCGAATTGAATGGCCCAGACTCAAAAGCGACATATGAGCTGTTCGGTCAATTTCAAGTGAGGCGCGAGTCGAGTCCCCTCCAAAACCTGTCAAAGACTTCGGCAACTTAGGTGCGCCTCTTCACTTTGAGTCTGAAAATGAAGCAGTGAATGTTTTGAAAAGTGTCGAACTCGCAAACGCCAGACGAACATCTCGATTGCGAAAATCGACGAGCTTTCCATAGCTTGAAATCACTTTCTCAATCTGACACATGAGTTTTTCCGCACAATTTCCGCTTTCTCACTCTCTTGGAGAACCCGATGAAGGTCTTGAAGGCAGATCCAGATTCATGGTCAAGCCCTCTCGCTTAAGACTGAATCCAGCGGATCCCCGGCAAGAGACCGCAGTTCCACAAGGAGGCCCTGAAATGAGAACCGCGATGCCCCGCCCGCTCATGACTCGCGCGAATTGCACGACGCAATCTCGTTCGATTCCGTATACAGATTCAAAACGACTCATGCGCCGGAAATCGCTGATGGCGATGGGCTTGGTGGGTCTCACGTCATTGCTCATGGCTTGCGGTAACAAAAGCGCGAGCTTTGATTTGCTGGCCGAAGATGCCACATTTAGCCAGAGCGCGGCCGAGGTGAACGGCAAGATCGATGTCCTCTGGGTGATTGATAACTCGGGATCTATGGCGACAAGCCAACAGGCCTTGGTCGACAACTTTCAAAGCTTCATCAATCGCTTTGATGCCAATGGCTTCGACTACCAAATCGCCGTCACCGTCACCGATGCTTACAAAGACGATTACAATGCCACAAACCTGAGCGAGTTTCGCTCCGGCATTCCGGGCACCAGCAACTCGGGATACAAGATCATCACGCCTTCGACACCCGACAAACAAAGTGTGTTCGTGACAAACGCCAAACAAGGCATCAATGGCTCAGGTGACGAGCGCGCTTTCCAGAGTATTCGAAGCGCTTTGAACAATCCTCTCAACGGTGGATTTCCAAGAAGTGATGCCTTTCTCGCCATCATCGTGGTGTCGGACGAAGACGATAGTTCTTGGGATGGTTCAAGTGCGATTGGTTACACGACCAACGATCCTCGCCTTCATACTCCAGAGTCTTATGTTACTTACTTGGACGGCAAGACCAACTCTACGGCGCAGAACCGTCGCTACAATGTGAGCAGCATCGCGGTGATCGACTCGACGTGCGGTAACGCTTTGGGCGGACGCCCCGTCGCCTCACGCTATCGCGCGCTGACAGAGTTGACCAATGGTCGCCTGGGAAGCCTCTGCGACAATTTCGGAACAACGCTGGCATCGATTTCAAACAAGATCATCGAACTGTCGACGCAGTTCTACTTGGATCGCGAGCCTGCACCTGGCACCCTTCGCATCTTCGTGAACGGCGTGGAGATCTTCGAGAACTCCACCAACGGCTACTCTTACAACGCCAGCACGAACTCGGTCAGTTTCCACGGTTCCGCCGTGCCGCCCGCGGGAGCCCAAATCCGCGTCACCTATGATCCTATTGCGCTTCGCTAAAGCATCGCTAGAATACCAAGGAGAATGAGCACAGAACCAAGAACGGACAAAGACAACCGCAAAGCCTCAACATCCTCGAAGTCGGTGCAATGGAAGTGGCCCTTGATCCTTGTGATCGGGGCCTCTTTCCTTTTCGGGTCAGGCTATGGTGTCTTTCTCGTGCAAAAACGCGAAGCGGAACTGGGGCGAGGCCCTGTCGAAACTCAGCTAAAGCTCATCGCTCCGCCACAATTTCTCGATCTCACAAGCCCCGCTTTCCACAACTTCAAGACAAGATTGAGAACCGAATCGGGAATCGATTTGCAGATCGAGTCCGCTGAGAGCAATCTCCAGCTTCTCCTCAAAGCACTTCGGTCAGCACCCGGCACTTACGATGCGGCACTCTTGTTTCACTATCAGCTGCGCCCCTTGCGACATGAGCGTCGACTCGACCCACTCTTTGCCGGCGCTCAGGCCTCACAGTCTCAACAACGCACCGGACTTGCACGTCCGCCCATTGTCGTTGCCCCCGATTTTCGCATTCTCCCTGACGGTCGCGACTTACGAACAGGCCTTCCGCTCTTCTGGGGCTTTCTGGATGGAGCTTCAAACCCCTCGCAAGTTCCAGCCTGGGCGAGTTCCATGGCCAAAGCGATTTCTTCTCCAAGTGCCAATTCCAAAAAGACGCTTTGGGTACTTTCCTTGGTCGCACTTGAGGGTGGCCAATGGGACAGCGTTCGCAAATTAACCAAGGCGATGATCGATGATGGGCCATCATTGATTTTTTCACTGGTGCAAGCATCGCCAGGTCGAAGCACCTTCCGTTGGAACGATAATCAGCGGAAGGAAATTGAAGATTTGGAGAAATGGACTAAGGACTTTGACCCAGCAGATTTTCGCAAAGTTTCACTCTTGGAACTTGAGATGCCAAGTGACGAAATTTTGCAGGCCTTAGACGAAAACCGAGATCCTTCAAAAACCGTTCGCTCGTCATCGCCCGGAGGGCTCGAGCAACAGGACCAAGACGCCCATGACGAGCATGATCACGATGGGCACGATCACTAAGAAATAAAATTATCGGGAGTTTTCATCTCTCAAGGCAAAGTCGTGATCGCCAAGCGACGAATGTTGTTTTCGAATGGATGATTGTGCTCGACAAAGTACTCGTCGACGGCACGAAGGACCACAATGACTTCTCCAGCTAAGGCGTAGTTGTAAGCGGCGGCACCTGAACTTGGTAATGTCACTTGGGCTTTGAAACGACCCAATTCATCGCATTTGGCCGTTGAGCGGAACATCGGCACAATTGTCGTCGCACCCTGCTTCACCTCAAGGTAAATCGCAGAATCCGGGAAACCTCCGGTGTCGCAATAGCCGCCAAGATCGATCGTGTTGGTTTCAGGTGCTGTCTTCGTGGGCACAGAGATCGGGTCATTGTTGGCGACAAAGATCATGATGTAATTCGCATCACGACCGCAACTCGGCCCCAAACAACTTGCGAGAATTTCTCGATCATAAAGCGGATTCGTCATCGCCTGATATCCACCGCAGTTCTGGAAGGCAAAGACCAAGACGCCAACAAGAAAACCTGTCAGCCAAATCGGTAGGCTGCGCACTTGGCCGGAAAGTTGGCGCACATCTTCATCGCGCACGGCGATCTTGCGCGAGCCGTGTTTGACCGAAGTTTTCTTCCGGTCCAGCGAATTGTCTTGAGATGGATGAATACTCATCAAAAGCGCCCCGCCCTTTTTAACAGTTTAGATTAAACCTTCGAGATTTGGGGAGAATTTGCGTAAGACTTGTCCAGGTCCGTCTCAATATGGGACAAGTGTCTCAAGATGAATCACCACGCTTCGCGGCCTCGCCATTCTGTCACAGATCCTAGGACATTGCTGACCCTGGTGGTGGTCTTGTTTCTTCTCCAGCTCCCTTGGTCAATGAGCGAGGCCAACGCCCAGGAGAAAACCGAAGCAACACCACCTTTCCGCTATCATCTTTTCAGTGAGCCCAGTGGTATTGATCCGGCCCAAGTGAGCAATAGCGAATCAGCCTATTTGCTATTGAGCCTTTTTGACGGGCTCTATCGCCTCGATGCCAATGGCCAACCCGAACCTCGGCTTGCTGAGTCTTGTCGCTGGCACAGTCCCCCACAATCCCCGCAACCGATCATACGTTGCCGACTTCGCCCAAAGGCCAGCTTTTCCGATGGCAGCAAGATTCGCAGTCGCGATGTCATCGAGAGTTGGCACCGACTCTTTGCGAAGAATTCAAAGGGCATCGGCGCGAGTTTACTTTACGGTGTTAAAAACGCTCGTTCGATTCATCGCGGTGATCTCGATGTCTCGACCTTAGGGTTGAAGCCTCGCGGTGATCATGAACTGGAGATCTTGTTCGAAGCCCCACCAGCTGCCGATCCCGAGTTCCTCCATCGCCTGACTCATCCCGCATTGTCAGTGACCAAATCTGGCGTTCGCCTGGATCGCGCCAGCGCCGTCGGCGCATCGACCTCAGGAGCCTACCAAGTGCAATCTTGGATTGCGGGGCAAAGAATTCGCCTCGCGCCGCGAACACCCGGCCAACCCCATGTTGAAATTCTGTTTATTGACGACGACGAGACGGCTTTGAATCTCTACCGCAGTGGTGAGCTGTCTTTTTTGAGGCGGCTCCCCACATCCTATATTCCGAGCTACAAAGGCCGACCTGACTTTCAGCAAATTCCCGTTTTCAGATTTGATTACATCGGCTTCGGGCCGGAACTCAAAGATCAACCTGAAATGCGAAAGGCCCTCGCGCTCTCACTGAACTATGAAGAGCTGCGAGTGATCTACGATGCATTGGGCAGGCCCGGCTGCACAGGACTTCCGTTGGAATGGCAGGACACCGTTCATTGTCACGAGTTCAACCTCAAGGCGGCCCAAGATGCTTGGAAGAAAGTCCCCACAGAGTTGCGAGAGCGTCGTTGGACCTTACACTTCTCTAAGCTTGGCGGTGACGACATTCAAAAGGGCATGGAGTGGATGCAGGCCCAGTGGAAGCGCCATCTGAATCTCAAGATCGATTTGCAACCCGTCGAGCAAGGAGTTTACCTTCGACAACTTCGCGACAAAACGCCGGCGCTCTTTCGCAAAGGCGTTGGACCTGATCGCGCCACTTGCTCCGCGGCTCTCGAAATCTTTTCGCCTCAAGATCCAGAAAATTTCATTGCCTATGAAAACAAAAGATTTCTGACAACACTCAGTTCGCTCAAGTTGTTGGCGCTGGATGTTCGCAACTCAAAGTCGAAGTCCGTCGCCAAGTCGCGAGGTCTCTGCAGCGAAGGTATTCAACATCTCCTCCAAGACTTCGCGATCATCCCCATGGGCAGAATCCACTTCACCGTGCTCGCGCAGCCTGAGTGGCGTGGCTGGACTTTGAATCCGTTGAACCAACTCGACCTCAGTCGTCTGAGATGGAGTCCTTCACGTCAATCCACTCGACCAGAGTCCACATCGGCCACGCCCCGAGCGGGAAACCCGTAAGTCGAGTCGGAATTTCTCAAACCAAGTCGCGAAGTTGTCGATAAGTACAGAGCAGATGATTCGAACTGGGTTCATCTTGAATTCAGTTTCAACTGAAACCATCTGCGGCGAACTGTTTGAGGAGGCACAAGCATGTCGGGTCAAGGACCTTCGCGCGGGAACGAAAAAAAGAAATCTCGTTCACGTGCGGCGGCTTCGTCGGAGACTCATTTCCACGATCGCCGATCCATGAACCGCTATCGTTCACTGGTTGAAACCGGTGTCGCTCTCACCGCCGAAAAGGACATTTCGCGAATCTTGGATTTGATCATCGATCGCGCTTTGGATGCAACACAAGCCGATGCGGCCTCGATCTTTCTGACTGAAAACATTAAAATCGACTCCATCGCCAACAAACAAGCCAAGTACATCACCGTATTGAGATTCCACCGATCCACCAATCGACGCACGGGCATGACCTATCAAAACAAGATCCTCGAACTCGACAAGGCCTCGATTGCCGGATGGGTCGCGATTGAAGGCAAACCTCTGCGCATTGATGACTGTTACAACATGCCCGAGAATCTCGACTACAAGTTCAATCCGCAAATTGACCACGAGACGGGTTACCGAACAGTGTCGATGTTGGCCGTGCCAATGACGAGTGCCAACTCGAAAGTCCGTGGCGTCTTGCAGATCATCAACAAGTTGAAGCCGGGAAGCCCGGGAGATGTGGATCACCATCGAACGCTCAGCATCGACGACGTCGAGGCGTTCACCGACGAAGATGTGGATTTGATGCAAGCGTTTGCATCACAAGCCTCGGTCGCCATTGAAAACGCCAAGCTCAACAACGACATCGAAAATCTGTTTGAGAGCTTCATTCGCGCATCCGTCACCGCCATCGAATCTCGGGACCCTTCGACCTCGGGCCATTCAGATCGCGTTGCGGTTTACACTGTTGAATTTGCTCGTGCGGTTCATCTATGCGGCGATGGGATCTATAAAGAGGTCGAGTTCACTGACGCGCAAATGCGCGAACTGCGTTATGCGGCACTCTTGCATGATTTTGGTAAGATTGGCGTTCGCGAATCCGTTTTGTCCAAACAGCTGAAGCTTTATCCCCATGAGATCGACACCATCATGAGTCGCCTTGAAGCTGCGAGCGCCAAGCAAGAAATGCTGACGTGGAAGCACGCCACAAGCGAGCTGCTCGAGACGATTGAGAAGGGACGCACTCTTTCTGAATCGCCAAGGCAATACATCGACAAGGTGATGAATCGAATCGATGACTTCGCCAAGCGCCTGCAACAGGTGCGTGTGAGCATCATCAAGGCCAATACTCCCCAAGTCGTGGCCGGTGATTTTGACATCATCGGACTGATGACATGGATCAATCAGATCCAACAAGAAATCGATCACGCGATGCTCACGCCTGAAGAGATCGTGAAGCTCTCTATGCCGAAGGGCTCTTTGACGGATACAGAGCGGAAAGAAATTGAATCGCACGTCACCCACACCTACCACTTCCTCCGACAAATCGCCTGGACTGAAGATTTGGGAGGCGTTCCCGATATTGCGTATTCGCATCACGAGAAGATGGATGGCAGCGGTTATCCGCGAGGCCTATTGAGCGATTACATTCCCCTACAATCCAAGTTGATGACGATTGCCGACATCTACGACGCGCTCACTTCCATGGACCGACCTTACAAACCAGCGATCTCGCCCGAGCGTGCACTTGAGATTTTGCACATGGAAGGGCGAGCCGGAAAACTCGATCTGGATCTGATCAAAATCTTCCGAGAAGCTGAAGTCTGGCGCGTTGCGCTGGGTATGAAGGGCCCTCAAGCGGCCTAAATCAGGTCCTCGATCCGGAAGATCGATACAGCCCTTCGCTACTGTCTCACCAGCCGTCAGCGCTTCGCCTGCCTTGCAAGCCCAAAATGTGGGCGCAACAGTCGAACCCCAAAAGTGGTATTGACTTGCATGCCTTCACCTTTTGAAATCTCCGATACGAGTTCTTGCTCGAAAAGGAGTTGATATGGCCAAGAAGGCAAAAGGTGGAAAAAAAGGCGAAGTTTTGGTGATCGCATCGAAGATGAAAGATGCCATCCGTAGCCAAGGCTGCAATGTTTCTTCGGATGTCGTGGATGCATTGAGCGGCAAAATTCACGAGATGATTAAGGCTGCCGTCGGTCGCTGCAAAGACAACGGTCGCAAGACTGTTCGCGGCTACGACTTCTAATTGAAGTTTTTGACAATCGGGCGCTTCAGGCGCCCGATTCTCTTTTTTCGCGCCTCCCCACAGACTTTTACGGAGGACCAATGCCGAACGCTCAAGGCCAAGAACGCAAACCGCAAATCGTCGCCATTTCTGGCGCCGGATCAGGAATTGGCCAAGCCCTCGCTCTTCACTTTGCCCAACAAAATTGGCAAGTCATCCTCATCGGACGAAGGCTCGAAGCCCTGCAAACCACAGCATCTCTCTGTCGCGAGATAGTCTCCTCAGCAAAGCTTCTGTGCTGCCCACTTGATTTGAGCTCCGCCGATGCACAATCCCAAGCTGAAAATTGGCTTCGCCAAAATGGCATCCTGAGTCTCGACGCGCTCATCAACAATGCGGGTCAGTTTGTACGTGGTGACACTCTGTCAGCGGATCTTGCGGACTGGATGCGAATGTTTGAAGTCAATACGCTGGGTCCGCTTCGCCTCACGCGCGCCTGCTATCCACTGCTCAAGATCAATCGTGGCGCCATTTTGAATATCTCCTCCACACTTGGACTCAAGGCAACGGTCGACACTGTTGCATACTCGGCCTCCAAGGCCGCACTGAACAACTGGGCTCAAGCCTTTGCCGTGCAAGCCGCACGGGATGGAGTTCGAGTGAACACCATTTGCCCGGGCCTTGTCGACACACCCATTCACGGCTTTCACAAAGCGGCCGACAAAGCCCAAACTCTCGAGCAGTTGCGAAATCTTCAGCCGCTAGGTCGCATTGGCCGTCCCGAAGATCTCACAAGTCTTGCGTTCGCACTTTGTTCGGCGGGCTCCGAATGGACCACAGGTGCCGTCGTCAATATTGATGGAGGGATTCACCTTGTCTAATGTTCAAGACGAAAGCCTATCTCCACAGTTCAAACTTTTCTGGGGATTGTCCCGCGAGTTCACCGCCGCACACCACTATGAGAAATCAGAGTGGTCCGAAGAACAAAACACGAAGGTCTTCGGTCCATGCTTCACCGCCAAACATGGTCATGGGCACAATTATCGAATCGAAATTTGGGTCAGTGCTCAATCCCAAGACACGGACTGGGCGAAATTTCAGCTTGCCGTTCAACAAGTGGCGGGGCTTTTAAATTACAAACATCTGCCTCTCGACGCGCCGGCGTTTCGCGATCGCGTGCCGACGACGGAAAACATTGCGGCCTTTCTCGCGCAAGCCTTTCGACAGGCCTACGGTCAAGACGCTTCGTTTTTACGCCTCGACGAAATGTCAGATCTGGCGGTTGAAATCGGATCGCGACCTTGGGATGCGAAGCGAATCGAACGAGCGACTTATGATGTGCAACTCGCGCCCGAGGCCTCGCCTCGCGAACTCACGCTTGAAATCGAAACCAATGCATCCTACGAGCAAGTTGCGGATGCGGCCATTGAAGTCTTGGCCGCGGACTGCGAATCTCCAGGAGAATTGGCCATTCGCTTAGCGGGGCGATGGAAAGCCCCGCTCTCAATGAGTGATGCCAGCGGTCGTCACTTTGCGGTGTGCGTATAAACAGTGTAGCCGTCGAAATCTTTCCATTTGCCGACTTCTCCGACCTTTACAGCACTGCGCCCTTCCATTTCCAGGAGCAGTCCGTTTTCCAGATCGATGTAAAAGTGAAGCGGATCGACGATCGCTGAGATTATAAGGCTTGAGGCTTTCATTTTGACTGCGATCGCTTTGCGACCTTGGACCTCAACTTCCTTCACCTTGAAAAATTCAAAGCCCACAGTTTCGCGTCGATCAATGACAGCGAAGCGAACCCGTACACGTTCACCCTTAAGAAGGCGCTCCCAGTTTTTTGGCTGCCGAAGATGCGCAACGAGAGTCGAGGAGACAACGAAATCCTCACCCACGGACTCTTCTGCCGTTTGTGTCTTGCCGGCCTTGGTAAAACTAAATCGCGCCTTCCCTTCACTCAGCTCGACGAACCCATCTGTTTCTAGCTGCAGTTGTTCGACTCGAAACTTCTTCAGCACTTCACGTCCTTCGGAGATTTGGAAGGTCGAAGTTTCACGCACAAGCTCTCGACCTTCGGGACTCAAATATGTGCTCACGTAGGTTTTCTGGTCACCTGTGACGCTGAACTCGTTTTTCATGGTGAACAGCATTTGATCGCGCTTCTTCAGAGCAAAGATCTTCGCCGAAAAATTCGGCGTCAGGTTCGTGGTTTGGGCATAGGCCAAGCTCTGACCACCCGTCACGAATCCCCAAACTAAACTCAAAGCAAAGAACAGATGCATCCCGATCTGAAGCATCGAGCTCGGACTCTGGCTTCGACTTTGCCTACCGAATTGTTTACGGAACTGGAAAAAGCTTGAATGATGTGGATGCGGGCTTTGTTGGATCATTGGACGTTCTCCCCGGTTGCCGAGTTCCTGCCTAGCTCTGTTTTTGCGAACTCCTCATCGAACAGTCAGCTCAATCCTGCCTGATTGGAGTCGAACTGCAACACTTCTCCCATTGTGCAACTCCTCCCGATTTCTCCTGCCATCTTTTCAGGCTCCGCCGTGGACGCGCCGCAGTTGGCATGCTAAGACGACTCCTATGCGCGGTCCCAAGTCTGCCCCATCGACATCCACTTCGTCCGCCACTGGCGAATCCGACATTTCATCTCCTCGCGAAGATCGAATTTCTAAGATCATGGCGCAGAGAGGTATTTGCTCGCGCCGCGAAGCCGATGCTTGGCTTGAAAAGGGCTGGGTCAAAGTGGATGGCGAGATCGCTCAACTGGGTCAGCGCGCGCGGTCGGATTGCCGAATTGAGATCTCGCCTGACGCTCGTCGTGAACGCGCTGAGCTGGTCAGCATCATCCTCAATAAACCCATTGGTTATGTTTCAGGCCAACCTGAGCCCGGCTATGAGCCAGCTGTTCGCCTGATCACTGCCGCTAATCAGCATCGAAGCTCTCCTCGCGAACAACAACTGAAGCCCCAGCACTTTGATGGTCTCGCTCCAGCTGGACGCTTGGATATCGACTCAAAGGGTCTATTGTTATTCACCCAGGATGGACGAATCGCGAGACAGGTGATTGGCGAAGACTCAGAAATTGAAAAAGAGTATTTGGTCCGCGTCGCTGGCGAGATCACCGAGATTAAACTCAAGCAACTTCGCTTCGGGCTGGAGCTCGATGGTCAAGCCCTGAAACCGGCTCGCGTGGAGCGCATTAATGAAGCGCAGTTGAAGATGATTCTGCAAGAAGGCAAGAAGCGCCAAATTCGCCGCATGTGTGAGCTGGTTGAACTCAAAGTCGTGGGCCTCAAGCGCGTGCGGATTGGCAAACTTCGCCTC
>DDUL01000005.1 GCA_002344785.1 Bdellovibrionaceae bacterium UBA2339
TCGTCGGGATCGATGCGGTAGATCATCAATTCAAATTTCTTGTTCAAAGTGTGGTACACGCGGGCTCGCAACTCTGGGATGTAGCGAAAGTGCGTGAAGTAAATGTCGGGCTCGCGCGAGAGAATTTTGCCGTTGGTGCCGAAGCATTTGTAGTTTTCGTTGGGCTGAATGCGAATGCCGCCGCGAGCGTCGATTTCGGTGATCACGCCAAAGGTTTCTTGTTCGCGTGGCGCAAACCAGCCTCGCGCGATGAAGCCCACGCGATCGCCGACGCGCAAAAGGCTGCCGCCTTTGTCGAGATTTCGAATTTCGAAGAGCGCGGGCTTAAGAGCCATAGTTTCTGTATCGGCAAAAAGTCGGGCGGACTTTGGTCGAAGTGCTTGCAATAGTGCGAATGCTCCAGTGTGTGGGCCGTGAGATCGAATTGTTTTGAGAATTCATCCCGTCGCGCTCTCATCAGGTGATGCAATCGAATCAAAATGAGACAGTGGTGAATCTCGCCTTACAAGGTGGCGGATCGCACGGCGCATTCACTTGGGGCGTGTTGGACCGACTGCTTGAGGAGACTTGGCTCAAGTTTGATGGGCTCAGCGGTACAAGTGCGGGTGCCGTGAATGCGGCGCTGATGTTGGATGGTTGGGCCGAGGGCGGGCGCAAGCGGGCTCGAGAAAAGCTACGTGAGTTTTGGACGGCCGTTGGTGAGTATCATACCTTCACGCCATTTCGACGACATCCTCTGGATGTGTGGATGGGGCGATTTGGTTTTGATCTTTCGTTTTCCTATCACGTGTTCGCGTCACTCTCGCACTTGATCTCTCCATATCAGTGGAATCCGACGAACATCAATCCAGTGCGTGGATTGCTTGAGCAGCACATCAACTTTTCGAGGCTTCGCGAATTTGCCGACGTTAAACTCTTTGTGTCGGCGACTTGTGTGGAGACCGGACGCATTCGCGTCTTTCGGCGTGAAGAGTTGGATTTAGGCGCGATGCTGGCGAGCACGGCATTGCCATTGATGTTTCATGCGCCCGAGGTCGATGGACAGCATTATTGGGATGGCGGCTTTGTTGGAAATCCGGCGCTGTATCCGATTTTTTATGAGTGCGCGGCGACGGATCTTGTGGTGGTGCAGATCAATCCACTTCGGCGTGATGCGGTTCCTAAAACTGTCTTCGAAATTCAAGATCGCATGAGCGAGATCGCGTTCAATGCGTCACTGGCGAGTGAAATGCGGGCGATTCACTTTGTGAATCGTCTCATCGAGAAGGGGGCTTTGAATCAAGAGCGATATCGCAAGGTGTTCGTACATCGGATTGAAGCCGAGGATGAAATGCGCCCGCTAGGAAGCGCCACCAAGCTCCTCATTGAGCCGGAGTTCTTGGAGCGCCTGTTTGGTTTTGGTCGAGCGGCGGCCGATGTTTGGTTGCAAACCCATGTCAGTCATCTGGGCCGCGAATCCACGGTCGACATTCCCTCAATGTACTTGGCCCACAAATGAAAAAGGCGACGCCCGTTTCGGTGCGTCGCCTGAGATAATGATTTGGATTCGCGGTGAGCTTAGTTACCGCCGCCACTCCACGAATCGTGTGGATTCGACGAAGAGTGAGAGTAAGTCGCGCGCGGAGCTGAGATCTGCGCATCAGAACTCACAGCGAAGCTCGGCAGCTGACCGTCAGAGAAACCTCCGCGTGTGATGCTACCGGGGTGACTGTAGTTCACGACAGTTCCTTCATCGACGATGAAGTGACCGCGGAAGGCGCGCTCGCCCAAGCCGTAAAGATCGCCGCCACGCTTGCCGCCTGAGAAGGCCACAGCGTCGGGATATTGATCGACAGACAAAGTGCCTTCCTCGATCCACTGCTCGCGCGGAGTGCCTTGTGACAGCACAGTCTGACGATCAGCCACTTGATGATTGTTGGTTCGCTGATGTCCAACTGTCGTCAAGATGTACGACCAATTGGTGGGTTGCTTCGAGTAGCCGCTACGATTGGCGTCGCGATACGCTTCCTTAGCGTAGATTTTGATGAGCGGCGTGCCGATCGGCAACAGTGATCGCAAGTAAGCGATGCTCTCGTTATCGACGCGTGTGCAACCTTTCGAGCGAATCGAAGTGAAGAGACCGACGATTCCGCCCCAGAAAGAGTCTTTGAAGTCGATGAAGGACTTCTTGTCAGCTCCCCAGCCGCCGGTGCCATGGGTCCACTGACCGTTGGGATTGGGGCCGATCTTTGCCGTATACCATCCAAAGGCGCCACGCATTTTGCCGACACCATTGGGCATGTACTGACTGTCGAACCATGCGCGGCGGTTGCCGGGAGCCGGTACGGGCGGATAGCCGGGCTTGTACCAAGCCGGGTAGACGTGCGCGGGAGATTCGTAGAACTTCTCCCAGCTGGTGATGCGATAGTGACCGACGTCGGTGCGCGTGCCGTCGTCATCTTGACCGTTGACCACGTCGAACTCGGCGAGCATGCGGTTCACGCAGCCTTCCGTTGGCAAGCAACGCTGATACACGCGCAGCTTTTCCGTTGCGACGTTGGTGACGACAAAGAGTCGGTTGGCGGGAGCTGCGGGTTGTGCCGGAGCTGCACCTGGGCTTGTCGGAATGCTCGTCGTCGCGGCGGGATCAACCTGCACGCGCTGACTGCTCAGATGTTTGAGTGAGGTGTAAAGTGTTTGGCCCTTTGGGGCTGTGCCGCGAGTTTGAATCACGCGAATCTCCACGAATCCGGCTTCGCCTTGCGGCTGCGGATTGAGGATTTCAACTTGATCATTGATTTCGAGAACTCCGGCGATGTTGGAGGCGGTGACCTCGGGGCTCGTGCGGGCTCGCAAGCGATCAGCCGCCACGTAGGCAGTCTGACCTTGCTGAGCCGCCGGGCGCGGCGCGGGTGCTTGAGCGCGCGGAGCGGGAGCTGTGGCTGTGGGCTCGCTCGATGGGGCTTGTGGAGCCGGTGCTTGCAGATCGCCGACTTGAGCTTCGATCGCGGGATCACCCGTGTGTGGTGCGATTTGATCGTCGGGACTCATTTCGTGGCGTGTGCAGGCTGCGCTTGAAATCATCATGGCTAAAGCCAATGTCCATAGCGAGCGTCGCCAAGGTCCGTATGAAGATCCAGCGTGGATCGATTTTGCTGATCGAAGTGTAGCGTTATTCATGACGACAAACGTCCTTTCCAAAAAATCCTCTTTCAAGTTGTCGAGGCTCGAGGAGAGCAAGCCTCGCGCCAAGTGCGACCGAGTCGAGGACCGCGAGATTTGATTTGAAATCCATTTTGAAGTGGAGTCGGGGAGAGCGGAGAAAAGTCTTCAGGAGTGCGAGAGAATTCTCCACACTTGTGGTTGAGCAGATCTCGGCAAGAAGGTGTTCGCGCATATTGGGCCTTCGAAAAGGCCCGGCGTGAATCGTTGAAATAGCTGCCCCAAAGTCATGGGCTCAAATCAGAGTGTGGTTGCGCGAGGCCGCGGCGTCGATGTCGGATCGGGTTGACGCGAAAGCGGCGGTGGCGGCGTGCTTGCGGGTGGCAAGATGTGCAGCATGAGGGGGCGTCGCGCCTGATGTCGCGTGCGAACGAACTCGGCAACTTCTTGCATATAAAGGTCAGATGAAACGGCCAAGCAGCCGGCTGTCCAATTGAAGGCGACGTTCAAGAAGCCTGCGCAGCGAAACCAACGATCTGGTCCGTGAATGCCGATGTCGCTGCCTGTGTAGCCCTGCGAGCGTTGCTGGGCCGTGGGATAACCAACATGCATGAAGAGCCCATATTGAGCACTTCGACGCGCGGGTGTGAGCGGGTAGCTTCCCAGAGGCGTCTTGCGATCACCTTGCACGCGCTTGTCGAGTCCCTTCGAACCTAGGGATAAATCATAGTTGGCAACGCTTCGCCCATTCTCGCACAAGAAGAGAACTTGAATGTCGGTGAGTGCGACTAAGGATGTGCCGCGATTCTGACAAGGGTCCTGCGCAGGCAATGACTTGATCAGGCGCAACTGCCGCGGCGGCGTGAGCATGGGACAATTGTCTTCGTCGTACTCCACCACTTCTTCATCTTGATCTTCAGGCTTGGGTGTTGGCGATACGGTGGGGAGTGCGCCTGTGCCTGTGCTGGTGCGAACAAGCTGTACACCCGAGGCATCAAAGCCCTGTGCGCGTAGGATCTCGCGAGTCACCTCTGGAGCCAGGAACTCCGCAGGCGAAGGGCCGCCAGCGGCCAGCGCCTGAGCGCTCAATAGCCCGGTCGCGAGTGTCAACGGAGCAGACAGTAAAAAACTCAAGATCATGCTCGAACGCGATTTCACAAAGAGCCTCGTTTTCTCTGATCGGGCGGGGATCATTGGGGATCGATCTCGAAACTATGCAAAGCAGAATCTGTGCAAAGCATTGGCCTAAAGCTTATGGCCTCTAGGCCTCGAGAGGGCCTCGTGAAGCCCGCCGATCTCTACAAACGGGAAGCATTTTCATCGGCCTTGCCGAGAATCGTCGGGTCACATCGGGCTCAACGTTCGATTTCGAATTCCACGCGGCGATTGGCTTGGCGACCTTGGTAGTTCGCATTGTCGGCGATGGGACGAGCTTCGCCGTAACCGATGGCGGAGATCTTATCGGCCGGAAGTCCGAACTTTTCGACGAGGCGAACGCGAATCGCGGTGGCGCGTCTAAGACTCAAGCGTTGGTTGTACTCATCGCGGCCCACGCTATCGGTGTGACCTTCAATGACTAGTTTCTTGAATGCGCCTTTGAGTGCTGTCGCCAATTCCTCAAGCACGGGATCGTAGTTACCGATCATTTTGTCGCTATCGAACTCGAAGTGAATCGCCTGCGTGCGGAAGCGTTCCAAGATCTGCGCGGAATTTTCTCCGCGAACTCGCGTGAGGTATTCACTGCGATGCGGTTCGGTCGCCGACATCCAGGTCGGTCCAAAGGCATAGTTGAGTCCCACATAGAGACGCCAATCAGGAGATGCGACACCTTGTTTGATTTCCGTCCCGCCGCCTGCGTGCAAAGAGAGATTCGTATTCCAGTCATGCTTTGCGCCGACAATCCATTCCAGAGATGTGAGGCTTCGCTCTGCAAAGCCTGAACTGCTCTCGGCAGGTGTTGCCGCAAAAACTTCTGTGACGATCTTTGTGCTCGATTGCGGGAGATGTCGGCTGGCCGCCGCCGATGCGATCCACTGTGAACCCAAGGGATCAGCGATCGAGCCAGGAATTTTTGTGCCCTTTTGTCGGCTTCGGTGGCCGATGTTGAGTCCGTAAGACCAAAGGCCTTGGCGAGTGTCGGCCGCCAATTCAAAGTTCAATGTTGGTCCGGCGTTTCGACCTGCAAACGGTGAGTCCTGAATTTGATTGAAGTTGGTCGAGAAAACTCCCGCAATCCCACCGTCGTCATCGCCCCAGAAACGATACTTGGTGTTGAGGCGAAGTTCGGTGACACCTGTTGCGGCGAACTCGCCACGACTGCCGCTTTGATCGCTGACACTTTGTCGCAAGACTTGCGGAATACTGAGTCCGATGTCCCAGTTCGGTGTGAGACCGAGCCCTGCGTTCAAATCCATCGACGTCAACGTGTCATTGAACTTCAAGCGATTGCCACTGGGTTGATCATAGTCCGGCAATGAATTGACGGCGAGGTTGAGAAAGAGCCCCAGGTTCACGATGCCGGGCTTCAGCGTTTCCGAGCTTTGCACGGTCACGAAGTCCAAGCCGCTGGTGGTGGGATTGAAGTTTTGCGTGTCAACGCCAACGACGTTGGCTGATGATACCGCGGGCACGAGTGCGAGCCAGAAGCTGATGGTCAAGCGAGTGAGAGATGAAGACTTGCGAGTTCGCTTTGTTGGCACGATCCAATTTTGGAGCGCGAAGATCGAGATGGATTCTTGCCAAAGCCCGAGTCCCAGTTTCGTCAACGCCTTTCTCGGCGAGTCGATCATCGGCTTTGTGATGCGTTGCTTTAGGTCGATGCTAGAAAGGATGAACGTCATGCTCTTGATGAAAGCATGATTGACGAGCGCATCCAAGTCACTTTTGCTGTGTGGGTTGAGCGCCAAAGTCCGCCTCTGTGGAGGGGAGAAGTTTGTGCCCTCAATGAGTCTCAAGGCTTCATGCAGGTCAGTTGCAAATGCAGGTCAGTTGCAAATGCAGGTCAGTTGCAAATGCAGGTCAGTTGCAAATCACACGAGCGAGTCCGTGGAACGAGGAGGAATTCATGTTTCAGAAATGTCAGTCGCAAGTTCAGTTGAAAGTTCAGCGTGCGAGTCGCAATGCTTCGATGGCCAGCGCCCTTCGTATGGCAGTGGCCTTGGGCTTTGTTGTGAGCCTTGGGATCATGGCGGCAATGCCCGCGGCGCAAGCGGCGACTCGCTCTGATTCCACGAGTGGTATGAGCTTTGGAGCTTTGGGTGGGATGTTGGTGCCGAACAAAAGCGGAACGGCCGCGCGGCCGGGCTTTGGTGTGCATGTGGGTGCGCAGTTGGGAACCGAGTTTGGCATCGGTGGCTACTATCTTTCATCGAAGAAGGATGAAGGCGGAACCGTTGGTCAATTCGACATGGATTTGTTTGGTATTGAAGGCGTGTACAGATTCGAGGGCGAGGCCAAAGGCGGATACTTTGGTGGCCGGCTCGGGATCTCCAAAATCAACGTGGGTTCAGCGACGAGCCAGGTGAATATGTCGCCTTACCATATCGGCTTCATCGGCGGATATGATCGCTTCCTGACCGACTTCATTTCGATCGGTGGTGAGCTGGGCTTTTATTCAGTAGGTAAAGGTGAGTCGACTCCGCAAAGCGGTGTGACGGTGACGGTCGATTCGTTTACGGCACTGAGCTTTTTGGCGAGTGTAAAGTTTTGGCTTTGATGAGTTGATGCCGAATTTGGGCCCGTGCTGATTCTGACGAGGCTTCAGTGATTGTCGTCGAGATCTGTGCGGGCGCATTCGGTGCTGATTCGTTGGAGCGGTCATTCGCCGTCTCGGAACGAACTTCGATTGAATTTTCAGTTGTCGAAGTTGCGGAGATTGAAGTTGGTCTGGTCGATGAATGGGCCGTCGTTTGCGTCATCATCGAGGTCGGCTGTTGGCAGACGACAAAGGTGTAAAGACCTGCGGCGAGAGTGAGTGAGAGCGAACTCTTCCAATAATCTCTGAGCCAAAACCAAGAGCCCAAGGCATCTTTCACGTCGCATATTCTCCGTTGTGAGCCTTCGCTCGTCCTGCAAGTCCCTCATGGTTCGGGTCGTTCGTAGGGCGAGTCGATGGGGCGGGTTGCGCCTTGTCGACCGTCTCGACGGCGCTGCACCTGCTGTTACGAGCTGATCTTGCTTACATTGACGCGCAAAATCAGCCCGAGGTCAATGTCGCCCGCGACCTAAGTCGCAAGCTCATTGCCTGAGCAACTTCGTCAAGCTTCGTGGGCTTGATGCCTCGACTTCACGTGATACTTGAAGTCAGTGGACGACTCACAAATCCGTGATCGCCTGCATTGGCTCGGAGATCGCTTTGCCATAGGTGTCGCTGATGGATACGGCCCGAAGCTCATAGAGGCTTTGTGGCTTTAGACCCTTCAGCATGACGTTATGCTGAGTGCGCAGAATATTGTCGGATTCGCTCAGTCCTTCGCTTCCATCCGCGCCTCGCCACGCCACTTGCGAAGTCGCAGGAATGTCGGTGGTCCAAGTGATCATGAAGCCATCATTGAACTTCTCGAGCACCGTAAAGTTGGTGATCTTCGGAACAACGCCTTCTTTACACGGGTTCATCACGGCTTCGTTCGGGAGTGCGAAGTTTTCATGCGAGAGTGGAGCCCAGCCTCGTGCCAGAAGATCTTTGTAGGCCTTTTGGGGCTCGGAGTTTTTGTCGGGATTGAACCAAGTCGAGTTGCCCGTCAATCCGCAGGCCGCGTCGCGACCGTTTACCAGGTCTTTGCGGTTAGGATTCCATTTCCGCATGAGCATGATGAGCGAGATGTGATAGCGCGGTCCTTGATAGTACTCGAGCACCATCGGAAGCTCAGTCGCGGAAGTCAAATTGACAGGCGTGGCCGCGCAGGCAAGGCGCGTGGGGTGATCCCCGTCATTGTTGATATGAGGCTCATAGAGGCCTTCGGAGTTTCGCAGTTGTAAGACGGCACCATCGTCGGAGAGCAGTGCGAACTCGTAGAGGCCTTCGTGTTGCTCGGGTGCGAGGCGCAGAATCGACTTGAATCGCAAGGCGAAGAACTCGATCAAGGTGTTTTGGGAGTCGTCTTGCACGGCTTGGCCTGTGGGGCTGATGAATCCCAAGTGAAAGAGTCGAGTGGGCACATTCAGTTGCGAGAAGAAGAGACTTCGATCGGACCGTTTTCCGGTGCGAATGAGGTCCGCCGCTTTGTAGGTGCGTGCTTGGTTCGCCTCGCGCCAGAAAAGTTCAGCCTTCAGTCCGAGGTTTGAGCGTGGATCGGGTTGGCCTGGACCCATGGGGTCGCAGACCATTTTGTTGATGGGATAGAGATTCACGTCGAGCTTCGACATGCGAATTTCTGCGGGTGCGACTTCGGAGTTGGTCGAAAGACGTGTGCAACCCGCGCCCACACTGAGTGCTGCTGCCGTGAGCGCGAGGGCGAGGCCGCTTCGCCAGACTTGGTTGCGCTCTTCCGGGAGCGCGGTTCCAGATCTTTGCTTCAACCGAAGGGGGCTTTGATCTCTGGTCTCCGTCGGTTGCGGGAATGGACTTCTGTTTCCCATTTTCGTCCTCCATGAATCAATTTGTGGCCCGGGTTGTCTCCGCCGTGGAGTCGGAATCGAACATCGGGCTGACTTCACAAGTCTGCACGCGCGGGGAGAATGTGACGAGATGTAGAACTTTGTCGATTTTTGCTAACTTTTGGCGGACGCAGCGGAATTTCACTTATATGCGACTTGAGTCGAGCTTTGCTCGGAGTTGTCTAATCGGCTTGCGGTGAATGTTGATGGAATCGACGCTTCTCCTTGAAATTCTTGTGAGATAGAATCTCGAAATGCGTCGCTTGTCTGACTATGAGCCATTCACTTCGGGACTATTGAGTTTGATCGCACGTGAGACGCGTTTCAAATCGCGACCTCGGCTTGATCAAATTTTGGCAGAAGAACCGCGACTGATCGTGGTGTTTTCACACTCTTCGCCGTTGAGTTGGTTGCCCGCGCCTTGCCTGCTCACAGCGCACGCTTGCGCGCGAGGCGGCGGGGCGCGCACGCCGGTTGCGGTGATGGATAAGTTCTTTTACAGCGTGCCGCCGCTTCGTTGGCTTGCGGAATGGATTTCTCAAAATGAAAAGCCACTGAATTTCGATGAGTTGGTGGAGAGATTTCAATCCATTGATCGCGGTGATCTGGTGGTGTTCCCAGAGGGCTCGAACTGCTTTTTTGGACCGCCTGAGGAGATCCAGGAATTTCGCTCGCCGCGTTTTATGGAGCTTGCGATTCGAACGCGAACGCCGCTTTTGACGGTGGTGCATCGAGGCAGTGAGAGCTGGGGGTTGAAGCTCAAGGTTTCAGCGGAACAATATGAGCAAATGGTCGAACATTGGAAGTTGCCGGAGTTTGCGCAGAACTTTTTAGGTGATCGACTAAAGCGGAGCGGACTCTTGGTGTTGCCATGGCTGCCTAAACCCATGCCTCGATTTGCGATGCTTGCGGATCTGTATCGACCGCGTGAACTCGAGTTATCGAATGATGTCGAGATCAGGCGACAGCAAGTGGCTGAGGAGGCGGAGCGCGTGAGGGCGCACATGCGTGAGCAGCTGAGCGAACTCGACACTTGGCTTGCAGAGACGGCGGTTGAAGATGTGCGAGAGACTTAAACCCAAAATTGTCGAGCGGCTGAAATGAATGACGTGAAGTCCAAAGCTCAAATCGCAGATTCTCCATCATCGACTTGGCCGACCGGTATTCACCGTCAGCTGGATCTCATTCAGCGTGGGCAATTGGATCGTTTCGTTGTACGCCTAAAATCCGGCGCCTTGGTGATGGGCGAAACTCAACCGCTCATCGGCTACTGTCTGTTGCTTGCGGACCCCGTGGTGCCGCACTTCAATGCGCTGACGCAAGAAGCGCGAGCCCAATGGGCGCTGGATTTAGGTGCGATCGGCGATGCTCTCCTCGAGGAATCGGGGATTTTGCGCGTGAACTATGAAACTTGGGGCAACCTCGATCCGGCACTGCACACGCACATCGTACCGAGATCCAAATTTGAAGATGCGGAAAAAGGGCGATTGCCCGCACGCGAAGCTTATGACTATGCCAAAAGCCCGCGCTTTGATCTTAAAAACGTTGAGCATCGAAATTTGCTGGAGCGACTTCGTGCTCGACTTCGGCACCTAGCGGTCTGATTCGCTGTCGTCAGTGAGCTTTGAGAGTATGGGAAAATCCGCCTCGGCGATTCGATACTCGAGACGATCGTCTTGTCCGCGTTTTTCAAAACTGTTGGGATCGCTGGGCCAGGCGAGGAGATCACCACGGCGCCAAGTGGGCTCGGCCGCCTTTCGACGCTGAGGAAACCAAGACAGAAACGCTCGCTCGCCGTCAAAGCAGGCGAGGGCGCGAGATTTGCCTTTTTCGGCGAGCACATCACCCACCAAGCGAAGCTGCAGATTGGACTTCGATGTCGGTGGCGTTGATTTGCGCGCGAGTAGATACGAAAAAGTGAGGCGTGAGTTTTTCATCGGCAGGTGAGTTTCGAGATCCGCCCACCACGAGGGCGCGGGATAGTCGATGGCGTCGTGACACCAGTCGCGCTCATCGCGAAGCAAGGGGCAAGGCTTGGCGTGTGGACAGGGTGCCCAGATCTGAAAGCCCTGAGCGAAGAGCTGTTCGCGACGCGCTTGCAGACGTCGGGAGTCTTCGCGTGTAGAGGGCTCAATGATCATCAGAGCTTCGAGATCGAACACCCAGCTCGGCAATTCAGTATTTTCTGTGAGGACGTTGGCCAGCACCGCGAGAGTGGATTCGGGATTGGCAAGCTGGGGTGGGCGGACCTCGAGGCGCGCAGAAACTGTTCGCGTGTGAGGGGGCAGTTGGCCGATCGTGACGGCGAACTCGAGAACAGCTGATGACACATCGCGAAGTTCGAGGCTCTTCCAGTTGTGAAGGAGGTTCAGCGCTTGCGCGGCGGCTCCACTTCCAGAGCCCAGGTCATAAAGGTGATCCAGGCCCTCGAAGAAGCCCAGGTGGCGACCGCGTTCGCCGGCGGCAAAAACGCGCGTGAGGTTGAGCGGATGAAAATAGCCCAAGAGAGCATGGCGGGCCCAGGGCTCGTGCCAGGGCGAGCTTGAGGTGGGCGAATGAATGTAGAAGTCCGAGAGCTTGAGCACGTGTTCGGCAAGTTGCTTGGTGGTGAGCGAGTTGGCGGGAGCGGGAAGGCGTGACTTGAGATCTTCAAGCTCGGCTTGCAGTTTGGGCCAAGGCGAATTCAGAGCTGCGTGTGCATGAAAATCTTGGCTCATGAAGAAGTCTCGCGCAGAATGAGAGGGTCCAGAGGAGGCCGCATGTCACAAAAGCATGTCACGAAATCCAAAACTTCGAAATCCAAAAGCGCGCGTGCGGGGACCTCCAAGCTGCGAAAGTCGAAGGCTGCGGGAGCCAGTACGGTCGCGGCCAAGAAAAAGCCGGGGGCCAGCAAGAAAGTGACGACACGCAAGTTCGCGGCCTCGTCCATTGGCCGAAGCTCTAAAAAAGTTCATGCGAAGAAAATCACCGGTGTTTCCGAGTCCACAAAGCGATCTACGGCAAAGAGTGGGGGCACAGTGAAGCGCGTGATGGCGCATAAGAATCAGCCGAGTCTGGTGGGTCACAGCGTGACGGATTTACGTTTGTCCGCAACGGGCGGGCGCGAGATTTCACTCAATGATTTTTCAGGAAAGCTCGTGGTGCTGTATTTTTATCCGAAGGACAACACGCCTGGGTGCACGATGGAGAGTCAGGACTTCGCGCGGCTTCGACGTGATTTTGAAGCTTCAGGTGCGGTGATCTTGGGGTGTTCGCGTGACTCGGTGAAGTCTCATGATGGGTTCAAGCAAAAATATGATTTGGGTTTTGAATTGCTCTCGGATCCAACAGAAAGTTTTTGCCGTAGCTTTCACGTCATACAGATGAAGAGCTTGTATGGACGTCAATTTGAAGGCGTCGAACGCTCGACCTTTGTGGTGAGCCGCGAGGGCGTGGTGTTGAAGGAGTGGCGTAAGGTGAAGGTCGCAGGACATGCCGAAGAAGTTCTTGAATTTGTCCGAAGCCTTGCCTGAGTGGAGGCCTTGCCGAGCGCCTTGAATTCTTGACGACGGAGTTTCCCGCATGCGCGTCTACGACATCAGCCCGCTCATTAGCTCTCGTCTTGGGGTTTTTCCCGGCGATCAAAAGTTTGAGCGAAAAGTCGTGATGAGTTTCTCAGCCGGACATCACTTAGAGCTCTCGCAAATCACCAGCACTTTACATTTAGGGGCGCATGCGGATTCGCCGGGTCATTACTCGGCGGACGGTGGCGGGATTGAGTCGGTTGATCTGCGTCGCTATTTGGGGCCTTGCATGGTGATCGATGCTCTTCACACGCGCGGTCGACGATTTGGTTGGAAGGATTTGGATGATGAGGCCCGCGAAATGCTCACTTCGCCGCCGCCCAGAGTTTTGTTTCGCACGTTGAGCTTTCCTGACCCTGAAAGGTGGAACTCAGACTTTGCGAGTTTTGAACCTGATTTTTTAGAAGACTTGGCTTCTTCTGGCGTCAAGCTTGTCGGCATCGATACGCCTTCTGTGGACGCCGAAGATTCCAAGGACTTGCCGGCGCATGCGATGCTCGCCCGCTATGAAATGAGTGTGCTGGAAGGCCTGATGCTTGGAAGTGTGGTGCAGGGGACTTACATTTTGGTGGCGCCGCCATTGAAGATTGAAGCGGCGGACTCTGGCCCATGTCGCGCGCTGCTTTTGGAAACCGATGTTTGGACGATGGACAATCTCGGTGAACTGAAAGAAGTTGTGGCGTCCTCATGAGTCGGCTGCTGAAACGAGCGGTTCGTGCGATTGAAAAGCACGGAGCACTTCTCGTCTTTCCACTCAATAATCGCCCCGCACCGCTTTCATTATGGCATGTCCTTCACCCAGATCTCCCGATGCGCTGGGAATGGTCGGATGATGGAGATGATGCCGTCGTGCAGATGTGGCATCTGCGTCGCGAGCTCATGGAAAGTGGCCAAGTCTATTACGGAAAGTACATTCGCGGACGCGCCACGGTTTTGTCGCTTTCGGTATTCGAAGCGACATGGAAGTTGACTGCACCTCGGCGCCAAGTGGGTTTGCTTGGCGAAGCGGCGGAGCTTGCTGAAGTTCTAGAAGCCGACTCGCCTCAATCGACGCGGCAGTTGCGACAAGCGACGGATCTAGGTGGGCGGGTGAATGAAGCCCGATATCAGGCGGCAATGAAGCGTCTTTGGTCAGAGATGTGGATCGCAGGCGTTGGCGAAGTGGACGAAGGCGCGTTTCCGAGCCTTGCACACGCTTGGACGGAGAGTGTGTTGGAAGATTATTGTCGGCGGGGAATGAAACTCAGTGAGGCGCAAGCGCGCGGTCGTTGGGCGAATTTGAGCAACCAAAGATTTGGCCCTTAAGGTCCCTATGGAGCAACTGGACTTTAGCTTGGGTGGGGTGCGAGCCCGCGGCCCAGACTCGGGTGACCTAGACTTCACCGTGAATCAAATTGAGCCGAAACGAAATTGTGCGTTTCGGTGCAGCTTTGGTCCTTGTGGCCATCATAGCAATTTCAGCAAGTGTCATGGCGATTTGGGGTCGGCATCGCCTGCGTGCGCAGTGGGAAGCGCAACAGCAGGCGCAGTGGTACTGTGAGATCGCGACAGCGCTTCGTGACGAATACGATCAAGAATTCAAAATTTGGTCGAGTCTCGAAGAGGATGCTCTGCTGCGAAGATTGTGGGAGCGCGAGCTTGAAGTTGTGCGTTGGCCGGAACTTGAGCATTGGGTGGGTGCGCTTGATGATGTGCATCCGCGAGTGAACTTCGCGCCTTCGCTTCCATCGAAAACTCCAAGTTCAGGTGTACCGGATCTTGCCGAGTCTCAAACCGCGCGAAGCGACGTGGATCGGCGACCAACACAAGTTTTGACGAACACCGCCTCGGTTCAAGCTGCTGTTCAGCCGACGCTTGAAGCATTGAATCAGCCGGGTCCAACACCATGGTCACCACTTCCGATTGCGGACTTTGGTCGCCGACTGCGGATGTGGTCGCAGAATTTGGCGACAAGCTTTCCTTGTCCGACTTGGGGAGTGCCGCTCTGGCTCTCGAGATTCAAAGCACGTTGGTCGGTGGATCGCCATCCGTCGCGTGCGGCCGAGCGCAACCTGCCCGTGATTTCTGCCTTGCGAGCGCCAAACTTTGAATCTCTCAAAGCGCAGCGCGAACTTTTGTCACTCAGTTATCGCGACGATGTCGAGGCTTTCTGCCGTGTCGATCACTCTGTCGGCCGTGCGAAAGAAAGAATTCGTTTGATTCAGCTTCGTTGTGCGACTCGCGAGCCTGCGGAGCAGTCGGGAACGAAGCGGCCAGATCGATGTCGGCTGGCGCAAAACAAGGCGCTTGCGACGCATCGAGAGCTGGAGTCGCAGCGACTGGAGTCGGAAAGAAAATTTCTTGAGAAGTGGCAAGTGTGGCGACTCAAGGCTCCGCCAGACTGCAAAGCCTCGCCGGTGGCGACAAGCTCATCCCAAACTTCAGTTTGAAGCCCTTGGTCGAGAAGAATTCGAAGTTGCGTCTTGTGCCGAAGGAGAGTGGGGACTTCCGCCCTGATCCTCTCGAGCTTTCGATTCGAACAAATTCACGCTCAGCCCAACGGCCCAAGTGGTGTTCGTCAGCGATCGAAACAGCGGCGAAGCTTCGTTGGCGGAATTTTTGTACCAGCTCTGACTTACAGCAAAGAACAGATTCGCCTTAGGCAATGTGTGAATGAAAGCGAGGCTCAAGTTGGATCCGGCATAGCCGCCTTTGGCCTCGTAACTGGGGCGATCGATTGTGGCGAACTGCGGGGCCACAGTGTAGTAGTAGCCAGCGACACCCGCGTCGTAGACATCGAAGGAATACTCCAAAATCCACTTCCAAACGGGCGAGCGACGACGCTCCCACTGAATCGAAGGCTCGGTCGCCCAGCCTCGCGCGGCGATTCGACCGACACCGCGTTCGGGATCCGCACTGATAACTCCGCGAACTGGAAGACTGAGGCGGAGTCGATCACGTCCGTTTTCAAGACGCATGCGGTAAGAAACTCTTGGACCAAGTTCAGCGATCCACTCTAGCGGTGGCATACCTCGCCGAGTGATGTTCTCATTTGCGCCGACGGGAAAGGCGCCAGACCCTGAGAGATCAACTTCCCAGGTTCCTGAGGGTAAGAGTTTTCGCAAGAACCGAGCTCGCGTGCCTTCATCATCGGCACGAAGTATGCGACCCCGATAGCTAAACGTGGGAATGATCAAGGCTCGCATCGAGACTTGATCGGCGGCAGGGTAGTGAGGAACCACACCTCCGCCACCACCAACACCCAAAGTCCAAATCGCCCGTTGTTCATCATCGATTCGCTCAGCGGAATTGGCTGCGGGCGGCGTGGACGAGGCCCAAGCTGCGAAACAGAAATTGAAAGCGATATTCAGGCTCAGAACGCGCCACAAAGCTGAAGATTTTTGCCCAAAATTTTGAGTCGAGTGTTGAGCAGAGTTTTGCGTTTGAAATTTGCGAAACATAAGACTTCTATCCCAGCGAGTTTTCAAAGCCGACTCAAGTATTAAATCAAAGTTGCGACTCAGTTGTCTCGGGCGAGGTCGAGTTCTTGAGCTGAGCTTCGTGTTCCTAGAACGCAAGCTATGTAAGCTTAAGGCATCATGTTCGGCGCGTTTCCTTACTTTCACATTTTGAGTCATGGTGTGACGCACTTGTGGCGCTCCGTCTTAATCGTTGCGGCCGGTGCCGTCATCGCCTTGATTTTGGGAACTGCCGCGAGTGCGGCACCTCGAGAAAAGCCGGGTCGCTGTGCGAAGCCCGCGGCCACGGCGCAATTGCGAGATGGCTTCATGTTACAAGCCGACGGAAATTCAGAAGACGCGCTCAAGATCTATCAGGCTTGCGTCAAGCTTGATCCCAACTGTGCGGATTGTTGGTACGAGATGGGTTGGTCGTATTGGAAGTTGGGTGAGTGGTCGGAAGTTTTACGGGTTTGGAAGCAGACCAGCGCACTAGATCCAAAGCACCCTGAAGTGCAGAAATTCTTGCCGACTGCACAAGCCAATCTGTTGGCCATCGAGCAAAAAGTTTTTCGCAAGGATTTAGCCCGTGGCGTGGAGCTGCAAAGCCAATCTTCGCCGGCTGATGCACCGGTGAAACTCACCTATGTGAGTCGTTGGCAGAGCTATAATAAAAAAGCTGAGGATCCTTTGGATCGATTTGATCTCAACATCGACTCGCCCAAGTCGGTGAACTTTTCGCCGGATGCGAAAGTGGTCATGGTGAATTCTCTGGAAGGCGCGAAGACAGTTGTGTTCAATTCATCGGGCACGGAAAAACTGGGTGTGGTGGCGCATCGGTTTTCGGGGCGAAAGCCTGACTTGGATTTGTTTGATGTCAGTCCACCCTTTGACTACAAGTTTCCGACACAACCCAAGCGGACTCAGCAGTTTGTGGGTAAGCCCGTCGAAGGCCAATTCACGCATGGTGGAAAGTTTTTTTGGGTCCCTTACTATCGCCGCAGTTGGGATCAAATGAGCCAGTGGCCTTCAGCCATGGCCGTGATCGATGTGAATGATCGGCGCATTCGACGAGTGTTTCACACGGGGCCCATCGGCAAGTACGTGCGAGTTTCTCCAGATGGCAAAAGACTCGCGGTTTCACATTGGGGTGATAACACCGTTGGCGTGTGGAATATCGAGGGAGACGATCCCGCTTTGTGGCAAGAAGAGCGCCTGCTGATCGTCGAAAAGCGCCTTGCGGGAAAAGACATGCAAGGTGATCGCGATAAGAACTGTGGTTTCTGCATTCGCGGGCTGGCCTTCACGCCGGACTCTCGCTATCTGATTGTGGGTCGCATGCGAAAGGGCGGCTTGAGCGTTTTCGATTTGAGCCTCAAAGACCATCGCGAGTTGATCACTTTGGATGGTCTTGCCCCTGGCCCACGAGACCTGCATGTGAGCCATGATGGTCAGGCGCTTTTTATTTCCTGCAATCTCACGGGTTATGTGTGGCGAGTGCCGATGGACTCACTACTTAAGCTGGTGAAGAAGAGTCTGGCCTCGGACTCCCGGCCCGCGAATCGACATCTTGATGTTGAGGCCAAGGATCTTGGAGCGACCAAGGCTTTTGTGGGATTAGGTGTTCGCAGTATAAAAGTCTCACCGCATGATGACTATGTGTTCGCTGCCGTCAATCAAACCAGCGAAGTGGTTGTGGTGCGCACCAAGGACATGAAGCTTGTGTCGCGAATCACCGTGGACTCCTATCCCGTGGGTTTGGATTTATCTCCAGACGGCGCACAGCTTTGGGTGACAGCTCAAGGTCGCGAGGCCAAAGGCGGAAACTCGGTCGGGATACTTGAAGTTCGCTACGCCTATGACGATGTGATCAAGAAATCCGACATTCGCGCCGCAGAGCCTAAGGCGAAGTAAAATTCATTTTGCGTGTGAGGCTTTCCGGCAGCGCCGGCAGCTTCGAGCGCGGAATCAAAAACGTCGCAAGATTGAACAGATCAGCAAAGACACGATGCTTTTCCGTCGCCGCCTTGAGGTACTGAGCGCCGCTGGAGCCTCCCGTGCCGATCTTAGAGCCGAGCATTCGATGCGCCATCAGCGAGTGGCGATAGCGCCATTGAGTCATCAATTCATCCAAGTCCTGAAGTTTGGTCAGCAGTTGAAACGGAAGCGCGAAAATAGGCTGATCGCGATAAAGAAGAATCAACAGCGCGGCTTGCAGGGCTTCATGTGAAAGCCGGAAGTGGCCTTGTGATTTCAGTTCGGCGTAGCGACTTGCATCGAAGAGGGCATTGAAGACCTTCTCCGTCTCATCGATGCTCTTGAGGTTGCGCTCTCGATCCTCATCGGACTTCGCGTGGCGCCGAACGGCTTCACGGTCTTGCTGAAGCAGTTCGCGGACGGCTTGGCCATAGACGTTAGCGAAATCAAAATCCTTGGTTTTCAAAAACGGAGTTCGCGTCAACCACTCATCCACGCGATCAAAGAGAGAAGGCTCGGCCTCGGCTTGCTTCATGCGCGCGGCCTCGGCCTCGTTCACATAGGCGTGATAGGGAACAGCGTTGTACGTGAGGCGTTGATCGCGCTTAAGACCCAACTTGTTTTCCAGCAGTCGCCACTGCGTCGACTGAAAACCGCTGGCGGGATAGAGCATGTCGCGGAAGTCCAGAAAATCGAGAGGCGTCATGGTTTCCATCACGCTCACTTGATCGACGAGGAGTTTGTGAATCTCAACCATGCGGCTGAGTCGGTGAACCGCCATGAGCATGGACTGCTCCGGGATCGGATTGGCGGCGAAGATGCCGAGAACCGAGTCCAGCTCATGCAGCATCTGCTTGAACCAGAGTTCATAGGTTTGATGAACGATGATGAAGAGCATCTCGTCGTGAGCTTTTCGGCCGAACTCCTCGCTGCGAAGCTTTTGTTGATTCAAAAGCTCATTCGTCTTCAAATAGTCGGCGTAGGAGATGGGGGGATAAGTGGTCGACGACATCGGAATTCCTCCTAGCAAAATGCTCTCGGTACGAGCATGGACGAAGTCTTTGTCGAGGTCACTAACGCGCTGCAAATTCTTTGAGCGTTGCAAGGGCTCAGCGCGACGATGAAGCCTTGTGATTGAGGGAATTCGCAAGAAGTTGGGATTGCCGGTGTTGAGCACAAGATTTTTATTAATAGGGAGTCCGCAGTGGTGACACTTGAAGGCTTAACTTGGGCGGCCTCGATCTTTTGCGCCATCGGAGCCATCGTCTTCGTGATTCGCGAGAAAGAGAGTCTGCGACGCAGTCGATTGTTCCTGCCGATCTACACCGCGGGAATTTTGCAATGGATGCTATTTGGATTCTACGAAAAGAATTGGGGTTTGGTGGTGCCTAGCGCCTTGCAACTTTTGGTGCTCGCCACAGCCTTTCCCGCATGGGTTCAAACCCAGAGGCGGCGCTCATGATTCATGCTTTTTTTGCCGGAGTCTTTTGCACGATCGCTCTGCTCGCCTTGCTCCGTGATGTCGTGAAAGCTGGAGTCGGTGGTCCAAAGCCGCCGAGGCTGTTTGCCGCTCTTTATGGATTTGGCGTGGTTTTGTGGTTGGTGATTGGGATTCGTGAAGAAGAATATCCGTTGATCTTCATTTCACTCCTTCAGTTGGTAGCCCCTGGCGTGATTCTCATGTTGCGCACGCGCAAGGCAGGTGAAGCGTGAAGTATCAACCGGCAAAAGGTAGCGAAAGATTTGCGGCTTGGTTTTTGGATTTTGTCTTTTGCATTTCCGTGATCACGACCTTGCATCGACTCACGATGTGGCTGTGGCCCATGTATGGCGAGGTCCGCGTCGCGCCCATGCAGCTTTATACGACCCGCGACTGGGACGCCTTCGTGTTTTTCACTTCGATCTCGTTGGCCTTTTTGCCGATTTACCACATGGTACTGCCCCTCACGCGACTGCGCGCCACTCTAGGGCCATGGTGTGTGGGCTTGAGGCTGTGTCGCCCGGATGGCGAGGCTCTGAAATGGACGACAAGTCTTTGGCGTACAGTTGGCGCGTTAGTGAAATTCACGGTGGTGGTGTTTGTCGGTCCCGTCTTCGCCTTGTTCGATTGGCCAATCGTGGGTTCGATCGCGGGGTTGGGCGTGGCGATCTATGTTTTCGTGGTATTGCCGATCACGGCTTGGATGCAGCCAGATGGGGCCGGTGTGTGGGAGAGATGGTTTCGATATCGAGTGGCTCGTGCGGAACTGAAATCACAAGCCTAGGCGCTTTTTAATTTCTTCTTGGATTTTCTTTTCAGCCTCTTCGCGAGTTCGCTGAATTTGTTCCTGCGCACGACCCTCGACCTGGCGTTTGAGCCTCTGCCCCTCGGCTTGAGCGGCGCGTTCCAACATCTTTTGAATCGCCTGTTGAGCAATGTCGACATTGAGTTGGGTCAACGGACCATTGAGTGAGAGGGGGATCACCAGTCGCCCTTGAGAATCGCGATTGGCCTCGGCAATGGCGCCGCCGACTTCGGCTTGGGCAAGCCTCGCCTCACCTTGAAGGCGTGCACGAATTTGTTTCACATCCGTTGAAAGATCGAGTTCGCCTTGAAGAGTGACTTCATTTTTCTCCGGAGTCGTCGAAACGAGTCGGTCGACAAAGGCTTTGCCAGACTTTTGCTCGCTGTTGAGGCGAAGTTTAAGTTCAAGATCTGAGGCGACACCTTTGGAGGCCAACTTTTTTCCAGAGCCCAGGCCGGGTAAAGAGCTGAGTTTCTCATTGATAAGTTGATCCAGGCTTTGTGTAGAAATGAAACCTTGTCGGATTCGCGAATGGGTTTTCAGCTCTGTGCTCTGCAAAAGGCGCTGGGCATAGGCTTTTGGAACCTCAGTCGGCTCGCGTCGTACATTTGGAACTTGAACTCGAAAGAGGGCATCCATTTTCCCCGAGATGAGTTTTCCAAAATCTGGTGAGGCAAATCCCAGCATCGCCTGGAGATCTGTGCCGCGCACTTCGGCTTCGGCCTCGATTGGAAGTCGAGCGGAGCGAAGATCGAGGCGTGCTTTTTTTACCACCCACTTTCCGTCGAAGAGATTTTGAATTTGTGCCGTGAGATCGACGTGCCCAGCAGGTAGGTTGGCCGCCGATCGTCGTCTTTCGCCTAGGAAACGACCCGAAGTTTGAATGCCGTTGATGTTCAGATCTCGTGCCTCGGAAATCTCCGAGCCTTGGGGTGCTGGTCGTCGAAGCTTTGCGAGTCGCACGTTGAAGTTGAGGTCGGAATTTTTAACGATCGGCCAAGGCGGAAGCAGAGGTTCGAGTGGAGCTTGCGAGGGTGATGTGTTGACCGCGCCAGTTTTCGGCTCCGCGCTTGGAGGTAGAATCACCTCGTCAAGATCAGCTTTGATTTGCGCTGTCAGCGAAAGTGGAGCGGCGCTCAATCCAGCTTTATGCCATTGTCCGGCGATTTGGCCTTGAACTTGAGTTTGGCCTGTTGGCAGAAGATGCGAGTGGGCGGGAAGTAAGCCACGAAGAGCTTTGAGTTGCTGGGTCGCTTTGAATTGCAAGTCGATCTCAGGAGCTAGGTTGTGGTCGGCCAACAGAGAAGTCTGAGATTTGGACGTTGATAGACTCTGAACGGCATTGGCCCCCGTGCTCGAGGCCGAGAGTGTTTGAGGAAGCTGGGTGCGCACGGAGCCTTGCAGGCTCAGATCAAGCCCCGGAGCAAGAAGTCGCAATGCTTGAACATTCAACTCGATTCGCTCAGTCGCCATGGGTTTCGGGAGACTTGCTTGCTGAACTGATGATCGTGCTCGAAGTGATTTGGATGAGACGTCAGAAGCTCCAGCCTTGGCCTGCGCTGACCAAGTGGCGCGAAGAACTTGGCCCAGAGATTTTTGAAAGATGGTGATTCGTTCTGAACTCTGCGATGGCAGTTTTGCGGAGGTGGCCGGTCGTGAGGGACTCGGAGCTTCGGCCTGCATTGCGAGTTGGGCTTGGGTGAGGTCAATCATGCCCGTGGATTGTTGAAGCGTGAGCGCACCCTGACTCCAGCGACCTTGGGCGATAATGTCGGCTTCAATGAGACCTTCAAGGCGAAATGCACTTTCATTTTCAGACTTTGGTGTCGTCCATGGCCAGCGTAAGTTCTGCACGCGAAGAAGCTTGAGATCGACGTTGAGATTCTGCCAATGTCCCTCTTTCCAGCTTCGCAGGGGCGCGTCGGCGCTCAACTCGAGTCGGGCCGAGCCGCGAAGCTCTGTCGCCAGCTGGCTCAACTTTGGGGATAGTGTTTGTGCTGGAAAGAACTTCGACCAATCTGCAAATGTCGGCACTTCGGCTGTCGTCTGTAGACTTAAAACGGCCGAATCATCCCAGGGAAACTGACCTTGAGCGAATACGCTTAAGGTATGAAATCGAAGGTCTAATCTCTGCAACTTCAAATAACCGCCGGACACGAGGGCGGCCGCATCGACGAGAAGTGGGGTTCGAGCCGGTTTTCGAAATCGAGGTCCATCAATTTGCAGATCTTGAAAGTCGGCTCGGAGTCTCAGGCCTTGCGATTGCGCATCTTCAACGATCCAGCCTTCGGGGCCCTTGAGCAGCTTCAGAAAGATCTGCCCGGATGTATCAAGCTTCGCGGGCCCTTGCAGACTGAGCTTGTCGCTTTGCTTAAAGGCCAGTGGCAAGACAAAATCTGAGAGTGCGAATTGGCTGCGAAGCTCAATTCGTGATGTCCATTGTCCGCTCAAGTGGGATTTGAGCATCACGCCACCTCTAGGGAGTCCCGACAAACCCAGCGTTTGCGCATGTTGAAGCGCAATTTGTCCGAGCTGTGCTTGGAGGTCAGGGCCTTGAGCTGTCCGAGTCGTCGAGCCAGGAGTCGAGCCCGACGTGGAAATGGCCTCGAGGTCACGGACTTCGGTTTCGATATTGAGATCAATTCGAGAATTTCGGAGATCGGCTCGGCCTTTCGCCTGCAGGGTCAAGTTGAGTATTTGCAACTTCGCATGGTCAATCCGTGCCGACTCAGGCCACTCGGCAATCTCAGCTTGGATGGCCATCGGTAAGCGATAACTTCCCGGCTGAGTGCTGGGCCTCGGTTCGACTTCAGCTTGGATGTCGACGATGGTCTTTCGGTCTGGTGACGATAGATCGCTTAAGATCTTGGCCTGATTGAAGTTTAGGTTTCCCCGAGCATGTTCAACTCGAAAACCTACAACTTGCAGATCGACCTTGAGATTTGGCCAAGTGATGGGTGTTGGCTGAGAATCACTCATTGAGGCTGGCGCTGGCGGATCTGCCGTCGCAGGCAAGCCGATGCGAACGCCTTCCGCGCGCAAACTCACGATCGAAGCCGTAGCTTGTGTCGAACCTTTAAAGCTCTTGACCAGATCCCACATCAAGGCCGTCGATCGAAAAGATAGAAGTTGAGATTCCAAAAGAACTTCAGAGCCGTCGCGGTTCACTTTCACGAGAAGTCCGCGAAGTTCAATCTGAGGTCTAAGGCTCAGTGTTGTTTTGAGGTTTTGAAGTTGAAACTCTTTAAGGCCTGGAACACGGCGAGGTGCCTCGCGACGAATGATCCACAATAAGGCCTCGTCGCGCATCATCAGGCCGAAAGCCAGCGATGCCACCAGCATCACCGCGAAGAGAAGAAAGATCTTGAGCGCCCAGCCCCCGGCTCGAGATGAAGACTTTCTGGGTGGCCCGTGCTCATGTGACCCGACTTCAGCCTCGCTCAAGAAGAGCCTCCCGAGCTTGGCAATGAAGAGGCCAATTCAAGTCTTCGAACCTCATTGAGAAATTCGTCGACCTCCGAAGCTTGTGTGCTCCATGAACACATCAGGCGACACTCGTGCGTCTTCTCATCCCACACATAAAAGAAACTGTGCTCGCGCAAAGTCTTAAGCCAGTCGCGTGGAAAAATCGTGAACACTGAATTGGCTTGCGTGAGTTGCGTGATCTTCACACTGCGAACGCTCTCAAGCCCAAATCGAAGTCGATCCGCCATCGCGCAGGCTTGGCTGGCCCAGACCTGCCAATTTGGCTGAGCCAGACGCTCGCCCTGTAGGGTCGTATCGTCGAGCAAAGCCAGAAACTGCGCGGCGATAAATCGGGTCTTGCTGGGTAATTGCATCAGCTGTTTGCGAACGAAAGCGAAATCTCGGGCAGTCTCGCGAGCTTTGGCCGATAGAAACAAGACGGCCTCGCCAAACACGAGGGCATTCTTTGTGCCGCCAAAGCTCAAAACGTCCACGCCTTCAGTGAGCTTGCGAAAATCTTTGAGACCCAAACGGTGTGCGGCAATCACGAGGCGGGCGCCATCCATGTGGAGCCAAAGGCCTTCGCTTTGGCAAAAGTTTGCCAGCTCGCGAAGCTCTTCGAGTGAGTAGAGCGTGCCAACTTCGGTGGGTTGGGTGATCGATACGGCCTTGACCTGCGAGTGATGTTGATCGCCTCGACGAATGAGGTGGGGGCGAAGATCTTCAACCCGAAGTTTGCCGTCGGGAGTTTCAATCGGAATGAGCTTACCACCCCAAACGCGTTCGGGGGCGCCGCACTCATCCACATGGAGATGAGACATCGAGCTCACGAGTACGGAGTGATGGGGTCGCATCAAGGCGGCTAATGAAAGCACATTGGCCGCAGTGCCATTGAAGACGAAATAGCTTTGCGTTTCTGGACCAAAGAGTCGCCGCCAAAGCTCGTCGCACTGTTGTGTGAGCGCATCGGTTCCGTAAGCTGCGGCAAATCCGCTGTTGGCAAACTGGAGAGCGCGCCAAATTTCGTCAGGCACGCCGGAGTGATTGTCGCTGCCAAATCCCCGTGTCGCAAACATCTTGCAATTCCCCTTAACGCGAAAGAAATCGATGCGCGATGACGGCCGCGAGTTTGGATGTGCGCGCGTCCAAGTCCAAGCGTGGAGAGACCTCGTAGATCCCAAGCCCTCGAACATCGAGGCGAGCCAAGCACCATTCCAAACACGGGAAGAAATCTTCGGGCTCAAATCCGGTGGGCCAACTGGCGCTCGCGCCCGGCGCGTAGGCGGAAGAAAACGCATCGATGTCGATGGACAGAAAAGTTGGTCGTCGGCTCGGCAAGTTCTCACCGAGAAGTCGATGCAAACTCGCCAACAAACTTTCGCGACGAGCTCGCCGATCTTCTTCAAACACAACTCGTCCGCCCACACTTTCCAGCCAGGCGCGATGCGCTCGCGAATTGCAATGTGCCTGAAGTCCGATTTCGATGAACTCGGTGTCGGGTTCGGCCTCAAGCAGCCGTCGAAAGGGTGTGCCGCTGTGAAATGTCGATTCGACAGGGCGAACATCCAAATGCGCGTCGAAATTGATGACGAGAGGTCGTAGATTCTTTGACTTCGCCCAGCGGACCAAGGCGACGGCGTCGGGAAAGCCATAGTCATGACCACCGCCGAAACTCAATGTGCGATGACCGTTGTGGAGGGCGGTGTGAATGAGTTTTTCCGCGCGCGCATGACGCTCGGGAAGTGTTGCGCCTTCAACATTCAGATCACCCAATTCATAGAGTGTCGGCGTGTCCGAGTTCACACAAGACGGTGTCATTTTATAAAGTGCTCGACGAATTTCCTGCGGAGCCTCAGCGGCGCCTAGGCGTCCGCCATTGAGCCGAATGCCTTCATCGTCGGGATAGCCCAGGATCGCAAATCCCGTATTCAACTCGCTCAGAGAATCATGCAGATCGTCCGCGGATTGAGCGGCCGGCAGAACTTGCACGATGGATGCAAGCCGAGGGTCTTCGGCTTTGATGTGGGTGGGTAACAAGTCCGGTGAAATTGCGCGAAGCCAAGCTGTCATGCCCTTAGCTTATTCGGCCACCTGAGAAAGGGAAAGAATTTCGGAAACACGGCCAGTCTTCGAGTCGATCAGACTGAGCTGCAGGATCGGCGTGCCGGATTGGGTTTGCAGTTCAAGGCTACCGAGAAAAACTTGGCCGGCTCGACCGAGCTGGGGGTGAGGAGCTTCAACCATAAATATCGAATACACCGAACCGCGATCCGGCGAGAGCGAGTAGCTCATGTCCTTGAGATGCGAGAGTCGCATCTCGTGAGCCGCGCGCCCCACGCGATGGTATTTGTAGAGCGTGAGTTTTTCGAAGCTCTCGAAATTGAAGACATCCCAGTTGGCGGTTCGCCAAACACCGAGCAGGCGCTGCAAGCCCACGGACTCAATGCCTTGCACGCGAACATGGTCGGGCTTTCGATTGCGATTGAGGTCCAACAAAGTTCCCGAAACGATGACAAAGTCGCCCGAATTGAGTGCGTTCAAAGCTTCGCGAAGTGCAAAGGTGGTTTCAATCGGCAAGCCTCTGCGGCTGAGCGGCTGGCCCTTGACGAGGGGATTGAGTCGAGTTTCCGTCGCGGTTTTCACGATCAATGCGCGAATGGACTCGGCCTGAGCGGGAAGTGCGTAGGTGATCATGCTGATGATGCCAACAACCCAAATCCTCAGGAATCCCCGAGTGATTTGAGCGTGGACGAGACGCTTTGCCAGCCTCAAATTTGTTGTGTGCAGGACCGACATGAGTTGACCTCGAAAATCGACGACCACCTGAACGCGACAAGCGAGGCCGTGTTAGGCTTCGCCTCTCTCAGCGTCAAGTTCGGCGCGCCGCGCAATAGAGGTCGCGAAGAGGCCGAGACAAGGCGGAATTCTCAGCTCACACTGATTGCGTATGGCTGATCTGCAGACTTTTTCCTTCCTCGCTTCGCCCGAAAAGTGGCCTGAAAAATGGGCAGAAAAATCGATGGAAAAATCGACGGGCCTGGCTGGGGCTTCAGCGGCTCCTGCGCCAACTCCGATTGTAAATGTCAATTTGGACTGGGTGGTTGCGGTGGGAGGTCCACTGCGAGGACTTTGGCAGGCGCGAATGTTGGAAGCTCAAAGCCTCGAGCATGCCGTGCTGGGACTGTATCGAACGCGTGCGGGTGACCCGATCTATGACCATGAAGTGCAGAGCTTGCTGAGTGAATTGGATTTGCGCGCGATCAAACCTCACGAATTGCGAGTCGGCCCGCAGTCGCGGATTGGGGATGGAATTTGGCCGTTTGCTTTTCCTCCCGCTCACGATGTGTTTTGGGGAAAAGGATTCTTTGGCGACTTAAAATTTGTGAGCTCGACTTCCATCGATGCGGAAAAGTCGCTCGAAGTTTTGGGTCGTTTCGCGTGGGACTTAGCCAAGCGCACCCATCCCGGTGAGCCGCCCTGGTCGCTGTGGTCGCAGTTTCCCTTGTGGTTGAAGCGATCCGGAGACCTGCAGTTGACTTGGCACGAAGTGGATTTGCGAGTGGCGGAAATGCAGGCCGTGACTTCAACGCATGATGAAGTGGCCGAGGCCGCTGCGCTTGATGTCGGCGAAGTGAAGCTGAATCCAACCTTGGTGACATCGCTGCAGCCGCTGAACGAGGCGCAAAGTCCGGTGCACTTTCGGTTGCGTTGGGGACGACAGCTGCGGCGTGGGCAAATCAGCATGATCGAGGCGGCGCTCATCGATGAGACGCGCGAGAATTTTCGCACCACGATCGAAGCGCTTCGCCGAGCCGTCGGTAAAGTCTTGGCGCAAAGTCCGGGCGGTAGCGATGAGTTTGAAACCGCACTTGCGAGTTTGCGTGAGCGCCGAGTCTTGTTGGTCGGCGGGCCGCTCGATCATTGAGGAGCTTGCATTTCTTGGAGGCAGTCTTGCGCCAGTGTGGCCAATTCCCCAAGTGAGGGGTCCGCACTCAATCTTTGCACCTCAGGGAAAAGTTCATGCAGCTTTAAGTTGCTGATCACGTACAACGCGTTTCGCTTCAGTCCCCAAGCTCCGCTTCTTTGCAGGGGTGTTCCGCGATAGCGACGGTTGATTTGCGACTTCGAAAGCTGCAAAAGTTCGCGAAGCTCAGTGATCATTTCCGCTCGGCCTTGGGGCGTGAGTTCGCAGGACGTGAGTTCGCGCATGGCTTCGCGACCAAAGACCTTTTCATTCCAAGGACAGACGGTCTGACAGAGATCGCAACCGAAGAACCAAGCTTGAAACTTATCGCGAAGATCTTTGGGCGCAATGCCCTTGGATTCAATCGTCCAATACGAAATGCAGAGACGAGCATCCAGCACGCGCGGCTCAATGATGGCTTGCGTGGGGCAAATGTCCATGCAGCGCGTGCAAGTGCCACAAAAATCCCGAGGCACTTTGAGTTCAGCCACATCTTCAGCTGGATTTGGTGGCGCAGCGATCGAGCTGAGGACTTCGACGATGAAAAACAAACTTCCACCCTGGCGATCCAAGACGCAGGTGTTCTTTCCAACCCAGCCAAGGCCGGCACGCACGGCCAAGTCGCGCTCTAAGAGTGGGCTTGAGTCGACGCAAATGCGGAATTCCTGATCGGGACATTTTTCCTTGAGCACGTTCACGAGCGACGAGAGTCGCCGAGGGAGGCTGGCATGGTAATCCACACGATCAGGTTCCGACCGAGCGTAGAGAGCCGTGCGAAGGGCAGTTTGGGATTTTGCAGGAAAATAAGGAAATGCAAAGAGCATGGCGGACTTGGCGAACGGCGCGTAGCTCTGCGGCTGAGCTTTCAGATCACGATGCTGCACCAGGTACTGCATTTCGCCATGGTGGCCGGAAGCAAGCCATGCATCATAATGTTTCAAGCTCAGCGGCTCACGCAAGTCCACCCAACCCCAGCGCAGGCTCGGCGTGAGATGTTCATTGATCAAGTCTTGCAGCTCACTTCGGTTCAATTTTTCTCCGGATTGAGTCAGTCCGATCAGATGGCTTTCGGGCGGTCATTCGTTGGTGGACTCTGTAAACCAGAAGTAACACGTTGTTTACCGCGAGGTGAATGAGGATTCGCGGTCTCGATTCCGTCCAGTGGCACCTAGGCCCGAATATTCGAATTTCGACTTTGTCTTTGGGGCAGCGAATTGAAACTATGGAACCATGAAACTCCCGATCCAAGCCACAGCCGAGCAGGTCCTGAAGCGATTTGCCCAGCACGCCGATTGGCTGGCGGTGCGAGGAATTCTTGAGACTTTGCAGCGCTCAGGTCATGAGGCCGTCATCGCCGGAGGTTCGGTGCGCGACGCGCTTCTTGATCGCAATCTCAAAGATTTTGATATCGCGACCTCGGCCACTCCGGATCAGGTGGAAAGTTTGTTTCCCCACTCCGTCGGTGTTGGCAAAGCCTTCGGCGTGATTTTGGTACCGCTTGGGCCGGGGCGAAGTGTGGAAATTGCGACCTTCCGTGAGGACTCGGACTACAGCGATGGGCGCAGGCCCGATACGATTCGCTTTGCCGATGCGAAGGCCGACGCCGCCCGCCGAGACTTCACCGTCAACGCTTTGTTCTTTGACCTTGCGGCTTCACGCATCTTGGACTTTGTGCACGGGCTTGAGGATTTGCAGCGAGGTGTGCTGCGGGCTGTGGGCGATCCCATTCGGCGATTCAACGAAGATCGTTTGCGCACCTTGCGCGCTGTTCGGTTTGTGTCGCAATTGGGTTTTCAGCTTGAGCCTGAAACCGCCAAGGCGATTCGCGAACATCAAGACCCACTGGGTGGGGTGAGTCGAGAGCGCGTGAAGGAAGAATTGGATCGCTGGATCGAGGGCGATTTCTTTCGTCAGGGTTTGGCTTGCATGCAAGATCTTGGATTGTTGCAAGTGAGTCTTGGGGCTGCGGCTTTGCACCTTCATCCACTCCACGACGAATTGGCAAAGTGGATTCGCTCCGCGCATGGGGATCGCGATCTTCAGCGTGCGATCCTCTATTGGCCCTGGGCCAAGCGACAATCAGCGAGAGAGCTTGAGCAACAAGGGCGCGATTGGCGCTGGGGACGCGAGTTCATCGAGAAGTTGCAATGGATGCGGAAGACGGAAGCTGTATTTCGAACTCGCGAGGCTCAAGATCCCGAAATGAATTTGAAGTCATGGGAGCAAGTCTTCGACGAAAAGTTGAGGGCGCCTGAACCCTGGGGAGAGCGCTTTGAAGTTTGGACTTCGCCGCAGGCCGAGTTCGCTGCAAAAGTTTGGGACACTCTCGAAGGTCCGGACGTCTTGCGTGAGCAAATGCTGGCTCGCCGCGGACTTCGGCTGGGGCATCGACCCTCACGGCTACCTCGCGCCGCGGATTTTCCGCATTTACAAGGTGCGAGTTTAGGCGCGCAGCTGCGAGACAGTACGCGCGCCGTCTTGTACTGGACCAAGAGTGAATCGAACTAGCTTAAGGCAGATGCTGGAGAATCACTTCACGAAGTGCCGCGGGCTCGGTGGTGGGCGGGATGTTTTTCAGCTTTTTCCCGTCGGGTCCGATCAGGAACTTATGAAAGTTCCATTTGATTTCACCGGGCTCGGGTTCAGCCGTCGTCAGCCAAGTATAGAGTGGATGTTGGTCAGCCCCTTTGACGGAAATTTTGGAAAACAGTGGGAAGCTCACTTTGAAATTGGTCGAACAGAATTCGGCGATTTGCGAATCCGTGCCGGGCTCTTGTGCCAAAAAATTATTGGCTGGAAAACCTAGGATGGTGAAGCCGCGATCGCCGAACTCTTCTTGGAGCTTTTGGAGACCTTCATACTGAGGTGTCAGCCCGCATTTGCTGGCGACATTCACCACTAAGACCAATCGGCCTTTGTAAGCCGAAAGCGCTTGTTGTTCGCCTCGAATCGTCTTCATCGAAAAGTCATGAAAGCTTTGCGCCATATGAGCACCTCGTCGCAGTGATGTTCAGATTGATCGTAGCGCCGAGTGGCCTCGATCAGGGCTCAACTTCGCCGCACTTTGCGATGGGGCGCAAGCTCTCTGCGCGAAGGTTCTGATGATCCTGAACGGGAATCGAACCTACGCTTGCTGGGCAATTGTTGGCGGCGAGCGCTTGATGGATCGCGGCGGCTTCTTCAGCCGGGTACTCAAGTCCCCACACCGCTTTGACCTTCATCCAAAGGTGCAAGTATTTGCAGGTGAAGCGTGTGTTGGGTGGCAGGTAGCGCTCAGGACCGGCGTCGCCCTTGGACATATTCTCGTGGCCGCTCACCGTCAGGAGGTGCGTCGGGTCGTTCAAGAAGTTGGCGTAGCGGCAGCGACGGTTTTTGTTCCAAGCGTGTGCACCCGACAAATACGCGGCTTTCAATGGGACGACATGGTCCACTTGCACGGCGTTGGCGAGTTTGAATTGTGTGCCCGAGTAGGGATCTTTCCACTTAGCCTTGGCAACCATGCACTTATTGCGAGGTGCGAAGTGCACTTTCTCATTCGGTTCGGAGTCGCGAAGCAAAACTTCGGCGCGCGTGTTGTAGCAGTTGGCTGGACCATCTTCATTGATCCAGCCACCGTAAAGTTCCACGCGATCATACTTGGGAAGCACGCTGAGCAAATCTTCGCGGCTTCGCGGTGAAGTGTTCTGGCGCATGTAATGAATGAGATCGTAAAGGCCTTGTGAGACCTTAAGTCCCGACTGAATCCACGCATCCAACCAATCAAGAGGCGTGAAGAAGGCTGTTGTCGGCGGAGTTCGGGCCGGCTCAGTGTCCGTCGCAGCCGGTGTGGCGACTCGCCACGCTTCAAGGTTTGAATCTTCAATCGCCGAATATGACCATGCGCTTTGCGCATAACCTGTGAGTGCCGAAAGTAGTGCGAGCGCGAGAGCCGCTTGCCGCGTGCTGCGACGGAAAACCTCAAAGCATTTCGCCACTTGTGATCGACTGATTTTTCGCATTCCGTGCGGAGTCGTCATTGGGGTGAGCGTCCTGGTTTGAAGTTTTGTTTCACAATTCCACGGCGAGTTCGCCGCGAAATGGTTCCGTTTCGGAACCAAGCTCACTCTCCCTAAGCGCGCGCTGAACTGCAAATTCAGACGCGCACAGCCACTGTAAGGCTTTCATTTGGACTCAGGGCGGCATACTCATTTGAAATGCAAAAGCGCTGAAGGCTTCAGCATGTCGCGTCACGTTGTGCGTTGCGGTGTCTTTCCAAGTGGTCTCGTTGAGTGTTGCGCCTTTGAACGCCCGCTGAGTCTCGCGAAGCCTCGCAAAATCCAAAGCCCGATCACCAGCGCACCCCAAGCTCCGAAGAATAAGAGATCGGCCTTTTCGATCAACAGCGTGTGCGCCAGTCCGAGCGAGAATGCGACGTAAGCCAGCCGATGCAGCACACGCCACCGTCGACCGAGACGTTGTTGTGAAAATCTGTTCGAGGTCGCCGCGAGAGCGGCCAGGCTAAGCCAAGCGGCGAGCGCCACTTGCAAGTACGTCGCTTGGGCGATGGCCTGACCGGCTTCCAAAACTCCGGCCTCCATCACCACGAGAAGTGCGGCGTGGGCGGAGAGCCATACAAAACTCATCACACCGCTTTGTCGGCGGAGCTTCAAAAATTGTGCTGTCCAGTTGGCGAGCGTCAAGAACTGCGAGAGGCGGCGAGCGACCAACTCCCACAAACTTCCGGCAATCAAATTGGCGCACAAAATGATGAATCCAGCGCGACCCCAGGCGTGCACGAGATACTTTGCGGGCTCGGCCTGCTGATTGAGTTCAAGAATTTCAAGAACAGGTGAGAGCATCGCGAGCCAAATCAAAATCCATACGAAGATCCGAGGAAAAGTCGCGAGAGGATGCGTGGACGGAGTTGAAGGATTGTGCTGCGATGACATGGTTGAAATCAGCATGAGGGGAGAATTCCATGAAGTCGAGGCCCAGTTGGTGGATTCCAGAATCAGAAATGACTCCTGAGTCGACCTACTTGAAGCGTCGAGAATTGTTGCGCGGACTGGGATTCATCGGCGCAAGCCAGCTCCTCAGCGGAGCCATCGGCGACTGGGCCGCTGACGCGACCGAGGCCTCGACTTCGGGGGCTTCGGCCTCTGTGCGTGAGTCAGGCTCGAGTCGCAGTCAGTCGGTGGAGGCACGGCGATATCCACGTGCGAAGAAATACGATCTTCAGGATCCTGAGCGACCCATCACGGAAGAGCGTTTGGTCACTTCACACAATAATTTTTACGAGTTCTCCTTGCAGAAGTCGGAAGTCGCAGGTCTTGCCAAGAAGTGGACGCCGCCATCGCCTTGGAAGATTCAAGTCGCGGGACTTGTCGATCAGCCGATGGAGCTGGACCTTGAGGACATCATGAAGCGCGTGAAACTTGAAGAGCGCGTCTATCGATTTCGATGTGTCGAGGCTTGGTCGATGGTTGTTCCTTGGGGTGGATTTCAATTGCGCGATCTGGTGCAGATCTGCCGACCGAAGCCAGCGGCAAAGTTCGTGAAGTTTGTGACCTATCAAGATGAGCGTGCCATGCCCAACATCAAGGGCATGCCTCATTATCCTTGGCCTTACACGGAGGGACTAAGCCTCGCCGAGGCTCAACACGAACTGACGTTTATGGCGACAGCGATCTACGGCAAAAATTTGCCGCAGCAAAACGGTGCTCCACTTCGATTGGTAGTGCCTTGGAAATATGGATTTAAAAGTATCAAGTCGATTCATCGAATCGAGTTCACCGACACTCAGCCGAAAACTCTTTGGGTGAGCTTAGCGCCTCAAGAGTACGGCTTTTTAGCGAACGTCAATCCTGAGGTGGATCATCCGCGCTGGACGCAAAAACGCGAAACACGATTAGACGGAAGCTTCTTTCCCAAGAAAATTCCAACCCTCATGTTCAACGGCTACGCCAATGAAGTGGCGACGCTCTACAAGGGCGTTGACCTCAAAAAGAATTACTAAGCAGGTCAGAGAGCCAAACTACTTTTTGGCAGGATGACTTTGGCCTTCGACGACTTCTTGGCCCGAATGTTTGCGCCAATCGTAATCCTTGCTGGCGCGAAGCCGATCATCCCAAGCTTTCCACTTTTGCTCGCTGAATTGATGGCGAATGCGACCCTGAGCATCGAAGATCGCAGGATCTTTACCGAAGAGAAAATCAAAGAGGAAGGCGAGCGGTCCGCCGACACGTCGGCGAAACATAGCGCCTGAAAAGCCAACTTTTGAATAGGTGCGACTTTGCGCGGCCAACTGCGCAGCTCCATGCGGAGTCGCGGCTGTTGAGCGTCCGTCACCCAAAGCTTGATTCAACAGGTCGGGTCGATCATTGCGATCCATGCTCACTCCCTTTAAAGCTCTCCCAAACGCTAACATGGAGTCGATCGATGGAGAAGGGCTTTGGCGCTGGACAAATTGAGCTTAAACACTATGCAGAGTCTGTCTTTCGTCCCGTCGATTCAAGTTTGGGCCGGATCGCTCAAAGCATTGCGACCTCGGGTCTGCCGCAAATTCAAGTTGGTCCGATGGATGGAAGGCATCTTGAGGTTTTAGCGCGCGCGTTGTCGCCGCAAATCGTCGTCGAGATCGGCACTTTAGGTGGTTATTCAGGCCTATGCCTCATGCGCGGCATTCGTCCGGGAGGACAATTCCACGGCTTTGAAAAGTCCGCGGCTCATGCCGAGTTGACTCGTCAAAATCTTCTGGCCGCTCAGGTTCAAGAAAAGCTCGCCGTCGAAGTTCACATCACCGAAGGCGAAGCGCTGACGGAGTTGGCGAAATGGCCCAAAGATCGACGTGTGGACCTCGTGTTCATCGACGCGGATAAGGTGAGCTACTCGGCCTACTTGGATTGGGCGGCTCAGCATCTGCGCGTGGGGGGCGTGGTGTTGGGTGACAATACATTTGGTTGGGGCGATGTGGTTCGTGTGCCGCAGTTGACCGGGCAAGCCAAGGACACAGTTGGTGCTTTGGACCAGTTCAATCGTCGGCTTGCGGCTGATCCAAGATTCGTCAGCACGATCTGGCCCACGGCGGAAGGACTCACCATGGGAGTGAAGATTCGCGATTGATGCGCTCAGCTCAGCGAAGTTGAGTGTCGATGCCGAACACGGCGTAGAACATACGAAGCGCAAAGCCCAGTGCGGCTAAGCCAAACACGGCGCCTGCAATTTTCAAGTCGGCGGCGACTTCGCTCGCCAGGCCAAGTTGCACTTGCAGATCAAATGCGCTGCTCAGGCCAATGAGTCCTGCGATCATCAAGGCGCAGGCACCAATGAAAAATGTGATTCGACTGATGAGATTCATTGTGACTCTCCTGGTTTGAAATCAAATTTCGGGCTTAGGACTCGCAACGTAAATTGGCGCAGGTATCGATGATGTCAAGGCCGGAGGACTCGTCGGGTGAGCGGCCCGTCTTCGATTGATGGAGTCGAGAGTGTCGTTCAAAACATTGTGTGGCCGCATCTTCAAACGCGGCCTCGGCAGAGCGACCTTTGCCAATGATCGTGCCGACATCTGTGGTCTCCACACGACATGTGCTTCTGCCCTTGGCGGCATGAGCTTCGGGAGCTGTGAGGATTCCCGTAGCCCCCAGCAATAGGGCCGCAATCATCAGGAAATTCTTGGTCTTCGATGTTGCTCGCATGGGATCATCCTCGCTTTCCAGTTGACCGAAGTGTGGTCCAACCTTGCTCTCAAGTCAGAGCATGGCCGAGGCCAGCTGATAACGAAGCATTGCGATTTGGCGTGGGCTTGGGCCAGGATAGGAACAAAGGAGGCCTAACAGGTGTCAAAGCCTTCGACAGTGCTGCCGGCCGACTCGCCTATTGAATTGAGCGAGGCCTACGGCTCTTACCCCCAACTTTGGATGAAACGACCGTATTGGCCTGTGAATTTGCGGCATGATTTGAATTTGAATTGTGCCAACTGCCGCATGCTTAATGTGGGGGATGGGCATAAGGAAAGTCTCGCAGTTTGGCCGAGGCGGGACTGGGGCCCCTTTCTCCCGCAGGTGAAATGCTGCGCTCATCAGCCGTATTGGCCGAATTATCTTTTGGGTGCAGCCCTGCATGATGCGAATGGTTCGGGGCATTCGCACTTAGCAGTCTTGTTGGAGCAATCCGAACTCACGCCTTGGGGTGCGCGGCCTTTGCCGAAGCGGCGAACCGCCGAGGCCAGATCAGGCCAATGTGGATATGGACAAGACTTGGAACTGGCTTGTCCAATGCTCACACGAGAAGGGCAGTGTTCGGCGTGGAGATTTCGACCGGCGACTTGTAGCACCTACGTCTGTCAATCCGCTCACGCCGTTTCGGGATTGGCGGCTTGGCGTGAATATGAGGGTCGACTTGTGGCCTGGGAGTCTGAACTTGCCCACCAGCTCGTTTGGCAATTGGGTTACACAAATGATGATCTGCGAGAATCTTTGTCGCACTCAGAAGCTTTGAACATTTACAGGCGTTGCCATGAACTCCTACGTTCGGGTTGGGCGCCATGAACTTTGATCTGATTCTTTGACCCCTCACGGGCAAGCATGGAAGAAAGTGGCCATGACAGGATCTTCGTCACATTCAGTTCGATCCGTGGCCGAGCGCATGAGCGCCATTGTGAATGAGTTTGCTGCGGACGCGGAATGGGAAGCCAAATACGCACGCGTGATTCAAAAAGGTAAAGCCTTAGCCGAACTTCCTGCGGCCTATCGCGATGAGAAATTCAAAGTGAAGGGCTGTCAAAGTCAGGTGTGGCTTCACGCCGAACTCTCGCCGGAAGGGCGCATGCGCTTACATGGTGATTCAGATGCCGTTATCGTTCGCGGCTTGGTTGCGTGCTTGATTGAAGTCTATGGCGATGCCAAGCCCAGTGAGATTCTGGCGAGTTCGCCGAACTTCCTCAAGGACATCGGCTTTGATTCACATCTCAGTCCCAGTCGCGCCAATGGACTTCATGCCATGGTGAAGCAGATCTACCTTTACGCCGCAGCTTTTGATGCCTTGGCGCGTTCGGGTTCACCGCGGTAAAGCCTGAATCGCCCGCCTGAATCGACCAAGAGATTGGTCAAATGAGTCTTCCGAGCTGAGCGTCCAGCGTGAAACATAATCGCTTGCGGTTAGATGTCCCAAGTCGGTGTCGGGAAGGGCTTCACTTCGTCATCCGTCAAATTGAAGCCGCGAGTGTTAGGACAAAACGGCATGGACACATGAATGTGTCGCCGATGATCGCGATCTTCCCAAGCGATTGTTCCGAGAGGCTGTCCACTTCGCCGTCGAGGGCAGCCGCGGCTTCGATGAATCTCGCCGAAGCATTGGCGGAGCTTCACATAGAACTTTCGTTCGCGACTCGAAGGTGATTGTACAGCTCGAAGGTAGTCCATGGTGACGGCGTCAAGCCCTTTGGGGTACGCGGTGATCCGCGCGATGTCGATGGCGCGTCCGACGGCATGCAAGGATGCTCGACCATGATTGTCGTCAGCCATCACGCCTCTGTGGATGAGACTGATGCGATCCGTGTTGGGCAATCCGATGCTTCTCAAGCCTTGATTCACACAACCGACAAGCTGTCGCTGCATGAATACCAAAAACTCTGAGGCCATCCCTCGAGCCGTTGTACATCGTGCCCCTTCGTAATTGCCGCGAACGATGCCGCTACATTCGTTCCATGACGTTGAATAGATCGGCTCGCCGGACGGTGTGTAACCAAATGGACGCTGACGGCGCTGAAACTCACTCTCGGTCAATTCTTCGGGTTCAAATTCAAGGTTGATCACCTGATCACCAATTTGAATCAGGGGAATGTCCTCGATGATTTTGATTTCTTCTTCTTCGGGTTGAGGTGGGGAAAGTTGAGGGAGTCTTTCGATCAAAGGTGCGGACACGATGAGGTTGGCGTTGGCGTGGGCCTCGGGAAGGTTGGCTTCGCTCATCATCCCGACGACCGCAGCACCCGCGAACAGAATGAGCTTGATCTGACGGCTTTGAGTGAAGAGCTGAGAAACGCGAAAGCGAGATTTCATCGTGAACCTCCGAGGCGATTGAATTCCCTAAAGCGAGTTGGCATTGAGCGAGTCCTGCGTCTTGTGTTCTTAGTATCCTGGGGGCACGACCAGTAGGCCCGAGCGATAGAGTTCCACATTGGTCCAGCGAGGCGCGTAGCCGTGTCGTTGCCCGAGCAGAGGATTGAACTCGCCCATTTCAATATTGTCGAAAGCACCCAAGCGTCGCGTGCTGTGAGCTTCAACCACACGTCCGAAACTTCCGGGAAACACATGATAGCCAAGATGTGCGATCGCGACGAAGAAGGGTGTGGCTTTGAAGCTAGCGGGTGGACGAGTGCCAAAGCCCACTAAAGTCTGACGATCATCCACCGGTACTGTGTAGTAGCGACTTCGGCGCATGACAGAATTGTAAGTGGCGACGTGCTGGCCTCGTTTTGGATCGTGGGGCTTTTCCGGCACTGTACGTTTCCAGATTTCATTTTCTTCGGCGTCCCACTGCGCGTTCTGCGAGGGATCTGGGTTCCAATAAAGACTGCGCCAGCCAAGATCTATCAATGCCAGCTGAAGCTCGTGACCAAACCAGTTTACTGAGCCTGTGCGCGGATCTTTTCGTCCCACCCAAGCTTCAAGCTTCTGCCAAGTCGTCGTTTGTCCGGTCTGTTGAAAGGCTTGCTCGAGGCATCGGAGAGTCATGGTGATGCAGGCCGTGCTCTCCATCTGAGGTGCTCCCTCATCGATGGCGCGTTGGCTGAGATTGGGAAAGTTCTGGCGAAGAGTGGCTTTGCGCACATCAACGCGGTGGTAGTTCTTTCCGTAATGACGATTGCCGTAGTACTTCGCAAATCCGTAGCGTCTTTGAAATTCGACGTGCGTTGACCACACGCTGTTGATGCATTGGGCGGAGAGCTGAGCCAGTTGTGGAGAGAGCTGTCGATGTCGTTCGATTTCCTCGGCCGTGAATCCGGCGCCACTCACAGCTGCACTTGCGGGGGCTTGTGTGCTGATCAGGACGCCAATTTGCGTGCAAAACAGTAAGCTAATTTGCGCGCATAGTGAGAGGAAGACTTTCGTGATCGGTCGTTGAGGATGCGGCACGGTTGCGTTGAGTTGGTTAGGTTGGAGAGTGTGAGTGTCCGACATGAGTCTTCCTTCTGCGGCGATCCGCAATCGGCCCAATTCGAGAGAAGGCCGGTGTTCCAAATCGAAGTGACGAGCGAAAAGGCTGAATTTGTGGCGATGATGTTGATCGCGATGCAGTGGCCAGGATGCAGTGGCCAGGATGATGGGCAAAACTCAGCCCAAGTTCCGGAGAACTGAAGCAGGCCTAGTTTTGATTTGCCGAGGGCGAGCTCGGTAAATTGAGGCATAGCCGACAAATTCGGCGTTGAACTTCGCATTTGCGAAAATGGTCTAGGGCGCAAGTCCAGTCGAGGTGACAGCTGAGGCCTTGGCATGGCTTGCGCGGCTGCCTCACTTTGACAAATTCGCAAGGCAGTTTGATTCTGGATTTGAGATCGCCAGCCAGTTCTTTTGCGAGCTGACCAAGCCAGATCGGCTCTACAGTCAGGAGTTTCGCCAAGTGAAGACGTCCAAGCCGAAGCGAAATTCTTCAGCTGGCAGGGTGCCGGCAAAAGGCGATGGATCGGTTGTCGAGGTGGGCACGGTCCCAGTGAATTCTTCAGCGCCTTTAAAGCTCGCGCCGAATGGCTTTGAGAACTTACTCAACTCAAGCGATGAAATGGCGTTTCTGCGCTTTTACTTGGAGGTTGGCCGAGCGCAAGGCGAATCCGCCTCAGCTCTGGCGGCTCGCGCTGGATTCAAGTCTTCGGGTCACATCTCCGATCTCCTAGCTCATCGCCGGCAATTGACGTTAAAGAGCTTGGATCGTCTGGCGCGCTCACTGCGTTTACCCGAGCTTTATCAGCAGTACTTTGTGGTCTTGGCCCGACGCTCAAAGCCGGAGCAACTCGCGGAAGGCCAAGCTGTGTCCGTGGTCGAAGCCGAACATCGACGTTTGCGTTCTCGGCTTCGCGAAGATCTCGATGGTCCCCGCAAGGAAGAAGAGGGACAGCAAATTGTATCGTCGTTGGCGACCTTTGTTCTCTTTGCGGCGCTTGAGCCCAATCGAGGCTTAACGCTTGCGGAACTGCGCGATCGAAGTGGTTTGAGTCATGAGGTTTTGCAAGCGGAGCTGAGTAAGTTGATGCAGCTCAAACTCACTTATGAATTCGATGGCAAGATTTTCTGCCAACAAGAACGATTTCAGTTCATGGGCGAGAGTTTCTCCCGCTCGTTCAAGGCCTGTTTTGTCGAGGCGGGAGAGCTGATGCTCAAAAGGGCCAGGGTGATGGAAGAACATCCAACTGACTTATTTATGTACACCTCGTTTCTGGTGCCCCGAAATATACGCCGCTCCCTGCAAGGTAAAATCCAGTCCCTCATTCTTGCAGAGCTGGACCGGGAGCAGCCGGATTCGGGAGATGAAGTGGCGCATTTGATCTTCTCGGTGATGACGGCCAGGCCGCCTGACAACGGGTCGAAGGAGAGTTGACGGATGAAACGTCGAATTGAACTCAAGTCCATCACTCAGGTTCTGAATATGGTCTTCATGGCCAGCGCCTTGGCGGTGTATTTTGCGTTGGCGTTTACGACGCCAGCTTCAGCGCGCAACCCGGAAGTCTCAATGCCCGAACCTGAGCCGCGGGTGAGAATCAATCCGCCGGTGACGCCGTTTCCCTACGCAGGGCCGGTGCATCGCCAAGATTTGTTCAAGATTTTTAGGAACCTTGAGGACGTGTCGCGCGTCGAAGATCTGTCGAAGTGTAGCAACTTTGTGATCTTCAATTTGCGCGAGCGCATGGGAGATTCGGAACTGCAGCGACAAGTCTTCCGTGATCTCGAAAGAATCTTCCGCCAGCGACAGCGTACCTATACGCAAGAGCAGTTTTTTGGTGATCGCGCGATCATGGTGGAATTTGAGCGCGAGTTCACAGCTGAACAGCGTCAGAAGCTCTTCGATGAGCTTCGCAAGAAGTACAAGAATTCCGTCACGCTCAAAAAGTGCGAGCCGCCGCCCGACACCGTAAATCGCGGCACGGGTTCGAATCAGCCTCCGCCTTGAAGAAACTATTTTCTGAATTGAGATTTGATCATCCCTGCGCGCTTGGCGGGGATGATCCGGTCTGTTGAGTCAGTCGGAGCGAGAATTTCAATTCAGATCGGTGAATCACAGATCGACGGTCACGTGAATTCGATGTGTGTCGTCGTTGTCATCCAAGAGCGCGATGAACTCCATGACTTCTTTTTTCTGTGAGTCGTTAAGCTCCGTGTAGTTCTTCGGCTTATAACTCAGTTCAGCCGTAGAAACTTTGAATCCGCGTGCGACCAAGGCTGTTTCAATCGCCTTGAGATCTTCGGGCGCTCCATAAAATCCGTATTTGTCGCCATCCAAAACCTGAACATCACTGGCGCCGGCCTCGATGGCTTCTTCCTCAGGATCCTTCACGCCCGCCTTGGTGCCTTCAATCAAACACACTCGATCAAACATCCACGCGACCGAGCCTTCGGCTCCCAGTGCGCCGCCATTTTTGTTGAATACGTTGCGGATTTCACCCGCGGTGCGATTGCGATTGTCAGTTTGGCACTCGACGATCACGCCGACTTTGTGCGGACCGTAACCTTCGTAAGCCAGTTCCTCGATTTGCGAAGCATCGTCGAGGAGACCCGCGCCTTTCTTAATCGCGCGCTCAATGGTGTCCTTCGGGCATGCTTTTTCGCGGGCGGCCTCGATGGCCATTCGAAGTCGGGAGTTCGCGGCAGGGTCTGGACCACCGAGTTTCGCCGCGACTTGAATCTCGCGAGCAAGTTTTGTGAAGATGGCACCTTTTTTTGCGGCATTCGCCGCCATCATTGGATTCTTCCAGCTTTTACCCATGCCTGCATCTTGACCTGCGACTGCGAATGGAGCAACGAGGTAGGCGATGCTCAACACAACGCAAAACAAACCGGGGTCAGCGGACTCGGCCGATTTCAAGACCGACTCACAATCCCGGCCCGCACAGACGCCGCTGGAATGGCAAGTTTGGTGGGCTTTGGCTCCCATCCAAAAGGCTCAAGCGGTGGGTGAACTTTTGGGAATCGCCGAACCGCTCGCACCAAAGCCATGGCCGCAGAACTTGCCGCGCGATTGCCAAGTCATGTCGACCAAAAAATTGGGTGCTAAACCCGGCCTGCAGTCGGCGGAAGGGCAGGCGCGGCTGCTTCACGATCTGGGGAACATCGAACTGCAGGCTATGGAGCTGGCGATTCGAACCTTGGCTGAGTACCCCGATGCGCCTCAAGAGTTTCGCGATGAGTTGCGAGCCGTCGCCATCGAAGAGAGTCAGCATTTTCTCTTATGTACAGATCGCTTGGCGGCCTTGGGTTTTCAGTGGGGATTTCGGCCCGTTCATCAAGCGCTTTGGGAAGCTGTCGGTGAACAGTCGTTGCTTGAGCGCGTGATGTTGGTGCACAGGCACATGGAGGCCACGGGCCTCGATGCCGGATCTTCCATTCTCAATCGCCTGACGGGACTTCGGCAGCCACCGGCACGCGAGGTCGTCGAGCGCATTGTTCGAGATGAATTGGGCCATGTCGAATTTGGTTCGCGATGGTTTCGGCGCATCGCGATTGCCGAGGGACGAGATCCCGATGCTTGTTTCGCCGAACTATTCCCCAGCATGCTTCGTCGCGTGCCACGAACTGAAAAGCCAAAACTCGAACTGCGCGCCAAAGCCGGCTTCAATGCGTTCGAACTGAAAGTGATAGATGAAGTCTGGAGCGCGACGAACTTTAAAGTTCCGCGCGAGGCTTGAAATTTAGATTGTTTCTTCCGGGCGTAAAAATCGCCAGCGCCCCTCGGGTAAATCGCCGAGGCGAAGTTTGCCAATCCGCACGCGCTTGAGGCCCACGACTTTGAGTTCAACCAGCTCACACATGCGGCGAATTTGGCGCTTCTTGCCTTCTTGCAGAATCATCTTCAACTGCGCTTCATTAATGCGCTCCACGCGAGCCGGTTTCAG
>DDUL01000014.1 GCA_002344785.1 Bdellovibrionaceae bacterium UBA2339
TGACGGTGAGGCTGTGCATGCGCGGCCGCGCTACACGCATGAGTATCTGGGGCGCGAAATGCTCGAGGCCCAAGAGGTGTTGAATCAGTTTTTCGCGCGCGCTCCAGAGTCGCTTCGTCGCATGGCGGGCGGAGCGGATTTGGCGAAACTTGAAGACGGGCGCTGGATGTTCATGGAGTTCAACTTTGGTTCGAATTCGGGAACACTTTCGCCGGAGCTCTTTCCGATCGAGGCCAACCTTTGGCTCTCACGACTTCGCGGGGAGCCGACACTGCTGGTTCGCGAGCTGGAATCAGCCCGCGCCGCTGGCGTCGATGGCATGCGTGCCTACTTAGGTCGTCTCCGTCAGCATCGCGACATCTGGCAAAAACGCGACATCAGCGAAATGTCGCGCACCGAAGTGGCTAAGTACTTCCGCGATCGAGCCTTGGACCATTGGATGGCGCGACCCACACGCGAATCGGGTGAGACGGCGATTGCGGAATTCCGCCGCGTGATCGAGGGTATGTATGAACCCGGCAATCGCGAGTTGGAACTTTTGGTGCTCGGGATGGAGAACGCTGTTCGCTCGCGCCTTGCGGAAGATGTGGTGAACCGTCGCGGGCCCTGAGGGCTGGCTGGGAAGTTGAGCCGGGAAGCTGGGCCGGGAAGCTGGGCTTGACAGAGCGCCAGCCGAGACGAGAGACCTTCGCCATGTCATCTCAGGAAACTGCAAATTTGGAACTGCGGGCTCGGGCACTTCGCGCGGCGGGTGAATTTCTGCGCCAAGGCGAGCTTGCCGATGAGCTCACGCGTCTCATTCATCAGCAAACCGGAAAGCCGTGGGCTTGGGCTCAGGGCGAAGTGCAGTTTTGCTTGGGTTCATGGGATGCGATGATTGACGAGGCCTTCGAGGCGCTCAAACCCCAATTGATTGTGCGAGAAGGTGAAACTTCGCGGATCGAGTATCGAGCGCGCGGACATGTGGTGATCTTCAGTCCCTTCAATTCAAGTCTTGAATGTGTGCAGCTTGGGTTGGTTTCCGCACTCATGGCGGGCAATCGCGTGAGCGTCAAGCTTTCGCCCGATGCCGATCTTGCCGCGAGCCGATGGCTTCGAGAGATTCGCGAAGCCAGTGGTTTGCCTCTGGAGTGGGTCAAAGGAGACGCGCTGGCCGGAATGGAACTGCTCGATCGCGGTTTTGACATGCTCGTGTTCACGGGCAGTGAGCGCGTCGGTCGCGAGCTGGCGCGCCGGGCGGCGGAGCGCCTGGTGCCTTGTGTGTTGGAATTGGGTGGTAAAGATCTATTGATCGTGCGTGCGGATGCGGATCTCGCGGCGGCCGCCGAATTTGCCGTTGAGAATGCCTTCGGCTATTGCGGACAAAGCTGCACGGCCAGCGAACAGATCTTGGTGGATGAGCGTGTGGCCGAGGCCTGGCTCGCTCAATTTCGTGAACGCCTTGGCGCGCGCGTGGACTACGGCGTGTATCGCGGATCTGTTTCGCGCTTGGAGAGTCTTGTGACCGAGGCGCTCGATGCCGGAGCCCAAATCGCCGCTGGCAGCGCACACTGGCCGATGCTTCTGGATGTGACAGACGTGCCGATCGATGCGCCACTTCGCATCTTCAACGAAGAGATCTTTGCGCCGCTGGCGTGCCTGCGTCGCTACAGCAGCGAGGCTGAAATTCCAAAGTGGTCGGCGCGCCTCGGATTTGGTTTGGGCGCGGTGATCTTCACGCGCGACTCTGAGCTTACGGGCGGCGACTTTGCGTTTGCGAACTTGCCGCATGCGATGATTGGCGTGAACTCGGCCTGTGTGGGCGTGCAGGGCACGCCGTGGTTGGGCCGAGGTCGCAGCGGTCTTGGTCAGCTGGGTGGTGCGGACGGACATCGGCAATTCGCCGTTCCGCAAGTGATCACTTCGCGAGCTGTTGCTCCGCGAGACTGAGCATCCAAGTCTTGAAGAATTCGCCGGCTGGCGACGGTCGATAGTTGTGATCGGCAAGTAGCACAGGCTCCCAAGCCGCAGAAAAATTCCACGCACAAAATGAAAGTCGCTTGCGATCCGCGTACTCGCGAAGCGTCTTCGCATAGCTCCCGGGCGGCCCGGGAAATTGTCGCGCATCAAAAAGCCCATGATCGCTGAATCCCACTTCCGTGAGCAGCACGGGCCGCGATTGCGCGAGAATGCCGAAGGCGCGATCCCAGGCCTTGTCGCGAGCATGATGTGGGTAAGGATGTGAGGTATAGGCCGTGCGCGAATCCTGGATGGGCTCGTGCAAAGCGAACTCCAAATCATAGCCGAAGTTCAGTCCGCCAATCAGCGCGAGCGTTTCGCATCGGGGGCGAATCACAGTTTCAAGAAGTTCATCGGCCCAGTCGCGATGCAAGATCCAATTTTCGAGCGAGGCCAGCGGCGCGTGAGATGTGGGCTGGTGGCCTGTGGCCTCGTTGTAAAGCTCAAGAGCGATGATTCGCGAATCGGGTTGCGCTGACGCCTTGGCGACGAGCGCCCAGAAGTCGCGAATCTCCTGCGCCTCACATTGATAGAGCCGCGTGTAGGGGGCTTCGTCGAAGTGGAAGTCTTCTTGTGTCGCGGGAAAGCCGATGCCGTGAAAGTCGATGATGAGATGCAGGTCGAGTTCACGAGCTTCTTGTTCGAGGCGCGCGATCTCTCGCTCGACGGCGGCGAGGTGGGTGTGTGCGGGGGCGTGGGGGTGGGTTGTGCGCTGGGTTTGGGTGGGTTCGGGG
>DDUL01000020.1 GCA_002344785.1 Bdellovibrionaceae bacterium UBA2339
CGCCGATGGCGAGTTCGCCGACGTCTCGCCTGCGGATCTGAAAGACCAGATCATGACCGTTGAGTATCGCTATGACCACATTCAGCGAGCGACGGCGGCGGCCCGCAAGGCGTTTGTGACTTGGTCGCGACTGAGCATGGATGAGAGAGTCGCGTATTTGCGAAAACTCAAAGAAGTTTACGTCGCCCACGCCGATGCGATGGCGGAGTTGATCGCTCGCGATACGGGTAAGCCGCTCTGGGACTCGACAACTGAGGCGAAGGCCTTGGCGAGCAAGATCGACATCACCTTGGATCATTCGATGCGCCTGATTCGTGAAGAGAGATTCGCGAATGCATTGCCGGGTGTTGAAGGTGTGATTCGCCATCGACCGCGAGGCGTGATGGCCGTGTTGGGGCCATTTAATTTCCCCGCGCATCTTCCGAATGGACATATCATCCCGGCTCTGATGACCGGCAACACCGTCGTGTTCAAACCTTCGGAAGTCACTCCGGCCGTTGGACAGTTTTTGGCGCAGCTGATCGACAAAGCCGGCTTGCCTCCAGGTGTTTTCAATTTGGTTCAAGGCGAAGGCGAAACGGGCCGACGTTTGGTGGCTGATGAGCTGGTCGACGGTGTGCTGTTCACGGGTTCGTACGAAACAGGACTTAAGATCAAGCAAAAGACTCTCGAGCAGTACTGGAAAATTCTCGCGCTCGAAATGGGCGGCAAGAACGCCACGATTGTGTGGAACGATGGCGACCTGAATAAGGCCGTTCACGACACAGTGGTCGGTGCCTTCATGTCGACGGGTCAACGCTGTTCAGGAACAAGCCGAGTGATTTTGCATGATGAAATCGCGGATCAGTTCATTGAAAGGTTCTACGAAACTGCGAAGAAGCTCACGATCGGACACTGGAAGGCGAACCCCTTCATGGGCCCTCTTATCAATGCGGGCGCTGTTGAAAAGTATCTGCGCTTTCAGGAGATTGCATCGCGAGAGGGAGCTGAGCGCTTGATGCGCGGTAAGGCGTTGGATCTTGATCATCAAGGCTACTATGTGACGCCGTCGATTTGCTTGGTTCCTGAGTTTCGCGAAGATTCGGTGTATCAGAAGACGGAAATTTTCGGTCCCAACGTATCCATCTACCGCACGCGGGATTTGGAACATGCCTTGAAGATCAATCGAAGCACCGGTTACGGCTTGGTCACCGCGATCTTTTCAAAGTCGAAGCAGGTTTATGAGGATGTGTTGTTGGGCGCACGCACGGGACTTGTGAACTGGAACCGCACCACCAACGGCGCAAGCTCTCGTCTGCCCTTTGGCGGCTTTGGAAAGTCGGGCAATGATCGTCCGTCCGCGGATTTCGCCGTGCTCTATTGCACGATGCCTGTTGCAAGTCTCGAGGATCCAACACCTTTGGATCTGAAATCTTCACCTCCGGGGTTGAACTTCCAGCCAATCAATTGAAGGCTAGTGAGGTGCTGCACCCAAGGTGCGGACCAGTTGTATGCAGGGGAGCTTAGGACGGCGTGAAAAAAGCTTTGATGATTGTGGGCGCCATGGTCTTGCTGGGTTTGGGATTCGGCGGCGCCGTGCTTTGGCAAGCGTGGCAGTTTGCTTCTCGTCCTGCGGGCTCGGACTCCAGCATTCAGGTGTTTGAAGTTCGCCCTGGCCAGAGTTTGCGGACAGTTGCGGCCAATCTCGAGGCCAAAGGCCTCATCACAAGTGAAAGAAATTTTCGTGCGCTCGCTCGCGTTCGTAATCTGAGCGGATCGATTCGCGCTGGTGAGTATGCTCTTCGCCAAGATCTGCGACCGAGTGAGATTCTGGATGTGCTCGCAAGTGGGCGAAGCATCGAATACATCGTCCGTGTCTCCGAGGGGTTGAACCTTTTCGAGATCGCTTCGATCGTCGAACGTGCGGGATTGGGATCAGCTCAAGATTTTCTGAAACTCGTCAGAGATCGATCTAAAGTTAAGGAGCTCCTCGGTGAGCCACTTGAGAGTTTCGAAGGCTATCTTTTTCCCGAAACCTACTTTGTGACTCGAGCTGCGGGGCAATGGGGTCTTGTTCGTCAAATGGTGGCGAAGTTCAAAGAACAATTTGCGCGCGTCGAGGGCGCAGATGAATTGGGTTTGAATCGCCACCAGCTAGTGACCCTCGCGAGTATTGTTGAGAAAGAAACGGGTGCGCCGGAGGAAAGACCGGTGATCAGTTCGGTGTTTCACAATCGCTTGCGAATTAAGATGCGTCTGCAGACTGATCCAACGGTGATCTACGGGATGTGGCGTGAGACAGGAGTTTGGAACGGTAAGATCTCACGTGCGGATTTGCAGCGCCCGACGGCTTATAACACTTATGTGATTCCCGCGTTACCACCTGGTCCCATCGCCAACCCGGGATATCACGCCTTGCAAGCTGCGGCTCGCCCTGCGCAGTCGGAGTTTCTTTTCTTCGTATCAAGAAACGACGGCACACATGTGTTTTCGCGAAACTATGCTCAGCACAATGCTGCGGTCGCTGAGTATCAACTCAACGCGAGGGCGCGCGAGGGTAAATCTTGGCGCGATTTGCAAAAGCGCGATGCTGCACCTTCCAGCGTGAAAGAGGCCCAATCAAAGCCGCCATCCAATCCGCAGAAGCGGCCTGGAGCGCGGCCGACTCCCGCGAAAAAACCAACACCCAAGAAAAAACCTGCGGCCGGTTCACAGACGAAGTCTCAGCCGTCGGTCCGCCGATAACGAGCTAATAGGGAGATTCAACATGCGAACTCAGCAAGGCCTTTTATCTTTGAGTCTAGCCACGTTTGTCGTCATCACGATGTCGGCTTGCGTTTCGATTGAAAGCGCGGACTCGGCCGGATCGGCAAAGTCATCGACCGCGAAAAAGGGCGGCGTTTCTTCCAAGGAGAAATTATCGCGACCCAATTGGGTCAATGAATCGGACGTCATCGCCGCTCGCTACACGCACTCTTGGTCCGAACTCTATCCGGAGATGGGTTCAGGAATGGGCTATCGCGAATATGACAAGCTCGCAACGGCGGTGCGCCCTGAGCTGGATGAGTTGAGTCAGAAGAAAAACTTAGAGTGGAAGAGTTGGCTGGCGACGGAAATTGCTCGGACTTCCGATCAGGAATTGCGCACGGATTTAGAGGTGCTGCTAGAGAAGGTCGAGCTTTCCATTGGCAGTCGCAAACTGGAAGACGAACTTGGCGTGATTCCTTTTGAGCCGCTCACCAAGTCCGTCTTCTATTCGCTCTTGGGTCTTGTGAATGATCAGAATTCGGCCGATCGCAAGGCCGCGGCTGTAGACCGATTTCACAAGTATGTGTTCGGAGTTGAAATGGGTGGGGGTGTTCGCTCCAAGCCGCGATCACAGGCACTCATGCAGCTGACCGAAACGAAGATCAAAGAATATTCTTCGGCAAAGGGTCCGTCGAGAGGACGCACGCTTTGGCCCAATCGACGCGAAGTCGAGCAGTACCTGAAGGATTCGCAAGGCTTGTTGATTGGCGTCGGGGATTTGCTCAAGAAATCCGGTCGTCAGGATTGGGAGAACGACTTCAAGGCGTTTTCTGATCAAGTTCATGTTTACGACGCTTGGGTGAAGAAGGAGATCTTGCCGAAGTCTCGTCGTGATGATCGCGTGCCGATGAAGCTTTATGAATATTCGTTGAAGGCGCGAGGCATGGATATTTCGGCAAAGGATCTCGCGGCGCGCGCGCGAGTGGAGTGGAAAAAGAATCTGCAAGAGTACAGGCGCCTGGCTTCGGTCGTGGCGGAAAAGCATAAGCTCAAAGACAAATCTCCGGCTGCCGTCATTCTGCATTTGAAGCGTGAGATCGAGTCCGATCCGCAAAAGGTCTTGGCGGCCTATCATCGCGCGGATCAAGAGCTGTCGGAGGCCATTCGTCAGCGCGACTTGATGACACTGCCTTCGGCGCCGTTGCGGATTCGGCTGGCGAGTAAGGCGGAGAGCCTTGCTCAACCTGTTCCGCATTTGAACTCGCCCTCATTTGTGGGAAACACCGGCGAGCGTCCTGAGTTCGTGGTTCCTGTGGCCGATCCCAGCGCATTGGCGTTTGACGACTTTGCGTTCGCGGCGGCTGCAAAGTCGCTCACGGCGCATGAAGGTCGCCCTGGGCATGATTTGCAGTTCAGTTCGATGCTCGATCGTGGAGTTTCCATGATCCGCGCGAACTACGCTTTCAACAATGTGAACGTCGAGGGTTGGGGTCTTTACGCTGAATGGTTGATGATGCCGTCGATGAGTGACGAGGAGAAGCTTGGGTCGATGATGATGCGTATGATGCGCAATGCGCGCATGTTCCTTGATCCCGAGCTTCACCTCGGCAAGCTCACGCCGGATCAAGCTAAGCGAATCATCGTTCGCGATGTCGGTATGACGGGCGTGTGGGCGGATTTGGAGTTGCGGCGGTATTTGTTTGAAATGCCGGGCCAAGCGCCGAGTTATTACTTTGGCTTGATGGAGTTGCTCAAGATTCGCGATGAAGTGATGAAGCGAATGGGAGACAAGTTTCAGGAGCGATGTTTTCACGACGCCATCCTCGACGCCGGACTCTTGCCGCTGGGTACTTTGCGAAAGCGTATGGAAAGCTTGCAGTGTCCACTGGCAGTCCGGGACGTGAAGCCTGACAAGTCGATGCCGCCTCGTCAGGAGTAGGCGTTCAGTCGAAGTTATGCGATCAAGACCTCAGCGAACGACTTTGCGGAATTCGTTGAGGCCCTGCTGATACTCGAAGGCATCGAGACGGCCCACGAGGTTTCGGTCAAAAGAGGGCGACAGGATTTCAGGTCGGCCGTCGCCGTTGAGATCTTGAATGGCGAGATTGGAAGCCTGGCCGTTGAAATTGAAGTACGCGTCTCGTGCGTCTGGAATTTCAATTCTCTCGACAAGTCGAGGAGCGCCGGAAGCGAGGGTTTGAAAGATTTCAAGATAGATATTGTCGCGTGTTTTCACCTTCGCGACGGTGAACTGCGAGCCATCACCCAGAAGATCGGCCTGCGCGGTGGAGACGATCTTGCGATAGTCTTGAACGAGGTAGCCACGAGCACTTTGGCGGAGCTCGGGTTGCAAAACTGTGATCATCGCGATCAGCGCCATGCCGCCCATGACAAATCGAGCGAGAGATAACCAAGCCTCTGGTCGAACTTCGAATTTGCTCTGCAGTTTCAGTTGGCGTTTCATGTTCGCTCCCTGATTCGATTGCGGTGATCGGCCTCGGTCTCTGTGAGCCTTGGACTTCCAGGGAAGTACTCAAGACACAACACACATACATTCAAGCGCAGTGCCAATTTGCGTCTCGAAATGAGAGTGGCGGGATTTAAATATGTCTGTGGTTTCAATGGTTTGGGCGATCGATCTGGCGTCGATTTTTTGGACAGTTGTCGTTGGCCTGTCGACCCAGGTTGAGAAGTTGAGTTAAGTGCCCGAAAACTTGATGATCTTTGTAAAGTTCTAGGGCGACCCGTATTTGACGGGCTCTCAAAAGTTAGTCAGCGATGAGGTTCAAGATGACAGCGGATCAGGCGGCACAAACCGAGAAGAGATTTGCGGAATTCAATCCGGACTTTCGCAAAGAGTTCTACCGATTGTTAGAAGCGCGCCGGTCGATTCGAAAGTTCAAACCAGATCCTGTCCCACCTGAAGTGCTCCAGCGTTTGCTGAATGCAGCGATGCAAGCGCCGAGTGGAAAGAATCGTCAGAACTGGAGATTCTTTGTATTGCAGGGAGAAGCCCGAGATCAGTACGTGCGGCTTTCACAGAAGAGTTGGCTCGGGATCAAGGACATTTTAGAGAAGCGACTCAAGCCTTCGCTGTATCAGTTCACAGAGCGATTCTTTTTCACTCTGGGTGAGGCTCCCGTGGTCATTCTCTGCTATTCCATGAACGATAAAGAGGAGCGCTATCACACATCCATCGGCTCTGTGTATATGGCCGTGGAGAACTTGAACTTGGCTTGCGTCGCCGAAGGCTTGGGCTGTTGCACCATGGGTGCACCGCTTGAGATCCGAGAAGATGTCGACAAGTTTCTCAAAGTGGATCAACGACCAGAGTACCAAGCGGGCGAGATGGAGTTGCTGTGCGGTATTGTGCTGGGTTGGCCGGATCATGATCCGCCGAAAGCGCCACGCCAAAGTGACGGGCGCGTTGAATGGATCACTTCGATCGAAAATTAGACCGGATGCGGATGAGCACTTCAAAAAGGATCGGCGAACTCGGTGAGGGGCTTGCCGAGTTCGCCGTGTGGTTTAGCCGTTGATCAAGTCGATCAACAGGTCGGGGTCATAAACAGGATCAAGAATGATGTCGGGATCTGGCATCGGTGTTGGCGCAGGTGTAGGAGCCGGTGTCGGTGCGGGAGTAGGTTCTGGCATAGGTGTCGGCATCGGTGTCGGTGCGGGAGTGGGCTCTGGCATAGGCGTCGGCATCGGTGTCGGTGCAGGAGTGGGCTCCGGCATCGGCGTTGGTGCGGGTGTTGGTGCGGGAGTGGGCTCCGGCATCGGCGTTGGCGCCGGTGTTGGTGCGGGAGTGGGCTCCGGCATAGGTGTTGCCGCCGGTGTCGGTGCGGGAGTGGGTTCCGGCATAGGTGTTGCCGCCGGTGTCGGTGCGGGTGTCGGCGCGGGCGTCGGTGCCGGAGTTGGATTCACATCGGGATCTGGAGTTGGCGGAACTGGTACCAATCCGCAATTTGGTCCCTCACCCGAGCGATGGCAACGCAGGCAGCGCGTGTGAATCACCGGCTTAAGCAAGCAGCCGCCGTGACCTTGAAACACAATACTCTTCTTCAGATCGAAATCGACTGCGACACTATAATCGTGATTCTGATCGAGGCTCACACCTCCACCTTGAAACACAATCTTCAAGCCGCTTTGTTGCTGACTTGGCGTCTGCAGGACGCACTTACGACCATCGGCGTATCGCAACTCATTACCTGAAGGCGCGAGCAGCATTCGAATCTGATGCACACGCACTCCGCGTGGAAGACTCAAATTCGAAATGGGCAGTACAAGACCTTGAGTCTTCAGTGCCATGAGGTCGACGGGTCCGATATTCTCGCGAACGATCAAGCGTCCGACCCGCGAGCTTCCGCCCGCGATCATCTCCACTCTTTGAACATTCACCCAGACATGGCGAACGTTGGCGATCGGCGAGACAGGTCGCCCCTTGCTTTGCATTGTGCTGACTTCGTCATCGACGGCACCGAGTTCGATGGAGAGCTTGGGGGCATGTTGACTGGATGCCGAATTCTCACCATGCAGACCGAAGGCCTCGTCGACCGCCTGTGGCGTGTTCGAAGCTCCTTGGCAGCCCAGGAGCAGTGCGAGCCCGAGGACACCGACGATCCTTGTGGTGATTCGAATAGTGGGTTGCATGATTTCGACCTCCTGCATGCTTCCCATGTTGAGGCCTGTTTGAAAAAACTCACAATAATTCTAGGGCCTTGCCTCGTTTCGAACGTCTCGAAGAGGGAAGCAAATCAAAGTGTCAAACTCGCATTCAAGGGCCGAGAAAAACTTCGACAGTTTTCGTGAGATTCGACTTTGTAGGGAGAGAACTCAAATTCGCGCGATCAAACTCAGATTGCGACCCGCAGTTGCGCCATCGCGACGATAAGACGCGAGTGATGCCGTAGTTTTGGTGTCGTCCATGACTTCGTCGACGATCTGGACGCCGTGACTTGCCAGTTGAGCGCGAACAATCTCCGTAAGGTTCACATGGACCTTCTTTGGGTCTTGTAAGTGGGGGTCTTGTAAGTGGGGGTCTTGTAAGTGGTCCGTGCAGAGTGCTTCGAAGCGAGCTGTCGAATTTGCACGCTGGTAGGCTTGTTTCAAGAGTTCGGCGACATCGTCGCCGACCTCAAAACTTGTCCATTGAATATGTGGACCAATCCACGCACGAAGTTGAGCCTTGTCAGTAAGTCGAAGCATTTGCCGAATAGTGTTGGTCACGATGTCGGTGGCAACGCCACGCCAGCCGGCATGAACCGCGGCGACGAGGCCTCGCTCGCTGGACAACATCAGTGGCACGCAGTCCGCAGTCTTGATGAGCAGGGCGAGGTTCTGGGTCGCGGTGAAGTGAGCATCGCCTCGGCGCTCGATTTCAGGATCCGCGAGCAGAACAGTTGGCGAATGCACTTGTTCCAAGCTGGCCCACTTCAAATCAGGAAACAAGGATTGGAGTTTCGCACGATCCGTCTGGCGTTTGCCAAAGTAGACCAATAAATTGTCTTCGCGATGTAACCAACCATCATTCGTCTGAATCATCGTGGTCCTCCTCTATGGGTGCGCGGAGGTTCTGAAGCTTGGGCCAATTGTAATCAGAGAGCTTGGCGGCAAGCGAGTGTGAGTCGAGAGTCGGGTCATCTTGACTCGTCCAACGATCGATCATGTGTTGCGAATCAAACATTGGCCACTGCAAGTGCTCAATCAGAGGCCGGAGATCCGCAGGCCACGGAGAGCGAAATCTCAAAAACAAAGCGTCATTCACGTGAGGATGTCGGAAGCCCAATTCAAAAGCGTGAAGCGCGAAGCGAGGAAGCTCACCGATTTGTTGGCGTAGCTTGACCGACTTTAAGCTCTTCAGTCGTCGATCTGCGCCATACAAAGTGTCGCCGATGATCGGATGTCCCGCCTCGGTGACATGGACGCGAATTTGATGCGTGCGACCTGTCTCGAGTTTGAGTTCAAGAAGTGAAAGTCCAGCGGGATGTGTCGCCAGCACGCGGTAGTGTGTGATGGCGAGTTTACCATTTGAAGGATCGGATACTGAGCGGCGCCGATCTTCGGGGTGTCGCTTGAGATGTGAAGTCCATGTTCCCGTGGCCGCTTTGGGTGTGCCAAAGACGACGGCTCGATAAATTCGATGTGTGAGTCGACGTTGAAACTGCAAGGATAGAAATCTCTGCGCATGTTCGTTTCGCGCAATGACGATGAGGCCCGAAGTGTCTTTGTCGAGTCGGTGCACAAGGCCGGGGCGAAGCTCATGAAAGCCTTGAGAGAGGCCAATGGGTCGATCTGCAAGTGCGTAAAGAAGTGCGTTCACGAGAGTGTCTTGGGCGTGTCCATAGGCAGGATGAACCACAAGACCTGCAGGCTTTTCCACAACGAGTAGATCATCGTCTTCGTAAACGATTTGAATCGGAAAATCATATGGCACAAGCACATGCTTCGGAGTCTCGGGAATGTTGACGACCAACTGGTCGCCCTCCCGCACGATGTACGAGGACTTGGGCTCGACGCCATTCACCTTCACGAGTTGTCGTTGCAGGAGTCGCGATGCTTGAGAGCGACTGCCGATGTCGGGATGATTCGACAAGGCTTTGTCGATTCGCTGCTCGAGCATTTCTGTAGTCGCTGAAAATTCGAGAGTTCTAAAGCTCTCTCCCGGTTTCGGGACTTGAGAGCTCATTTCTTGGACTGGTCCTTCACCATGCTGAGGTAAGAACCAACGACAAGCTTCTCATCCAAGCCGAGATGCTTTGCGATCTGCACCAAGAATCCACGCAAGAACACCGGCGCAGGAAGTGACCGCATGTCGTTGCCTTCGATAGCCAAGAGATAAGTCTTACCGATGCGTGAGGTCTCGCTGAGTTTATCCATCGGAATTCCGCGATACTCGCGCACCATCTTCAAGAACGGTCCGTCGTAAACAGTCTGCTGAGCGATCTTGGCTTCCATTTCCGCGTCGACTTTATAGGTCGCAAGCGGCAATTTCACATGCCCGGCAGGAACAGCCGTTGGCGCGGAAGCTTCTCGGCGTCGAACTGTGAAGTCGTCGCCAGCGACCATGACGCTTCCTTGTGGGCGCGGGCCGCCTGTGGCCTCGGCCGCAGAGGATTCAAAATGCTCTTCGCGCCGAAATGCCGCATCCATGGCGGATGCACCACTCACATCTGAATTAAAATTCGAAGCCTGCGCCGCAGGCTGTGTCGGTGAAGACATCGCGGGCACTACGCTCAAAGGTGGCGAATCGAACTGTTGGTGATCCGTTGAGCCGGGAATCGATGGATCAGGCACCATGAAATCAGGAAGTGCGGCGTGATCCGGCTCAGGACTGTTCGGTGTCGCGATCGACATGGGCGCAGCTTTTCCGAACGGCGCGGCCATCGCCATGCTGTGCAGTCCCGCCTTCAACAAAGTGTCATCGTAGGATTTTCGGAGAGCGTGATTGCCGAGGATCGCGTAGGCCTCTTCCACCATGCGCAAAAGCTCGCGCGCTTCATCACGCGAGAACATCGAATAAAGTGCGGGGTTGTCTTGTGAATATGTCGTCTTCGCGCGCTGATAAGCTCGGTGAATTTCGTTCTGAGGCGCATCGGGTGCGACCTCGAGAACTTCGTAGTAATTCATGCCATCTCTCATGCCAAACATGTCATCTTATATGACGGCACGAAGCGCGGTGGGATTCAACAGGTTCTTGGTTGTCTGCATGAACTGACCAACGATGCTGGAGTACGGATACTCCACCACCAAGGGGCGACGCTTGCGCAGCGACTGCCACACGGCGTTATCGTGGTCGATGTAGCCGAGGTAGTTGGCTTCGATTCCAAAATATTTTTTGCAGACGCTCTTCATCGAATGACCAAGATCAATATCTTGTCGAGTTCGCACTTGATTGAGCAAAACCTGGATCTGGAAGTCGGAAATTTTTTGCGCCAAGCGCATGCCCGCTTCGGGATTTGACTGAGCGATAAAGCGAAGCAAATCCGCGGGTGAGCGAATGCCATGTTGATTGCGCGAATCCATTGCGGCTTCGATCAAGGACTGAATTCCCAACTCCGACTCAGCTTGCCGCAGCTTTCTGTAGAAGCTGGATTTCATGAATCGGTAGGCGTTCTCAATCGAAGTCGGTTCCGGAGTAACGGCAACAATCTTCTGATCGGCCGCGAGGAAAAAATCGAGCGTCGTCTCGCTGGTACCGGCGCCGAGATCCAAAATCACATAGGGCGTGGACAGTCCGCGAAGTGCGGTGATGAGTCGGCCCTTGGCGTTGCGATTCATGTCTGCGATGTTGAGCGCGTCGTTGAATCCCGAAATGAACTTGAGACCCGCGATCTCGGTGTTCGCCGCGATTTGATTTAAGTCCGTCACGCGTCCTGAGACGAAGTCCGACAAAGTTTGATTGGGAATTTTGATACCGAGGCAGGTGTGCAGGTTCGCACTTCCCAAATCCAAATCCACAAGCGTCACGGGTTTACCCATGCGTGTGAGGCAGATCGCGAGCGAAGAGCTGATGAAGCTTTTGCCAATACCGCCCTTGCCGCCGCCGATGGCCCAAACCACGTTGGGCATGCCTGGCGTGGAGGCTTGCGGTGCTGAGCTAAACTGATTCCAAGTTGAGTTGCTCATGTCCCTCGATGTCGAGTCGCACGAATTCAGGCGCGATCTGACATCTTCTCTTCGGCTCCGCTGCCGCGAAGATAAAGAGGCTGGGCGAGTTGCCAATGAAACTTCTGGACCAAAGCCGCAGTCGTTGTGAGGCCAGACTGGCGAATTTGTTCGGCTGCGATCCGCGCGACAAAGGTTGCCTGCGGCCAATCCAACTCGGCAGCTACCGAGGTCCGACGAAAACTTGGTTTGAAACCACGAATGTACTCTTCAAAATCCATACGAGCTGGACCTAAGACGAGGTTCTCCTTCCGGCTTTTGCCGTCGAGCGCTTCGAGTCGCCCGACAAGTTCTTGCAGCTCCAGCGCCTCCGGTGCTTCGCCATCGATACTCACAAAGTACAAATTCATCTGCGCCGGAATGATCGCGGTGACTCGGGCTTGCGGAAGCGCCGCTCGCCCTGCGGCGACCAGCGCATCTGTCGTGCGGACGGCAATCAGCGGAACGCCCGGCGGAGTAGCGCCCGCAAGAGGCTGTGACAAAGTCCATGCGATCGCGCGGAATGCGTTCAAGCCAACTCGAATGCCCGTGAAAGACCCGGGACCCACGCCACAGGCTAATGCGCCAATCTCTTGCCAGCTCCCAACAAGCTCGCGAGATTTCTCAATCGCGATCGTGAGATGTTCGGCGTGACTGCTCGAGCGAGTCCACGACGAAGTCGCCCACACGCGCTCGGTGATCTCGCTCGGGGATTCGACGAGCGAGAGGCTTCCGTGCGTCGTACAAGTTTCAATGGCGAGAATCTTCAATTCGATTCCAAACCGCTCAGCGGAAAATGAGCCGAGTGATGTCGTTGTAGAGCGCAAACACCATCAGGCCGACCAATAGGGCGGCGCCAACTTTCTGCGCCAGCTCGAGCTTTTTCATGCTCAGTGGTGCGCCACGAATGGCCTCGAGCGAGTAGAAAATCAGATGTCCACCGTCGAGCACGGGAACCGGCAGCAAGTTCAGAACGAACAAGTTGATCGAGATCACCGCCATCGCCAAGAAGAACTGATCGATGCCCGAGCTCCATGAGCGTTTGGCCATCGCGCCGATCGACAAAATGCCGCCAATATTCTTCGACGAGACTTCGCCTTGGAAAAGTCGGACAAAGCCGACGACCACGGCGTTCGACATCTCCCAACTTCGTTCAATACCGCGCTCAAGTGCGGCAACGGGATTTCCGGTGCGCTTTTCGAAGACCTTGGGCTCTTCGTAATCAATGAGTGGCATGAAGCCGATTTCGAAGCGAACTTCTTCTTGGCCGCGCGAATTCATGCGCTTCTTCACATCCGGCTTGATCTCAAGCGGCGTCGACCGTCCGTTGCGAAGCAGCCCAAACGCGACGGGCGTTTCGCCCTTGCTCGCCTGAATCAACTTTTGGACTTCCGCAAAGCTCGCCACGCTTTCGCCGTTGACGGTGACAATCTTATCGCCGCGCTGAAGGCCGGCCTTGGCGGCGGGCGTGTCCTTCACGACACGCGCGACATACATTTCAGGAGAATCCAGACCCAAAGCCTGAAGCGCCTCAAGGCCAGATTGTCCGCGCGCCGAAGCTGGAATTTCGACGGTGAACTTGGAGGTCTGATATTTGATGTCGTCGAGAGAGCCTTCTTCCAAGGCCTCAAGTAAGCCGCGTTTGACTTCGATCTCGACACGATCGCTCGACATGAAGCTGCCGATCACGCTCAACATCTCCCGCTTGCGATGAATGGGCGTGCTGTTGAGTTTGACGATTTGATCGCCTGTGCGCAGACCCGCGCGGCCAGCAGCGGACTCGGCCGAACGAACGGCGATGACCGAACTGGTCGAGTAGGGAGTCAGCCCTTCGATCTGTCCAGCTTCGCGATTCCACGCCAAGGGATTGGGATTGGGCCCGACGCTGGCGACCACTTCGAGCGTCTCTGGAGTGCCGTTCTCTCGCAGCAATTCAAAACGTAGGGTTTTGCCGCCACGGTCCGCGATGCTTCGCTCAAGTTCAGACCAAGTCTGAATTTGTGTCGTGTCGATGCCGGTGATGGTATCGCCGGGCATGAAGCCCGCCGCCGCAGCGGGGCTCTTCGGATCGAGGTCGCCGACCACAGGCATCAGCGACTTCTCGCCCATCAACGCAATCGCCGCATACAACACCACGGCGAAGAACAAATTCATCAGCGGACCCGCCAACACGATCGCGATTCGCTGACCAACAGGTTTGTGCAAGAACGAGCCGGCACGATCTTCGTCCGACAATTCTGCAGAAGGATCGTCACCGAACATTTTGACGTAACCGCCGAGGGGAATCGCCGAAATGCAATACTCAGTGTCGCCGCGACGAAAACTAAAGAGTTTCTTGCCAAATCCCAAGCTGAAAACTTCGACGCGTACTTTGTAGTACTTCGCCACAAGAAAGTGACCCAGTTCATGGACGAAGATCAGTAGGCCGAGAAGAATGATCGTGGGGACAATGACTGAAAATAGATCTGGCATATGCTTCATCATAGGCGAGCAGTTGGTGGCGAGCCAGTTATTTTGCTGAAAGTTCAGGCTTCAATAAGCTCTCGATGACATCGACTTTTTTGCAGCACCGGGACCACATTTGTGTCTAATTTGCGGCTGCTCCTCGACGCCGTCCAAATTCTGATCAGCTCTCGCTAAAATGCAGGAGCAAATGCACCAGACTAAAGTAGACGGGAGCGGCGAACAGCACACCATCAAGCCGATCCAGCATGCCGCCATGACCAGGCATGATGTGCCCCGAGTCTTTCACTTCAGCGACCCGCTTCAGCATCGATTCGACCAGGTCGCCAATTTGAGCGAAGGCACCTGACACGATTGCAACGGCGACCATGGCGGGAGTTGATAAAACTGAAGTCAGTTCAAAGGGCGCATACTGAGCGATCACGACGCCCGCCAACGCCGAACCCAAAAGTCCGCCGATGGAGCCTTCGATTGTTTTCTTGGGGGACACAGCCTCAAGCAATTTGCGTCGTCCCAGAAAACGTCCCGTGATGTAGGCCATGGTGTCGCCAGCAAACACGATGGCGAGCAACCCGAAAAACCAAATGTCGCCGTCTTCGAGGCGGAGCAGTCGGATCGCCAGTGAAGGGAAGACACCGACATAGAGCAGACCCATGAGGCCAGCGCCCTGATAGTGAAACGCGGGTTGGAGATCGCCCTTGCGTGACACCGTGAGGAGCACGATCGCAAGAAAGTAAACGGCAGCCTGAGCGATCGCTGCGGTGGGAACATCCATAAATACTGAGGCCACAACAAGCAGCCCACAGAGTGCTTGGAAGGACCACTTGAGTGTCGGTGGCGTCTGCGGCGTTTTAAATGCCAGTTTGGAATACTCGTAAACACAAATGAAGGCGACGCCGAAACTCAAAAGCATCAGGCCATGGATTTCGAAGAACCAATAGATTGCGATGAATGCGAACACAGCGATCAAGGCCGAAAGCGTTCGAATTCTCATACCGTCGCCGGACTCTCAGCGTGCGAGGAGACTTTGCCAAAACGTCGTTCGCGTTGGCTGTACCAAGCCAAGGCCTCAAGTAACTTTTCACGTGAAAAATCGGGCCACAGTGTCGGCAACACCAAGAACTCCGCGTAGGCGTTTTGCCAGAGGAGAAAGTTCGACAGGCGCGACTCGCCGCTGGTGCGGATCACTAAATCTGGGTCGGGCTGGCCTGCCGTCGCCAAATGGGCCGCGACACAATTTTCATCGATTTGCAGTGGATCGAGTTCCCCGGCTGCAACCTTCAGGGCGATTTGCCGAGTGGCTTCGACCAAATCTTGTCGGCCACCATAACTGAGGGCGAAGGTGAGTAAAAGACCCGTACAGTGCGCCGTATCCGCGATGGTCTTATCGACCTCAGCGCGCACACTTGCGGGAAGCCGATCCAACTCGCCAATCGCGCGAAAGCGAATATTGTTTTTGATCAGTGTCTCACGTTCGCGCCGGAGATGGCGCGAAAGCAGAGCCATCAAGAAGGAAACTTCTTCGAGTGGGCGCAGCCAGTTTTCTGTGCTGAACGCATACAGTGTGAGATTCTCAATCCCCAGCTCAGCACAAGCCTCAATGGTCTCACGCGCGATCCGAGCTCCTCGCAAATGTCCGAACGTGCGCGGTCGTCGACGCAGTTCGGCCCAGCGGCCGTTACCGTCCATGATGATCGCGACATGTCGAGGTTGTGAAGAGCTTGGGTCCACGTTCTTTCTCGAAGTTAGATCGTCATGATCTCTTTTTCTTTTTCGGCGGCGAGCTTGTCGATCTTTTCGATGTACTGGTCCGTGGTCTTTTGAATCTCAGCTTCCGCGCGCTTGTTGTCGTCCTCGGAGATCGCCTTGTCCTTCAGGCCCTTCTTGAGAGCTTCGTTGGCATCTCGACGCGCCATACGCACCGCCACTTTCGCGTCTTCCACGACTTTCTTGGTATTCTTCACCATTTCTTTTCGGCGCTCTTCAGTGAGATCCGGAACTTTGAGGCGAATGACTTTGCCGTCATTGATCGGGCTCATGCCGAGGTCGCTCTTAATGATGGACTGCTCGATCTCTTTGAGCATTTGCGCCTCCCAAGGCGCGATCAAAAAGCTTTTTGCGTCGGGAGTGGAGATCGCCGAGACCTGATTGAGAGGCGTCAAATTCCCGTAGTAATTCACGCGAACATTATCCAGCATTGAGATCTGCGCGCGACCCGTGCGCACCTTCTTGAGCTGTTCGACAAGAGCATTTACGGCTTTGTCCATAGCGTCTTTCGCGGACTTTTTTACTGGCTCGATCATGACGTCCCCCCTTCGACTCGAATTATTCCTTACCGGCACGCACCAACGTGCCGATCTTCTCCCCGCGAACCGCGCGAAGGATGTTGCCTGGATCTTGAAGATTGAAGCACAAAATGGGCATTTCGTTGTCCATACAGAGGCTGATCGCCGTTGAGTCCATGACGTTCAATCGACGGTTCAACACTTCAATGTAGGAGAGCTCCTCGAACTTCACTGCGTCGTTGTGCTTTTTTGGATCTTTATCGTAGACGCCGTCGACTTTAGTGGCCTTCATCAACACTTCCGCATCGATTTCCATGGCTCGCAATGCGGCCGCGGTATCGGTGGTGAAGTAGGGATTGCCAGTTCCTGCGGCGAAGATCACAACACGCTTTTTTTCGAGGTGGCGGATCGCTCGACGTCGAATGTAGGGCTCGGCGATCTCAGCCATTTCAATCGCGCTTTGCACGCGCGTGTAGACGTTCGCCTTTTCCAGCGCGTCCTGAAGCGCCAGCGCATTGATGCAAGTCGCGAGCATGCCCATGTAGTCGGAGCTCGCTCGATCCATACCATTGGCCGAGGCGGCGACACCTCGAAAGATGTTGCCGCCACCAATCACGACGCCGATTTCGCAACCTGTTTCAAGGGCTGCGGAAACGCCTTGGGCGATGCTTTGAATGACATCGGTGTTGATGCCAAAGCCTTGATCTCCGGCGAGAGCTTCACCGGAGAGTTTCAGAAGTACGCGTTTATAGGCTTTCCTCGGCACAGTCTCAGCCTTTCACTTGGGCTGCGACCTCGGCCGCGAAATCGTCCTTCTTCTTTTCGATACCTTCACCGAGCTCGTAGCGCACGAAACGACGAATCACGATGTTCTCACCAATTTTTGCGATCGTTTCCTTGAGCAGATCCGCAACTTTGATGTCGGGATTCTTCACGAAAGGTTGCTCAAGCAGACAAACTTCGGCCATCCACTTTTTGATCTGACCATCGACGATCTTCGCGATCATCTCTTCCTTTTTTCCTTGCTCGCGCGCTTTCGCCATCAAGACTTCGCGTTCGCGATTGATCAAGGTTTGATCCAGGTCTTCGGATTGTACGGCGATCGGGCCCGTGGCCGCGATGTGCAAAGCGATGTCCTTAACGAAAGTGCGGAAGCCTTCGTTACGTGCGACGAAGTCAGTTTCCGAGTTGACCTCGAGGAGAACGCCGATGCGGCCTTCGCCGTGAATGTAGGACTCAACCATGCCTTCTGCGGCGACTCGTCCCGCTTTTTTTCCAGCGGAGGCGAGGCCCTTTTGGCGCAGCCAATCGATCGCCTTCTCGAAGTCACCCGAGGTGGCCTCGAGCGCCTTCTTGCAATCCATCATGCCGGCGTTTGTTTTCGCGCGAAGTTCAGAAACCATTCCTGCTGTAATTGCCATAAAGAGAACCTCTTCGATTCAGAAAGGCGGCTGACCGTGAGGATCCGCCTTTGAGAGTTAGTTGGCTTTGTGGATCCGCGCTCGCAGTCCTGTTGACGAGTCGAAACGCGACATCCACGGATCAATTTCTCGGAACAAAAAAGAGAAGCGGCTTGGGCCGCTTCTCGAATGGGAGGATTACTCGGCGGCCGAATCTTCTTTCGGTTCGCCCTGTTCGAGCTCCTGCTGGATCTCGACGTCGTCGGCAGTTCCTGCAGCGACGAGCTTGCGAGTCTTCGCGGCCTTGACGACTGTCGGGCCAGATTTTTTCTCTTCCGACTTCTCTGTCGGACGAGCGCCACGACGCTTCGTCTGCACTTCCTCTTTCGCGACCGGCTGGGGCTTCTCTTGATCCGAGCGCTTGTCGGTCGAAGAGCGGAGCTTGTGCTCATACTCTTTGGCGCCTTCGTTGTACGAATCGGCCATCAACTGTGAGAACAACTTGATGGAGCGAATCGCATCGTCATTGCCGGGGATCGGAAAGTCGATCAACTCGGGGTCCACGTTGGTGTCGGCGATGCCGACGACCTTCATGCCCAAACGGCGCGCTTCAGCGACGGCGATGTGCTCTTTGTTGAGATCGACCACGAACATCACGGTCGGCATGTTGGTCATCTCGCGAATTCCTTCGAGATACTCAACGAGGCGAAGATATTCTTTTTCGATTCCGGCGCGCTCTTTTTTCGAGAAGTATTCCAGTTCGCCCTTTTCGCGCATCTGATCGATACGCTTCAGACGGTCGATCGACTGCTTGATGGTTTCGAAATTCGTGAGCATGCCGCCCAACCAGCGCTTCGTGACGAAGAACTGACCACAAGCTTTGGCCGCCTCTTGAATCGGCTCAACGGCTTGCTTCTTAGTGCCGACAAAGATCATGCGATCGCCGTTGGCAGCTGCTGACTTCACGAACTCCGCTGCGCGCTTCGCATAATCGACGGTTTTGTGCAGGTCGATGATGTGAATTCCGCCGCGATCCGTGAATACGAACGGCTTCATTTTGGGGTTCCAGCGCTGAGTCTGGTGACCGAAGTGGACGCCTGCATCGAGCAGGGATTTCATTGTGACTTGCGCCATGGCGCAACCTCCTGTTTTTTCGACCGAGTCTTCCGACTCAGTCATTCGACGGCGACGTGTGAGGCGCTGGATGCCTCGGCGTGCTTATGATTTCGGCTTTCGGAGTTCGTGCCTGAGCTGAACTCCAGAAAACTTCCATCGCGGCAAACTTCACGCGACGACGACTGGTTAAACCTCCACCCCGGTTTCGGACTCTCGTCCAACTTTGAACTTCGGCATGCGCCTCGATTTCAAAGTCCACCAGCGGAGTCCGGGGTGTGCGAATTCACTGACGTTCTTTAAAAAATCAGTGTCGGAAGGGTTTAACTTGCCGAGGGCCATAGAGCAAGTCCGGACTCATCCGCTCCTCGGACGAGGGGCGGACGCCTAGGACTGGCCAAGGAGCGACGAGAGGACGTCGGCGGCCATGGAAAACTCAGGTTATTCCAATGGCTTAGCCTATACGGTCTCAGTCTCGGCGGGGGTCTCAGTGCCCGTGGCCTCGGCCAAAGAGGACGAAGCGAGCAGCGAATCCGTCACGCGCGCGACCTGTGCGAGGCAACCCACGGTGTTCTTTTCGGGCGCAAACAGCGCTGAAGTGATCCACAGGTTAGCGAGCTTCGGTAAGCGAGAGGCTTCGTCGAAGGCGCCGACCAAATTGCCGTGGCTGCCGGGCAGTACCAGAATTCGTTCCTGAACAATGTTTTCGAGCGCACTTTCGTAAGCGCGTTTGATTTGGCGTTTGATCTGCTTGAGCGCGCCGGCGACCAACTCTTCTTCGTCGACTTGGTCGCGATGAATGAGTGTCATCCACTGCGACAGCTGGAGTTTGCGTCCATCTTCTGTCGTGCGAGGAGGCGCGAAAAAGCCGACGCAGGGCTCTTCGTTGGCGCCCTTGAGCACATGCATGGCGAGTGAATCGGTGATGGGTTCAGCGTGAACCAGATCCAAATTCACGCTCGTCCAAAATTCACCTTTGATGAGCTTCTGGCGAGTTCGCGAGGCGAGATTTCCTTCGCCGATCAGCACCGGCAGTGCGGCGGGAGCGGCTGTATAAATGATGTGTTCGGCGCGCAAAGTCTTTGCGCCATTCAAGGTGACTTCAGTCACACATCCGTCTTCGGTGTGCAGGCGCGTGACCACGTTTTGTGTTTGGACGAGTTCACCGGAATTTTGAATCAACTTTTGAATCCACTCGCGAGGCGTGGAGCTTAAGTGGAGGCGCGCGGTTTGCGCGTAAGCTTCGATCTCCGTCGCCGTTTCGACGGAGGCATCGCCGAAACCCACATAGGGTTTGAACTTGCCATCGTCGTAAGTCACAGGCGCGGCTTCGATGCGTTCACGCTCGATGCGTTGCTGCAGCAGTGACTCCATGAAGTCCAAGGTCGCATGCGTGCTCGGCTGGTCAGGAAAAATTTTGAGACCGTAGTCGATTTCACCGACGGCGGTTTGCGCGGATCGCGAAGTGCCTCCGAGAAAATCAGCGGCCTCGACCATGGCGATTCGCAAATGCGGAGCGCGAGTTCGCAGCGCCTGAAGCGCGCTCAGGCCGGCCAATCCGGCGCCGATGATCAGGACATCCACTTCAGTGACTTTCGCAGATTTTGTTTGTGCCATGAGGAAAATCAATCCACATGCGGGTCTGCGGATTCAAGGTCTTTTCGCAGTTGGCTCAGAAAATGTGCGCTTTAGTTCGAATTCCGCGCTTGACCCGCGTCATCGGCGGGGAGTTGAGCCGGGCTGAGGGCGACGCGAACTGAGCTGAAGCAGTCCGCGGCTGAGGCCTGCCAGCACACGCAACACGCCTCGCAGTGGAGCGCGAACCGGTGAGGGCCACGCGGCGATGTGCGAGGCGAGTGCGGGTGAATGGCGGTAGTAGAGGCGAACAAAGCGTCGGCCGAGCGGGTGGCGACGCAAGATTCGATCGCGCAGCAATCGCAGGCTGAGGATGCTGGGATCTTGATCGTCATCGAAGGCGGCGGTCGCGATGAAGCACCGAGGTCGGTTTTTGTTGGAGATCGCGAGGAATTGTCGGAACGCCTCGGGATTTTTCGCGGTCCGCGCTTGGGACTCGGCCTTGCGCACGACGTGGGAAAAGATCGGCGTGAAGCGAATGAACTCGGCGAGTTTGGCGGCGGCTTTGATTTGTCGCTCACGGTAGCGCGGCGACGTATCGTAGATTCGCATCAAGTCCCAGTACACGGACGCCACCACAGTGAGCTCTTGGTTGCGACCCTTGTCGAAGAGATCTGGGGTGAGCTCGCCGGGTCGCTTGTCGAATACAACTTCCAGCACGCGAATGTACTTTTCGTAATTGATGGCGGCGTCGGAGAAGTTCTTTCGCGCCAAGCAGTCTTTGGCCTTCTTCACCAGATTCACGCGCGAGCGCCATAACATCACACGGTTTTGTTCTTTGGCTTGAGCTTGTGCGCGAAGGGCCGCGCCTTTGGAAACCATGCGCGCGAGCAGTGTGTGGCAGCCGGCGCAAACCGCCGGCGGGATTTCTTCAAACTGCGCGGTTTCTTTGAGCGCGAGTCGCATGCCGGTGTCGACGACGTTGAGTGAGGGCACAGTGTCGCCGCAGTAAGGGCATGTGATGATGCCCTCAGCGTTGATGCTATCGGCAATTCGACCGTCAGTGGTTTGCGGGGCTTGATCTGCGCTCACTCTTCAAAGTTTACGTTAAGAAGACCTTGGTATGCGAGTTCAAAGCACGAGGGTCAGAGCAGGTGGTGCGCATCGACATCGATGTGAATCTTGACCTTGGGCGGGAGCTTTTTGCGATTCTTGTCGATGGCCTCGCTCAAAGTCCGGGCGAGGGCGGGAGCGTCTTGGCCTTTGATGAACATTTGAAAGCGAAATTGGTTGCGAAGTTTCGCTAAGGGCGAGGCCGCAGGCCCCAAAACATCCAGGCCGCGACCGGCGAACGGCGCGATCTCGATCAGCTGGCGGGCGAGAGACCCCACGCGTGAAGCCGTGCTCAAAGTTTCGTCGGCGTCGGGGCCCGCGAATCGCAGGGCCACAAGCCGCTGTGCGGGCGGGTAATTCAAGTCGCTTCGAAACGACAACTCTTCACGTGCGAAGCCTTCGTAGTCGTGCGCCAGAGTGAAGCGAATCGCCGCGTGCGTCGGATTGTAGGTTTGGATAAACACCTGCCCGCGCCGGCCTTCAAGATGGCGACCTGAGCGGCCCGCAACCTGCGTGAGCAGCTGAAAGGCGCGCTCGCTCGCGCGAAAGTCAGGAAGATTGAAGGCGACGTCAGCCATCACCAAGCCGACCAACGTGAGACCGGGAAAGTCGAGGCCTTTAGCGATCATCTGTGTGCCGATCAGCACGTCGACTTCGCGCTGTTCGACCCCGCGAATCGCGGCCTCAAGATCTTCTCGCGAGCGAATTTCATCGCGATCCATGCGCGCCAAACGTGCGGCGGGGAACAGGCTTCGCAAATCATTCTCCAGCAGCTCTGTGCCCAGACCCAGTGGCTGAGGTTCGCCCTCTTTGCATTCGCCACAAATTTCTTTTTTGGTTTCGTGATAGTCGCAGTAGTGGCAGACCAAATGACTTCGTCCGTGCAGCGTCAATGAGACGGCACAGTTGGGGCATTCAGCTTTGGTGCCGCAGGCAGGACAGAACACCGACTGCGCAATGCCTCGGCGATTGAGAAACAAGGCGGCTTGTTCACCGCGCTCAAGCGTGTCGGTGAGTGCGAACTGAAGCTCTTTGGAAATCCAAAAGGGCCGGTCGTTGTCGCGCCGACCGGCGATCTTTTCTTTCTCTCGCTGGCTGCGCAAATCGATGACATGGATCTCCGGCATCGATGCGTTGGTCGCGCGAGCCGGCAAGTCGTGGCGTTGATATTTGCCGCTCAAAGCGTTGTGCCAGGTTTCTAAACTCGGCGTCGCCGAGCCCAACACGATCGGCACTTTGAGCTTCTGCGCTAGCACAATCGCCGCATCTCGGGCGTGATAGCGAAGGGATTCATCTTGCTTGAATGAAGCTTCGTGTTCTTCGTCGATGATGATGAGGCCAAGGTTTGGCATGGGACAAAACAAGGCGGAGCGCGCGCCAATCAGCACGTCGGCTTCCGCGCTTTGTGCGCGCCACCAGTTATCGGTTTTCTCTCGCGGCGTGAGATGAGAATGAATCACGGCAATGCGTTCGCCCAATCGCGCGGCAAAGCGATCGATCAACTGTGGCGTCAGGGCGATTTCTGGAACGAGGACGAGAGCCTGCCGCCCGAGCGCGAGCTGTCGTTGGATGCACTCGAGATAAACTTCGGTTTTGCCAGATCCGGTGACGCCGAAAAGCAAATGCGCGTGAAAACCTTCGGCGTCGCTGATGGCGCGTGCGGCCTCTCGCTGCGCGGGATTCAGCTCGAAGGCCGGCGCGTTGCCAGCGGACTGGATCGAGTTTGCATTGATCAACGCGGACTTCTTAGATTTTCGTCGCCCGCCGCTCTTTGCAAGCGGCGGAAAGCTCAGCTCGGCGGTCTCACCCAGCGAATGAATGTAGTATTTTGCTAGCCACTCCAACCACTGCAGTCGCGCCTCTTCCAATCGCGGTCGATCCGCGGCGGGTGATACAGCTCGTTTGATGGTGAATTTTGTGGCCGATGAATTGGTGGAATGGGCGTCGCTTGCGGGGTTGAGCAGCAGGCCATGCACGCGACGCGAGCCCAGGGGTACGATCACGGATTGTCCGCGCTCGGGATTCCAGGCTTCGGGGATCTCGTACGACAGAGGCGGCAGAGGCGCGTCGACCGCGACCGTCCAAATCACCTGAACCTCATGTAGAAATCGCGAGCTTCATCGGGAAGTCGCGCGGCCTTCAACTCCGACGCGCCGATGGATGCGGGTTGCATGGAGGCGGCGAGCTTGCCTTCACCCTGCGAGCGAACTGAAAGCAGGCGAATGTTGGCGCTGAAGGGCGCCGCTTGCGGATCTTGAGGGTTAGGCCAAGTGATGGTGCGCTCCTGAGGCAGGTGAATACCGCCGGCGAAGCGCTTGTGATTTTGCAGTGTCATTTCCACTTGGGTGGCGAGTCGGAGCTTGCGAAGCACGAAGGCGTCTTGTTCGACCCAAGCGCCGGGGAACTCGCGCGTGGATCCCACGGGCGTAGGTTCGCCAAAGGCCCAGGTGATCACGCCACCGCTTCGCGCGAGGCGAACGCCGACTTCTGTGAGCACTTTGCCTTGCGAAACGGTGACTCGCGGTCGCTCTTTGGCGGCCGATGCGGGAAGCATTTTGTTGCGAATCAACAAGTCGATGTACTTGGCGGCTGCTCGATGATGGAGAAAGGGCTCCAGAAATTCTTTGGGCGCGTCCGTCGTTTTGAGATCGCGACTGCCAGACTCAAACGCATTGCTGGAAATGCGTTTGCCATCTCGGTAGATGGCATCCCAGCGCCAATCCGTCGCTTTTAATCCGGTCACCACCAAGCGCATGGTGTCGCCATTTTCAATCAGCCATCGCTCTTTGAATGCCAGAGGTTCGCGACCGATGTTGAGGCGCACCTCTTGTTCGACGATGAACGAACCTTGGCCGCTCTGTCGCGCGACGCGCCCGAGAATCGTGCGCGTGGAGGGAATCGCGGCTTGCGCATTGGGCTCTAGGCTCACGTTTAGAAAAACAAATCCGCTCACCATCATCGGCAGTGATGTCGTGATGGAGACGATGAGACTTAAAATGTGGGTGAGAGGCATTCGTGATTTGATCGTGGGCATCACAATCTCCCTGCAAGACTTTTCAAATATCGCGTGAGGTCGACGCGCAAGTCGTCCCGCTCGAGCGCCAGCTCGATGTTCGCTTGAAGGTAACCCAATTTATCGCCGGCATCGTAGCGGCGTCCGACAAAGGTCGAAGCCAACATGCCTTTTTGTTTGGCGATGCTTTGCATGGCATCGGTGAGTTGAATCTCGCCATTCTTGCCGGGCTTCGCATCGGCCAACTCACGCAAGATCTCGGCATCGAAGACATAGCGGCCAGGCAGCGCCCAATTCGACGGCGCTGTGCCGGTCGATGGCTTCTCGACCACGTCGCGCACGCGCAAGACTTCGATTCCGGCTTCGGAGGCAACAGGGTCGCCCGCGACAATTCCGTACTTGTGAGTGTCGGAGTCGGGCACCTTCATCATCGCTACGGTGGAAAGCCCGGTGCTGGCAAAGCGTTGCGCCAATTGGCCGATCACCGGTGTTTCAGATTCTTTGTTGATCATGATCTCGTCGCCCAGCAAGACGGCGAAGGGTTCATCACCGATCACGGGTCGCGCTGTCCAGATTGCGTGGCCGAGGCCGAGCGCGCGCTTTTGGCGAATCGAGATCACGTTGATGGAGTTGCGAATGTTTTTCAGTGAACTCAGCCAGTCGGTTTTGCCCTCCCGCTCGAGTTTTTCCTCAAGCTCATAGCTGACGTCGAAAAAATCTTCGATCGCGGTTTTGCCTCGACCCTGAATCAGCACCACATCTTCGAATCCCGCGCGCGCCACTTCCTCTACGACCAACAGCAAAGTCGGTTTGTCGACGATGGGGAGCATTTCCTTCGGAATGGTTTTGGTCGCGGGCAAAAAGCGTGTGCCAAGTCCGGCAGCCGGGATCACGGCCTTGCGAACAGGAGACTTTCCGGATTTGGCTGCAGATGTTGAAACGGATGTTGAGACAGGCTTCGAATTCATGACAAGCAGTGAAGCAAAGCTCGGAAAAAAAGGGCAGCTTGGCCATGAACTTGGGACGGCGCTTCTGGGCGAGAGCGGCCTCCCTTGGTCGAGTTCCCCCTTGGGGACTGCTGAGGTGTGGCCCGGCGACTCCGGGTCTTGGAGTTTGTCTCAAAGCGAGACGATGATCGAGGCGGGTTTCGATTTTTTCCCTGAGCGCATGCTAGGATAGAGATTCATGGGGGGCCTATGCGCTTCGTGTTGAGAGATGTCGTGCGCGCGTCGAAAGACGTCGGCGTTGAGCCTTTGGCTAAATTCTCGCGATCCCTCTCGAAGCGTTTGCTCACGCTGGCGGCAATTGCGCCTGCACTTGTGATCACCGCCGGCTGTACAAGTCCCGTCCCGCCCGAATCCGGCGACCAACTTTCTCTCGAGGCCGCAAAACTCGATTTCGCATACGACGCGACCGTGGATCACCTCGGCTACATGTCGTGTTCGGGCATGTCGCCGGGTAGCTTCGACACCAGCGCCTTCTTCAGCTATCGCTTGGGCGCCTACCGAAAGGGCGGCGTGCGTTTGACGGATGAGTTCCGCAACGCCAATCGCGCGAAGACAGTGGAAAAGCTCGCATCGCTGATGGTCGCAAGCCCTGCGAACAGTGAAACGCATGTGCAGCTCGCGTTTCGCCGAACCTCGAATTTGCAATCGATGTACGCTCGAAGCGCAACACCCACACACGGTGAAGACTATGTGAACATCTTCGAGCAGCTCGGCACCGTCGATCTGGCGGAGCTGATGGTGAAGGCGGATCCGAACATTTCGCTTCGCTACTTGCGCAACGGCTCGGTGTTCGGTTCGCGGTTTGAGGGCTCACTGCATTTCAGCGATGCCTATGGCACGACGGACTCCATGCGACGTGAACAAATGAATCGCAATGCGATGCTGACGATCACCTACTCGCAAAAGTTCAATAGCCAAGGCAATGTCGGCGGAACCGGCGGTTCGACCGATACACTCGCGCGCAGTCCGAAGGATGTGGATAACAAGTCTTTGGAAAAGCCCGAACAGTCGGTTTATGGGCGCGGCTTGAATCTCACTTTCTCACAGCCGACAGACGGCGGATCGCCGCACACATCGCGACCATCGGCGATCCTCAACACAGTGTCAGAGCGCAGTCTGCGGCAGGGACAAACCGCCACACAAACATGGACTTGTCCCTCGTCCTTGCGATTCAAGATTGCGCGCGCATCGGATGTGAAGGCAGGGCGCACGACGTGTTCGATGGCCGGTGACCCTGAGACGCCGACGGAAGAGCTGTCGCGCGTTCGCCACATTCTTCGTCCCGAAGATTGGTATGTGGACATGGTCAACAAATGTATTGTGTCGAAGAAGGGCGAGTCTTGCTACGCTGGCGCGACTTCCGAGGGCGGTGGTGTGAACTACAACATCACCACCGAGTGCTTAGTCGCGGGGCAGACGAATCGCTGCGTTGAGTTCGCCACCATCTGCTACGTGCCCTAATTTCATCTAGGAAAATTGATCATCGCTTGTTTTCGGCGGGCATTGCATTCCGTGCGCGAGTCGCATTAGCCTGAGTCGCATGCGCATCTTCGCGAAACTCTTGCTGGCATTGTGTTGGTCGATTTGGGGCTTCTCGGCCGAGGCCTCTGAACCCTATCGCATGGGCCCGATCGCCGCCGCCATGGGCGGCGCGGGCATTGCCGCCGTCGACGGCTCAGAGAGCTCGTTCTTGAATCCGGCCACGCTCTCACATGTTCAGACTTACTTTGTCGGGATCGGGCATCAGCAGATTTCGCACGCTGGGCGCGGCTCGCATCGCGATTTCAGTTTGATGTTGTCAGATGGTGGACCTGATCATCTCGCGGCCGGCGCCTTAAGTTATGTTCGACGAGAAGCTCTGCGCGCCGGGCCTGGTGCGCTCTCCAGCACACAAGACGATGTGCAGTTTTCGCTCGCCGGTTTTCTGCCGCCGTTTGGGTCACAAAGTCGTTTGATGTTGGGGATTGGCTTCACGGGTCGGCGACTCATTCATCGCGACGCTCAGGGGACTCTCACTCAAGACACGGGAAGTTTGGGATTGATCCTCCCCTTCAATGAGAATTGGGGCGTTGGCTTTGTGGCGCGCGATCTGGCGGCTTCCGCCGACACTGTTCCCAGCGAGGCGCGTATAAAACCAGTTTTGGGTTTGGGCATTCAGGGGCAACTTCATGAACTTTTGCGAGTTCGCGCCGATGTTCTGAAGGCGCAGAAGTGGAACCCTGAACAGAAGTTGGATTATCGATTGGGCCTAGAGAGCTTCTTCCGCAAGGAGTTCGCATTTCGCCTGGGAACGGCCCGAATCGACTCCATGGACGAGAATTGGGTAACCGTGGGGCTTGGTTTTATTGGTCCGCGCTTGAGCTTTGGCTACGCTTATGAGCAAGATACGCGGTCTGGGGCGTCCTCACGGCACACATTTGACTTGTGGCTACCGCTTTGATACCCCCCAAGGGCGAAAAACATCTGCGATTCCAGGAGTTGAAGCATGGCATCCAAAACAATGCGTACAGAGAAGCGTCGTCGTCGCAAAAAAGTCACTCAAGGCAAGAAAGCCAAAGCGGCTCGACGAACTAAAGGTTCCACGAAGTCGGCCAAAAAATTGTTCGGCGACTGATCCTCGTGGGTTTCTTGAAATGAAAAACGCCACTCGAATTGAGTGGCGTTTTTTATTTCGCACTCTCGGCATCATCGATGCGAGGAGTTCTGCCCCAGTCTTGCGGGGATTTCCGTGGCCTCGCCAATCAATCTGAATTGGAAAGGCTGTCTCACCCAGCTTTGCTGACCCGGTCGATAGCGCCATCGTTTGAAGGCTTCGATCGCGGACGCATCCATAGCTGTCGATCCAGAGCTTCGCTCCACCAACACTTGCGACATGCGACCATCGGCGCCGACGCGACCGACGAGGACGGCTTTGCCCTCATATTTTCGCAGTCGATCTTGAGCGGGGTAACTCGGCTTGGGGTTGCCGGGAAGTGCGGCGAGTTCGCTGGCGTCTCGGATCTCGACGCCAACAGCTCCCGTGATCGGGCCTTTGAGTCCACGCGAATCGCCGCCGCCTTGGCCAGCGGCTCCACCGGATTCACCCGTCGTCGAGGCTGATTTTGTCTGTTCGGTCTTAGCCGTACCGGCGATGGCTCCCGCCTCTTTCACAGATTCAGGAGTAGATTCTTGAGTCGTGGTCTGAGTTACGGACTCTGAGGTCTCTTCACTGAGCGTCGACTTAGTGACCAATGCTTTGGGTGTTTCTTTTTCTACAGGCGCTACGGCCTCAACGGGTTCGGCGACTTCGGGTTCAATGGGAGCTTCAGTTTTCTCGGGGGCGTCGTCGACAATTTGGGTGGCCACGAGCGCCGATGTGGGCTCGGGCTGCTCCTGTTCGGATTCCTTTTCGGAATTGCTGTCGGTCGATTCGTCGGCGACTTCCGGTGTTTCTTCCGATTTTTCTTCTGCTACATCGGGGGGATTCGCCATCAACTGCGGCGGTTCCTCAATCGGAGATTCGCTCTCGAGTGGGCGAGTTTCGACATTTCGAATGGGTGAAGCCAGTTTGGTCGTCGTCGATTTTTTGCTGCTGGAGGTTGCGGTTTTAGGAGTCGAGTCGATTTGATTTGCGGGTTTTGTGGGAGGCTGGATCGTGGCCAAGGTTGAGGGCTGCGAAGAGGGCTGAGTTGAGGGCTGCGGAAGCACAACATCCGAGGGTGCGGCAGGTTCCGAGTTGTTGTTCGTTTGTTCTGGGGTTTGATCTGGGGCTTGAGTTGTCGGTGATGAATCACCGAGCTGGACGACTTCCAGTGCGGCTGTATTGAGATCGGCGCCAGAGCCCGCAACTCCTGCTTGGACTCCGCTTTGGCCGAACTCTTCGACGCCGGAACCGTCTTGTCCGCCACCGCCAAGCTGCAGAATTCGTTGGCCGTAGAAGAGAATGAGCGTCGCCATCATCCCGTGCACGAGAATGCTCAGGCCGATGAAGCCAGCGCGGCGATCCTTCTCGCGGCGACGCCAAGCTGAGGGCGAATTTCCAGTCTGAGTTTCCGTAGACTTGGAGGGGGATTTAGAAGACATGATCGGCACCTCACGCAAATTCAGGCAGATTCAGGCACACACCTTCATTGAATGAGAGGGCAATTCGCATTCCGTGCTGTTGGGTGCCCGCAATAGCTTAGAAGGCCTCGATCGCGTGAAAAATTCACGGCGACGGCGAGAGCGAGTCGAAAATTGTCATTCACAAAACGACCTTCTCCGGTTCTTGTGGGGGTGTGTTCTGCGCCAAGTCCAACGGAAGCCGGGTGCCTAGACTTAGCTCCCACGCACTTCACTCAATAGCGATCGCGTTTGGAAAGCCGATTTGGTCGCATCGGCACCTCGCATTCTGAGAAAACCTGATTTTTCTTAACAGGGTTGGCTTTAGATGGAGAAATACCAAAGAGGCTAAGAAGGCTTTGTGAATAGGACAATAAATTGAAGATTCGAAGTAAAACGATTTTCCCAAAAAGCGGAGCCAAAGTTGATGTGCTCGGAGTCGGCTTCATTGAAGACAAATCTGGAGTTCGAGCGCTTCATCAAACTATCAGTGAGATCGGTAACAAATTGCATGGCAAATGCATTTTCACTCTCATTCCCGATGGCGCGACACATGGAATGACTCCGACCTTAACAATCGAGGGACACTCATTCGCGGAATGGACAAAGGTGATTTCTGACGATTCGATTCTTGATCAGAATGTAGAAGAGGTATTGATCCTGATTTCACCTACATTCGATGAAATCGCAAACCGCAGCCCAAAAAAACTTTTTAGTTTGGATCCCTATGCATGGGCCAAAGAGCTTCCTTCAATCGGGGATTTCGTTGTGATCTTTTTTAGCTCCTGGCACAAGAATATCGAAATCTACCTCCCGTCTATCTTGAACCAAGAGATCAGGGCGATTCTCCTCAAAAATTTTGCTGGGAATGATTAAATTTCTGTCCGGCAAGCCTGCGGATCTGGGTAGACCTTGCGAGAATAAGTTAAAGTTCGATCCAATTTGGAGATGGAAACATGACAGCGCATGGACCTCCGCTTGGAATGTTCAAAACACCGAGTCCATGGAGTGCCGGAAATTTCGCAATCAACAACTCTCAGGTCGCAAAAGTCATAGCGGTGGAGCCGAAATGAAAAATCGAACCAAAATTGTCTTCCTCAGCATTTCTCTCGCGTTCGTATGCATTTGGTTGTTTCACAGTTCAATCGGACGTCCCTCGAATTGGAGCATCCTCATGATGGAGTGGGACTACCGAAACGGCGATCAAACGAATGCATTACGTCTCGCTGGATATCACTACGACAACGGCAACTTTGAACGTGCCAAGCAAATCAACCTCGAAATGGCAGAAAACGGACACCTCGGCGCTATGGGAAACGTTGTTGCGATTTACCTCGACGAACGAGCGGGAACTGACGACGTCGTCGAGGCACGTAAATGGGCCGAGAGAGCAAAAGCCGCTGGCCATAAATACGCCGAAGACCATTTCAAGGAAATTGAGGCCTACGAGCGAAGAAAGGCCGGCCCACACAACTCAAATCAGGACAAGTGAGAGAATTTTAGAATCTTGACCGGCGCACTGAAATTTCTGTGAATGCCAACTTGGCTCACGTCGCGTGATCACGACCCCGCTTGAGGCAAGTAGACAGAATGAACAAGAGGCTTTCCAACGAACAAATTGTCGTCGTATTGCAACGACTTGAGCCCAGCGAAAAAGCGAAAGACTTGTGCAGAGAGATCGGGATTCAAAGTCCGACACTTCATGTGTGGATACATAGGATTGCCGGCATGGATGTAGCCGACGTGCGCCGAATGAAAGATCTCGAGTAGGAGAACCGCCAAATGAAGAATCATGTTTTGCGCGCTGAAGTCTCAT
>DDUL01000044.1 GCA_002344785.1 Bdellovibrionaceae bacterium UBA2339
CCCCTTTTCGTTTTGCATGGCCCTCCGCGAAGCCTCTCGGTTCGCGTATCCCGCGATTGACGCCACGGCAAGATGTGGAAACATGTTTTCCTTGATCTCTCTGGCAGTCATCCCATCCAAGTAATAGGCGCAGTAAAGCGCGTCGATATCTTCTTGCGTTAGGGACGGGCGCACCCCGGGCCTTTTGCGTGGTTTTTGCAGTTCGCTAGCCATAGTTCAGCATCTTAGCACACTTTCTTGTAGAATGCAAGAGAAATATCAAGATCATGAAAGCCACACTCTTGGCGATGCGGCACAGTATTGGGGATAAGATCAGAAACGCAAGGGAATCCCAGACACCGCCTTGGTCTCAAGCGGACCTGGAGAAGGCGACTGGGCGAAAGGGGCTTAAGCACCGGATCGGCTACCTCGAAACGACGCCGAGCGCTAAACCTCGCGAGGGTGACGTCGAAGCCATCGCAGTAGCGCTAGGCATACCTGTGGATTGGTTTTTCGACGGGCGAGATTCTCCAGTGCCGTCGCGGGGCCAATCTGCGCATCTCATTGCGAGAGAGTCCATCAACGCAGAGCGCCTCTACGATGACGCAGTTGCGGCAGGAATGTCCGTGATGGTCGCAGTTCGGTCATGGCGCGGAGCGCTCGCCGGAAGCGACCCAAACGACGAAGAGCCCTTTGTGCAAGAGGAATACCCTGCTGAGATGCCGAGCGCGTTTTTGATCGGAGGTGTGCGAAGCCTGGACCGCCATGAGCTGCTCCGAGTTGTAGGATTTTCAATGGCTCCGCGCATCATGCCCGGCGAGCGAGTCCTGGTTTATATCGACTCCGTGCCCCGTGTTGGGGCTATCGTGATGGCGGAAAGCCCGACTCGGTCCGTCTACCTGAAAGTGTTGCGCCGCAAGCACGAGCGGTTTTGGTTGGAATCGATCAATCCGAAGGGCCCCCAAGACATTCCGCTTGACGGCTGGAAGATTCACGGCTACGCCATCGCGATCATGGGTGATCCGGGCTCTACTGAGTCCGGGCGTAACATCGAGTGGGCATTTGGGCAGCCGCTTCGAGCCTAGTAACGGTTTATCTTACCGACTCTATCCGCCAGCCTCCGTCGAACTTGCGTATCGTCACGATCTTTCGCGTTGGGGTTCCTGCAAAAGGATAATCTTCTCCGGGCTCCAAGTCCAAAATGATGATAGCCGAATTTCCTTCGCGCGACCAGTCTACAATGTGAGCAACATTGGGCTTGTATGGAGTCAATCCTCTTGCTGTCGCGTCGCTAATGCCCCTCCATTTAAGCGCGTTTCGCTCATTTTCTAATCCGGCAACAAGCATCATCAATTCAACGATCTGGGCCCGCTCACGCATCTTGGAAACAATTACGAAACCTGAAATGATGATCGCGGCGAGGCAAAGAATGCCAATCGGCCAGTGCTTTTTCATAACCCGAAGCTGTACTTGCAATTGCGCAAGCCTCTGGGCCTTGGCTAGCTGCTTTAGGGATGACCGGGCTCTCAACGCCCATACCTTGGGGCTTATGCCGCTCGCGTGTGCTGCAATAAGATCCTCCTCCCTGGCGAGGCTGAAGTCAATTCGCATCTGGTCGGCCTCTGCATGGGCTTCACTTCGCCATTCGTCAAACGATACATTCGGGCCTAGCATGCGCGAGCCTCCAATAGGGCAAAGATGATCAGACTCTTCGAATCGCCAACAACCATTGCGCGAGGCATTCATACAGTGTAGCGGATGCCCAGGCAGGCGGCTGTCGCAAATTTCTATCAAATTCTTTTCAATACTCTTGCATTTTGCTAGACTTTGCCATATAATGGCGACATGGCAACTGCTGCTAACTCATTTCGCCACTCGGACCTCCACCCGGTCGTCCGTGCCATCGCCCAGGCTTTGCTCGCGGGCGATCCGTTCTACCAACTCGACCTCGTCTCGGTCATGCTGTACGAGACTGAGGTCCACGCCGTTTGCCCAAAGCTATTCCCGGGCCAAGCCGCCGAGGTCGTCACCGCGCTCTCGCTGATCGGCATCAAGCCGGTTAGAGTCGTCCAAGTCGTCGGCTTCACGCAGTTCATCATCCCCCGCGTCGAGGTCTATGAATCGACCGACGGCGACGGTAACCCCAGCCTGGTGATTCGCGAAACGACTTCCATCCGAACTCCCGCGCAGTACCAAAAAGCGCTTCGGGAGGCATCGTGAACGGCGATCTTAAGCTCATCGGCGTGAAAGTCAAGGGATACAAGCGCCTTGAACTCTTCGAGTGCGCTATCGACCCGGACAAGGGCATCGTCACCGTTGGCGGTCAGAACGGCGCGGGCAAGTCGTCCCTTCTCGACGCCATCCTCGCCGCGCTGGTCAGGCCCGACCCGCGAACCAAGAGCCCCGTCAATGCCAACTCCGAGAAGGCGGACATTATGCTTGCCATCGGCACCTCGGAGACCGAGATCGAATACAAGGTCTGGCGCGGCTTCACGCGGGGCGGAAGTCTAGCCATTAAGGTCCAGCGAGGCGGGAGCCTCTTGCAGGACTCGGCGGGTGCGCTCAATGACCTTCTCGGCAAGACGTTCGTCGATCCGATCCAGTTCATCGAGATGCAACCGCGTGATCAGCGCAAGACCCTTGCAGATCTCATCGGTCTTGACGTCACCTCGTTCGACACCGCGATCCAAGAGGCGAAGGACTCCGAGAAGAGGGCCGATCAGCACCAGAAGTCGCTGGAGGCCAAGGTCCAGGACCTGCCTTGGCACGACGACGCGCCCGAAGAGGAGCTCAGCGCCGCCGAACTCTCGCGAGCACTCACTGAGGCACTTGCGCACAACCAGAAGATCGATAGCGCGGCCCAAGAGATCGAGGCCAAGCGCCGTGAGTCCGACCGGCTCATCGCCGCCGCCGCCGAATGCGACCGCGAGATCGAGCGCCTTCGGGAGCTGATCGCGCTGCAGGAGCAGAAGAAGGTCGAATATCGAACCCAGTCGGCAGAGGCGCTCTCCGGTATCCCGGAACTTGAAACGCTCGCCACCGCGGAGAAGATCGACCCGTCGCACATCACCACGAAGATTGGCGAGATCGAGGCCCTCAACAACAAGCGCCGCGACAACCAGGCAAGGCTTCGCGCTCGCGATCTGTGGAAGGAGGCTGAGGATCAGCTCAAGGTCGCCATCGAGAAGCGCAAAGAGGCCGAATCGGCAAAACGCGCGGCTCTCGCACGGGCGAAGTTCCCCGTCCCCGATCTTGGATTCGACGCCGATCAGGTCACGTACAAAGGCTATCCGTTCGCCCAGGCCTCAGGCGCGGAGCAAATCCGCGTCGCGGTCGGCATCGCTCTGGCGATGCGAGGGCGGCTCGGACTCCTGCTGATCAAAGACGCATCGAAGCTCGATAATGCGACGCTTGAAATCCTGGCAGCTGAGGCCAATCGCCTCGGCGCTCAGGTGATCTGCGAGATCGTCGCCAACCAGACCGACGACGGCTGGGACAAGGACTGCGACTTCTACATCGTTGATGGACACATGGAGTCGGAGGAAGAGCGAGCGGCACGAACTGCCCGCCCTGAGGAGAGTGCATCGTGAGCGCCACGACCGACACCCTGTGCAAGCTCATCTTGCCGAGCGGCGAAGTGAGGGACGTGCGCCCCGAAAATGGTCGCACCTTCTCGATGATCGAATTGCAAAAGATCATCGGTGGCGACATCGACATCCAGTGGTCGGAGGATGATCTCTACGTCGCTGTGCTCAACGAGCACATGTATGGCCTCGATCTGGATCCGAATCCGGCTGGGACAGAACAGTTCAAGAAGCTTTGCCCGAATGTAGTGCTTCTCAAAGAAGGAATTTGCGGCCCGATCCTCATCGGGCCAGCGGAGGTAATCGTATGATCGCGTGGGCTGAATTTATCATCGGCATCGTTCTTGGTGCCGCACTTTTCCTCTTCGTCAGCTTTGCCGTTGCGAAATCGACAAGCCAAGATGACAACGATTTTGGGAGGCGGTTATGAAAGTAGCGCTCACTCAAAAGTCAAATGTTGACAACTTTTGGAAGTCGCTTTTTGCTAAGCTCTTTGCCCGATCAGAAGTGGACCAAGTGCGTAAGCTGCGCGCGGAAATCTCGTCTGGCGAAAGGGTGAAAGTCATTCAGCCGCACCGGGAATTCGAGGGCATCGTGCTGAACGTTCGAGTCTCGACCTACGGGCCGAAAGAAGTCTTCGTTCAGTGCGACAGATCAAGCTTTTCGGGTTGGGTGACCATCGATCAAATTCTTCCAGCAGCTTTTAAGTCCGCATAACAACACTCCAAGTCCATAGGCCCGGGAGTTCCGAGTCTCGGGCCATTTTTTCCCAATAAAAGAACGAACATGTCAAATTTAACTATTCTCAAAATTGCCATGAACGCAGCTCTTGCGTTCGATTCTCGCGCTGTTCTCTCGTGGATATTGCAAGCCGCCATCAAAAGCAGCGGCGAGCCGCAGATCAAGATCGACGAGGTGTCAAGCTCGCTCGCGCTCTCCCCTACTCGTGTGCGCGAGTGCCTCCAGGAGCTGGAGCAGTTTGGCTTTCTTCGGCTTCCGGTTGATGATCTGACTGCGCTGTCGTCGGTCGTTGTCGGCAATGTTTGCATCGAATTGGAGCCGGGCCAGTACATCCTTTCCGAGACGACGCGCAAAGAAGAAGCGGCTGTCGGTCGCGAGCAAATCGGACTCGACCAGTTCATGGTCGGCGGCGAACTGTATCGCGGCACGGTTGAGGACCTTCGCAACTCCGACGGCAGTCTCAGCGGCTGGTGCGAGCTAAGAATCATTCGGAATCCAGAAGACTTTGTTAAACAGGCGAAATTCATTGATCGCTATTTCGACGACGCGGCGCTGGTTGCGGGAGGGCTCGAACGCCCGTTTGATCTCCGAGAGTTTTACGAAAATCTGGTAGCCGAGGGCACCGACTCGATCACGCATGAAGAGTCGCAGTTGCTTCTGGATGCCTTGCTCGAAAGCAAGGTCGTCGATCTCATTGATGGGGTGGTGTACCAAACGCTTGTCTTTGACGAAGAGTTGAAGGGCATCATCTTGAATCGCGAGGATAGATCAACTGGCGAAGAAGAGCACTTGGCGCTCACGAAGGAATTTGAATCCTCGCGCGACGCCTGGGGCTACTTTGACGAGTTCCGATCTTTGCTTGATGTCCAATTCTGGGCCGCGCGAGTCGCCGCATCGTTGGTGCCCGACGAGGACGAAACGCTGTTCGTCAATGTTGACGAAGAGACGTACGACCAGCTCGCTCCGAACCGAGACGAGATCACTGTCGTTCGGATTGGTGGCGCGATCTTTCGAGTTAAGGAAGGTGCGACAGATGCCCGCCGCTGGCCTGGACTCCCCGCGCAAGGTCAGTCCGAGGAGAGGGAAGCGTCGTAATGCCGATCGCGCTGGGCGAGCTGCGCAAACGCGTTGTTTTCGTCCAGCGCGAATCCGTCGTTGTGGCGATGCT
>DDUL01000047.1 GCA_002344785.1 Bdellovibrionaceae bacterium UBA2339
ACGGCCTATCCGCCACTCGTCCGAACGCATCTACCGGGCGTTGAGCACCAGCGCTTTAAAGGTCGCCGACCTTGTGCGGTGGGATTTGGTGAGCTCAAGCGCGGGGGCTTTGATCCGCTGTTTAGTTTCAACCACACGGCGGCGATGATCCGCGCGCACATGAGTCGAATGCTCAGAAAAACTTGGTGTACGACAAAGAAAATCGAGTCGCTTGAAGATCACCTCTTCATCTACGCGAACTTCCACAACAACCAACTCCTCACGCTCAATCAGCGAAGGGCCTGAGTGCGTTTGAGTCCGATGAGAACAGTCTTTGGAGTCGGTCATCTTAACGAGGTCGATGAAAAAACTGCGCTTGAAGTGTGCCGCAGGCCTTCAACAATGCGTCGGTTTGATCGATTCCATTTTCAAAATTGCAGATGAGACCACAGAGCTGACCTTGACCAAGGTCGCAGTTCGGCCCAGGCCTGAATTGATCTTGGGAGTCATTCGCTGTTGGGATTTTGACCACTCAAGTGTGCCAGCTTAAAGTGGGCCCATGATGCATCTCCCCCTCCTCATCGCGTTGTCTCTCCTCGTAGGTCACGCGGAGGCTCGTCGTGCTCCATCGAGTCGGACAGTTCGTGAAGTTCATGGTCGAGTCGTTTCATGTCATGACGGGGACACGTGTCGGGTTTTGGAGTTAGTTCCGGCGGGCAAGGCGGCACCCGGAAAGTTTCGTGAGGGCGAGAAGTTTTCCGTCCGCTTAAGCGGGATCGATGCGCCCGAACTCGGGCAGGCATCGGCTGTCGAAGCGAAGCGACATTTAGAGGGAATGTTGAAGGGTAAGGAAGTTCGATTGATGTGCGACGGACGCTCCTATCAGCGTCGAACATGCGACATCTTCTTGGGCGACTTACATGTGCAGCATGAATTGGTTCGGCAGGGCTGGGCATGGGACTCGCCGAAGTATTCAGGAGGCCGCTACGCGGCCGCGCAAGCTGAGGCCCGTAAGGCGAAGATTGGAATTTGGGCTAACGAGGGGCCGGGATTGAGAAGTCCTGCATGTTATCGAGCCAAGTCTAAAGAGGCGCGCCGCAACTGTGCGCGCGATCCTCGTTTTCAAGATTAGTGGTCGGCTGACAGACTAAAGGTTTCGTCGTCAGCCCTATGGCTGGGCAGTGACCTCGTTCGACTTTGCAGAGGCGTTGCCGGCGGCGTCCACAGCATCGACTCGATATCTGTATGTGCGGCCGACGCGAACGTTGGAGTCCGCAAATTGCGGTGTGCTCGCAGAGGCGCTCACCGTCCCGATGTGCACGCCATCTCGCCACACGCGATAGGCCGTTACGGCGACATTGTCGGTGGATGCGGACCAGCCGAGGCGCACGATCACTGTGGTGCTACTTCGCTTACCTTTTTGTACGGTGGTCTTTTCAACCTGTGATGTGAGCTGAGTCGGTGCGGTCGGCGCTTCACTATCGACAGTCGGCGTAGGCGAAGGTGAAGGCACGGGTGAAGGTGCTGGCGTAGGCGAAGGCGCGCTGCCGCTTGCGGCGCTAAGCTGTGAGGTGGAGGCATCGGGAAATACGGGTACGCCATAGGCGGCGGCCAATGTGGTTCCTACGCTTGGGTCGACGATCTCAAAGCCACGAACCGTGAATGGCGAACCTCCGGAGTTGTCGGTTGCGCGAAGATAGAATCGATGTTGGTCGAGGCTACTCGCCGTCCAAAGACTGCTCACATCAAAGTAAAAGCTCGACTCCATTTCAGAGGTGGATCCGTTGAACGCAAATGCCCCGCCTTGATTGCGAATTGCGGAGGTTGAGATCAGTGTTTGCGGGCTGGTGCTCGTTGAGCTCGAAACTCCAAACTGCATGGAGATCTGATTGCGCTTAGCATGTGAAATGCGCACGCGTGCCGCCAGGCGAGGCACGGCATTGGCGAAGTCTTGTGTGTAGATGGAACTGCCAAACGCGAGGCTTTGCCGTCCGCTGGGCGAGAAGTTGGGAACAGAGGTTTGTGTTCGGAAGGCGTCGTACGAGGCCCATGCTGAGCCTGAGTTTCTCCAACTCGAGCCCCATGAGTTTGCAATTTTGAACGCACCCATTTCGGCGCTCTCTTGAATGCCATTATTGTTGATATCGACCCAAATGTTGTCGTCGTATCCCACAATCGTCATGGCGTGCGCGCCTTGAGTTCCGTTGACGAAGATGGCGATCGCCTGTCCTTGTCGATGAGTCGATTGAACCGTCCGCCAATTCCAACTGTTGACGTAAGTTCCCACAACAGCCACGTGTCCGTTGGCTAAAAACTGTTTAACGTTTGCAATCGCGCTATCCGTGCCGATCCCGATCGAGGCCACTGCGCGCATGCGGGTGAACAGCGCCTTGCGCCAGTGTTCTTCGTTGGTGCTCCATGAGAGATAGTCTGATGAGTTATAGGGGAGCTCGGCGTGGAGGGCTGCGCCGTGGTTTTGCAGGAGTGCGAATGCCGAAGAGAATGTCGAGCCGGCGTCTTGGCCACCATTGATCATATTGTAAGTCCATCGCGGAGCGAACACGCTTTCGCCAAGCTTGTTGTTGCAACCCTTTTGCAAACAGTACTCGTGGCTCATGGCATAGTAGGTGGTGGCCCATCCGACACATGATCCTTGTGCACCTTGATTGCCGATGTTGGGAAACGCTGCGAGCGTTGAGTTATCGACTTGAGTTGGAGTACTGGAGATCGTGGGCTCGGACAGCGAACTCGCGCTTGCGTCCGTCGACGCGGCATCTTGAGTGCTGGTCGATACGATGTCGAACTCGGACTGCGACTTCTTTGGAGTTGGCAAGGGAGATTGTCCTCGGGCCGCGCGCTCTCGATTGACTCGCTCGATCGCGAGTGAGTTAGGTCGTACGGTGCGAATCACTCGCGCCTTGAGAATTCGTTCTTCGTCAGCTGACCACTTTAAGCCTTTAGCTCTGAGTGCATCTTCATCGACGGGCGAGGCGTTGAAGTAAAAGAGTTGCAGAGCAATCAGCGCCAGCCCCAAGGTCAGCATTGCCCGACGTCGAGGTGAGGGCTGAAGCAAGGATTGAATGGCCGAGATCACTGAGCGCATTGAGGTTCTCATAGTTGCCTCCACAAAGTTGGAGATAGGGCTCGGCCTTGAGCTCAATCGGACGGACTCATTGAATTACGAAAACGCAATTAACCTAGGTGAGTCGCTCCCATACTGACGTCCGACATCCGGCGACCTGCGGTTCTCATTCATCTTGGCAGAACTTCGCGCCTCAAGCCTCAACCTGATTGCATTTCGGATCAGCTTGGAACGTTCAAAGTGAGGCAGTGTTGAAGGTTTGGATGGGCGTTAGGTTTCCGAATTCAACTGGCTCACTTGAGTGGTAGTGGTTTCAGCTCAGGAGATTGGCCGACGCTTCAAACTTATGCGCTTTGAGGGCGAGCTCAATGGACTTAAAAGCCATTAGCTTAGATCTCGCCCTAAGGAGATTTTGGACTCTGGGGGGTTGGGCCCGTAGAAGTTGTTTGGGATCTGCCAGAGGTGCAGAGGTCAATTTTCCCTTCAGCTTTCAGGTTCTTAGCGTCACGACCACTCAAGTGTGCCAGCTGGGAGAGTACCACGGACGCAATCCGTCGATACCCCAACTCGTTATACTGAATCGCATCTGTCCTCATGATGATGATGGCTTGATTGGAGACTTGTTCTTTTGTGACGCCGATCTCGTCAAGCCAGTTGGGCTTTGACCAGAAGGCCTCGACCTCTTCGGCTGTGGCGGGCACATCGCGAACGGCGCTGGTGGTGTCGATCAAGTAACTGTTCTGGGCGGGCTGGTGATAAGGCTCGTATTCGCTACGGTCGATGGAGACTCCGTCGTGTCTCAGAAACACGATGGGGATCTTGCGTTCGCGGGCCCATTGTTGAGCACGGCGATTGGCCTCTCGCCAACCGCTGAGACTGGCTTCGCGATCAAGCTCTGTGACTTTTCGCTCGAGACGAATGCAGAGCTCCCATCGGCGCAGTTGGGAGCGCGCGCAGAGGCGACGCAGTTGTTGAATGGAGGAACCGACGCGGCGAATTCGTTCGGCGTCGCCGCCGCCTGTGTCGCCCTGGTCAGTTCGCAGATACTTTTCGATCCAGCCGTAGTCCCAGATGATGAGATCGGGGCGGATTTGATCTCCTTCTGCGCTCAGTCTCGACCAGCCCATGATGGCGGTGGCGCCTTGGCGACCACCGTTGAGAAACTGAAAGCGGGGTGGACGTGTGCAGCCCTGAGCTTTGAGTTCGTTTTGAAATTGTGGCGAGTTCATTGAAGTCTCAAGTCGAGCGGCGTAGGTCTCGTCATCGTTTACGGCGTGACCAAATGCGGGGTACGAGCCGAGCACGAGAACTCGGAAGATGGGTTGTGAAGTAGTTCTCTTGGTGAGTGGCGCGCTCATTTGACCATCGTTGGATCGAAAGCCTTCAGCTGTCGAAGTGATGGTGTGAAGCGAAGGGCTATCGGGATGGCGGAGGAAGTTCGGGACTTTCCACTGCTGAGAGACCGGCAAACGAGTTCGCGTGAGAATGCGCTGCATGCGCTCGGGATCATCGAAGCCGCGATTCACGAAAGTGTCGAGAGGTGGTGAGAAGATGTTCGGTCGCTGGTCGGGTGGCGTGAGCCAAAGCCGATCAATGCGCGGTTGAACCGCCTTGCGCATGGCTGCTCGCTGAAGATCGCCGGCGGGGATCAAGCCGGACGCGTTGGTGGTGAGTGAAGTCGGTCGTTCGCGATCAAGGCGGTAAATTCCCTCGACAGCCAACAGCGCCAAGAGCGTCGAACCGATCATCAAGGTGAGCCACTTTGCTGTGAGCAAAATTCGATTGGTGTTGGGCATGCCTCATTATCCAAACACAAGTGAGGTTTGGGCCCAAGTCAATTTCGGCCGTTGAGCGAGGGCCTCACGCTGACTGTTGACAGGCTCGTGACTCGGCTCTCCAATGTGGCATGCAATGGCGAAGAAGATTGTTGGTCATGCTCATCGCAAGCGGTTTTTGGTTACTCGTCGCCGAGTTGGGTGCTCGAGTTTGGCGAGGAATTGCCGCTGATCCGCTTGATCGAGCGCGGCGAGTGATGCGCACGCACGATGATCGGCTATGGATGATGCGGCCCGATTTGCAGACTGAGTTTGAAGGCGCGGAGTTGCATACCGACGAAGCTGGATTTCGAAAGTCAGGGCGCGAGGCCTCGGATGACTTTGTTGTGCGTTTGAAGAATGCCGAAGTGCTGTTGCTTGGTCCTTCTTCGGCGTTTGGATGGGGAGTGAGCGCGGAGCAAACGTATTTGCATTTGGCGCTTCAGTCTGTGGCGGCAAGGGGTGTGAACCTCTCGCAAGTTGGCTATGGCTTGCAGCAAGGAATTGAAACTTGGCGTGAGATCGCCGCGCAGGTGCCGGAGCTTTTGGAGTCGGCGAAGTCACCGCGTGTGATCTTGTTGGCTTATGGCGTGAATGACATCGATCGGGCTCGCTTCTTCGTTTCCAATGGTCGACCAGATCGGGAATTTTTTGGCGATCAAAGCGACGAGGAGTCTCGACGGGTTTGGCATCAGCAATTGCGAAGTGAGTCGCAATTCATTTCAACGGCGCTGGGGCAAATGCTGCTCCGTTCGCTTCAGGAATTGGCCTTTGCGGTCGGCTGCGCCAGCCCCCACAAATTGGAGACTCGCTCAACGCCCGAGGAGTTTATCGAGCTGTTGCTGAGGTGGAAAACGGATCTCGAAAATTTGGGTCACAAAGTCATCGTCTTGGACTCGCCCTTTCGGTATCCATTTGATTTAGATCAAGGCTTGGCGATTCAGGCCGAAACTTGGTTTGCGAAATCGGCCGAGTCCTCTCGAGCTGGAGATTGTGGCGAAGCGAGGCGCTGGTTGCGTGAAGCCAGGCGGGCCGAACCTCATCGAGTGATGATGAGTCTGCAAAAAATTAATGTCCTCTTGGATGAGGCCTTTGGTGAATCCGCAGCGCCGACGCCATCCATATCAGAGGGCCAAGGCGGCTATGTTCGCGTTCGAAATGAATTGAGTTCGCCTGAGGATTTTGTTGATCCCATTCATTTTTCGGTCGTTGGGCATCAGAAAATTGAGGCGAAGTTGCGTCCATTTCTGTTGCGGGCCTTGCCGAGAAGTGAAGAGGCTCGCGCGGAGAAATAACGGGGCAAAGTGATCTAAAAATAAATTGACGGGAACTTAGCTCAAGCGATGATGGTCCTATGTCAGATCTTCCGCCCAATTCACAGAACCAAGATCCCAAATCGCCCAACACGGCATCTCAGAAAACGGCCACTGAGAGCAACACGTCTGTGCCACCGCGGACTCTCAAGGAGTTTGTGTTCTTTGTATTGGCGCGCATTCGGCAAGAGGGGAAGTGGTGGCTCATCCCGCTTTGGATTCTTCTCGTGATCTTGGCCGTGCTGCTGGTGTTGTCGGGAAATGGAGCTTTGTTGCCGGCGATCTACTTGGCGTTTTAGTTCACAGATCCGTACGCAACTTCAGTCTGTCTCACTCTGAGACAGACTGAAGTTGCGAGTGGACGGATCGCTCGATGAGCCGAAGCTGGCGAAGTTCAGTCTCAATTCTATGCGAATTAAGGGGCATATGGCGGCGCCTTGGCTGTCGAACTGATGAACGAAAATCAGGATTTCGACAGCTGTCCAATCGCCGTTCACCTGTATAAAAGTTCTCAGCTGTCACCGGACTTGCAATGACCTTCCATCGAGCGATGGCGCGTGAGCTGGATTCGCAGTTCGAAAGCGCCGATGAGTCAAGACGACCAGACGCTCAATGGGGGAACGTCCAAATGAACAACGTGAGCAACTCAAAGACACGGATCAAAATGAAACACCTGAGCCCTGGTCGCTTCAAAGCAGGTCTGCTGTTGTCGTCATCTTTATTATTGATGATTGGCTTCCAGAACTGCTCGAGCCCAATGAACATGACCCAAGTCGACGGCTTCTACAATGCCGACAAAGGCGGAGAAGCTGGGCCGATCGAAGATGGTCAGTTGAATGAAGGCTTGGTTCCTCCTCAGGGTCCCGTTGCGCCCGCGCTTCCGCCTGCACAAGATGACGAAGATGATTCGTCGGAAATGCCGGAGCAAATGCCTTCGCCAACGCCTCCCTCACGAGATGACGACGAAGATGACGATCAAGATATGATGCCTCCCGTTGCTCCTACACCGACGCCGACACCTGTGGCGACGCCGCCTTATATGGCGCCTTCGCCGACGCCTGTGGCCTCGCCCACGCCGCCTTCACAAGATGATGAAGAAGATCATGATGATCATCATCAAGTCGTGATCGACGATTCGAATCGCGGTTTGCGCGGTGGACACATTGATGTTCAGGTCGCATCCAAGGTCTACGCCTTTAACTCCGGTGCCGTCGATGCGCACGCACATGCATACGATGACAAGCATCACACCAATGTCGTCGACATGATGGATCTCAAAGAGAGCGGCATGGCCAATGTGCAAGACGCGGTGCCGAGTTCGAAGGTGTTTGTCGTGACACTGGCCAACGCTCACTTGAACCCTGGTGCGGTGATCGAGATCAACGGTGTTTCGATGACAGCTGCTGAGTATCAACGTCGCGTTGATCGTGCGCTGGCAGGTGGTGCGCCATTGCAATCTCTGTCGATTGGTCAGGCAGGAAGTGTGGCCCAGCTTTCCTCACTGAAGATCAAGTACGATGTGATGGCACTTAAGCAGAACCAAGTGCATCGCACGCAGATCAAGTGTGTGGTCGAGAACCGCGAGGGCGCAGGCGGAGAGTATCGTCACGGCGCCTTGGTGGTGCAAGTGCACGCTCTTGACAGCATCAAGATGGATTCACAGATGCGCGTGTCCGCTCCGAACGGCGGGCTGTTGTGGGAAGCTTCGATCTTCCATCACCACGGCGACGGCGAGTGCATCAATGAGTCGAATTCACCCAACGGTAACAGCAAGAAGAAGTGAGTCTGACTTGCGGGGGAGCGGCGGCAATCCATGGGATCCGCCGCTCGGCGGGTTGCCAACGGGGCTGCGAATTGAGCTGCAGATTTTTGAGTGACTGACTCGGTGGGCGGGAAATTCGACGAAGAGTTTTGTGGGGTAGCGAAATGTTCAGAACCAACGACGACAAAATTGGAGTTCAAGCTGGCAAAGTGGCCGCGTCGGCGTGTCTCTTTGGCCTCGCTCTGCTGCTCGGTGGCTATCAAAACTGTTCGACGAAATTTGATATGGCCGCGACCGATCAGTTTAAGAGTCTCAATTGTGATGAAGGTGAATGCGGCGACTCGCATGACCATGCTGATGAGAACCGCGGCCTGCTCGCGGGGCATTTCGACTTCGATACCGCGGGCAAAGTCTATTCATCGCGTGAGGGTCGGACCACTCGACATGAGCATGCGTACGACGACACCCACGATCTCACGCATGTGGACTTCTTTAACATGCGACACTCCTCGCATCACTCGGATCGGAAGTTTCTGCAAATTCGCGACGCTCTCGGTGGCAGCACCTCGAAGGTGTTTGTCATCACGGTCGCAAACGCTGAGCTTTCGCCAGGCGGAATTTTGGAAATCAATGGTGTGGACTATCCGGTGGTCAGCTATCAGAACTCACAAGATGCGGCCGTTGCAGGTACGGGGCCGGCTCTGGCGCGCTTCTCGCTCGCAGGTGGAGCAACGTCCACGGCCTTGAGCTCGCTGAAACTTAAGTTTGCCAAAGACGCGATCGTCAAAGGCCAATTGCTGACGACGGTTTGGTGGTGCCCGGTTGAAAACTACCCGGGCGCCAAGGGCGAATATCGAAACGGTGCTTTGCTCGTGCAGATTCACGAGATTGAGCGCTTCAAGCTCAACTCCAAGCGTGTCGCGCCATCCGACGGTGGGCTCGTGTGGGAAGGGATGGTCTTTCACCATCCCAAGGAACTCGACACTTGCTATGGCGGTCACAAGCGCGAGAGAGATTAAGCGCCACGCTTGGCCGCAAGTTCCTTCCAGCCTTCGCGATCAAAAAGAATAACCGCGCGATCACCTGTCGGCTTGAAGAAGTGCACGTATCCAAGTCCAAAACGAGGGTGCCGAACCGGCCCTTCGCGTAGAGCGGCGCCCATTTGGTAAAGCTGTGGGTCGGTGTGAGGCGCTGTGCTCGAGGCCGGTGGCGCGATCAAATCTCCGTCGGCAGAACGATCAATGAAGAAGTACTCACCCTGCTTGGCCGTGCGCGGAGCCGCGAGCTGGAGAGGTCGCCAGTTTTCAAACTCAATGATGAACTTTCCATTCATGGGCAGAATGCGCCGAACGCTGGCTTTGCCGATAATCTGATTCTGTTTTTGGTGGGTGGCATAAATGTAGATCCACAGCCCGCGGTGATCTTCAATGGCTTCGCGGACTCGGGCCGTGGTTGTGATGCTGATCAGGCGCTCTTTATCCCATAGATTTTCGAAGCTTTGCTTTTCTTGCGGTGGGTGAACGACGAGATAGAGGCTCATGCGAGATCGTCCTTTCGCGGGGATTGAAAGTGTGCGGCGACTTCATGAGTGTGCCAATTCCCAAGTAGGGGGCCGAGTCCAGACGCAACGTTTCGAAGTCGCAAGACACGGTTGGGTCGCGCGTTGAGAATCGCGTTAAGTACTTGAGTCCACGAAGGGGCGATGGGTCTGGACTTGAATTTAGTCCCGACTGCGGATCACTAACCCACACAGGTGTCGCCCATGCGACGCGAGCAAGCTTTCCAAATCACGACAGGACGTCATTTGATCAGTGTCTCGGGATGCGTTTTGCGTGATCGAGCAGAGCATGTCTCGCCAAGCTCCGTCGACCTCGCTCAGTCGAGCCAGCTCTGTCCACGGAATTGAGCCAGTGTTCAGGCCCGTGATTTGCCGCGTGCAAGCTTCGCGCACCTCAGGGGACACGGCATTCGCTCGCTGTTGGACATCGACGCTCTTTGTACGATGGGTCTCTTGAATTTTCACGTAACTGAATGACGCCCAATTCACAGGCTCTTGCGACAACGCCAGTTCCGCAGGCGCACTCGAGCGGAGCCTTTGCGCTTGCGACCGCAGGCTCGGCTGGGAGTCGCGACTGAGTTGGCGAATGAAATTGCGCAAGAAGACTTCGTTGATTTGCGCCGAAGCCGCAGACGGCTGGGCGGATGATCCGTAGGCTTGATTTTGGCGTGCGCGAAGGGGGTGAAGCGGACCAAGGTGAACTTGCAGCGAAGTAACTGGACCGAGCCGAGCAGAGGGGGGCGAATGCGGCGAGGCTGTCGGACGCAAGTCGTTGAGCGATCTTTGCCAAGCCGAGATCCACGATAGAGCCAGCTGAGCGCTGGGAATTTCGCGAGTATTCGTGAAATCTTGGGTCCACGCGATCCACATGTTCATGTGATTTGAGTGCTGGGTTGGCGACGCTGAGTTCAGCGTCGATTGGAGTTCCGTGGCTTCGCAATGATGCAAAGCCAACCAGGTCAGCTCGAGACTCCAGAGACTGCGCGAATGACGGATGCGATCGCGGCAAGCATTTTCAGCAAGCTGAAAGCTCATATGAGGAGTCGCGCCGAGACTCCAGACTTGGGCCACCAATTGCGCTTCACCAGTAACTTGTGGACCGCCTGCGATGCAGTCGCAACGGACGAGATCAAGCCGCGAAGATTGGATCATCTCTTGGGACTCGCGCGCGAGAGCCTGTGTGCGGCGATCGTCGAGCACATCCAAACTGAGTAGTTGGAGATGAGATTGAGAAGGTCGCAGTGATCGAGCTTGAGTTCCTGTGATTTGATCGGCGACAGCCACACGAGGTGGGGATTCTTCGCGGCGAGGTGAGTTTCGAAAGACTTCAGCGGGACCGATTGGCGTTGACCAGCGCAAAATCCAGGCGGCGTTTCGCTCACCAAGATTGCGGACTTCCGCGGTGACAGGCAGGTTGAGTGCGGGGGCCTGTCGGGCGCGAAGTTGGGAATCAGTCTGGTCCGCATGCGAAGGACTTAAGATGAGCGCATGTGCGACGAAGCTCACGACCAAGACAAAGTTAGGGCGAAGTCGTGGGCCCGCATGAGCTGAAGAGTCTTTCAGAATCGAAGCGTTGAAATTCATGTGCAGCCCTTGATTCATATTTGAAGACTGGAGCTGGAGCCAATGGCGACGAGCCCAGTGGCCCAGATCAACTGGAAGCCGTGGGCCTGGATCGCAATCTGATTGGATAGCAATTCCCATGTTCGAGTCCGCTCAGCTCAGGTCAGCGACATTCGACTCTAAGGTGCTGGCATCGAGCCGCCGTCATGAAATGAGGCGGAAAAGTGGCGGCTGAGGCAATTTTCCGTAAGGATATGAGCCGCAAAAGTTCGGAGGTGTTCAAGGACGGGCTTTGAGGCGAAACACCCCAATGCGTTTCCATTGGAGCAACACATCTTCTTCGCGTGGCGAAGCGCCAAGATGGTGAATGACCAAGGGGCGGTGATCAGTGGTTCGTTGATCCGAGACCCAACCCATATGCGTCACCCCGCCGCCCAAATCCCAGGCGACAATATCGCAAGCGCGGTAGTCGGGTTCGGGCGTGAGGGCGAGGCGATGCTCATGCCGAGCGAAGAAGCGCATGAGATTGGGAACGCGACGATGATCGATGTTGGGATCAGGGGACGAGGACCACCAAATCTGCGGATAGGCTTCGAAGCTCTCGCGCATGTCGGCGTGAACCTCCATTTGTAAATCGCGATCGAGGGCGCGAAGGCCTCGTACAATGAGGTCTGAGCAAACGCCGCGATCCAACGGCACATCGCCGCCGGGGTAGGCGAGCTTGCTGTAGGAGGCGTCGTAGGCTTTGACTTGCTCGGTGAGGGCTCTCGCTCGCTGTAGAATTCTCTGACAGCTTTCCATGGAAAGGCTCACCGAGGCCTTCGACTCAATGCTCTCATTGACGAAGCTTTGGATCCATTGGGCCCGACGCGCTGATGGTGAGTGTTTCGCGCGAACGATCGACCAAATCGTTGCACCGGCCTGGAGCAAGCCGATGAGGATCAAAACGTAGAGACCAATTTTGAGACGAGTGCGTAGATAACTTCCGACTTGATCCGGGCGCATGGGATTCATTGTTGATGAGCTGGACTGAAAATGTCGAGATGAATTGCGGGTCAGGTTAAGTGATTGCGGGCGGTTGCCCACCGTGCTTGACCGACTTTGCTTTGTCGCATTCTACTTGAGGTGCTCATCTCGAACAGCTTGCTGAGATCCTCAATGCTTGAGCTCGCTTCAGGAGCCACAATGAACACAAGGGTTTGGCCACTCAACTTGTTCCGCCTGTTGCGAGTCGTATCGCTGAGTCTGGTCGTAGTCTCAGCATTTCCCGAAGGGGCGGTGGCCTGTGAATGCAGTGAGAAGGTGTGGAATGAGCTGCGCACGGCGCCGGAGAAGGCGCGGATCGCGGCTTTGGTCCGCCGTCGCTCAGCGGAACTGAGTTTGACTTCGCCCGGTGCTGTGAAATCAAACGAACCCGCCAAAGGCCAGCGAAGCGGCGGCGCAAAGCCTAGCGGATCTGACGGAGTCGTGCCGCTCGAGGTGATTCCGCTCAATGCCACGCCCCTGACGAGCTATAGGAGGAGTGGATCTTCCTGTGACGTCGAAATTTCCGAAGGACGTCAGTGGTGGCTCTTGTTGTCTCAGAATGAGCCAAACGATGCGCTGAAGAGCTGTCGCACTTTGGTATTCCCGATCGAGCGCGCCGGGGAATTGATTGATCGTTTGGCCAAGCAGATCCCCAGCACGCCTTTACCCAACCCGGCTTGGTTGATTTGCAATGAAACCACCGACTGCGCCATGAGCCCTGAGTCAGGCTGCATAGGTCGCCTCAGTGTCAATCGTCGACATTTGGACCTCGTCCAGCAGTGGCGCAAAAAAGTCGAGCCGATGATTTCATGTCCATCACCCGCGGCTCGTCAGGCCAATGCCCAGCAAAAGCCCGGACAAAAACCCGGACAACAACCAGGACAAAAACCAGGACAACAAGCATCAGGACAAACAGGCCCATCGACGGGCGAAGAAGTTTTGGGCGAGCCTCGCTGCGTGAATCAACTTTGTCAGTAAGGACTGTCACTGAATTGAGAAATTCATTTTTCTTAGAGAGTGCGAAGCCCACGGGCGAAGCATAAGGTCTACACAAGGAAGAGGAGAAGGCGAAGATGTTCTACTTCAAAACGACGTTGCTCCTGGCGGCTATGGGTTGTGTCATTCTCTTGGGTTTGAGTTTTGCCTGGAATCTCATGGCCGCACTTCAGGCGCCCTACGTATGGAAAGCCAAGGGGCAAGTGGTCGAGATCTTGCCGCCACCTGCGGGTGACGCCGATCGAGTTCCTCCCAGCGGCTCGCAAGTTGTCGTCGAGTTCACGGACGCGGTGACCGGACAATTAAAGCGCGAAGCATTCAATCAGTTTAACTCGGGTGGAGCCACCGTCTTTCACAATCGAAATGTCGGCGACACCGTAGAATTTGAATTGCGCAGCGATTCTCCCGTTCCGGGCGCTGAGAAGACCCACGCATGGGGCGACGTCGGTAAAGTTGCGTTGATTTTTGGCGGGTCCATCGCAGGAATTGGCGCACTAATTTTATTGTTTTGAAGGGCTCACGCTCATTTCAAGTCGGGAGACATGATGCGAAGATTGAAAGTGATCGAAGGGATTTCGTTGCGACGATGCGCGATCGTCGCGGGCTCAGCAATGTTGAGCCTACTGATTTCTGTGAACTCGGCCGAGGCCTGCTCTTGTGTGGCTGGCATTCATGAGCGTTTGATGAACAATCTCGAGCAAGTGAAGGTCGCGGCTCTTGTTCGCGCACCGACCCACGTTGTCCAAGCCGATGGCAAAATCGCGGTTGATGTGAAGAGCTTCAATGGTTTTCACTTTTCAAGTGTTGGGCCGTCGAAGTCCACCTGCCACATCGTGCCCCAAGAGGGGCGATGGATGATCGTCATTTCTGAATCGAATCCGGAGACGGGCTTCATTTCGTGCTCCACCTATAGTGAGACCTTGAATGTGAAGTCGGAAGCTCTGCAAAAACTAGCCAAGCTCTGGACGCACGGATCTTCGCCCAATCCGATTTGGTCGGTCTGCGAGAAGGATGCGGAGTGCGTGATGCAACCCGCGACCACGTGCTTGGGTGCGCTGGCGGTGAATCGCAAGAGTCAAACTCAAGCGAAGAACTGGCGAACAACTTTTGAGCGCGAGTCGAGCTGTGAGGCGACGGCTAACACGAAAAAGGATGCGAAGCTCAGTGCGTTTTGTGATGCAGGAGTCTGCGCGCTCAAGTGATTTGTCGGCAGGGCATGTGAATTCGCGGAGGGCTCAATACCCGTTGTTCGGATAGCCGTAGATGGTGATCCCAGCGGGCCCCGCGCCGGCCGAGTACACACAAGTGCGGCCGCTATAGTCTCCATGGCCTTGATAGTAGCCAAAGTTGGGTGAGTACAAACAGTGTTCGTTGGCATGACAAAGACCATCGTCATTGCCAATTCCATCGTCGAGAATTTCAGCCGCATTGAAGAGGTAGAGCTGGGATGAGTTATCCATGCCGCTGAGTGTGCCGCTCACGGCCGCGGGGCAAGCTGCGCCCACCGTGAAAGTGCCGTTGGGATTTGTGGCGTCGCCACTGTGATTGCGAACCTTGCCGGCTGTGGACTTAAGACTCCAGTCATAGATGCCGCCAGAGCCGGAGTTGAACGCATTTGTCAGACTCGCGTTGGCGGTGAAGTTCGTGGCGAAGGTTGTGAGAACGCGTGCGAAGTTCTCAAAATTGATGAAGTCCATACTCGCATAATAGCTCAAGCCCGTTGCGCCATTTGTGGCGGCGTTGGTCGTGGTGTTCAATGAGTCATTGGTGTTGCCAACAAAGTCGCTTTCGATCGCCATGTAGGCGGCGAAGTTACCGCCTTGGGCGTTACAGTTGGTGGCTCCGTTCCAGTCGCAAGCATTGGTGTTTTTGACTAAATGCGTGCCTTGGCTGGTGAGACTGACGCTGGTGCCACCCCAGATGGGATTGATGTTCGTAGCGACTCCAGCAAATTGCGAAAGCCTAAGATCTGTCGCAACATCATTAATGCCAACGTCTATTCCCCACTCCGCATTGGCGACGAGAAATTGGTGCAACTGCGTTCCGGAAGAAGGGTTGAGAATCGAAGCGCCGCTAAAGTACGCTCCGATTACAGTGACGTGTGAAACCTTGAGTCCTGTGCCGTCCGTGACGTAAATTCCATTTCCATCTGTGCTGCCATCGCCGGCTCCCGAGATGACACCGCGATAAACCAAGTTGCTCGACGCGTTTTGGTCTTGCCAGATTCCGTTGGTCACGTTGTTGATGTTGAAGTTCGTAATGGCGTTGCCGGTAACTGGGTTTGTGCCGATCAGTTCAATGCCGGAGTCAAATCTCGAAATTCGCACTTCGGAAACGCGATTGTAACTGGTCGGTCCGCCCGTGCCCTCTAGCGAGAGGCCAATTGAGGCTGTGCCTCGAATGCCATCCCAGTTTGATTTGTAGAGGACATTGAACGTGGAGTCTTTAAGGTAGCTGCCTTCGCGTGTGCCGATAAAAGTGGTGCCCGCAAGAATGGAATTTCGCACACCTCTCCAGTCCGAGGCCATCCAAGTGTTCGAGGCCACGTCCACGAGAAACTTAGAGAGCATCACCCGCAAAAAGCTGGAGCTCACGGCATTGATCAGCGTGCCGGACGTCACCGACGCGACGTTCACGTCAGCCTCGATCCAAGTGTAGTTTCGACTGCCCATGCAGAATACGGAGATCACCGTTGGTGATGTGGTACTTCCTGTGGAGGGATTGCAGTTCGCGGAAGCGCCCGCGGCTAGGTTGATGCTGGCGCCGGCGGCAGTGACCACCGACACATTGTGTGCGGCGATGTTGTAGCCCTGATTCGTGCCCGACAAATTGATGTTGGTGGCCGTCGCGTAGATTGCGGTGGTTGAGTTAAGTGTTGCGCCTGTGGTCGGGAGAGCCATCACCACGTTGGACCACCACACAGCTGGACTTGATTGCGCGACCGTCACGCCACTTTTGACAACAGTGATGGAGTTGGTCTTCCACTGTGGGCTTCCCGAAAAGTCGATGAGTTGCCGAAGCGGTGAAGTGACATTCATTTTGCTTGTGCGAAGGATCACCGTGGGCGCCATGCTGGTGTCGTCACAAACCCAAGTGAAGGCATTGAGGGTATCGGTCGCGGTCACGCCTGCACAGCTTCCTAAGCCTAAAGCGAAATCCACGCGACGAAACTCACCAGCGTGAATGCAGCTCGTGGCTCCCGACTCCGCCATGCCACCGCAGTTCGTGGGCGCCGCGTAGGTCGAGGCCGCTTGAACATAGTCCGTCCATGCGGACTTTCCGGTGTAGAGAGCGCCGACTGTGACGCTGCCGACAACTGAGTTGGTCGAAAAGCTTCGCGTTGCGGATTGCGCGACACCATTGGCGGTCGCGCTGAGGTTGAGCTGACCACTCGAAGTTCCCACCGTCGAAGGCGTGTAGCGCACCACAACCGTGCAGCTGGCCTGCGGCGCGAGGCTTGTGCCACAGGTGGTGGATTGCACCGAAAACTCAGTGCCTGTCGAACTCGCGGCAAAACCTGAGAGCGAGTACACGCTGCTCAGATTGGAAACGGTGAAGCTCGTGTCGGAGAATGTGCCAAAGGCGACGTTCGGCACCAGCGTCGGTGACGATACTTGAATCAAGCCGGTCGAGCCCGGAGCGCTCAAGAAGTTGCACGAGTTGATTTTGGTCGTGTCATCTAAGGCCGAGTTCGCTGTGATCTCGACATTGTTTTCACCGGGCGCAATATCCAAAGTTCGTTGCCCGATGAGATAGGGCATGGAGTACTGCGACCAAGTCAGGCTGGGATGTCCCTCCGAGCTGATCGCAAATTTTTCGCACTGACCGCTCACGAGCTTTAAGCCTGCGACATAGAAGCGCATGCTTTTTCCTGCTGGCACTTCCAAGGTCGCAGTCGATCCTGCGGCAAACGTCCCAACGAGCTGTCCAAAGCGCATGATTTCCGTGTTCTGTGTGTTTTGGCAGGCGTTGTTCGAAAGCTCAGGGCTACTGCCGCCGACGAAGACGGCATAGCAGCCGATCTCACTGAGATTCGCAGGAGTGGCCGAGTTCCAGTTTGGCTCGCTCAGGCTCTGCGCCTGCACACTCAAGGACTTTTCGACCTGAGAAGCCGAAGCGCCAAAGATCGAGTGATCGGGCGAGCCCACGGGGCTGGATTTGCTATTCGAACTTTTCGTGGTGCTGCCGTTGATTTGGCCTGGAAACTGAATCGTCAGTCGGCCTGTGTCTTCTTTCTTCGCGGTACAGCCGAGAGATCCGCCCAGCCCGATGAGGCTAGTCAAAACCCAAACCGTCGGCGCGAGGCCTCGCACTCCGGCACGTGTGCGGAGTTTGTTCCGAGCAAGTGAACGGATGAGTTGTTGAATGCGAATGACCAACAAGCGACTTTCTCCCGATTTGAGCTAACGTACTTAGGTCCAAAAGCTTTATCGGCAGGTCGAGTCGAGTTGAAGAGTCACAAAATGAGACGAAGCGAATATTGTGAAAAACGCGATTGAGGCGAAGGCATCAACTCGCAAATCTGTTTCAAATTGATTCAAGATCTTCAAGAACTCGTGGATGCAGACATTCGACTTGTGTTGGCGTGAAATTCATTCGCTCCAAGCCGTTGAATTTGGCGGTGATCTCGACTCAGGCCTTTGCATGTGGCAAACATGCCCCCTGACTTCTCAATCCATAAATACAAAACTGCGGAGCGGCTTCTATGCGGCGTATTCAACTCAAGATTCTTCGTTCGACTTCCACTGTGTGGCTTTTCACTTTGTTGATCATGGTACTTGTCGGTCAGCCTCGCGAGGCGACGGCAACAGCCACAGCCACTTCAGCGGTCACAACCGCAGCGAGCTCGCCCCTGCAGGCGGTGACGCAATCCCAGAGTTACCGAGAACTCTGGGATTCCATGTCGCAAATGGCGGCGCTGGATCAGAGACTTTTGAATTGGTCGGACTTAGTTGAAGAGCGACAAGCGGATGGCAAAGTGTCGATCCGCTTGAGCTTCATTGCTGTACGTCACTTTCGACCTGGTCACTCCGCTCCGCCGATGTGGAGAAGCTCGCAGCTTGGTGCAGAAGTCGGCTGGTTTGATGCGATTCGATCTTATGGTGAAGTTCGCGCTTTGGTTATGTTCGACGAATCCCAGTCAGGTTGGATTTTGATCGACTTTCACTACCGACCCTCGCTTCGCTAAACCAAACACTCAGCTGAGCATGGCTTTCCCCAAGCTTTGAGTTAATCGCGATATAAGTTTGAGTTCCAGTCAGAGACAAAACGCGCCCGACCAGGGGCGCGTTTTTTTATGCTCATCACTCATCTTAGAGAAACGGCAGAGCTAATGAGGGGTCGCGACACTCAGAATGCGTGTCGCACCCAGTTCTCGAACTGGCATCGAACTTGAACTCTCTCAATCTCGATGAGTGCGGTGATCGTCGCCGCCTGAAGGAGGACGTCGAACAAAAGTCGAAACGTGTTTGCGTTGTGAGTTCGAAACATGAGTCGAGTGATTTGGGTCTCGAGGCAAATCGAGACATGCGACATAAGGAGGTTATTCGAATGTCCACATTTTCGAGATCCAGGCTGCGCGGCTCACCGACATGGTCCCGACTGAGAGAGTTAGGAAGGAGTGTCACAAACCCAAGCGCAGTTCACGGCGCGCCCACTGGCACAACGACTGGTGTAATCCGGGGCATTCGCAAATCCTTGCCTCAGGTGGCGGGCCTTGACCCGCCCTCAGAACTTGGGCGCTGGCACGCGGCGAAACTCAGCCTCGTGTGAACAGCAATTTAGGGACTTTGACAGAAAACTCACAGAGTCTCTCCAGTGCCTCGTTGCACGCTCGGCCCGAGTCATTTATGACTCGGGCCTTGTTTTTCGGGGGGACCTCATGCGCATTCACAACGGATCCGACTCAACTCTTTCGCTGAGCTTAAAGTTCGCTCTGTGCCTCAGTCTGCTGACGTTGGCGGTCCCGGCTCGCTCTCAGACTCAGGCCGAAGCGCCGGCGGCGACCAGCTCGACGCGAGCTTCGGAGTTTGTCGGGCAAAAAAAGTTTGAAGAAACACAAACGATCAGTGATGCGAAACTCAAAGCAGATGGAGGCTCGCTCTCAAGGTTCTCCATGAAGGGAAGCCTCTCTTACTTTGGACCGACATTTGGAGATTTGTCGGCTGCGGATCAGCCCAATCCCGATGGTGGTGTCGGTGTCTACGCGCAAGCCGTGCGTGGCAGTGTGAGCGGTCGCTATCGATTCTCGTCGGACTCGGCCATGAGTGCGGGCACAGGCGTCGCATTTCTCAAGCCCTTTCATGGTTGGGAGCGTACCGACGTCAACAATCCCTTTGTGAGCTATGATTTCAATTCGCGATGGGCGGGGATTCAAGCACGCAATTCTCTGGGCGCGTCCGTGACGACAGTGCCGAACTATCGCAACACCGGTCAGGTGGGTGGGCTCAACGCCGGCCAGAGTTTTGTTTATCGCTTGATGGGCTCGGGATGGGCATTGAGTTTCGACTATGATCTTTCCTACTGGATCTTTGAGCGAAGCTATCGACCCGGTTCAACTCGTCGAGGCGGCGACGGCTTGGTGTCTCAGTGGACGATGTCTTGGATTCCGGGCGTGAAGTACAACTTTTCCGATAAGCTCAATGTCAACGCCACAGTTGGATTCTTAGCCTACAACCCGCGCTCGACCACGGACTTGGGTGTGATTTGGAGTCGCACGCCGACATTGCGCCTTGGGGCGGGCTACGCTTTGACTCGCGATGTGTACTTGAACCCCTACATTCAAGGCTTCGCGACCAACATGCGGGCGGAAATGGTGACGATGAATGTTTCGGGAGTGTTTTCCGTTCTTTGATTGAGTTCAGTGCGAAATCCTCGCTCTTCACGTCAAAGCCCCAGCAAAAAAACAGTGGTCAAAGCTCAAAGCATGGTTTGAGCTTAAGGCCATGAAACGTCTGATTCAAAATCTACTCGTTCTGATCATTGGTCTTTACTCGCAGGAGGCATGGTCCTGCCGATGCGCTCCCACGGTTTGGGATCAGCTCTCAAAAGATCCCACCCAAGCGGGGATCATCACGCTGCTCAAAGTTCCGAAATCAATCGAGCCAGAGAGCGGCCCACCGAAGAAGCCTGAAGCTTTCACGCCGCGCCAGTTGAAACTTGAACTGAAGCCTTACAAGCGAGGCGCGCCTCAAGTTTGGAATGAAACTGGTAGCTCGTGCGATCTGCGATGGAATGAGGACGTGTGGTACGTGCTCGTGAGTCAATCGACAGCTGAGCATCAGCCGATGCTTTGCAACTCGTGGGTTCGTCCCGTCGAAGAGGCCACAGAACTGCTCGCAAAGCTTGAAAAGGCTTGGGATAAAAGTCAAACCCAGGCGAATCCGCATTGGTCTGTGGGGTGCAAAAAGCATTCGGATTGTGTGGTTGACGAAAGTCGCGGCTGTTTGCCGAGCACGGCGATCTTGCCTCGGCATAGAGCCGCCATCACCAAGTGGCGCAAAGAACAGGAGCCGCGTCTTAACTGCGAGTCGGCTCCTGGGCCAGGTGCCGTATCGGGCGCAAGTGCCGCCGGTAAATCAAGTCCGGCGAAGTCGGCCAAGCCTCCGAGTTTGAGCGCGCGTTGTCATACAGGAGTTTGTGAACTCGAGTATCGTTAGGCTTCTCAGTGCCCGAGTGAAGCGGCGGCATGGATGGCGCGTGAGGTGAGTTATTCCTGAGAGATTTCAATAGTTTTTGCTTGGATTGAGGCGAGCCTGCGGGGTTCGAAATGGGCTTCATGAGTCGAGCGGTAGGGGGTTGCAACACAAATGGCCCGATGTCCTCTCCTGGCTGAGTGAACTTGCGGTCCGAGACACAGGCTCCTAAGTTGGTAAAATCCAAAACGTTCAATCGCTACCGAAGGTGAGGATCTATGTCACAGTCTCCAACCGTTCAGCTTGATGTTTACGAACTCACAGTTCCGCAAATGATTCGCAGTCTCGAAGCACTCAAAGGAGTTTTGAAAAAGGCGCAGTCGCACTTCGCGGATCGCAAGACGGATTTTGCGGTGGTGGCCCAGCAGCGGCTGACTCCGGATATGTTTCCTCTCGGAAAGCAAATCCAAATCGCCACCGACACCGCTAAGGGTTGCGTCGCTCGACTCACGGGTCAGAAGGCGCCGGTGTTCGAGGACACAGAGACCACATACGAACAATTTGTTGATCGAATTGAGCGCACCATTAGCTATTTGAAAACGGCGCGCCCAGAGCAGTTCGCAAACTGGGATCAACAAGTGATTCGCTTTCCTTGGTATCCAGGACAACATCTCAAGGGCCGAGCTTTCCTCGTTCAACATGCACTTCCCAATTTTTATTTTCACTGTACGACGGCTTACGCGATCCTGCGCCAACACGGTGTCCTGTTAGGTAAGGCGGACTATTTGGGTCAGCAAGATTGGATCAAAGACACATGAGTGGTCGCTGGCTGATGGGTTGTGTGGTGTGCGGGGGGCTGGGCGTGTTGCTCGGCTTCTCGCTGGCCTCTGAGTCACTTCGACGACAACTCGTCAGTGAGGGTGCACGCGAAGCGCTGAAGGCCGCCAAGGTCACAACGGGGTTTGCGCCGGGCTCCTTCGATCCACTGTTAGGTCATGATGCGCGGTGGACTTGGAATCCTGGCTCGCGCTTAGCTTCCGAGGAAGTCGCGATTCGCGGTCAAAACTCGCCGGGATGTACGAAGTCGCCGGGCTGGCCGAAAGTGGAAGTGCCATTGGCACAGTATCACGCCGCCTTTGGCGGCGGACCCGGGCAAACTCCCGAGTTCGCCATTGAAGTTGATCCACGCGAAGTGTGCTTCACGCCCGGCTACGGAATTTGGGTGATCGCCCGAGCTGAGAATGGGAAAGTCGTCTACGCTCCTGACGCGATTTGGAGTCGCATCAACCGTATCGAAGTTTTGGAATCTGGCGTTCGCGTGAAGCTCATCACGCAAGTCGTCGGTACGCCGATCTATCATTGGCCCTCGCGGGCTCGTCCGCCGTTTCACCCCGGCGCGCGCGTTCTTCACCGCGCCAGTTTGTTGACTGAACTTCCTAAGATCGAATTGGTGATTGATACGCGCAGTCGGGAGGCGCAAGAGGCGTGGCCGCTTCGCGCACCTCTCGGTGCTCGGGTCGAACTGGCGACGGAGTCACAGCTTCGCCGTGAAACTTTGCATTGGCCTTATCACGCGAGTGCGGAATCGTTGGCCGATGCGAAGGCCGACTCCAGCGAGTTGCGACGAGCGAAACATGAAGAACTGGGCGATGAGTGGGAGTCGCAGATCTGGCAAGCGTGGGATCGTGAGAAAGCGATTTTGTTGATCGGACAAAATCCATCCGACTCGCGCGTGATCCGAGCCATTGCGTGGTTGCACGAGGCCGGGTTCAAAAATCTGTTTTGGTTTTACGAAGGAGCGGACGCGTTCCATTGGCCGCAGAACGAAGTGCAGTTGATGGGCCTACCTGGACCCAACCTGTTTGCACCACTTCCGAAGGTTCAAGAGATGGTGCTGGCGAAGTCCGCCACGCTTGTGGATTTGCGTTCGCAGCAGGAATACCAACGCCTTCGCCATCCTTTGGCGCTTCACATTCCCTATGAAGAGAATCGCCGCGATGAGTGGGGATTGATTCGCGGCTGGATGGCCATGGATGTGTTTCAGATCTTGAGATCGGGAGATCGTTGGGATCTCGACCGAGTTCCCAAAGATCGCGACATCATTTTGTTCGCGACGGATCGTTATGACTGGCGCGCCGTGAAAGCGTTTTGGCGTCTTCGTCATCGAAGGCCTGAGCAGAGATTGGGTTTGGTCAAAGATGGCATGGCTGAGTTCGGACTTTGGAGTCGCATGCAGCCTGGCAAGATTCAGTTAGAAGGAAGTCACGTTCATGAAATTCAATAGTCTTCATCATTACTCCGCACTGAGGCCACAAGCAGGGACTTCGTCTTTGTGGCTGGTTTTTTGGAGCATCTCTGTAGGGATGTTCTGGGGCGCTCCCAGCCACGCTCAAGTTCAAGTTCAAGCTCAAGCTCAGACTCAGACTCTGGCGGCGACGAAGCCTACTGTGAAATCCGTCAAGCCGCCTCAGCTGAAGGTCTTGCATGAAGGTCGCGATGTGATTTGGGGCTTTGATTTTTTGAGTGAAAATGAAGTCGTGCTGACGGAGCGAAAGGGTGAGCTCAAGATTCTTCGTTTGGATGTCCCGACTTCGCAAGCTTCGCGTGTCATCCGCGTCGAGGGAGCGCCAAAAGTTTGGGCCAAAGGTCAAGGTGGCTTGTTGGATGTGCGCGTGCATCCTGAAAAGAAAAACTGGATCTATCTGACCTACTCAGCGCCTCTCGCAAAAGGCGGCGCGACGGCTCTGGGCTTGGGGCGAATTGAGCGCGAGGCCAAAGGCGCTCGGCTCGTGGAGTGGCGCGAGCTGTTTCGTTCGGATGCGGGCGGGACAAGCGGTGTGCACTTTGGATCGCGCATTGAGTTTCGGCGCGAGGCCAATGCCTGGTGGCTCTACATGAGCATCGGCGATCGCGATGAACGTGACCTCGCTCAGTCTCTCAAAGCTCATAATGGTAAAATTCTTCGCCTCAATCTCGAAGGACGAGCAGGCTCAGACAATCCGTTTGCCGGTCAGGCCCAAGCTCATGCTGAAATTTGGTCGCTCGGACATCGATCGCCGCAGGGCTTGGCGCGAAATCCGACGACGGATGAATTGTGGATGGCGGAGATGGGGCCGCGAGGCGGTGACGAGCTGAACCTTGTGAAGCGTGGTGCGAACTACGGCTGGCCGAAGCTCACCTACGGTCGCGAGTATTGGGGTCCCTCAATTGGTGAAGGTGCAACCCAAGCCGGTTTTGAATCTCCCGTCGCGCATTGGGTGCCGTCGATCTCGCCATCGGGAATGGCATGGGTCAGCTCGGACAAAATCCCGGCTTGGAAGGGAAGTCTGTTGATGGGCACATTGAGCGGCACACATGTGCGGCGACTTGTGCTCAAGGGCGCGCAGGTGAGCCAACAAGAAGTGTTGTTCGCCGATCAGGGCCAGAGGTTTCGAGCGCTTCGCGAAGGTCCCGATGGCTGGATGTATTTTGCGACAGACGCTGGCCTTCTCGGCCGCATTGAATGATCGAGCCGATCATCTCGACTGTAAATTGTCCAAACTGGTCCTGAAGAGACTTCGGTGAATGTGCCGAAGCTCGAAGCACCCCCCATGACTCTGCTAGGTCTGTCTTCGAATGCGGGAGGTGGGCGTGCGGGGGCAGGTCAATCAAATCGAAGCGCGGCCAGCATGCTGGCCAGAGATCTTTGAGAAAGTGGGCGAGGCCACGGCTTCGTTCGAGCGTCTTCGCGAGCCGAATCTTCGTCGCCCGATCTTGAGCCGACTTTTACTTCTCTTGCCGTTTCTACTTTTGAGTGGAGCCGCACAGGCGACTCAGGCACAGGTGCCCGAAGTTCGCGAAGCTGTTGTTGTCGGCGGCGGCTTGGCGGGTCTATCGGCGACTCGCGATCTGATTCGGGCGGGCGTCGATGCGATCATCTTTGAAGGCCAGGATCGATTTGGTGGTCGGGTCATGACTGTCGATGATCCTTTCGGCCTAGGCCTGCGCATTAATGCCGGTGCGGAGTTGGTCGACTCGACACACACGGAGATCCGCGCATTGGCTCGTGAGCTGAATGTGATGATCGTCGATCGTCCCGTGGCCAGTATTGAAAATCGCGTTGAGCAAAATGGTCGTTGGGTCAGTGAGTCGGACTACTTGCGAGCCGTCTCGACCCAAGATGCTCGCGCGCTCTCGGCTCTGGCCAAGTGGAGTGCAACTGAAGACGTGAGTTTGGCTCACAAGCTTCGATCCGTTGGCGCTAGCGCGATGTTGCAGGAGTATGTGGCGCGAGCCGTGGAGAGCGAGTGGGGGAGATCGACTGAGCAACTGAATCGGCAGGTCTTCTTTGATACTTTTGGCGTAACGGCGGAGCCAAGCACGCGGGGGCCGCCGACTTGGCGAATTGAGCTGCTGCCCCACAATGACGAGAAGTCATTTTTTGCTCGTGGCTCGGAGTCACTGGTCGAAGCCCTGGTGCAGAAGATTCCTGAATCAAGTCGTGCACTCGGGTGGAAACTTAAGAGTCTCGAAGAAAGACTTTTGTCTGCGACGGCAAATTCGGCAAGTCGCAATCAACGCACAAGATACCGACTCACCTTGCAAAATGATCGCGGGGAAACTCGCGTCGTTGAAACAGGCAAAGTTATTCTTGCGATGCCAGAGGCCTCGCTTCGAGAAGTTGCCTTCAAAGTTCCCGGGCTTCCACAAGATGTTTCGCGATCCAACTCGCAGTGGGCACGAAACTCGAAAATTGTATTGTACTTTAAGGCGCGCGACTGGGCGCCCTTTGCTGGACTTGCTCGAGATCCTCGCGGTGGACTTGCCTACCAGATGTGGGACTCCAGTCTCGACGCGCGAGGCCCTGGCGCGGCGATCACCTTGTACACGGGTCGGCTGGCGAATCGTGCGCAAGTTGAATCTGCCGTTCAGCATGCGTTGAACTTGCTTCGCTCTCGGGGCGAAGGGGCGCACTACGTCGGCTATGCCACGCATGAGTGGGAGAGATCCTATCCCGGTGCTGATCGTCCTGGGCCGAAGCGCGAAGCCTCACGTGTCCAACGGCATGGCGAGATTTATTTCGCGGGCGATGCGTGGAGTGAGTCCCACAAGGGCTATATGAATGGCGCGGTTGAGGCCGGTCGGGCTCGCGCATTGGAGATCTTGTTGACCTCGGGCCGCCAGTGCGCGGTGATGTTTCGCTGACATTCTTTAGACAGCGAAGTGGCCAACGTGGCCGAGGTGATCTGATGCGCAATCCTGCTGACTCATCGACTATGAATTCAGGTGTTCAAGCTCGCGCCTACGCGGCGTTTGATACGACCTCACCGCTAAAGCCCTTCGCATTCCAGCGCCGCTCACCTGAAAAGACGGATGTGCAAATCAAAATTTTGTTTTGTGGCATTTGTCATTCCGATCTCCATTGGGTGAAGGGAGACTGGGGGCCGCAGACTTATCCCGTGGTGCCTGGCCATGAGATCGTTGGACGTGTTGAGTCGGTCGGAAGCGGAGTTCAAAAATTCAAAGTTGGCGATCTTGTCGGCGTCGGTTGTCTTGTGGATTCTTGTCGGAGTTGTGTCAACTGCCAGGAAGATGAAGAGCAGTACTGCGAGCGTGGGGGCACGTTCACCTATGGCTCGCGCGATCCTCGAGGAGGGATCACACAGGGCGGATACGCATCCCACATTGTGGTCGAGGAACGCTTCGTCCTTCGCGTTCCGGAGAAACTTTCTCCAGCCGCAGCCGCGCCCCTTCTCTGCGCCGGCATCACCACATACTCCCCGCTGAAGCATTGGAACACAGGACCAGGCACACAGGTGGCCGTCGCGGGCTTAGGTGGTTTGGGTCATATGGCGGTCAAGATTGCTCGTGCCATGGGCGCGCATGTGACCGTGCTTTCGACATCGACAAAGAAGCAAAAGGACGCCGAACGCCTCGGTGCGCACGACTTCATCGCCCTTTCGAGTGAACGGGACTTTGCCCAAGCGGCGAAGAAGTTTGATCTCATCATCAACACCATTTCGGCTTCGCATAGCTATGATGCATATCTGAGCCTGTTGAAGAAGAATGGCACGATGGTGCTGGTGGGACTTCCCGGCCCTCAGCCTGTGCAAGCCTTTAGCTTGGTTGGTGGACGTCGTCGTTTGGCGGGATCCCTCATTGGTGGACTTCGTGAAACTCAAGAGATGCTGGACTTCTGTAGTCAGCATGGCATCGCCGCGGAAGTTGAAACCGTAAAGCCTGAGCAGATCAATTCGGCCTATGAACGACTGTTGAAGAACGATGTTCAATATCGATTTGTCATCGACCTTCAGGAAATTTGAGAACAGCGCGGCAGCCGTTGGGATGCTTGGCGTGAAGTTCAAAGCTTCCGCCGTGAAGCTGCATGATCTCGTGGACAAAGCTGAGACCAAGGCCCGAACTTTTCTTTCCGGTTCGCGGCCGTTCCGTTGAGAAAAATCGCTCGGTGGCGCGTTCGCGAGCAAAGTCGGGAATTCCCACTCCGTCATCCTCCACTTCGATTCGCGTTTGCCCGTCACTCTGGAGCACGCGAATTCCGATTACGAGAGATTGATCGCGCGCGAAGTCGATGGCATTTTGAACGAGATTCGCCAGCGCACGCCACACCAAGAAGCGTTCGCCATACATACTGAGAGATTCATCCACTTCAATTTTGATCTGACTTTGGGCGCGCGCACGGATCTGGGATTGAAACGACTCCAGCACTTCGTCGACGAGAAGACTCACGCTGAAGCGCTCGCCATTGAGTCGGCCTTCACGGGCCTCAAGTGAAGCCAATTCCAACAATCGATCCGCCAAATCTCGCAGGCGCTTGGCATCTCCTTCGATATTCTGCAAGAGCTGCTGCCGATTCTCTGGCGTCAGCTGATTGGCACTGAGAAGCTCCGAAGCCCCGAGAATGCCGGTCAGTGGTGATTTCATCTCATGCGTCAGATTGTGCACGTAGTTCTCAATGTACTGTTTGGCATCGAGCCGCCGGCGCAGTGACTCGATCGAATCGGCCAAAAAGCCAATCTCGTCTTGTGCAAGCTGCGGCCTTTGTAGTGGGCCTGTGCGACCCAAGTTCTCGACGTGGTTCTTCAGGCGACGAACTGGACGTGAGATCCAATAAGTCGCGAACAATGACAACGGCAAAGCGACAATCAGAAGCGTGAGAAGTAAAAGTCCGCCCAAAAGCTTTTGATTTCGCTGAATCTGTGTTGCGACACTTTCAACAGGCTTGCCAATGGAGAGGACGCCTCCGATCTTGCCATTGAGCACGATGGGTGCGGCAATAAAGTGAATGGAAGTGCGAGGGTCATCTGGGTTTTCACGCGTGGCTCGTGCTCCGTAGCGACCCTTCAACGTTAAGGCGACATCGCGCCATCGGCTGAAGTCCGAACCGACGGGCTCCCGAGCTTCGGAGTCGAGTAAGAGTCGGCCTTCGGCATCGGTGATGAAAATCCTGAGACGAAGATGCGAGCTTCGGTCCACGGAGTTGCGACCTTGAAACTTGGTCGACTTCAACATCTGAAGCGACTGCGCGAACTCGTCCACAGCGCGCCGAAGCGAGCCTTGAGTCTGCGCGCGTGCGGCCAGATCTGAGGCGAGCACTCGACTTGTGTCGATGAGTGTCAGTTCAACGGCTTCAAGAAATTGAGGTCGCAGTTCCCGATACACTCCAAGCGCCACAAGCCCGACGCTCGCAACGCTCAACACAGCGAAGCTGATCACCAATCGGGTTTGCAGTTTGAGATTACGAAGAACCGCCCGACTCATTTTCCGGTCTCGCTCAATGAATAACCCAGGCCGCGATGTGTTTGAATCGGCGAGAGATCAGGACGCACTTCTTTGAGCTTGGCGCGCAAAGATTTGATATGTGCATCGACTGTGCGCTCGAGACTCATTTCAGGATCATCCCAAAGGCTTTGCATGAGCTGGGCTCGGGAAAAGACAACTCCCGGCCGTCGAATGAGAAGTTCCAGCAACTTAAATTCGTAACGCGAAAGTTCCAGCGGCTTGCCGTCAAAACTGATCCGAAATTTTTCGTGATCCACCTGAAATAAGCCCCAGCGATCCGTTGGCGCGGCTTTGCGTCCCCTTTGTCCCAGAGCTCGCACACGCAGGGTCAGTTCTCGAGGACTGAAGGGCTTTGTCAGGTAGTCGTCGGCTCCCAGTTCAAAACCCACGATCTTATCCACCTCACTTGCACGTGCGGTCAAAAACAGTATGGGTGTTTGATCGGTTCGTCGAAGTTCACGGCAAAAATCAAATCCACTTTGATCCGGCAGTCCGACATCGAGAACAATGACGGCGTAGTGATCGCGACTCATCTGCAGTCGCGCTTCACCGACGGTTTTGGCGTGAGTCAAAGAAAGGCCCTCCTGCTGGAGGGCCATGCGCACGTTGTCGGCAATCGAAATTTCATCTTCGACCAACAACACTTTGAAACTCATGCTTCTGACCTCAGTGACGCGGATGATTGACCAGCGATGCTCTGCGTGTCGAATTCGCCATCGGTGGGTGATGCGCCAAATGTCCGTGTCCAATTCACTCGCATGGTCATCAGCATAAAGGCCGACAGTGCCAGGAACAAGGAGATCGCACCGATCAGCAGGGCAAAGTCTTCGCTGGAGAGCATCGTGTACACGAGGGCATCGATGGCGATCAGAATCGTGGCGAGGACAGAAGTCTGTCGCGCCTTGGCGCCGATGCCTTTGAAGTAAATGAGCAGCAGCGCTAAGACGGCCGTGCACCCGGCCACATAACTCATCGCGAAGCCCAGGTGCTCGCTCAGTGCGAGAAGAAGGATGTAGAAGGCGCTGAGGGGTAGCGTCATGAGCAAGTAGTGCAAGCCGTGCAGGCGAAGCGTCCAGAGTGTTTCCATCAGAAAGAGTGAAGTGAGCAGGAGAAGAATGATCAGACTTGAATATTTCAAGGCGCGCTCAGTTTGCGAGTAGATGTTGACGGGGCTCACGTGCCCAATGCTGATGCTTTGATTGTTTTGACTTTGCATCAGCGACCAAGTGGCAGTGAAGCCATCGGCGGTGATGTTTTGCGTGATCGGCAGCTGCCCGCCGAAGCTGGGGTGCGGCCACCTCGACGTCATGTTCAACTTCAGTCTCTCGGCCGGAATGCGAAAGTCCACACCGGCAAATCCGTTGAGCTTCAGATCCATTTCAAAACTCACCGTCTCGCCGAGGGGAAGATCTTCAAGTTGGGCCTCGAAGCCCTTTTCGGTTCGATTGAGTCGCGCGGGTTTGCCGTTGAGCTTGAAGCTAAACTCGTGAATCGACGCACTCGTTGGCAAATCCCACACAAGCTTTTGACCACCGGCGATGAGCACTTCGTTGGACTTTCGGGGTTGAACGTCGCGTGGCAAGCGAAACTCTCCCAACATCTTCATATTGGCCTTGTAGATCGGAATTTTGAAGATGCCTCGCTCGCGGACTTCGATGTCGTCCGACCAGGTGATCTCGACGAGCTCTGGATTCAAAAGACGTTGATCTTCGTGCCAGACGATCCGCTGACCCTTTTCGGTCTCTTCGGTTTGTGGGTACTGAAAGGGAATCACGAACTGCAGTCCTTGGATCTGGTGCCGATCGGCCCAGCCGGCGACAACACTTTGCTGAGCTTCGGCCTCATAGGTTCGGCGCTCGTGCACCACGGATCGAATGAAGCAGCTGGGCGTGTTGGCGACGAGCAAGAGCCCGCCCAACGTGAGGAGCTTTAGCCAAAGCGAAGCTCGGGCAGAGCGCGAGTGGGGTTGAGTTGCGTGTGATGATGACGGGGACTGAGCTGATGTCATGTGACCTCCATGGAATTTAGGATGGAGGTCGAGTGTGAAAATAGTGTGAAGTCGGGGTGAATTGTCAGCTAGGGGCGGGTCGGCGACGTCAGCTTAAAAAACACCTGAATCAGCCGTAGAGCCCACTCCGGCTTGCGCGCCTGTCGCCATCGACCGGCGACGAATTTGTTGGCCTCGGCCATGGTCGGATAAATGTGAATGGTGCGAAGCACATCGTTGAGGCCTCGGTTGGCCTTCATCGCGGCGATGTATTCGCTGATCCAGTCGCCGGCTTTGGCGCCAACAATGGTGACGCCCAAAATTTTGTCGCGGCCTGGGCGAGTGAGAACTTTGATGAAGCCTGTGGCCTCGCCATCGGCAATGGCTCGATCGAGATCATCGAGCGGGAAGGTGGTCACTTCGTACGGGACCTGCTGTTCGCGAGCTTCGCTTTCATTGAGACCGACGCGCGCGATTTCAGGATGTGTGAACGTGGCCCATGGAATCACTCGATAGTCGGCGGCAAAAGTCTTGAACGGTGAGAAGAGCGCGTTCACGCTGGCGTACCAAGCTTGGTGCGCGGCTGTGTGAGTGAACTGATACGGGCCAGCGACGTCGCCGCAAGCGTAGATTGTTGGAATGTTGCTGCGAAGTGTGGCGTCGGTTTGCACGCGACCATCGCTGGTCAGCTGCACACCCAGCTCTTCAAGGCCGAAGCCGCGCGTGTTGGCACTTCGCCCGAGGGCGAGTAGCACGCGATCGAACTCGATTTGAATATCGCCAGCGAGCGTGCGGGCGCGAAGGGAGTGCGCCGAGGTGAAAGCTTGAGCCTCGGTGTTCAGGTGCACCTCGATGCCTTCACGTCGAAACTGCTTCAGCAGCAGCTCGCTGACCTCGCGGTCTTCGCGCGGCACGAGGCGATCTCCGCGCTCCAGCAAGATGACAGGTGTGCCGAGTCGATGAAACGCTTGCGCTAGTTCGCAACCGATCGGGCCGCCGCCGAGTACCAGCAAGCTTCGCGGTTGCTGTTCGAGATTCCACACGCTGTCGCTGGTCAAATAGTTCACTTCGCTTAGACCTGTGATGTTGGGCACGCGCGGCCGAGCGCCCGTGGCGATCACGATTCGATGCGCGCTGAGTGTGGCGCCATTCACTTCGACTTGCCACGGGGACAAAAGTCGCGCCTCGCCTTGGATGCAATTGACGCCAAGACCTGTGTAGCGCTCGACGGAATCATGCGGCTCGATGTCGCGGATCACGTGGCGGACGCGAGCCATGACTTGTGCGAAGTCTATGCGGGGAGGTGTTGTGTGAATTCCAAAGCGCGAGGCCTCGCGAATTTCGTGAGCCGCATGTGCGGCACGAATCAGGGCCTTGCTGGGCACGCAACCTGTGTTCAAGCAGTCGCCACCCATCTTGTGTTTTTCGATCAGCGCCACTTTCGCGCGCACGGCGGCGGCGATGTACGAAGTGACCAGGCCAGCCGAGCCCGCGCCGATCACGATGAGGTTATAGTCGAACTCACGAGGCCGCTGAAATCGTCGCAGCGCTTGCCGCGACTTGAACCACGCGAGGACTCGCCGTAAAAAAATGGGCAGTAGCCCAATGGCCGCAAACGATAAGAGCACATTGGGGTGGAGAATGCCGCTGAGGGTATCGATGCGATTGAGTTCACGTCCCGCATTCACGTAGGCGACCGTCGCGGGCAGCATGCCGAGTTGGCTGACGATGATGTAGGTGAGCGTGCGGATGGGCGTCAGTCCCATCGCCAAATTCACGATGAAAAACGGAAACGCGGGAACGAGGCGAAGCGCGAATAAGTACCAAGCGCCTTCGCGTTCGATGCCTTCATCGAGAGTCTTGAGGCGATGGCCCCAGCGCTCGCGAACAAAGTCGCGAAACAAATAGCGCGATCCCCAAAACGCTAAAGTTGCGCCGATCGTGGAGCAAAAACTCACCAGCAGAGTACCGCCCCAAAGTCCGAACAAATACCCAGCCAGCAGTGTCAGGACGGTTGCGCCAGGAAGTGAAAGGGCCGTGCTGGTGATGTAGATCGCCGCAAAACTCAGTGCAAAGACGATGGGGTTCTCTGCCTGCGAAGTCCGCCATGCCGACTCTTGAGCCTTGAGATTTTCGAGCGAGAGTTGCTGGAGGGCTCCGCTCCACCAAAGTGCAGCGAAGCAGAGAGTGACAAAGGCAAGCAGGGCCCAGCGGAGTTGATTCGACTTCATGCAGGTTCTGAGCTGAACCTTAGATGAACCAAAGGTCCAACAAATTTATGAAACGATCGCGGAAAGATTGCGGTCGATCGACGGCCCACCGGGACTCGACTTGCTTTTCCACTTCACCGAGCGCGGGGCGAAGTGCGTCTAGGTCGAACTTTTTCATGTGCAGGCTCTCAAGGTGCTCCAGGGCCATTTGTTCGTAGGTTGAGAAATCCTGATCGTGATAAAACATCACGCGGGCGAGATAGAGCAAGCGGGCGCGATCGCGCGAGTCTTTGATTTCTTGAAAAAGCTTTTCGGGCGATTCGGCGCGACCGAAGCCACTCAAAATCTCGGCCTTCTCTTCCGGCGACAGCTTGGACTTTTCGAGAAAGTCGCTAATGAACTCTCGCTCGGCTTGATTGGTGTCGTGATCCACATGCGTGAGGGCCACCAAGGTCTTCCACATTTTGATCTGGCTCGCATTCGCATAACTCGACATACAGCTCACCTCAGAAACCGCGGTCAGTACTTCGCCGCTGTGAAGGACACCTGCACCTGCGTGCCCGTGGGCTCGGGCTTCAGATCCAAATCCTCGCCGAACACCAGTGCATTTCGAGTCGGATCGTAGACCCAGCCCTTTTTCGGATCGTTGGGAATCACTTGGCTGCCAAAGGTCACGACAATGGTCTGCGGCTGGGGCGCACGGGTGAGATACAGGATGCTGCCCACTTTGCGGACCAAGTCTGCGCCGAGTGCGGCGAGCTTCAAGCCGAAGTCAGGCTCGCAAAGGCTAAAGGTCTGCGCTTTGGTCAGCCGGAAAAACTCTTCGAGTTTTTGCGGCGAAGGTTCTCCGGAGCGATCGCAGTTGCGCACATTCGAAGGCACGTGCACGCCGTACACGATGATTTTGCTGGGATCATTGCCCTTGAGCTGCAAAAGAAACTTGTGCAGATCCGAGGCGCTTAAGCGCGACTGATCGTCAGAGTCGGTGACAAACACCAAAGCCAAGTGTGCATTCGGACGATAGAAGCCTCTGTTCGCGCCTTGCAAATTGGGCGGCGTCAGCGCGGACTGAACCGGCGAAAAGAACATTTCGCTCGCCGAGCCGTCCGTGCCAGGCTTCATATTGCTTTCGAGGATCGAGGCCCCGCTCGGTGTCGTTCGCGTGACGAACTTCGTTGTGCCGTGCAGTTCGCCTTTCCATCCGTAGCCGGGGATGGGCCGCCAAGGCGGATCGTCCATGTTCGAGGTCAACACACCAATGTGATAATCGAGGATCTGATTGGCGACGATGCCTTGGGTGAACAGCTGCGAGTTCTTGGCAAGATTCTGCTGGTGTCCCGACATCGAACCTGAATCATCGATGACAAACAAGATGTCGAGATCGCGACTGAAGGTCAGCTTGGTGTCGCTGACGTCTGTCACCTGCTCGGGCTTGTCCGTCTGCTGTGGAACAAGTTTGGGTGTTGTGGGCGAGCAAGCCGCGAAGCTGAGTGCCGCTCCCGCCAGTAGCATGGCGCTCGCAAGACGGTGCGGCCATGCTGGCATCACATTTTTGCCCAAGCCGTTTATTGTGACTTCGATGGGGACTTTGAGTGAAACGAATCCTTGTTTCATTCCTCAATTGAATCGCCCCAGCGAAACTGATGTCAAAGCGAAGCTGTCGAATTCGGACGCACTGCGCGCGTTGCGCTTTATTTCTCCTCAAGTCCCAAAGTGTTGCCTTCGCAATCCCAAAAGCTCGCAAAACGAGGGCTGCCTCCTTCACGGCGAGCTTCGCTGACTTTAACACCTCGTTCACGCAGCGACGTGAGCGTGTGGTCGATATTCGAAGTTGCGAAATACAGGATCGGGCCGAAGCCGACATCTTTGGAGTCCGCTTCGCTCGGGTGCAGGTCGAGGCGAAATTTCATTTTCTCATGGTAAAGCGAAGCGTAGGCGCCGGGGGACTCGTGACGAACTTTGAAGCCCAGCACATCTTGATACCAGCGCACTGCGCGCGCGAAATCGTTCACGTAGAGCATCGGATGTGAAAAGCCCACGAGCTGATCCATGTTCTCCATATTCAAGCCTCCCGAAAGGGTTGATGAGGCCTCGACTTTAGACGCGCGAATTGCGTTTTGGCGAGTCTCGTCGCGCCGCGAGTGGCTCGGGAATCACAAGCTGAAGAACTTGCAGAATGGGCTGGAGAACTCGGCCTGTCAGCGGAATGCGAGAGAAGCGGATGAGGCGAATGATTTGCGGTGTGAGCAGGCGGATCAGCTCATGGGTTTGTTTTTGCGCCGGCGACTTGTCAAAAACCCAATAGAAGATCATGCCCATCATGTACATCCACAAGAGCTCGGGCAGATAAGTCTCGAGCTTTTTGTGCGCGCTTAGATCACTTCCGTCGATGCATTCGCGCATCAGATCGATGGTGGCTTCGCGAATGAGTTTTTGTTCGGGTCCAAAGGGCGAAAGTGTGGAGCGGGGATCGACGGCCGCTCGCGAGAGCACGATGAGCAATTCGCGTGACTCGTGAAATGTCGCCAGACGCGCTTCGAGAAGGCTGATGAATCGTGCTTCAAAGCGAGTGTGCGCGGACATGGCCTCGCGTGCGGCCTCGGCGAACTGCTGAAAGGTCCGCTCGTAAAAGCGCTGGATCACGGCTTCTTTGCTAGGGAAGTGATAGTAAAATGCGCCCGGCGAAAGATCGGCGGCCTGGGCGAGGTCTCGCATCGTGGTCTCGTCAAAACCTCGCCGCAAAAACTGCTGGATCGAAATCTCATAGAGTCGCTCGGCGGTGCGCTCGGATTTACTTTTTTTCGACTTTGATTCCTCTGTGGAATCCAGATGTTGAGGCTTGGTCATAACGGAATTGTAGGTCTGGGCTGAGGTGAAGCAAAGAATTATTTGAACACGTTTAAAAATCGTGGCATAATTTAAACACGTTCAAAAATAGCATATAAGCTATTGAAAGGACAGGATTATGGGCCGCTATTCTCTGCCTCATCAGCTGCACGTCGCGTCCGCGCTTAGCTTCGCTTTGACGCTTTGGATGATCTATTTGGCGCTGCGGGCGCCCTACACCCAGGACACTGAGACCCAGCAATGGGTGATTGGTGCCGCGAGCTTTGTGGTCTTGCATCTTGCGGGAGTCCTGACTGCACAAGCTCTGCCGCGTCGACTTGAAGTTTGGGTCTTGGACCGACGTCCCTTCTGGGGAGCCTGTGTGGTGAGTCTCATTCACATCTACGTGCAGATGCTGACACTGCAAGTGTTCGTGACTGTGTTGGATGTGATGGATGGACGGTTTTTAGAAGGTTGGTGGACGCTGCCGCTCATGCCTTTACTTTGGCAAGTCTACTTTGCGCCGATCACCCTCGTCGTGCTGGCCGTGAGCACTGTGGGCGGTGGATTGATGCTTCGCTATCTGGGAGGACGTCGTGACTATTTCAGCAAATGACCAACGGAAGAAACTTGTGATCGCCGGAGCGAACTCTTATCTAGGGCGCGCCGTGGCTCAGCACTTCATCGATCAAGCTTGGACAGTCGTGAGTCTTGTGCGCCGATCGGGCACGGCACCCGCTAAGACGCAAGAGGTGTTGTGGGATGGCCAGAGCCTGGGGGCGTGGACAGAATCGCTTGCGGGCGCGCACGTGCTCTTGAACCTCGCGGGCCGAAGCGTGAACTGTCGATATTCCAAAAAGAATCGTCAGGAGATGCTTCGCTCGCGGGTGGAGAGCACGCGAATTTTGGGCGAGGCCATCGGCGCGCTCAAAGATCCGCCACAACTTTGGCTCAACTCCAGCACCGCGACGATTTATCGCGATGCTTATGATCGGGCTCAAGATGAGTTTCAGGGCGAGCTCGGCAAAGGCTTCTCCGTGGAAATTGCCAAGGCGTGGGAGCAAGAGCTCGCCAAGGCGCCGACAGCGGAGCGAGTTCGCAAAGTTGCGCTGCGAACCGCGATGGTGTTTGGACCTGGCCGCGGTGGCGTGGGCGAGGCCTTTGGGCAAATCGTCAAACAGAGACTGGGTGGTGCAGCGGGAAGTGGCGAGCAGTATGTCTCGTGGATTCATCTGCAAGATTTCTTACGGGCATTGCAGTTCATCATCGAGCATGACGAGCTGGAAGGAGCTGTCAACTTGGCGGCGCCGGATCCTCGACCGAATCGCGAGTTCATGCGAATTCTGCGTCAGCGAATGCAAGTCGGCTTGGGTTTACCTGCGCCGGAATGGCTCTTGGAACTGGGTGCGATTTTCAAGCGCACAGAGACCGAGTTGCTATTGAAAAGCCGCCGCGTTTGGCCCGCCCGCTTGCTTCAGGCTGGATTCAAATTTCAGTACGAGACTTGGTCGTCGGTGCCCTTGGAGGCCTAGGAAGTTTTGCTGAGCAGAGCTTGTGCGCTTGCGCGTTTTTGGCGTGAATCAACGATCTTCGATGGCTTGGTAGATGGCGTTTCCGAGATAGGGATTCCCACCGGAGTCGGCGCGATGATACCAAGCCAGCGCGCCTTCGACGGGATGGCCTTTGCCGAGAATGAAGTTGCCGAGGTTCTTTGGGCGATGTTCGCGGTAAAGATAAATTGCCAAATCGCCTAAAGGTGTCGGCATGGTTTCGCGAGCTTGAAGCAGTGACATGATGTGATTGTTGTCGTCGGCCTCATCGGGATTGAGACTTGCGTGCGTGATTAGCCCGATCGAGCCCCATGCCAGAAACGCGTCCGTCACCAGCAGCATCGGATAACAGGCTCGGCACTCAAAGGCGCGAATGTATTCGCCGATCCCGACAGGGCCAATGAAGTCGTGATTCTGATACTTGCCAAGTCGAAGCGCATGCTGCTTGGCCATTTCTCGCAAGCGATCATGCATTTTGTATTTGCCCAGCGCGATGAGTAGCGGACGATGCTGATCGCGCGAAAAGCGTCTGGGGTCGGAGCGAAATCCCGCCTGATGAGGATGCCGCACATAAATTCCAGCGCGAACTTCAAGCTGTTCCAAAGAACGTGTGAATCCGTCTCGGTCATCGTGCAGGTAGTAGAACATGCCGGTGCGTTGAGCGGTGTCACCGCCGTCGCCATCGCTCTGCACGATCAGGCCATGCTCATCAAAATGTAGCGGAAATAAATCTTCGACGGGCGAGCTCGGCTCCTGCTCCTCCAGTCGTGCCAAGTCAGCGAGCACTTGCATCTCGTGACGTGATAAGCGCTGCAGGTCGTGCGGTGGCGGCGCGAGATCCGCGCTGATCCAAGTCGACACTCGATCTGATTCGGGTGCGAAAACGGGCTGAAGCACGAATTGCGTTGAGGCGATCGAGGCCGGTGCGCGCGCGGACGGTGATGGCTTTGCACCACGAGTGAGTGACGGAATGGATTCCGGCGCCGGTACAAACGGGTTGTAGGCGTATTGCACGCTTAAGAGGAATAGAAAAAGACCGAGCGGCCACCGCATTTTCATGCGAACTCCCTTCCTCTAGTCTAGACACTCCGCCGGGCCGAAGGGGAAAAAGCTCGGTCTGTCAGCCGCGAGCGACGTCCTGAAAGCCGCTCTGGTGGCGGATTTCATGGCGCGCCTATGCAGTTGTTTCAATTTGAGACGGGAATAGTGGCTATGGATTTCGGCTCTTCGAAGCCTCAGTTGCTGGGGCTGGGGTCTCGGCGGGAGGGGTGGTCGAAGTGGCCTCATGAGTTTCGCCGCGGTGGGCGCGCTCGGCTTCCAGGGCGACTTTACCGGTGATGCCGACCCACTCAGGAAACAGCAGCATGATGACGATGTACGCCACAATGCCGAGTACAAAAACAATTCCGCCGGCGATGATGACCCACTGACTTGAATCTTCCATGCGAGCGATCCTAGCTGAAAATCACATCGAGGTCTGCATGAACCTCGTGCCGCCCAGAAAATTTACTTGGCCTTGATCTTGAGCCTAGGCCGTGGCGCGCTTGGGCTTTTTGGTCGCGGGTTTCTTTTTCTTCTTTGAGGGCGCGGACTTTTTGCCTTCGCCTTTAGTCTTTGCGGTGCTTGCGGATTTCTTTCCCGCAGTCGCCGATGCGCGTGCGGGTGTGACGGCCTTTGCCGCCATGAGGTGAGCGACACTTTCTTTGAGCGTGGCCTCGTCGATGGAGTGTGAGCTGGGCGAGGGCTTCACCGTCATGCTGCGTGGTTTTTGCCCGGAAGTGAAAACACTCACACGATTGAGATCGCCATCGAGCATTCCCGGGCAGTGCACGACGAGGCTTTCGCCCTCGGGACTTTGTAAGCGGTAAGCGCGAACCAAGTCGCCGTTGGCAATGCTTTCGGGTGTGCAATAGATCCGCGCATCCCATTCGCGGCCATGCACGCGAAGCTTGTTGTCGTCGATGTGCTCGATGAGAAGCGAGGTGTCTTCGATCGGCTCGAGGTTTTCGAGGCTCAGTGCCTGCGGATTGAGGACCAACGACGATGTGATCATCGCCAACACAAAGTTGCGCCAAGCATGTGGGGGTAAATTTACCGAGCGTGACATAATTCCTCGCGTTGGCTTGGGTGAGTTTCAGCTCACATGATCGAGAAGAATTTGTCGAGGTCGCTTGACCGGATTGAGCGCGAGGCGCGACAAAGGTCGATATGGCCATTCTCGTCTATCAATACCCGGCGTGCAGCACTTGTCGAAAGGCGCTGCAATTTCTAAACACTCACTCGATCAAGTTTGAAACGCGACACATCGTGGAGTCGCCGCCCTCGATTGGGGAACTCACTCAAGCATTGGCGTTGCTTCGATCCGAAGACGGCGATCTCAAGAATCTGTTCAACACGTCCGGCGAGTTGTACCGAGAGATGAAAGTCGCCGAGAAGTTGAAGAGCGGAATGAAAGACGAAGAAGCCCTGAAGCTCTTGGCCGCCCATGGAAAGCTCATCAAGCGCCCCTTGGTGATCGGACCCAAATGGGTGTTGGTGGGTTTTCGAGAAGAGGCATGGTCCAGGCGCCTTTTGTAGCTCGCGAGGTTGAAAATTGTAAGATCTTGTTTCGCCGCCATCTCGACCTATCGCAGTCTCAATCGATCTGCGTAGCATGAGGCTGAGGTGAAGCATGTTACTGAGGCGCGATCAAAGTCAGCGGCTGAATCGAACAAATCGGAAGCCTGGGCAAAGGCTGCGACTTTCAATTGTCGTCGCAGCAGTCCTCGGATTCAGCGCACTGGCCTCTGTTTCAGCGCATGCTCTGGGATATGGCGATCCGATTTTTGTGTCTTCAACCGCGCTCACGCAGGTCTTTCCAACTGAAGAGATGCGGATCCAGCCGGATTTCGCTTCGCAATTGCAGATGAAAGTCTCACCGTTTCGCTTTCAACTCAATGCCAGCGAGATCCACAGCGATGATCCCAGTCAGGCGCAGGGCGCGGGACTGGTGATGTCGGCGGTGTGGACGCTTCGACAAACTGAACGGGCGGCCTATGGCTTCGGTTTGGCGTTTGCGGGATTCTCGGGTGCGGGTCCATCGCTACTGCTTGTTGCGGGCTCGCCGCTGGAGCAGTTTACGGCTGATGCCAAGCAAAGTGGCATGGTGGCGGCGCTCACAGCCAACATGGATCTGACTCGCGCATGGGAGTCGTGGAATCTTCCGATGTTCATCGGTTTGTCATTCAATCATCTCGCATCGCAGGCGCAAGCCGACTTTGTGTCGGTGGATCGAGATGGTCTCAATGCCAGTATGCCCTTTGGCGCGGTGAACGTGAAACGTGATTCGAAGCTGACCGGGGTGGGTTTGTTTACCGGCATCGGATCGCAGTTTAAGATCTTCGACGACTTATTGCGACTTACGCCGTTTGCGATGATCTCAGTTCCGGTGCAAAAGCCACAGGAAGACATCGTGCTGTCCGACACGCGCTTCACGAGCCGCGTTCCTTTGCACGACACCAAGCCCTTCATTCCTATTTACGGAGCCGAGGTGAGCCTGCCGAAGTGGGGCTTGTCGTTTTTGTGGACTCCGGCACGCTTGGCTCAAGGTGTAAGTGTGACGACGATGTCATGGACCAAGTCGTGGGATTTTCCGAGCCCCTCGCGCGAAGCCTCGACTTCCGGCGAAGCTTCGCCAGCGTCGCCCGCGGCGCCGGCGGGCGAAGCGCTGACGGCACCATAAAGGAAAAAATCTTTTGGATTTCAAGTCCGCGCATGTGAGCGTTGGGGAATGGCAATCTTCAATCGGCTCAAGCAAGCTGTCTTAGGCAACATCAAAAGACTTGTCCGACGAGTGGCTTGGACTCTGCTCATTGGCATCGTGGGAACCTATATTGTGGTGGCGATGGGGCTTGCGATCCTCAAGTTTTGGCCGGCCCCTGAGTTTCATGTGGAAGAGGCGCTGACGGCGAACTCACAGAGTCCGCATCGCATTCGACTTCTCGCTAAGGGTGAGGACAGTTTGCGAGCGCGCTTGGCGATGATTCGCTCGGCGAAGCAGAGTTTGGAACTTGAGTTCTTCATTTACAATGTCGATGAGGCGAGTCGACTCCTGACTCGCGCCCTGATCGAACGCGCGCAGGCCGGAGTGAAGATCCGCGTGCTCGTGGACTTTTCTGCACCCGTATTCCAGTTGCAGCCGATTTATGCTCGGCATCTGCGCGCTCATGGCATTGAGGTGCGCTACTACAACACCAGCGCCAATTACCGTATCGTGAGTTTGCAACATCGAAGTCATCGTAAGCTGCTCATTGCCGATGCGCATGCGGTGATCACCGGTGGACGCAATATTGGCGATGAGTATTTTGATTTGCACCCGAAATTCAACTTCCTCGATAGTGATGTTGAATTGGCCGGGCCGATTGTGGAGCGCATTCGCGAAAGCTTTGATCTCTATTGGACTTCGGATTTCAGTTCAGAGCCGCCGCAAATCGCGGTGCCGCTTTCAAGCGAAGAGTTGCAGACGGTGCAGAAGCTCTTTGCCGAACAAGGTCGTGATGCTGAGTTGCGCGCGCACTTTGATCCAGCGCCAGCGCCAGCGCCAGAACCAGCACCAGCACAGGGAGCAGCACTTCAAGTTGATCCCCCCAGGGGCCCCAAAGCTCACGCCTGCGAAGATCTGAGCTTTGTGACCGACTACCCTGCTCAAGGAGAAAACCAACGTCAGGTCTTCACTCGCTTGGTGGAGGAGTTGGGAAAGGCCGAAGAGGAAATCGTCGGCGAAAGCCCCTACTTTGTGATTCGCGAAGGAGGGCACGCCGCGCTCAAGCAAGTGATTGCACGGGGCGTGAAGTTGAAGGTGTTGACCAATAGCTTGGGTTCGACGGATGCGTTCTACACGGTTTCGGCGTTGGCCTCGCGCATGGATTGGATCGCGGATTCGGGGATTGAGTTGTGGGCCTACGATGGTCGAAGCTTGCCAGAAGTTTCCAGCCAACAGTGGACGACTTCGCATCGCTGGGGGCTGCACTCCAAGCGCGCGGTGATCGATCGAAAGCATGTGCTCATCGGCACCTACAATGTGGATCCGCGTTCGGCGAACTTGAATTCAGAATTGATACTGATCTGTCGCAATCAGCCGGAGTTTGCGGCTGAAGTTCTGGCCGACCTCGAACTTCGTCTGGGTCAGTCCCAGAAAGTGATGGGCGACGGTTCATGGCAGTTGATGCCTTTGATTCAGGACGCCAGCGGGACACAAGTGCTCATGAGTATCTTGTCATTGCCGCTGGTCCGGATGTTTGATTTCCTATTGTAGTAGCTCTGAATCAGGGCGAGAAAGGCCCGTGGCGGGTATGGCGAAAGCGCCGATTCGATTATTAGTTGTCGAAGATGAAGTCGAACTGCTCGATGTCGTGTCACGGCTTTTCACCTCACTCGGATTTCAAGTCAAAGTCGCCAGCGACGGCCAAGCCGCCTGGGGACTGTGCGAGTCGGAAGACTTCGACATTGTTCTGAGCGATGTGCGTATGCGGGGGCTCAACGGACTTGAATTGCTCAAACGCCTCAAGGCTCGCAACGCGGATCGACCCAAAGTCGTGATGATGTCGGGTTATAGCGATATTCCGATCTCAAAATTTTACGCCGAAGGCGCCGACGGATTTTTCGAAAAGCCCTTTAGCTCGGAGTCTGTGCGGCAGTTTCTGATCGACGGCCTCGTGCCGAGTTTTGAAAGATGGGCGAAGTACAATCGTAAACCCGCCTCGGAGCGCGTGAGTTTCACCTTTCGATCTTTTGATGAAGCGCTTCGAACGCGAAGCCTCAAGGCCGGGCGCCAAGGTTTCTTTCAGCCGAGCGACGCGCAGCTGCCGATGCTGGGCACATTTGTGGATTTCGAGTTTCACTTTCGCGACTCACCTGGGCTTGAGAAGATCGAGGGCCAAGGCATCGTGAGGTTTCACCAGTCGGGTGAGGCGCCTCAGACGCTCGCGGGATTCGGCGTGGAGATCTTGCAACTTGAGTTGAGCGTCGGAAAGAAGTGGGTTGAGCATGTTCGCGATTGGGGAATCGTTGCGAGCATTCCCGAGTCATGATGAGAAATCAGCAGACACTCAGTCTCAGCTTGCAGTGAGCTTCAATCCCAAAATCGACACCACGAGAAGAAGCATGAAGCCGACACGTGCCAATGAGGCAGGTTCCTGAAACAAGAAAACGCCGAGTACGGCAGTTCCCAACGCGCCAATGCCAACCCAAACCGCATAGGCTGTGCCGATCGGTAGCGTCTGTGCCGCACGCGCCAGAAGAAACATGCTGAGGGCAAGCGCCGCGAGAGTCGCAAGGCTCGGAGCCAAGCGTTTGAATCCGTCGGTGTACTTCAGTCCAATTGCCCAAGCGATTTCCAAAAATCCCGCAGCGAAAAGATAGACCCAAGCTTTTTGCATCGTCGGCATTTCCATATCTTGTCCTCTTCATCGCGACTCAAGTCGTGATTGTGTCTGAACTGTTTTGTGGAGGCATGCCGAGAAGTCAAGGTGAGGTCGAGGGCAGCTTGCCGGGCTTTGGGCGCGAGTCTCACACTGAAGACTCGGAGGCTGAGATGGCAAATATCATATCGAATCTATGGGCGATCCTAAGATCGAATTTCGAGTCCTCGCGGCGAATGCATCAGTTGCTGCTCGGAGCTTTGCTGATCACGGGTGGCGTGTTCGGCGAACAGACGGTCGCGGCCAAAGAAGTTCCGGCGCAAGGCCGAGTCTTCGCAGGTCTGTCGCAAGTCAAACCGACTCAGTTCAACGATGAAATGCGAGCCCAAGGACTTAAAGAGCTTACGCAAGCCGGAATGTTCGGGGCCGAGATCACATTCCCGATGCTCAAGATCTTTGAATTGGGAATGAGCTACACGCGACGGCCTTTGTTTCTTGATGAGAAAGACTCGGTGCAAAGTACGGAGTATGAGGCCAGCCTCACTCAAGACGCCGTCTTCGGCGTGGCGCGCGTGGCCTTCTTTAAAACTCCTTGGCTTCGTGCCGATGTGTTCGGCGCAGTAGGCGGCGCCAATACCAGCATCAAAATCAAGACGGCTACGCAAGACGGAGAGTTGGCCAAGAAAGAAGCCAATGATTGGTTCGCAACCTTGGTCACACGCGCTGGAGCTTCAGTCGGCGTCGGCTATAATCAAGTCTTCTTCTATGTTGAAGGCGGGTATGAAACCAACAAAGTGGATTCCTTCAAACGAACTGGCAACTTAAATGGTAACATTCAAAGTTTGGATCTGAGCGGCAGCTATGTGTCCATTGGCTTGATGTTCGATGGCGTCAAGGCGACGCGAAACTAAGCCTTGGGCAGCGCCATCAAAAAGCTGGGGCGCTTCGCTTTAGAGTCGTACTTCAATTCACCGCCATGCGCCTCGGCAATGGTTTTGGCCACCAGCAAGCCAAAGCCCATGCCTCCTACAGCAAGGCGAGTCGATTTCGGTTGAAAGAGCTTTCTTTGTTCTGGTTCAGAGAGGGCTTGGCCGCTGTTTTCCACGCGTAGAATCCACATGGCGCCCTCAAGTTGCGCGCGAATCGAAATCTCGGCCTGAGGGATTTTGTTCTCCTCAATGTGCTCGGCGGCATTGCGAAGCAAGTTGATAAACAAGTGCGAGAGCAAGCCCGCCGATCCCCGCACTTGCATTGTCGGCTCAAGCTCACATTTGAACTGAACATTCGGATACATGCGTTCGTGTAAACTGACGACTTCGCCGATCAGTGGGCGAAGCGCGATGTTTTGGTTCATCATTTCGGCGTTGGACTCTTCGTTTCGCGCCAGTCGCGCAAAGAACTGCATGGTCTGATCTAGGCTTCCGATCGTGCGCAGAAGCCGAGCGGCTGGTTCAGGAGCAAGCTGTCCTTGCGCTCGCAGGAGATCGACTTCCAAATTCAATACCGTGAGCGGGGTCTTCACCTCATGCACCAACATGCCGGTGTAAAGTCCAAGTTGGCTGGATTTGAGCAGGGGGAAAAGTCGTTCATGCAACAGCAGTTCGCGCTGAGCAAACCAAGCCATCGCAAGACTCCATGTCAGAACATAGACGAGTCCCTTAGCGGATTGAGCCAATTGCGACTGTAGGGGATGAATGGCCTCGACCAAGGCATCGGTGATGAGAATCCATGAGATCGAATAAATCGCCGACACAAAGAACACCGAGGTGTTGAAGCGCCTGGATTCATCGCCATTGAGGAGTCGAATTTCACGCTGAACATACCAAGACAGCACGAGGCTTGAGGCCAATACAAAGAAAATGCCTTTGAGGTTCTGCAGTCGAAGCGCCGTCTCGCCAGCGAAGTAGTGATACACCAGAGCATCTGTACCGATGATCCAGGTTGCCGTGATGATGAGGCAGGTGAAGAAGATTCGAAGCTGCATTCCTACTTATCAAAGACGAATCTTTGTCGGTCGGGCAATGGATTCTTTGGATTCACTCGCTGTGCCGGACTATGGGCGCTGGCGGCCACTTGACCTTTACTCATGGAGCCTCAAGGTCAGGTTGAGGTTTGCCCTTTGTCCGATGAAGCTTTGATTAATCTGCTGAGGTAGAGGCTTCGGCCGTGTGACATTGTCGAATTTGGGCGTAGGCTGAAACTCAATGCCAATCGCTACATCGCTCATCGCGCAGACACGTAATACCTTCTTCTGGGTCACGGACGAACACGGTGTTTGCCGTTTTGCAAATGAGGCCTATGCCAAGCTCTTCGGTTTGGACTCGAAGCTTGTGTTGAGCAAGCGCTTGGATGAAATCTTCCCCAAGGAGTATGCCGAGGAGTATCAGCGCAATAATCTCAAGGTGATCCGCGAAGGCATCTACTTGCAGACCTACGAAATGGGACCAAGCCTTCGCGGCGGCGCCGAAGCTCATTATCTCGTCAATAAGTTCCCGGTGCAGATCGGCGATGAAGTTTGCTGTGGCGGCTTTGCGGTCGATGTGGAAGAGCTTTATAGCGAAAGCGAAAGTCGCTTGCGGGAGTTGAACAAGCTTTCGCAAGTCGCTGAGCGCACCACGAATGCGGTGATTCTCACGGATCCTGAAGTTCGAATCGAGTGGGTGAATCAAGGCTTCACGCGAATCACCGAATACACGCTGGATGAGGTCAAAGGTCGAAAGCCCTTTGAACTTTTGCATGGTCCGGAGACGGATGCCGAAGAAGTACGGCGCATTCGCGCAGGCTTGGAGCGCGGTGAAGGCTTCAACGCCACACTTGTGAACTACAGCAAATCCGGACGCAAGTTCTGGATGCAGATCGAGGCACGACCTTACTTCGATCAGCGCGGAAAAGTGCTCGGCTTTGTCGCCATCGAACAAGATGTCACAGAGCGAGTGAGTCTCACGGAGCAACTCATCCATACGGAGAGGCTCGCCAGTCTCGGCACACTGGCGGCGGGTGTGGCCCACGAGATCAATAACCCGCTAGCCGTCTTACGCAATGACCTTGAACTTCTCAAAGGCCGCTGCGACTTGGATCTGACGCGATCCTTTGTGGCCATCGAGAGAATCGCCACCATCGTAAAGGGCCTTCGCGAGTATGCTCGGGTCGAGTCGAAGACCGACGAGATGTTCTCGCCTTCGGAAGTCGTCTGTAGCACTTTGCAGTTTCTGGCGTCGCTGCTTGAAAAGCAGGGAATTGAAGTGCGGACCTCGCTGAGTGCGCAGGGCCTCGTGCAAGGTCACTCGAGCCGTTTCCAACAAGTGATCACCAACATCATCATCAATGCGCGCGATGCGCTGATGTCGACCACGGCCACATCGGCAGATTCGCCGTCGCCGGTGATCGAAGTCGCCGTAACGACGGCGGATGACGGTCGCGAATTTGAAGTTCGCATTCGCGACAATGGTCCCGGAATCGATAAGGCCATCATGGCCCGAATTTTTGATCCCTTTTTCACCACCAAGGCACGGACACATGGCACCGGCATTGGACTTTCAATTTCTCAGTCGATCATTCGCGAAATGCACGGAAGCATCACAGCCGCCAACATTCAGCCACAAGGCGCTGAGTTTTTGATTCGCCTGCCGCGCACCGAAGCGGCGGAGTCGAGTTTGCGGGATCCGCATGCGGTGCATGTTGCCGGTGGCCTCGAGGCGGGCGGCAACTCCAAGCCGGCTTCGCTCACTTTGCCTGCACTCAGGATTCTGCTGGTTGATGATGAGACCGCTCTGAGAAATTTGATCGCTCAGCATCTTTCGATGGTGGGTCCGAGCGTGAGCGAGGCCAAAAGCGGGAGTGAAGCCTTGCAACTTCTCGCCAGCGGCGAATTTGATTTGTTGATCACGGATCACCTCATGTCGCAGATGACGGGCCTGCAACTCATCGAGACCGCACGTCAGCGCTTTCCGCGATTGCCTTGCATCTTGCTCACCGGCGGATTGATGGACGATGCGCAGATTCGTAGCCTCAACATCGGCTTTCTAGAAAAGCCCTTTGGGCCGGCGGATCTTGTGAAGGTGATTTTGGAGATGGGTATTAAGACTTGAGTGAGTCGCAGAGCCCAAGACTTCTTAACGCTGGCGCTTCTTGGTGTAGGCCTTCGCCCAGCTTCGCACTCGAGGTAAAGTGGCGAACAGGAACTCCAGCAAGAGTCTTCGTGGAACGAATCGACGCAAGTAATAGAAGACTTCGGCGTCGTAAGTTGCTGGGATCCACAGCGGCGGATTTTTTCTTTGAATGGTCTTCAGAATTCGCCGAGCGACGGCCTGAGGAGTTGTGAGGCTTAAGCCCATTAGGCGCTCGATGAAGGGAGTCATGTGCAGATAGTAGTCGGCGTACAGTCCCGTGCTTGGATGTTCAGGGCCTGATTGGGTTGAGTATTTGACGTTCATGAAGGACTTGGATCGAACAAAGCCGGGCTGAATGAGGCTGACATTGATGCCGAGCGGTCGCACCTCATACCAAAGTGCTTCGCTGATTCCTTCAAGGGCATACTTCGAGGCGCTGTAGGAACCCATCGTCGGCATCGCCAACATGCCGCTCACAGATGAGACATTGATGATCTTGCCTCGTCCAATTTTTCGCATGGAAGGTAAGACGCCACGAATGAGGGCGACAGGGCCAAAATAGTTAGCGTCGAATTGATCGAGCTCTTCGGCGGCGCTCATATGCTCGACAACAGCTCGGTAGCTGACCCCGGCATTGTTGACCAACACATTGACGCCCGTCCATCGTGAGTTGATTTCCTCAAGCAAGCGGTTTCGATCAGTTTCTGAAGTCACATCAAGGGGCCGGATCCAGAATCGATCGGATTCACGAAACTTGCTGCGCAAGACTTCAAGAGACTTGCTTCTCGCGGTGATCACAACTCGGTATTGAGTTTGTTGTTCAAGTAATTCCGCAAGTGCCAAGCCAATTCCCGAACTGCAGCCGGTCACGAGAATGACGGGCTTGATTTTGCCGGATGGCGCATCTCGAGCTGCGACCTCGTCTGTGTTCGGTTGAGACTTAAACAAGCGACTTGCGCTTTCTAAGCTGCTCAAAGCCAAGCTCGAGTGCCCTGAGGAACACGGAATTCTTTTTGAGCTTGATTCGTCGGTATTCGGGCTGATTGGAAAGCAGCGCGAGGATCGACTCGAATTCGTCCACGAAGGCGTCCTTCTCGTCCCGACTGACTCTGAAACCCAATATGGGGTAGTTGGCGTTGATGTCGATGGACTTTTTCTTTCGTTCTGGTGGCATATGATAATTATCGGATAATTATAAAATATAGATCAAATAATTATTTGCTAAAGTTTCTGGAGGGAGTTGCCGAAGAGTTTTGAGGATGCCCCTGCAAGGGCCCCATGAAACGGAGCGTTTGTGAATTATCTGAAGCGACTTGAGCGCGAACTGATTCGGGACTGGCAAAGACTCCAAGAGGAGATCAATCCGGCCCTCAAAGCTCTGGCCATCAAGGCCTACTACGTGAAATTTGAGCTGTATCGCCAATCGCGCGCGTGGAACCAAGAGTTGGTCACCCGAGTTTGAATGAGCCTGAGCGCTCTGTCGTCGAAGCAGAACTCAAGAGCTGTCGGACTTTGCGGATCCAGAAACCGCGGCGCCGAGAAAACGGCGCGTCAGAATTTTTGAGTCGCTTCGATCTTAAATCCTTCGAAGCAGTCTTTCTGACGGAGAGGCACCCCTGAAACGACAAAACCCGCTTGATGGCGGGTTCTCAGTCGGATCCTCTCAGTCGGAAAAAGTTGGCGTCCCCATGGGGATTTGAACCCCAGTATCCACCGTGAAAGGGTGGTGTCCTAGGCCACTAGACGATGGGGACCCGAGACATTTGCGATCAGACTTCGCGCTTGAGAAAGTGGTGAGCCGCGATGGATTTGAACCATCGACCCCATCCTTAAAAGGGATGTGCTCTACCGGCTGAGCTAGCGGCTCGTCACCAGGTCAAAAGCGAGGCGCCAAATTCCGATTTTTAGCTCTTACTGTCAACTAGAATGGAAGAAATCTGCGGGCAGTGGCGGAAGGATCTGTGAGCCGGTGGCCTCGCGAACATGCTGAAACTTCAAGCAAATTCGCGAGCCCTTAGGAGAACAGCGGCTTGATCCAGAGGGTTTGCTCGCGGCCGGGGCCGACGGAGACAACATCAATCGGTGTGGCGACCTCGCTGGCGACAAACTGGATGTAGTCGCGTGCGGCTTGCGGCAGATCCTGAAGCGCGCGCACGTTTCGCAGATCACCCGACCAACCGCTCAGCGTGCGGTACACCGGCTCAACGCGCGTGAGGTCCGTCGATGAGACGGGGAGTTCTTTGATCTCTTGTCCGTCGAGGCGATAGGCAGTGCAAACTTCGATGCGCTCGTGCCCGCTCAGTACATCCAACTTCATCAGCGCGAGCGAAGTGATGCCGTTGACGCGAATGGCGTACTTGAGCGCGACCAAGTCGAGCCAGCCGCAGCGACGCGGTCGTCCTGTGGTGGCGCCGAACTCGCCGCCTTCTTGGCGCAGGCGCTCGGCCAGATCGCCTTGGATTTCCGTAGGAAAGGGGCCTGAGCCCACGCGCGTGGTGTAGGCCTTCGTGATGCCGACAATTTTCTGCACGAGGTTCGGGCCGACGCCTGAGCCGACGCAAGCCGAGCCCGAGAGCGTGGAGCTTGAAGTGACGAAAGGGTAAGTGCCGTGCAGGAGATCCAGCATGGTGCCTTGCGCGCCTTCGAACAAAACTTTGCGGCCGCCTTTGAGGGCTTTGTGGATGATGAACGAGGCGTCCTTGCAGCGGTAGGGCTCAAGTTCTTCCGCAAGAGCCAGCACTTCGCGCTCGACGTCTTCCACCGCCACGGGCTTGGCGTTGTAGAACTTCTCAAGCAAGAAGTTCTTCTCTTTCAATGAGTGCTCCAGTTTCTCGCGAAGCTTGGCGCGATCAAACAGATCGCTGAACAAAATCGCGCGGCGCGAAGCTCGGTCTTCATAGGCGGGACCAATGCCCTTGCCGGTGGTGCCGATCTTTTCGTTGCCGAGTGCGGCCTCGCGCGCTTGATCGAGTTGTCGGTGATAAGACAAGAGCACGGTGCACTGATCGGAAATGCGCAGCTGCTCGGGATTTGCCAACACGCCTGCGGCCTTGAGGTCGCGGATTTCTTTGGCCACTTCGGCGAGATCCAGCACCACGCCTGCCGCAATCATGCAGGTGGTTTTTGGATGCAGAATTCCGCTCGGGACCAGATGCAATACGGTTTTGACATTATTGACCACCAGCGTGTGGCCGGCGTTGGCGCCGCCTTGGTAGCGCACCACGAAGTCCGCGTGTGCGGAGAAGACGTCGACGACTTTACCTTTGCCTTCGTCGCCCCACTGGGCGCCGACTACGATTAAGCCCGGCATAAATCCTCCGCCATCGACAAGTGCATTCCGGATTGGTTCACGATGATCGAAGCCGAGAAAGTCGCAGACTTGACGAGCTTTATCAAGCCTGCGCCGAGGGCTATGGGTTAAAGCGACTTGTGTACCACTCCGCTTGCGGCGGCAGCATGTTCGGAGCGTCGAGGCCTTGCGTGCCCTCAATTGCCCCAAGTAATTGCAAAAGGCTTGACGCCGCCTGCAGAGAGGCCTCTCGGAAGGCGGCCTCAGTGAGAGCGCCCATGTGAGGTGTGCACAGAACTTGCGGATGCGACCAAAGTGGCGAGTCCGCAGGCAAAGGCTCACGCGCGAACACATCCAGCGCAAACACTCCCGCGCCCCCGGCCTTCAAATGCGTCAGCAAATTGTCTTCGGCAAGGACTTCGCCGCGCGAAGTGTTGATCAGAATTTGACCTTCGCGCAGATGCTGCAAGTGACCGCCGTGAATGAGCCGGCGCGTTTCATCGGTGAGTGGCACATGCAGGCTGATCACATCGGCGGCATGAATCAATTCGTCCAGCGCCAATCGATCCGCTCCGATGTTGCCGAAGGCCTCGTCGTCCAAGTACGGATCATAGGCGACCAGCTTCATGCCGAAAGCCTGTGCGATGCGGCCGACTCGGCGGCCGATGCGACCGAGTCCCACAATACCGTAGGTGCGACCACTTAGGTTTTCGCCCAGCAATTCATCGCGCGAAGCCCAGCGGGCCTCCGTCTGCGCGCGCCAGGCGCTGTTTAACTTTCGTGCGGCTGTCAGCGCGAGGGCCCAAGTCAACTCGGCCGCCGGAGCCGTATGCGCATCAGGCGTATAAGCCAATCGCACGCCGCGCTCTTGGGCCGCGGCCAAGTCCATATGCTCAAAGCCCGCCGTGGCGGTGACGGCCGCGCGAAGCTCGGGTGCTTGAGCCAAGCGCGCGCGTGTGAGCGCAAACTTGCTTCGCACGATCAGCCCATTGCAGGCGGCGAGATCCGCACCACTTTTGACATCCACAATGCGCGCGTTCTTTTTGCCGTGAAGCTTTTCCGTCAGCCAGGCACGAGCTTCAGCATGAAAACGATCGGCCACGCCGACGACAAAGCCATCTTTCATCGGGGGCCCTCGCTGCGCGTGGGGTTTGCTAATACAAACGGATGCTGAGTCAGCACATCCGCGGCAACCTGCAAGGCATCGCGGCGCTGAGTGGGCGAAACCGAACCAGGTCGCATGCTCTCGAGCGAGTCCGCAAGGCCCGCGATGGCGGCGAGCAGATCTTCATCGCGAATGTAGCCCATATGCCCAAGTCGCAGCACTCGCCCTTTGAGTTGATCTTGTCCGCCCATGAGGATGAGGCCGTGTTCGACTTCCAACTTCTCTCGCCACTTTTGTCCATCAAGGCCTTCAGGCACGGCGATCGCGGTCAGCGTGGGAGCTGGCACGCGCGGAAAAACTTTGAGTCCAAGATGGGGAAGCGCGGATCGAGTCGCTAGCGACAGGCCCGCAATGCGATGCTGCCAATGTGAGGCGCCGACGGCCTCGATGCGCGAAAGTATGAATTCAAGAGCGCGAAGCAAGGGTACGGGTGAGGAGAAATGCGATTCGCCGCGCTGATTGGCGGCAAGCTCCGCGCGAATGTCGAAATAGCTGCGCGGCGCTCGCGCCTGAGGAATCTTTTGCCAAGCGCGCTGACTCCACGCCACCAGGGCCAGGCCTGTGGGCAGCATGAAAGCCTTTTGGCTGCCGCCCACCATGCCGTCGATGTCCCACGCATCCATCGGCAGCGACATCGCACCGAGTGCGGTGATCGCATCGAGCAGCACCAAAGTTTCACTATGGCGTGCGCGCGCGATCTGCGCGATCTCGCGCACCGGATGCAAAGCGCCTGTCGAAGTTTCGCAGACCTGAGACATGAGAATTTGCAGCGGCTCTTGATCGCGAAGCCAAACTTGCAACTTGTGCGGATCGACCGACTCGCCCCATGGCACTTCAAAGCGACTGAGCTTCGCACCATAAGCTTGCGCCATCTCCGCCCAGCGCTCGCCGAATTTTCCGCTCACGATCACACCCACGCGATCACCGGGCGAGAGCACATTGACGAGCAAAGACTCCATGCCGCCTGAGCCTGTGCAAGTTTGCACAAAGGCTGGCTGGTTTGTGCCGAACACGCGAGGCAAAAGCGCGAGTAGATTTCGATACACCTTCAAGAATTCCGGCGTACGGTGATGCTCGATCGGTCGCGCCAAAATTTCGAGCACCTCGGGAGGTACGGGCACCGGCCCAGGAGTGAGAAGTCTCGCGGGCCTTGCCGCGTGCGCGTTTGGGGGAGCTTTGAGATTAAAATCAGCTGGCGAGTTCACAAGGCCTTTCGTCTGCGGGCTTGTCGACGGATGACTGCGATCCGATCCGTGCAGAACGGATGCGCAGAAATCCGACTTGAGCAGACTGAATCAGAGCAGACTGAACCAGAGCGGCGCGAAACAGGTGGCGCTTCCTTCGAAGCTCTCCTTGAAGAGCGACCGCCTCATCGCTAAACTCATCGCATGCCAACCCGCCCTATGGGAATACCTCAGCCACGCTTTTTCCGAACTCGCGCAGCGTGTCTTATGTCATTTCGCGCTGATCGTGCGCTCAGCATGGGTGTGGGGGCGATTCTCATGGCTTTTGCGCTCAGCTCTTGTGCGTATTCATGGGGCCTGGGGCCTCGGCGTTTGCCGGAAGGTCACACGCGACTGGCGATCCCCGTGTTCAAGAATCGCACGCATGAGGCGGGCGCCGAAGTGGCGTTCACCAATTCGATGATTCGCGAGTTTCAACGCTCGCGCATTGGACAGATCGTCGATAAGCGCGAAGCCGAAGTGGTGCTGGAAGGCAGCGTGGATGAGATCGTGTCGACTTCGGTTGACCAGTTGAAAGTCGACCAGCTGGGCGGTTTGATTCCGCAAGGAACCATCTTGAACACGGTTTATCGCGTGACGGTTCACACGAGCTTGCAGCTGAAGCGCGTGAGCGATGGACGCATCATTTGGTCGGACTCGTTCAGTGGTGAGCGTAGCTATCTGGCGCCAAAGCTGGGTCTAGAAGGCTTGAATTCGGCCAACGCGCTTTACAATCACAGCGCTCGCCAGGAGTTGATCGCGGCGATGGCTGTGGATGTGATGGCCGAGGCCCATGGCCGCCTGACGGAGAATTTCTGATGGCCGCCACAGAGATGACCTACAACCGCCTCACGCAAGTGCTCAAAAAGAACGAGTTCGCGCCGCTGTATCTATTCTTTGGCGAAGAGAGCTTTCTTTCCGAGCGCGCCGCCGGGGATGTGGTTCAGGCGGTGGTGCCCGAGGGATATCGCGACTTCAATCTGAGTGTGTTCGACGGACAAGACTGCGACGTGAACCGAGTCCGCGATGCGCTGGAAACCTTGCCGATGATGGCGCCGAATCGCTTGGTGCGCCTCGATCAGGCCGATGAATTGAAGGACAAGGAATGGGACGTGCTCATGCCGGTCATCGAACAGATGGCCGCCGGGCGCTTGACGGGTGTGGTGTTGGTGGTGCTGGCGCGCAAGATCGACAAGCGCAAAAAACACTGGAAGCGTTTGTTGGAAAGCGGCGTGCAGATGGAGTGCAAGCGCCCCTATGAAAATCAAATTCCGGACTGGATTGATTTTTTGGGCGAAAGACATCGCATCGGCTTCGACGAAGATTCGCGCTTGGCGCTCCAGCAGGTGGTGGGCTCGCACCTCCATGATCTCGATGGCGAAATTCGAAAGCTCTCCATTTACCTGGGCGGACGCGACGGCAGCAAAAAGGTGCAAGCCAAAGTTGAAGATGTGCTGAAGGTGGTCTCGCGCGTACGACACGAATCCGTCTTCGATTTCACGGATGCCGTCGGTCGCGGCGATCGCGCCCGCGCGCTCTACTGCTTGGCGAATCTGCTGGATCAAGGTCAAAACGAGATGGGGATCTTGGCGCTCGTGGGTCGGCACGTGCGAATTTTGCGCTCGATTCTTGAGGGCTCGCGCGAGGGACTGGTCGGCCAGAAGCTCGCGGCTCGCGCCGGTGTCTCGCCGTTTTTCCTTCGCGATTATGTGGATCAGTCCAAGCTGTGGTCGGCCAACAAGTTGGACCAAGCGCTCGAGGCGCTGCTCGATACGGATCGCGCGCTGAAGTCTTCGCCGATGTCGTCGCACATTTGGCTGGAGAATTTCGTTTTGCGCATTTGTTCGCACTAAACCGCGGCTTGGATCTGAGCCGCCACTGGGGCCGGGCATTTTGAAAAGCACATTCAGGTGGCCCAGCCCGAGGTCCAGCTTTCAAGCTTCGGCCCCTGTTCGCCGATACGAAAGTGATGGTCTTTCGACACTTTGTTGAACAAGCCAAGCTTGAGGACTCGCGTTCGGGAACGCGACGTGCGCCTCGTCGAACCTATCGGCGGCCCATGGGCCTCTTGTTCGATGGCGAATATCAGGTGATTGAAGGGCGTCAACTCTCCGAAGGCGGAGCCATGATCGTGGTGCCAGCGTCCTTGGCGCGACGATGGACGGCGGGACGTTCCGGCACACTGGCGTTGATCTTGCCGGAGCAATTGGGGGCCGATACCGAGGGCAAAGCGAACTCGGACGAAGGGGCGATGGTGCTTCGGGCGGTCGCGATCTATCAAAACGCAGTGCCTGAAGGAGTCGCGATCGGCTTGAAGTTTACGGAACTTCCGTTTCAGCATCGTCGACGGATTCGAAACTATGTGGCGGCGAAGTCCGCCGATGAAGTCGCGTTTGAGACTCAAGGCGGGCGCGATGCCCAGCGGGCGGCATCCGAGTCTGAGCCGCTTGGGGATGGCGCATCGGCCTCCTCGGGCGGGCCGAGTCCGGCTTCGCCGATTGGGCCGAGCGATCACTTTACCCGCGCCAAGCCGCCACAGGCGGGTTCATAACGGCGAGGCTTGAGCCTGCGTGGGAAATAAAAAAAGGAGGCCAAGGCCTCCTTTTTCATTTGGTCATCGCTCATCGAGGCCAATCGCAAAATTGGTTCGGCCTCAGGTGAAGCGACTTATTTCGATGCGGCTTTGTGAGCCAGCTTCGCGAGGCGGCTCATTTTTCGAGCCACTGTCTTCTTGTGCATAGCGCCCTTCGCGACGGCTTTGCTGAATTTGGAATTCAACTCTTTGAGAGCTTCGGGAACGGCCTTTTTGTCGCTGGCCAAAAGCGAGCGAACTTTCTTTTCAACCGTGCGAACCGCAGCTTTAGTTTGCGAGTTGCGTGCGTTGCGACGGACATCCTGACGAGCGCGTTTTTCTGCGGACTTATGAGTTGCCAAGGGTTAACCTCCCCAATAACGACAGAGGGAGAAGGCGTAACACGTCGCACCCCGGTTTTGCAACACTTTGTCAGGGCCCAAGTCAGGGGCCGAACATGGGCCGAACATGAGCCGAACATGAGCCGAAGTCCCCACTCATCGGAGAACTCAACTGAAACGCAGAGCGTTGGCAGGCAAGGCCCGCTCAGCCGATCCGTTGCCTCGGTGACCTCGGTTGCCAGGTCGGCAAGCCTTGTGGCGTTGGGGACTTTGGCCTCGCGCGTGCTGGGACTTTTGCGCGACATGCTGCTGGCGCGACACTTTCCGCCCGAGGTCCGCGACGCCTTCGTGGTGGCCTTTCGGTTACCCAATATTTTTCGCCGCCTCTTTGGCGAGGGCGTGTTGGCGGCAAGCTTTCTTCCCAGCCTGGTCAGCGCACTCACGCGGCCAACATCTCCGGGCGAGGCCACGCGACTGGTCGGAGCCGTATTCACTTTGCTGTTGTCGCTGACCTCGCTGATTTCGCTTCTCGGTATTGTGTTCATGGATGAGTTGATGCGGCTGCTGTTGAGCGGCGGATCTTTCGATGATGTGCCGGGCAAATTTCAGCTCACTGTGGACTTGGCGCGCATCATGTTTGGTTTTGTGGCGCTGGTTTCCATCTACGCGTTTTTCATGGCCGTGCTCAATAGCTTGCATCGCTTCGCACTCGCGGCGGTGGCGCCTTGCTTGTTCAACCTCAGTCTCATCGTTGCGATCCTCGGTTTTCGCGGCCAAGCCCAAGCCGAGCGAGCTTTGGCGTGGAGTGTGATTGTTGGTGGGGCGCTGCAGATGCTGATTCTCGTACCGGCGATCCGCCGCGCAAGGCATTGGCCGAAGTTGGGTTTCTTTTGGTCGAGCCCACAGGGGCCGCAGCCCGTGTGGACGCTACCCGAAGTGCAGAAAGTGTTTGCGGCGATGGGACCAAGCCTCTTGGGCCTAGGTGTTTTGCAAGTGATGACCGTCCTCAATGTGATCTTCGCTTCAAGACTTCCGCAAGGCGCGCACACGGCCATTTACTTAGCGGATCGACTCTTTGAGCTGCCGCTGTCGCTGATTGCGGTCAGTGTGGGCTCGGCCATGCTGCCCACTCTGTCAGGCCAATGGGCTGCAGGTGATACCGCGAAGATGACGGCGACTTTGCGTCGCGGGCTTCGCTTCGTGTTGTTTTTGGCTTTGCCCTCGGCGGTCGGGCTTTTCATGTTGGCGGAACCGATCACCGAAGTTTTGTTTCAGGGCCGCGAGTTTCGCTATGCGGATGTGCTGATGACCTCGCAGGTGATCCGCGTGTCGGCGATCGGCTTGGTGATGGCCGCTGTGGTGAAGCTCTTGGCGCAAGGATTCTTCGCCGTGGGAAACACTTGGTTTCCGGCCGTGGCGGGCTTGGTGACCTTGGCTTGCCATGCGGTGTTTGCTTGGGCGGGCACGCGGACCATGGGACTTGTCGGGTTGACGGCGGCGACTGTGCTTTCCAGTTTGGTGAATGCGGTGCTGTTGGGTTTGGCCTATTCAAAGTGGGTGGGGCCGTTGCAGTGGCGGCAGACCGCGGGCTTGATGTTGAAGCTGGTGTTGGCTTGCGTGGCGCTGGCGGCGGGGTGTTTGATTTACGAGCCCCTGGTGCTGGAGTTTGGTTCGCGCTTCTTGACTCGGTCGGTGGCGCTGGCGGCTGCGATTGGCCTGGCCAGTGCTTTGTACTTCATCGCAACGGCGATCTTGCGCGTGCCTGAACTGAACGAGTTCGCCGCGCGGACTCGCGAGTTGATCACGGCGCGACTTCGGCGCTCAGCCACCAAGTCCTAAGATTTCTGAGATATTGCCTTAACTTGAATTTTCACACCTTGGCGCTAGTCTGTGGGAGTTTGCGGCGCTCTCGCAACGAAGGTGGTAGGCCCCTGTCCAACTCGCTCAACAATGCATTAGGCAACTCATCAGGTTCGTCGGCTTCGCTGAGAGATCGGCTGGCGAGACTTCCTTTGCGAGCATGGAAGTGGATGGGCGGCGCGGCCGCCATCATGTTGTTGATTTTAATTTGGTCGCCCATTCACGAGATTCGCGTCGCGCATTTTTTGGGCGTGCACACATTGCTTGAGATCACTTGCGTGATGATCGGGCTGATGATTTTTAGCGTGCAGCTGATCTTGCGTCGTCACGACTTCATTCAGCTTGAGAAGTTTCAATTGCTCGGACTGCCGTTTTTGGGAATCGCACTGCTCGATTTAGCCCATGCGCTGTCATTCCCGGGCATGCCCGAGTTCGTTACGCCGGGTTCCTTGCAGAAGTCGATCAGTTTTTGGTTGGCCGCGCGAGGCCTCGAGGCGCTGGCGTTTTTGTTCTTTGCGACGAACTACAGGCGAACCAGCGAGCGCGTGCTGAGCACCTGGAAACTCGTCCTGTTTCTCTCGGCGTACGTGGGCGGGACGACGGCTGTGATTTTGGCCTCGCCTGAAATTCTTCCGAGCTTCGTCGATCTCGACGGCTCCTTGTCGACGGCGAAGGTCGGCATTGAATTGATCTTCGTGATCTTGCACCTGTTGATTGCGTGGATGCTCTTGACGGCTTCGCGCGGTGTGGACTCGCGAATTGCGGATTTGATTGTGTCGTCGATGTTGGTGGCGATCTCCGGCGCGGCCTTCACCACGTACCGCGACGCTCACGACATGCTCATGCTCTATGGGCATGTGCTCAAGGTGCTGGCGTACTTCTTCATTTTGCGAAGCTGCTTGCTGAACGAATTGATTGAGCCCTTTCAGCGCTTGGTGGAAGTGAATCGTTCATTGCAGGAGCATTCAGCCAATCTTCGCGATCTGCAGTCGCGGCTGACTCGTAGTGAGCGGCTCGGGGCCATTGGCGAGAGTCTCGCCACTGTGGTGCATGATCTGAACAACATGTTGTTTGTGACCGAATGGTCGACAGAGAGAATCGTCAAGGCGATGTCGGGATCTGCGCCTAACGAAGACGTTGAAAAGTCGAGTGCGGCGATCTTGATGAGTTTGCGAAAGACGCGCGAGTTTCAGAAATTGTTGTTGAGCAAAGCCAAGGGTGAAGGCGGCGGTACGGCTCGAGAGATCCGTCTCGCGGTGGAGCTCGCGGAGTTTCGGATTGTGTTGGAATCGCTCGCTGGGCGTGATGTGCAGCTCGATATCCAATGCGACAATGAGTTGAGCTGCGTCGTTGATCCATTGCAGCTTGAACAAGTGTTGATGAATTTGGTCGTCAACGCGCGCGATGCGCTGAAAGCTGTCGAACGCGTCGGCGGACGGCGGGTGCTTTTGAGCTTTCAAGAAGGGCAAGACTTGGGTCGTTACGGCGTTTGGATTCGCGTGCGCGATAATGGGCGCGGCATGCGCTCGGAAGATTTGAGTCGCGTCTTCGATCCGTTTTACAGTACGAAGTCCGACGGCGGCACGGGCTTGGGCCTGGCCACGGTGAAATCCATCGTGGATGCCTGGGGCGGCCGAATCACCGTGCAGTCGCGCGAAGGTGAAGGCAGCGAGTTTCAGATTTGGCTGCCACGGTCGCCCGCGGTTTGAGCGCTTCGGGCCTTGGCCTCGCGCCAAAATTTTTCCAGCTCATCCGGTGACCGCGACTCATAGCTTCGCCCGTCGCGTGCTTCGTGCTCGGCGGCGATGGCGCGCATCAGAAAGAAGCGGGACTCGAAGCGGGCATTGCCTTCGCGTAAAGCTTGCTCAGGATCCAAGTCGAGATGCCGCGCCAATTGCGCGACACTGAAGAGCAGATCACCAATTTCGTGTTGGCAGGCGGCGGAGTCGCGGCTGGCCAGCGCTTCGCGCAGTTCGGCGACTTCTTCATCGACTTTCGCCATGACGTCTTCCGGCTTCGCCCAATCAAACTGCAGTCGTCGAGTTTTCTGCCCGATTTTGGCCGCACGCTGAAGCGCGGGCAGTGCGAGAGGCACGTCGAAGCTTTCGCGCGCGTGAGCGGCTTTGTGGCCTTTGGCCTCGTCCGCTTTGATTTTCTGCCAATTGACGAGAACTTCGCTCGCATCCGCCACTTGCGTGTCGCCGAACACATGCGGGTGACGTCGAATCATTTTCTCGGCGATGCCGCGGATCACATCGGTGATGTTGAAGCGCTTGGCCTCTTCAGCGAGGCGCGCGTGCAGCACCACTTGCAGAAGCACGTCGCCCAACTCTTCGCAGATCTGCGCATCGGTGCCGCGCTCGAGGGCTTCGATCAGTTCGCAAACTTCTTCAAGCGCGTAAGGCGTGAGACTTTGATGAGTTTGCTCAAGATCCCATGGGCAACCGCCGGGAGAGCGCAGCGAGCCGACGATCTGGACGAAAGCGGAGAACTCGTTGAGGTTTTTTGGAATCGCGTGCGAGGCCTTTGCGGCTTTGGTCGGTGAATCGCTCATAGCCCTAGGTCGCATCCAGTCGTGACAAAGTCCAGCGTGCAAGTGGTGACGCGAAAGTCTTTTCCTTGCTGACGGCCCCAAAGAGTAGCATGAAATGAGCAACGCAGTTCGGCATGTGCCTGTCGTGCGCGGTCGCGGATTGGTCCTGCTGGCGTGGCAGTTCGATCTGCGCTTCAAGGCGTGGGCGATCGAGCATCGAGAAGTCGAAGTCACCGGAGTTTGTGCAACTTGAAATTTGGCGGTCGATCCAAGCATTCCAAAAGTGGCAGTCGCGAGTCGCTGCAATACAGATCGAAGTACATCGATCACTCGCTTCGCTTTCTGGATTGGGTCAATGAGCTGGGCCTGGAGCGGACTTGGCTCGGTCGGCATCTCGCTTGGGCGGAGGAGAAGTTCCGCCTTCGTCGTTTGGCGATGGTGTTTCTGTTTTCGATCGCCCTGTCGCTCCTGCTGTTTTGGGAAATCGACTTGTCGTACTCTTATCGCGTGGGCGATGTGGTCTCTCGCGATATCAAATCGCCCATCAGCTTTGAAGTGATCGACGAGGTGGCGACCGAACAGAAGCGGCGCCAAGCGGAGCAATCGATTGCGCCGGTTTTGGATTATGATCGTGGCGCTTATGATGATCTCTATGGTCGGTTGTATTCGGCCTTTCGGCGCGCGCGTGAAGAACTGCGACCGGTGAAGTTTTCCAAGGATGAATTTGAGCGATGGGATCAGGTCAAGGCCTTGATGGACAAGCGTCCTGACTTTGAAAAGGCCATCGGCCGACAGGTGAGCGAGCCCGTCTATGAGTGGTTGATCGAAAAGCGATTCTCGGCGCGCATCGAAGGCGCATTGACGGAGCAGTTGGATCGCTGGTCGGGGATGAAACTTGTCGAGAGCAAAACTCAAGTGGTCGCCCCCGGCGCCAAAGAGGTCGTGCTGCGCGAGGTCTCGCGTTCGGGAAAAGGTCGCGAAGTCGAAGTCTCGGTTCGTGAAGTTCGCGAGATCGCCGGTGAAATCGATCAAGGCATTGAGAGTTTGTTGCGTGCCCGTGGATTTGTCGGCAGTGATGCCCGCCTGCTGGCGGAATTCGCGCGGGCACTACTGATCCCGACCATCACGCCAAATCGACACGAGACGCAGCAGCGACGCGAAAAGGCCCGCGCCGATGTCCTGCCCGTCGTGATTTCGGTGAAACGACGTCAAGTCATCATTCCTGAAGGCACGACGGTGCAGCCGATTCACAAGACCTTGTTGAATCAGATCGAAATGCAGACGTCGGATCGGCATCGAAAGTCCGTCGCTCTGATCACGAGCCTTTTGTTCGTGGTGATGATCCTCGTGTTCTTTTCATATTTGCGCCGATTCACGCAAAATCGGATCGACGTCGATGGTAAGGACATGGCGGTGATGGCCACGATCACTCTCATGGTCGCCGCCGTAGTGAAAGTGTTTTTGTTTCTCACCAACTCCGCGTTCACCGCGCAGTTTGGCTCGATGATTCCCGAGGAAGCTTTCCTCTACGCCGCGCCTGTCGCCGCGGGTCCCATGCTCGTGGGGCTTTTGGTCGTGAGCGGCGAAGTCGTATGGATCTTCTCGATGTTTCTTGCCGTCGTGGTTGGTTTGATGGTCGACGCCAAGTTCTCGATGGTGCTGGTGAGTGTGATCTCGGGATTGGCCGCGGCTCGCGGTGTGTTCGCTTGCAAAAAGCGCAACGACATCTATTGGGCAGGTTTACGCACCGGCGCGGTCGCCGCCTTGACGGTGCTCTTGGTGTTCACGGTTGTGTCGCGAGGAGAAGAAGATTTTCTGCGTCGACTTTTGTGGGCCGTGCCGGCGGGATTCTTGGGCGGGATCCTTTCGAGTTTGCTCGCCATGGCGGTGGTGCCGGTTTTGGAGACGTTGTTTAACGTGACGACCGACGTGAAACTTCTGGAGCTTGCGAATCTCAATCATCCGCTGTTGAAAGAAATGATCGTCAAGGCGCCGGGTACGTATCATCACTCGCTGGTGGTGGGCTCGATGGTGGAAAGTGCGGCGGAAGAGATCGGCGCCAATCCCTTATTGGCCAAAGTCATGAGTTACTATCACGACATCGGCAAGACCGAACACGCGCAGTACTTCATCGAGAATCAGAAATCCGGGCACAATCCGCACGATCATCTCAGTCCGCATATGTCGCGCACCATATTGGTGGCGCATGTGAAAGATGGCGTGGAATTGGGTCTTGAGCACCAGCTTGGCAAAGCCATCATCGATGGCATTGTCCAGCATCACGGGACAACTTTGATTTCATTTTTCTACAATCGCGCCATCGAGAATCAGGATGAGGATTTGGACGAGGTCCACGAGGAAGATTTCCGCTACCCAGGTCCCAAGCCGCAATTCCGTGAAGCGGCGTTGATTATGCTCGCGGACTCGATCGAAGCGGCCTCGCGCTCGCTGGATGAACCCACGCCGATGCGCCTGCAGAACATTGTGAAGAACATCATTCAACGCAAGTTCATGGATGGTCAGCTCGACGAGTGCAATCTGACTTTGAAAGACTTGTCGATCATCGAAGAGGCCTTCATTCGCGTGTTGATTGGCATTTATCACCAGCGAATTGACTACCCGAAGTCCGCTGGCGGCGGAGCGGCGGAGGCGCCGCGAGCCTCTACGCGAGGACATGCCTGATGCCAGCCACACCGCCGAGGTCTAGACGCGACGTCTTTCGTGTGGACGTGATCGGGCGGCCCGCGTCCTGTGAGTTGTCGGAGCGCGAAATTGTAAACCTGATTCAGCGAGCTCGTCGGGAAATTGCGGCGCACCCGGCTTTGCGCCGCAAGGCACATCGGCAGTTGAGATCAGCGACAAGTTTGCAGCTGGCCGTGATGGGTCGGGCCAAGATGCAAAAGCTCAATGGCGACTTTCGCGGAGCGGACAAGGCGACTGACATTCTCTCCTTTGCGGCGACTGAGCCGGGTTCGCTGGGCGAACTGGCTCTGTGCTGGCCCGTGATTCGCGCCCAGGCGCGCGCGCATGCCCACTCTGTCAAAGCCGAATGCTTTTACATGCTGGCGCATGGGCTCTTGCACCTGCTGGGCTATGATCACGAGGCGACGCAGGCCGAAGCCCGTCGCATGTTCAAGATCCAAGATGAGATCTTTGCGCGGGCCAAGTTCTAGTTCGTCGGCCTGTTCATCGCCTTTGGGAGCTCAAACGCTACGCATTTCATTTGGTTCTCGATTTCAATGCGTTCAGAATGTATAGGTTGATGAAGTTGAGATCCGCGAGGGGGCCATCATGAGTCTGCAGACACAAGCTTCAGAAGTTCGCAATCGTCTCAAAGCCGTTCAGGCCAAGGGACATGAGCTTCGGGGGTATCTTTGACATCCCCAAAAAGGAAAAACGCCTCGAGGAAGTGACGTTGCAATCGGAGAACCCGGCGGTCTGGGGTGATCCGAACAAAATGCAGAAGCTCAACAAAGAACGCAGTTCGCTGGAAAAAGACATCACCGCTTGGAAGACTCTGGTGAGTCGCACCGATGACGCCTTGGTGCTTCTGGAGATGGCCGAAGAGGCGGGGGATGAGTCCACCTTTGCCGAGGCTGTCAACGAAGCCGGGCAACTTGAAAAGCTCGTCGACGAACTTGAAATCAAGAAAATGCTCTCGGGTGAGCTCGATGCGAACTCGACCTACTTGACGATCAACGCGGGTGCGGGCGGTACCGAAGCTCAAGATTGGGCGGAGATGCTTTATCGCATGTACATGCGCTACGGCGAACGCCAAGGTTATCGCGTGGCGGAGATCGAACGCAGCGATGGCGAGGCGGCCGGTATTAAGTCCGCCACTTTGCACATCGAAGGGCCCTATGCCTACGGAAATCTGAAGGCCGAAAACGGCGTGCATCGCCTCGTGCGGATTTCGCCCTATGACTCGAATGCTCGACGGCACACGAGCTTTGCCTCAGTCTTTTGTTGGGCAGAAGTCGATGACGACATCAAAATTGATCTGAACATGAGTGACGTGAAGGTCGACACCTATCGCGCTTCGGGTGCCGGCGGACAGCACGTCAACAAGACGGACTCGGCGGTGCGCATGACGCATATGCCGACGGGGATTGTGGTGTCCTGCCAAAACGAAAGATCACAGCACGCCAACCGTGATCGCGCCATCAAGATGTTGAAGGCGGCACTTTATGAACGGGAAGTTGAAGCGCGAAACAAAGCCAAGGACGAGGCCAACTCGCAAAAGAAGGCCGTCGAGTGGGGCTCGCAGATTCGCAGCTACGTGTTTCACCCCTATCAGATGGTGAAGGATCACCGAACGCTGCATGAAACTTCACAAGTGCAAACCGTCATGGATGGGAGCATTGAGGATTTCATCTACGCGTATTTGAAAAACCCGACGGATCAGCGCGCCCAAGGCGGCGCTGTACAAGACGAGGTCTAATGAACGCTCCGACACACAAAGGGGCGTCGACGACTTGGGAGCGGCAGCGATTTCTCGCTCAGATGGCGCTTCGTTTTCTACTTCAAGGCGGCGGCAGCGAAGCTTGGCAGAGTTGGCCGATTTGGCGGCGTCTGCTTCTTCGCGCTCAATGGCGCGCTTGGGGATTGCCGACGGTGCTGTCCTTCTTTGGACTCGTCGTGGGTGTTGCAAGTCTCAGCGTCGCGATGGCTGTGGTGAGCGGCTATGAGGCGACTTTGCGTGCCGCGGTCGTGGATCTCTTTGGTCACCTCGTGATCGCCAAGCGCGACGACGCGCCGATCTCGCGCGAGCGATTCGAACATAAGTTGCGTGCGAATTTTCCCGAGGCCTGGCGCCAAGAAGTTCGGCTCACGCCATTTTTGACTCTTGAGGGAATCATCGTCGGCGATGGCCAATTGTCAGGCGTCATTCTCCAAGGCGTGGAGCCCCAGAGCGTGCGCGAAGTTTTGCGCATCGAGGCTCGTAAAGTGAAGGGCCGCTTTCTCAAGTCCGAAGACGGCGAGACGGCCGAGAGTGATGCGGTGCCGGTGATGGTCGGGCAAGCCTTGGCCAAGCGCTACAATTTGGAATTGGACAAAGAGTTTCGTGTGGTTTTGCCAAGACCACTTGAGAGTGACACCTCGGGCTTTGCCTCCAAAGTGTTGCGACTCAAAGTCGTCGGCTGGTTAGATTTGGGCAAGGCCGAGTTCGACGAGCGCAATATTATGCTGCCCATTGACCACGCTTTGCGCTGGTCGGGCGTGCAATTGCCAATTCGCGAACAGATGCAACTGGGTGGTTGGCGCGTGCATCTGGGCCGTGATGCGCGTGCCGAAGAGGCCCAGGCCCGCGCGGGCGATCTGGCCGCGACGTTGGGACGAAACTGGAGCGTCATGGATTGGGCCGAGGGCAATCGCAACATCTTCAAAGCCATTCAATATGAGCGCGTGGCGATCTTCTTCGTGATTCTGGTGATGGTGATTGCCGCGGCCTTCAATGTGGCCAGCAATATTTTTGTCGGCGTGCTTCGGCGCACGAGTGACATTGCCACACTTCGAGCACTGGGTTTAAGTCAGCTCGACATCGAGCGCATGTTTCGCTGGCAAGGGCTGCTGTTTGGCGCCATGGGCGCGGCACTGGGGCTATTCGTCGGTGCGCTGATGGGCTTGGCGTTTTTGGAAATCCAAAAACGCTTCGCGCTGCTGCCGGCCGATGTTTACAAGCTCAATTTCATCGGCGTGCACTTTTCATGGCTTGAAGCTTTGTTGGTTTGGACGTCAGCGGTGTTAATTTGTTGGCTGGCTTCGCTGTGGCCTGCGCGTCGCGCGGCTCGCCTCGATCCGGTCGAAGGCTTAAGGTACGACTGAGTTGAATGAAGTTCGCATGCGGGTCATGCGGCGGCACGGGGGAGCCCAGTGAACCAATCGACCCCGGTGAGTCGAACGAGACAGGAGAGTCAGGTGAGTACAGGACAGAATGAAATCCTCCTGCAGGCGCGAGGCGTGACAAAATCTTATCCGATGGGTGCTTCGCGTTTGGAAGTCCTGCGCGGCGTGGACTTGCAGGTCACTCCAGGTGAAGCGCTCTCCATCGTTGGGGCGAGCGGCGCTGGAAAGAGCACCTTGCTGCACATCCTCGGCACGCTCGACCGGCCGACACTCGGCAAAGTGTTTCATCGCGGCCAAGATCTCACGCGCTTGGATGACGACGCGCTCGCGGCACATCGCAATCGAAGCATGGGATTTGTTTTTCAGTTCCATCACTTGCTGGGAGAATTCACAGCGCTTGAGAATGTCGCCATGCCGCTGCGGATCGCAGGCCTTGGCCCCCAAGAGGCATTGGCTCAAGCGGAGAAAGTTTTGCGTCAGCTGGGGCTCGAGCAGCGCCTCACGCACCGGCCCAGCGAACTTTCCGGCGGAGAGCAGCAGCGCGTTTCGATGGCGCGCGCGATTGTGCGACAGCCTGAAATTCTTTTTGCGGACGAGCCCACAGGCAACCTCGACACCAAGAATGCGGGCATGATTCAGGAGCTCTTATTCTCGCTGCGTGAGACGCATCGGCTGACGCTGATCGTGGTGACGCATGACTTGCAGTTTGCGGCAAGGTTTCCACGCCAAGTGCGCATGCGCGATGGTGTGATCGAGAGCTGAACTTTGGGTTCTGAACTTTGGGCTTCGGTCCGTCGAACTGGCGTCAATTGCCGTCGAGATTCTGCGCCTCGCGCGCCAACTTGAGTTCCCGTTCCAGTGGATCGCGAAGTGCGGTCGGCAAAGTGCGAATTTCGCGCTCCACGGAAACCGCTGCGCGCTTGTTGCTCATCACCAGAAGCAAGTTGTCGACGACCGTGCCATTGGGGTCGCGGGGAATCATGCGTGCGGTGAACTCGGCCAACTGCTTGGCGGTTTCCGAACGCAATTCCTTATGAGCTTTGAGTTCCTCTTTGAGAACGTCCTGGAACACGCTGTGGCTGGCCTCGATCAGGCTCTCCACCTCTTCCACACGCAAAGGCGTCGGTGAGCTGGCGCGCCGGAGCAGATCCTGGAGCTGTGCCAGGGACTGCGACGGAGTCGACTGTGGCTCTGGGAGCGAGCGAACGCCAAGGCGTTGTGGCGACTGTGTCTGAGTTTGCGTCGTGGGTGCTGCCGCGGGCGCTTGACCTTGGCGAGTGACCTGCTCGGCTTTGGCGCTGGCCATGGGCGCGAGCCACAAACTCCAGAGCAAGATCGTTCGCGCTGTGAACTGCAAGGTTGTCATTTGCGTGAAGTGCTGAGACGTGGATTTCATCCTCGACCTCCGGGTCGACGCTGTTGACGAGCGGCTTGGCGAGCCGGGCGAGCGCCGGGCGCGCGACAGTTCACAGTCTGGCCAGAGTGCGCACCGGATTCAAGTCCGGGCTTCACCATGATGCCGATCAACACGCGGCAGCCACGGTGCGTGCGGTCGATGGGGCTTCGTGACTCAACAAAGTGCGAATAGCCGCGCGTGGTGCGCACTTCGATATGACCGTGCTGCGTGCCGAGACCGGAACACTGGCGACCGCTCGAATCTCGCTTCGAGAAGATCCAAGTTTTGCCGTTTTCTTGGAACCAACATCCTTCGCGCCAGTTGGTGCGACGGCCTGAGCAAGGACGCCCGCGGCGAACGCTCGGATCATCACGCGAAACTTCGCGCCATGGGCCTCGGTAAACAAGCACGGCGCCAATCGGGGCATTGCTGGAATTGGCGACGCCGCGATAGCGATCCATCAAGTTGGTCCAACCTTCATTTTTGAGAGCTTGCAAGCCACCCGAGGCGCTCTCTCCGGGTAGATAGCCGCTCACCAGGCGGGTGCGCTGTAGACCCAGCTTCACGGCGCGGTAGCAAAGGTTTCGTCCGACGCGAATTCCGCCGCGCATAGTTTGGTCCAAGCAGCGGTTGGTCGGATGTTGAGAATAGTTGCGAACAAACGAATCGTAGTCCGAGTTGCCGGTCGGTGCGCCGGGGGCGGCGGGACCTGCGGCAGCAGGTCGAGATCTTCGCGCTTCATGAGCCGCTGTCGGCGACAGCCAAAGACTCTGCACGAGGCTCACACTCAAGGCCAAGAGCACCCAGCGCAGATTTCGCTGCGAGAGCTTGGCACTTTGATTTTGTTCGCTTCGCGTGCATCGCATTTGCGGCTCCTCAAAACGAGTTCACTTTCTCACCGGCGTGCATTCGGCTTGGTTCATCCGCCATCGCACCCGGGGCCCAAGTCTTCGCATGGACAAGTTGTTCAATTGTCAGAGTGTTCAAGCTCCGCGCCACGCGAGGGACAAATTTGGGCACTTTCAGTGTCTAAGCTTTAGGCAGCTGTTGGTGGTCGCGTTGACGCTGCCAAGTTCACTTGGTGCGGGTGGGGTGCCTCGATGAGGCGATCCGGTGATGCTCGGGCAGGTGGCCTGAGTGCGCATACGAAGCTGAAACAGCCTGAAGTCAGGGATGCCGCGCCGCCAGCGCATTGTGGCGTTGTTTTGACAATGGCAGGGCGTCCAACTAGGCTTTCGACTGGCTATTTCAAAGCTTTGAAAAGACTCATGTTTTACGCATTTATGAGCCGCGCGAAAGACGGCGGGCTCTTCGGCACGAGAGGCGAGCGGCGTTGAAATTTCATCCTGAGTTCCTCACTTCATTCTCAAGCACTTCGCACTCGACCTCGAAGGCCCCGATGATCTTGGCGGTCAGCTCAGCATCGGCCATGGAGACGGCGACCTCGCCCGATATGGCTACGAAATCTGCGTCGATTTTTCTGTCGGAGTTGGGTGCGTTTTTGCTGTCTCGCGATTGGTCAGTTTCAAAACGCCAGACGCGCCTTGGGTTACAGGCGCTGTTGGCGTTGTCAATCGCGTGGGCCCCAGGTTTCGAGTCCGCATCGGCCCAAACTTCAAACGCAACGACTTCGGGTCGCAGTGAAGCCAATCGCAACGCGCAAGCTCGTCCCACGCCACGCGCCGAGTCCGCACGGCGTGATCGTCCGCGCGCCAATCCCGCTCGCCGCGCGAATCGCCCCGCAGCCAATCGGACTTCCGCGCCACGCGCGCAGACGAGCAATTCCGCTGCGGCCTCGGCGGCCATCGCCAGCGGTGCTGAAATCAAATCGATTCAAGTTCTGGGTAATAAAAAAATCGAGAGCGATGCGGTGATCGCGAAGTTGAGTTCGAAGGTCGGGTCGCGCCTTTCGGCGGGGACAATTCGCGGGGGTTTTCAGGCTTTGTTTAAGACCGGCTT
>DDUL01000048.1:0-1938 GCA_002344785.1 Bdellovibrionaceae bacterium UBA2339
TTGTGCGATGTTGGTGAGTGTCAGCCGTCCGTCGCTGATGGCGGGAGTGATCTCGGGAAGATCTTTGAGAAGTCGCATGGCCTCGATGCGCCGCTGAGCTTGATCTTCGGAGTAGCCAAGTTCTTTGACGGCGTAGTCGAAGAGCGAAGTGCGCTTGTGATCACAATAGAGCTTTCGGCGCTCGACTTCTTTAAGGTGAATGAGGATGTCGGCGAGGAGGCGGCGCTCTTCGCGGACCAGCGAAAGTAATTTGTTGTGGAGTTCGTTGTCTGTCATGCCGTGTATTTAGCACGGGTTTTTACGCTCAGATTTTTCGCGCGAGGATCGTGTGTGGCGGGCGTTTGCGCGGAGGCACGCGAAGCGGGGTTCGCGCGAGCGCGCAAGCTGTGAGCCGCGAGCGTGCGGCGATTGCGGTGGTTTGTGATGAGGATCGCTCTGGTCGAGTGCGCGCGGGTGAGCTCAGGGGAAAATCACGTCAACAAAAATTTGCGCAAGCCTCGCGCGCGTCCGGAATCCGGACAGCGCCGCCGGACAAAGCGAAGGCGACCGCGCCACCCGCGCTGGCGCGGGTCACACCGCATCACTCACGACTCCGCAAAACCAATCCGCGCTGGCGCGGGTCACACTGCATCACGCGCCAACACACACGCCCGTACCAACCCGCGCTGGCGCGGGTCACGGCGCGTCGCCTGAAACAAGACAATCTCGATGTCAAAATTCTCGCAGTTGCTCCAACAATAATTCGCGCAGTCGCGCATCTTGGATTTTTCCCAACTCACTTCGAGGAAACTTCGGCAGCACAAAAATTCGCTCCACCCTTTCGTAGGGCAAAACGCGCGAGTTCCAACTCGCCAAAGCCGGCTGAACAAGATCCCGTAGGTCAGCCGACTCAACGACCAATACAATCTCAGCACCGCGCCGAGCATCCGGCAGCCAAGTCAGCCAAGTCCCCAATTGAAGCGAACCTCGCTCGCCCGAGCCCACTGCACTCGATCCCAAAGCGCCCGAAACACCCAACACTTCTCCCCACAACTCTCGCAGATGCGACAAGCTCACCAATTCGGCGTTGATCTTCACCGCGTCCTCACCACGCCCGCGAACTCGCAACACCACCTCACCCGCGCCCAAACCACCCGCGCCCACAATCTCCACCAAGTCCGCGGCCGTGAACCAGCCCTCCTCATCCGGCGCCAAGCGCTGCTCATCACTCAGTCGATAACTCGCTTCAAAGAGCGCGGCCGAGCGCAACTGCAAAAAGCCCGTCGCCGTCGAGCGCACCTCCACATGCGGTAGCACAACCAGCTCATGCTCATTCGGCGAGCGCGCGACCGCGATCGTCGAGGCAGCCTCGGTCATCCCGTAGCTCGGCAAAATCGGCCAGCCCAAAGCGCGCGACGCCTGAGCCAACTCCGGCGAGAGACGATCGCCGCCGATCAACACCCATCGCAAGCTGCTCGGTGCCGGCGCACCGAGCCCCACAAGATCGTGAAGCTGCGTCGGCACAAGCGACAACAAACTCACCTTCGCTTCTTGCAACTTGCTCATCACCGCCGAAGGATTCCAGCCCGCAGGGCAAAGTTCGACAACGCGTGCGCCGCCCACCAATGCCGCTCGTTCGCGAATGGCCAATCCTCCGACATGAAATTCCGGCAAGCAAAGACCCCACACATCTTCCGCATGAGCTCCTAAGCGAGAGTTCACAGCGACCGCCGACGCGCGAAGCGCCTGGCGCGTGAGCACCACCAATCGCGGCGAAGGCCCACTCGTGCCACTCGTTAAGATCCCCACGCGATCGCGAAGGCCTCGCGCTTCCACCAAACGCGCGAACAAACTTCGCGCGCGCTCCGCAACGCCCGAGTCCAAACGAGGATTGAGATAAATCTTTGAGTTTAAATCCAAGTTGCCATCCCTCATCTCACCTCACCTCACCTCACCTCA
>DDUL01000048.1:2193-14462 GCA_002344785.1 Bdellovibrionaceae bacterium UBA2339
CTCACCTCACCTCACCTCACCTCATCTCACCTCATCTCACCTCACCTCAACTCACCTGCCCACGCCCGCGCCGCCACCCGCGCACTCGCGCCAGCTGAGGCTCGCCAAGCTTTTCGTGAAACCCACGCCGCATTCGCCGCGCTCCAACTCGGCGATGCGATCACCGCGCATGTTCACAGCAAAGCCCACAGGTGCATCGTAAACGACATGCGAAGCACAACCATGGACTTCGTGAGGCGCGACGCGCACAGCTTCAGTGGCCGCCCATAGCGAGCCCACAGGGTGTCCCAAGCTCGATGTGACGACAACGCGTGACCAACCTGGTTTTGGTTCGGACTCCCAGAGTGGCTTCCAAATTCGTACACAGCCGAGTTCGCGAGCCTCGGCCTCTTGCGAGGACTCCTCGCGCAAAGGCTGATCCCACGCCAAGCGAACGCCTTCACGGCGAGAAAATTCGGACCAAACATCGGCGACGAACGGAAATGGATCTTCGATGTAGTCGATCAACTCTCGCATGCGGCAAGGCAAGGTCGCCAGAAATCGGGCCAGCGAATCCGGCGTCGCTTTGGAATTCAAATCCAAGCGCAGGCGCAGCTCATCACCCCACCAACCCACGAGCGCCGCAAGCCGACGTGCCTCACCCGGCAGGTCCTCGGCATTCAATTTAAGTTTCACGGTACTAAAGCCGTCGCGTCGCGCTTGCAGGACACGACCCACAGAGAGATCCCAAGTCGACATCCACAAACGATGTTGTCGAGCGCCTCGCGGCAGGGCCTCGCCTCGCGCTCTCGCTTCGCCTTCGCGTCGACTCGCGAGCAAAGCCAAGTCCCAAAGCTCACCGCGCTGAACTCGCAACAACTCCTCCACGCTGGGCTGACCGAGTTCAGGCCATGTGTGCAAATCCGCGAAGCCCACGACGGACTCGCTCCATCTCACACGCAGCAATGTTCCGCGACGTTGCCGACCTGAGCCGCTGAGAACGTAGTCGCTGGCATCGACCTTCACGTGCGGACTCCCAAAAACAAACCCGCGGCCAAGGCTAGACCGGCCACTAGATGCAAGGCCGCCGCGCGCGCGAGCACGGGATTCAACAATGGCCCAGGCGCCGTGCTGAAAACGGCCCGCGTGAGACGACCTGCGAGAGGCACCGCGATGAGTGGCAGCATGCCCGCCCAACGATAGCCCGCGGGTCCATACACCACGCCGAGCAAAAACGGCGCATAGGCAAGCAACGCGATCTCCCACCGAACGAAACGAGGACCAAAGCGAACCGCCAGCGTGCGTTTGCCGACCTTTGCGTCTTGGGGCGCATCGCGAAGATTATTGATGGCGATCAATGTCGTCGCGTGAAATCCAACTTGCAAGCCGGCCATCAGCGCGAGTTCACTCCACCTTCCAGTGTGCAAGTAGTGCGTGCCTGAAACAGCGATCACACCAAAAAACAGGATCACGAACAAATCGCCCAAACCCAAATAGGCCAAGGGCCAAGGACCGCCGGTGTAGCCGTAGGCCAAGAACAACGAGATCAATCCGATCGCGATGATGGGCCAACCTCCGTGCAACACGAGCGGCACGCCCAACGCCAATGCGATGGCACAACAAATCCCCGCAGCTAAATAAACTTGCCGTCGCGACAAGAGACCCGAAGCCGTTGCACGCAGCGGACCCGTTCGCTCGGCGGTGTCAGCGCCCTTTTCAAAGTCGATTGCGTCGTTGAACAGATTCGTCGCGATTTGAATCAGCAGGCTTGCCGCCAATACCGACACGAGAATCCACCACTCAAACCGGTCAGTCTCCGCCTGAGCGAGTGCGGTGCCGACCAGCACCGGCACCACGGCCGCCGTCAAAGTCTTCGGTCGAAATGCGCTCCACCAGATTTTCATAGGATTCAAACTAATCGAATTTTCACTCGAGGTCACAGACTCTATCCGCCTCGTGTTGGCCTCAGTCCATGATTCGCGAAATCATTCCTTAGCTCTCAACGATGTGTGCCTGCTGGCGCGGTACGACCACTCGGCGCGCCCGCAGGCATGGAGCCGGGCGCTCCAGGTGCTCGAGCAGCACCAGCAGCCTGAGCCTCGCAACTCGATTGCAATCGACGCATCACTCCCGGTCCGTGATGCGAGCCCACGACCAGCAAGCCATGACCTTCTGTGCCCAGCAGGCGATCCGCAATCACGTCATCGCGGCGACGAAAAACTTCTGCGGCCGATCGGCCCGCTCGGACCACCTCTTCCGCCTTACGCCTCGCTTCCGCATCGCGAAATCCCGCAAGCACTTGACGATCGCGGTCGGCATTCATGGGCTTCACCAACACAGCCCCGTAACCCACATAGGCGTCGAGTTCGTCGACAGCCTTTTGCGCGCTGGCTCGCGCCGAATCGCCGCGCGAGCGCGCCAAATCTCGCGCATCCCAAATTCCACGCTGCACCTCGACCACATGCCGCAGAAATTCCTCACGCAACTTTGAATCGTCGACCCCGATCATCCGTGCGCGACGATCGCGAAGCTCCCAGAGCGTGGCCATGTGTGGTCCTGCGGACGCCGTGATGAAGGTCATGATTTCGGTGTCGTTCAAACCCGCCCGCCGCAAACGTCGCTGCAGTTGATCCAATTCGCGAAACAACTCGTCATGCGTGACACTCACTTCGTCGGGGCCCAGCTCGATCGCCAGCCAGTTGAGGCGACGCTGCTGCAGCAACTCGCGAATGCGGCCACGCGCCTGTGAGGTCGCTTGGATCAAGCCGCCGTTTCTCGCGATCCAGCTGCGAATCGCAGGTGCAAGTTCCGCGGGCTCGGCCGAGGTCATCAATGTATTGAGCAAAGGGTCGCCGGGATGCGCGTGTTCCTGAGCGAGAATGTGAATTTGTCGTCCGCCGGGAGTGGTGAAGATCTGTGTGGTGGCGTCGTAGCCGCAGGCAAGTGCGGGGAATGAGAAAAGAAGCAGGAGGGTCCCCACCCCCAGCTGGCGCCATGGACTGTTGAAAACCAACGTCCGGCGTCGGACCTCGCGCACAAAACAACCGAGTTTCAAGGATTTGAACGTGCGCCCCATGCTTTCAGTGTATGCGCAATTGATGCGCTATGGGGATCAAGTTTGAGACCAAAAAAAGTCCAGGCGTTTCCAATGCTTGTGATCCTCCCCGCCCAAAGGGCCGGGAGTTTCAACAGTCAACGGAGCCAGTTAAGGGAAACGCGGATACTTCGAAAAGTCCGGCTTTCGCTTTTCTAAGTAGGCCCGCTTTCCTTCGCTGCCTTCTTCGCTCAAGTAGTACAGCAATGTGGCGTTGCCGGCGAAGTCCAACAAACCAATTTGCCCATCGCAGTCGGCATTGTGCGCAGCTTTCAAACAGCGAAGCGCCATCGGCGACAACTCCAACATTTCACGGCACCACTGCACCGTCTCAAGCTCCAGTCGCTCGAGAGGTACGACGGTGTTGACCAGTCCCATCTCGAGAGCTTGTTGAGCGTCGTACTGTCGGCACAGGAACCAAATTTCGCGCGCCTTCTTTTGTCCCACGATGCGCGAGAGATACGAAGATCCCAAGCCGCCATCAAACGAGCCCACGCGCGGACCTGTCTGGCCGAAGCGCGCATTTTCGGCGGCGATCGAAAGATCGCACACCACATGCAGCACGTGGCCTCCGCCAATCGCGTAGCCCGCAATCATCGCCACGACGGGCTTCGGCATGCCGCGAATGGCCTTTTGCATATCGAGAATATTCAAGCGGGGCACACCGTCCTTACCGACGTAGCCGCCATCGCCGCGAACTCGCTGGTCACCGCCCGAGCAAAACGCCAAGTCGCCTTGACCGGTGAGAATGATCACACCGATGGACGAGTCATCCCGACAAACTTCCATCGCATCCAGCATCTCGATCACAGTTTGGGGTCGGAAGGCGTTTCGCACTTCGGGCCGATTGATGGTGAGCTTCGCAATGCCGTCGCCCGAAGTCTCCAAACGAATGTCCGTGTAGGCTTTGAGGCGGCCGGGCTTCATCGGCTTCCATTTGCAAGCGAGGCGAATCGTCGACTTCGCCGGATCCGCCGTGCGCTTTGTGGCAGCACTCATCGAAGCCGATTTGGAACTCGCCTTGCGCGCGGATTGTTCAGCAGGGCCAGACTTTTGTGTAACGGGAGACTTCGTCTTTTTTGTCATAGGCCAGGGGTTGTAGCAGGCCTGCACCTGCGAGGCAAACCGACCCGGCTCATCGCGCGAAACGAATTAAAAGTAAACTCGCGCGCCAATCCCGAAATCCGCGTCCGTCGAGGTCTTCGGCAGCAGGTTCATGACCAGCGCGATCTCGCCAAACAACTGCAAAGTGCCGCGATTCACATCGAAATTCAGTCCTGCCGGCAAGCGAAGGCCGAGGCGTGTCTTGTCCTCGTCGCGGTTGTTGATGTTGATCAGTCGACCGCCCAACCCGTAATGAGCATGAATTCCACGCCCATCGACCTGAAACAAATTCGCTCGATGCCAGAGGTAGTCACTGTGAAAAGAAAATCCTGTTTCGCTACCGAAGGACCAAGCCAAGGCCGCATCGATGGAACGTTGGGCACTCAATTCGTAGTTCGCGCTCACGCCCGTCGGATCGCCCAGCACGATGCCGAGGCCAAAGGGACCAGGCCGATCCGCGCGCGAAGCTTCTGGCATCAACAGCGCGGCCAGCATCAAAGCGCAGGTCAGAAATCCGCAAGCCAGATTTGAAAACATCGACGCGCGAAGCGCCCTGCGTGTGCGGCCGGAGAAGTGACGAATCATGTTTGACTCCCTTTGGGCTCCAAGAGCTCAACACAGAATTTTTGCACGCTGATCGGCGCGTCGACAAGCAGTCGATGCCCCGCCTCAGGCACTACGTCATGCGGAAGCTCGCGCCATAGCTCTCGAAATTTCGCGTCGCGCTCGCCGATCAGGACTTTGATCCCGCGCACTTGGCGATACCAAGTGCGATGATCGGCCTGCGTGGCCAATCCCAGAAGCTCCAACTCTCTCGCGTAGCGAAAGCGCTCGGCCCACCGACCAAAGCGCGGCTGCCGCGATTGCAAGACGCCTTGTGCGTTCCATGCACGATCCAAACGTCGCCACGCACGGGCTGAATCTGCGGCACGAAAACGCATGGCCCATGCGCGATCATGTTGGCGTCGCGCTTGGCGCTCGGCATCCGAACTCAGACCAGGATGTGGCGACAGCAACAGCGCCCGCGAGCCCAAGTTCGGCAAGCGCTGGAGAATCTCCGCGGCCAAACGCGCACCCATCGAGTAGCCCAAGATCAAGTCGGCTCGCTCTCGACTTAGTTCATGCGCCCAAGCCGACAGAACTTCTTCGCGCGTCGTCCGTCCGCGCAAGAGCGGAGCCGGTGAGGCGACGCGAAGTTCGATGCGCAGATCGCCGAGGTTTTCCCCTCGCCCCAGCAGGCCATGGCGCACATCGCGCGCGTCGTCCATGAAGCCGGGAAAGTAGAGGATCTTCACGTCGAAGGCTCCCAAGCCGACCAGAACTGAGCCGTCGCTTCAGCTTCGGGATGAATCTCGATGAGCACATGATCCAAATCGTCCACTTCAGGCCAAGCGGCGTGATCGCGCACCACGAAACACTCCAGATCCCACAACTCGCCCCACGCCGCCAAACTCTGGGCATGACGATTTTCAAATGTGGCCGAGCCCCCAGGCGCTGATCGAAACACACGCGAAAAGATCCGCCCGCCACCATTGTTGACGACCACGATCCGCAAGCGGCGAACCCTTTCGCGCAGCCAAGGTCCGGCCAAATTGTACAGCGCCGTCAAATCGCCAATCACAATCCAAAGCTCATCGTTCTCATGCGCTAGCCCCAACGCCGTGGACACTTGCCCGTCGATGCCATTGACACCGCGATTGGCCTCGATGCGCCGAAGCGCCGATGGCGAGCGCGAAGCGGCCAAATCCCACTCGCGAATCGGCAGTGAGTTGCCCACATACACCCGAGCCGCCGCAGGGATTCTCTCCGAGAGAAAATGAAACCACGCAGGCTCGGAGACGGCGTGGGTTCGCAGCAGCTCTTTCAGGCGCGAGGCCTCTTGCGCGGACTGTTTCAGCCACTGAGCCTCGGCTTCAGCCGTCGCGCCCGAGGGCAAAGCGACGCTGAGGCTCGACAAGGCTGTCCACCATCGCGGGTGAGCGTGGTGCCGACCGCGTCCCAGGCCCGACCAAGGTGTTCGCGACAGCGATACACATTCCGCCGGACTTCGCACATCATCCAAATCGCGCCAAATTCGCGTCGTCGGTACTGCGCCCAAGCGCCACACGTGCTGCACTCGTCCTTCGCGGATCGCGCGCGAAAGCGCGGCTTCACCGCTGCGAATCTCCAAGTGCTTCAATCGTGGATCGCCGCGCAGTCCGCTCGTGGACTCCAGCCAAACTGGCCGTCCGGCACGACACAAAAACTCCGCGACGGCTTCGATCTCGGCGCTCTCTTGAAGTCCGCTCACCAGCATCAAGGTCGCGACCTGTGCATCGAGACGCAGACTCTTCAAGGTATCTTGAGCCGTCTCAGACGCGATGGCGTTGATCGCGCATGGCCCATTGAATTTCGAGACGCGTTGGCCGGCGGCCTCGACACCCGAAAGCAAAGGCTCATCACAACAGAAATTGAAATGCGTCGGCCCGTCCACGAGCGCCGAGACCGAAAGTTGTTCGCCGAAGGACTCGAGCGAATCGCCCACTTCAAAGTCGATCGAGCGCCTCACTTGGCGACCGAAAATTTGGCGCTGATCGATGGCTTGAGGTGCGCCGGTACCGCGCAAACGTTTAGGACGGTCCGCGGTGAGCGCGATCAGCGGCGCGCCGACATACAGCGCTTCGGTCAGCGCGGGCAAGAGTTCCGTGACGGCGGTTCCCGATGTGCAGATCACCACCGCAGGACGAGCATCGCGGCGGGCGCGACCCAAGGCGAAGAAGGCCGCCTCGCGCTCCTCGAAGTGCGAGACCACTTCGAATGGCAAAGCGAGCGCGGCGAATCTCTCGCGCAAGAGTTCAAGCGCCGCCACCAAGGGCGCGTTTCTCGCACCTGCGCAATACACGAAACTTCGCGCGCCTGCTTCGATGAGTTTCAACAAGACTTCGACACCAGCTTCGACGTTTCCCTGCGCCGCGGACAAGCCGAGCATGCGCTTGATCGACTCGCGTTTCACCGCAAGCTCCCGCCACTCGAGATCGGGATCGCTCGACGGTAGAACTCCTGCACCCGCGGCCACTTCGACAGCAAATCGATCCCGTGAATCTTCGCGGCGCACACGAATCTGCCGAATGCCGACCAGTGCGGTGAGCGTTGCGGGGTTGGCGGATGACGTCGGCGTTGAGATCGAGGTTGAGATCAAGGTTGTGCTCAAGGTTGAGATCGAGGTTGAGATCAAGATCGGTGCGCCAAAATTGCCGCGCGCGATGCCATCCTGCTGAACGCGAACCGCGTCCAATTCTCTGAGCGAAGCCGAGGATCGAGGCGCCACACCCAGCGCTGGCGTCGGGTGGAGCGCGCGAAGAAGCTCCGCCGCGCGCGGAGCTCCATGCGACTTCATCTCCCACTCCAAGGGCGTCACCAAGTGCCAAAGCTGGCGCTCGCCCCGCCGAGGGCTAGCTGGTCGCGCGACACGTTCACCCACGCGGACCTCGCCACCATGTCGCTCAGCGAGCTCCGACAATCGGGCGCGCAAATCGTCGACCACCAAGGCTTGCTCCTCGGCATCTTTGCTCGCACTCAGAAATTCTCTCAGTTCGGCTTCGCGCTGATCGTCGCGGACCCAGCGCGTACCGGCCACCGCATGTGTCTGCAGTCGAGTTCCGTGGAGTTCAAAAAGAATTTCCGGCGTTACGCCCAACACGGCATCTTGCGCATCCCAATAGGCATAAGCCCACGCGGAACCGCCCGCGGCGCGAGTCTCGATCGCCGAACGCACGGACCACAGCAAACGCCGCAACCACCAGGTTTGGAAATTCGAACAAGCCGCCCAGCCTCTTTCAAAGATCACCGGTACAGCTTTGCGTAAAGAAGTCCCGCCCTCATCTGCGGCGTCTGGGGTCGAGACCGCGGCCGCTTTCGTTGACCAACGTTCTTGCATCCAGGCCCACTGCGCTTGCCATGCGGCCTCGCCCACAGGCTCCCAGGCGACTTTGTCTTGGGCCATTTCCGCCATCGGCTGAGCCCACGCAAAAAATTCTTGAACGGAAAGACGCCGAAGCTCCGCATTTGCTTCGACCACACGGCTCGTTGGTCCTTCAAAAAGTTCTAAAAACGATAGCGCCGCAAAGCTTGGCCCACTGGGCTGGTTGTGGCGGCCTGTGGCCTCGGACGAAGAGGGGCCCGAAGTCCATTTTCCCTGTCCGAGCCACACCGCTTGCCCATCGAAAAAAAGCCAAGATAATCCATGGCTTGCTGAGAGCCAGCTCATCGACAGGCGCGCTTGCTGCGTATCGACCGGATCGCCTTCAGCTTGCCGCACCCGGCCTCCCCTTTATCGCGCCCAAGGCTTCGCTCCGAAGCGCCCGTCCGCAGTTAACATATTGCTCAATTCGTGGCCTTTTCACGCGAGAGTTTTCTCTCTTGTGACCCGCCAACTGTCATGGGATTATTCAGCGCCTCCAGAGTACACTGAACTCATGGATAAGGAACGGATCCCGCGCCAGCAGCTCAATGCCTCACGCAACGGATCCCGCACTTGCTGAACTCATAGCCCAAAGGACAAGTTCGCAAACACACATGAACTCACCTCGCGACACCGCCGATCTCGGCACACAATCTCAAGCCCCCGCCTCGACGCTCTCCGTGCGCGTCGGTCGCTGGGTTTTTGGTGGACGCGACATTCCCGTCATCGCCGGCCCTTGCTCGATCGAGTCCGAAGCACACTTGCGTGAGACGGCTCGCGGCGTGCGCCAAGCCGGCGCCTCGCTCCTTCGCGGTGGCGTTTACAAAATGCGCACAAGCCCCGAGAGCTTCCAAGGCTTGGGCGAGCCCGCATTTCAGTTTCTCTCACAAGTGAAGCGCGATCTGGAGATGCCGCTGGTCTCCGAGATCACCGACCCACGACAGCTGCCGCTGATGATCGACGTGGTCGATATGTTTCAAGTGGGCTCGCGCAACATGTACAATTACGAGCTGCTCAAAGAATTGGGCCAAGCGCGAAAGCCCGTGTTGCTCAAGCGCGCCTTTGCCGCGACCGTCGATGAATGGCTGAAGGCCGCCGACTACGTGCTTAAGGGCCACGATCAAGTCGTGCTCTGCGAGCGCGGCATTCGCACCTTCGAACCCAGCTCACGCAACACCTTGGACCTCAACAGCGTGGCGTACTTGAAGGCGCACGCGCAGCTGCCGGTGATCGTCGATCCCTCGCACGGCACAGGCCGCCCCGAGCTGATCGCACCCCTCGCCGCCGCCGCAATTGCCGCTGGCGCCGATGGCTTGATTGTCGAAGTTCACCCGCGGCCTCTTGAAGCGAAGAGCGACGCCTTCCAAGCCATCGACTTCGCGCAGTTTACGGCTCTCATCGATCGGTGCGCGCGCGTTGCCGAAGCTTGTGATCGGAGGCTGGCGCGATGAACTCCTCGGAAGCAAACGTCACCGCGAGCACCGCAAGCGCCGTGCGCGGCCCCGACGCCGGCAAAATTCGCTCGATGTTTTCAGGCATCGCTGGCCGCTATGACCTGGCCAACACCATTCTCTCGGGCGGCATTCATCATTTGTGGCGACAGAGCCTCGTCGATTGGTCAGGCGCGCGCGCGGGCCACAGCGTTTTGGATTGCGCGACAGGCACGGGAGATTTGGCGATCGCGTTTAAGTCCGTCGTCGGCCACGAGGGCCAAGTCACAGGCACGGATTTCTGTGCGGAGATGCTCGGGCCCGCACCCGCGAAAGCAGCGGCTCGTGGCTACGAGATTGGGTTCTCACAAGCTGATGTCACGCAGCTGCCGTTCGCCGACGCGAGCTTCGACATCGCCAGCATTTCATTTGGCATTCGCAACGTCGATCAGCCGCTCAAAGGTTTGAGCGAACTGGCGCGCGTGGTTCGGCCCGGCGGAGCTGTCATGGTGCTCGAGTTCGGACAACCCGAAACGCCGCTGATCGCTGACGCCTATCGATTGTACTCGGAAAAAATTCTGCCACGCCTGGGCGGCTGGATCACCGGCGCCCCCGAAGCCTATCAGTATCTTCAGGCATCTTCGTCGCAGTTTCCCTGCGGCAACGCCTTTCTCGATTTGATGAATTCCACCGGACGCTTCGCCCAAGTCGAAGCCCGCCGCCTGAGTTTCGGCGTCGCATGGATGTACAAAGGCGTTGTGCGCGCAAACGAGCCCAGCGTTTAATTTTGCAAGTGTCTCAGATTGAGACACTCTTCTCTTCGGACTCAAACTAAAGTCCAAAACTGCCGATCCGAACTTTGTCTTGTGCCGTGGACTGTTGCGGTGGACACGTGCCGTGGAGGTAGGAATGCGGCGTTGGGGACAAAGCCTTCTTGCGATCTTCGTGCTGTATGTGTTCGTCGCATTGCCCAGCGCGGACTCGGCCGTGCGCTTGCCTCAATTCACACCCAGCGACGAACAGTGCGAGGCCGCGGCCTCGATCTCCGCCATGCTCCCCTTGCTGCAAAGCTGCGAGATCGAATCTTCCGCCGGTCGCTTCGGCGCCTCAGAATTTTGCGGAGCTGCGAATTTGCCCGTGCAGGTCGAAATCTCCGTACACAATCTTCGCTGCTCCGGATCTCGCGTCAGCAACATGACGATACAAAGCGTCGCCTGCGCCAGTGGCACGGCTGAGCGCGATGCCTTTCGGTGCTTGCGCGATTGGACGCAAGTGTTGAATTCACGCTGCGATCAAGATCGGCGCAACAGAATGGGCCCCCTCTCACCAACACCCGTTCCCTCTCGAACCGCGCGCTAAGCTGCTAGACCACGAGGAGCAACAGTGAACCAAGAAACACTTCGTCCTTCACGCCGACGCAACTTGAGTCTTGCAACGACGCTGATTTTTTGCGCGCTGATTGTCGTCTTCGTCTCGCCCGCGGCCATTGCGAGTCAAATCCGCGTGCGCGGAACCTTCCTGCGCGCCGATGACAAGCACATCGTCCTCAAGGACCTTCAACACAAAACCGAGTTTCGAGTCCCGAGGTCGCGATATCCCAACATTAAGGGACTGATCGGCGGCCAAGCCCAAATCGAAGTTGAGCTCAAAGCCGCCGAATTTCTTGAAGCCAACCCCGAACTTGGCGCCAAGACCCCAAGTCCCTCAGCCGCAAAGTCCAGCGGCAGTCGCTAACTCCCCCAGCCGTTCACGCTGGAACAAAGCCTGCAATCTCATGTCGCACATTGAAGCGAGTGGCCTCGCCCGCAATGAATTGACTTGGGTGGCACTTGGCGTGCTCGACCCTGAAGGAGTTTCCATGCGATCGATGACTTTCAACAGACTGACTCAAATTGTAATCGCGGGCCTTGCGATCTGGACTGCGGCCGAGGCCACAGCCGGCAGTATGCAAACTGTTTGTCGGAGCGCCCGCAATACCGTCGCGCTCTCAACCGGCAATTTCTCAATGAACGTTGTGAAGATCTCCCCTGATAGCATCGAAGTCGGTGAGCTTCGCGAGCTGATGGATTTCCAAGTGAACTCGCGCGCGGCAGTCTATGTTCCTGGCGGCGGCACGGCGGATCGAATCGGCGAGATTTTGATCAAAGCTGTCGGCACCTCGCGACTCGTGCGCAAAGAGGGCGGCGAGCCCTGCCCCGACGGCAACGGCGGCATGACCGCACATGGCCCCGGCGCCGAGACTTCAGCATTCCCGCTCACCATCGAGCTGACATTGTCGGGCACGAAGGAAACTGTCCACCTCAACTGCCGCGAAACCGTCGGCTATTCAGGCCGCTGCGTGTTTGAGGAGTGATGGGTTGGTTTTTTGGGGATTGGGTGTGGGGTTTGGGTTTGGCGTTGGGATTGGGTTTGGCGTTGGGTGTGGCTGGGGTTAGGTGTGGGGTTGGAGCTGCGGCTGCATTGGCGGTTGCGTGTTGGTGGTCGCGACTCTGGCCTGCATTCATGTGCATTGTTCCTCGCTCATCTGGCGCAAGTGCGATTCCGCCGCTGATTGCAGTTGCGACAAAGAGCGCGGAGATTCGTAGGTGCGTGCGTTCCTCCCTGGGCGTACGGATGTATGTGGTCTATTTCGAGTGCATGCTGTGAGCCGCAGTTCGCGCATTTGTGTTGTGCTTCGTGCTGGATTGTACGGCGAAGTTTTTTCGGGATGTAGCGCGAGCGC
>DDUL01000013.1:0-16779 GCA_002344785.1 Bdellovibrionaceae bacterium UBA2339
GGCGGACGCCCGGCATCGGGTCGCCCGGCGGCGCCTGCTGGTCGTCGCGGAGCGGGCTCGCGCCGAGGTCCTCGCGCATGAAGCATCGCCCGCCGGAGTTCAAGCTCCTGGGGCATCCCGCCGAAAGGCGCACGCTCGGTCTTTTGACGCTGGGGCTGATCGGCGTCCTACTTCCTTATGCGCTCTTGCCAGGCCCGACAGCTTGGTCGTCAGATTGGTCGTCAGCTTGGTCATTAGGCTGGTCGATTGCGCTCTTGGGCCTACAAGTGATCGGCAGCTATATCGGCAATGGCATCAACCACAATCACTCGCATCGTCCGACCTTGGCAACGCGCGCTCAGAATCGCGTTTTTAACGGCGCATTGAGTTTGGTCGTTGGCTATCCCGTGAGTGTGCTGAAGATCATCCACGGACTGAACCATCACGGCGAGTTCGGCACGAATCGCGACTGGTCGGGCACGCATCAGCTCGATCAAAAAAGTTTTGGCGGCTTACTTCGCTACACGCTGCGCGCCTTTCGGTCCATGAATCAGCCCGAGGCCAAGGCGCGAGAGTTGAGTCTCAGGCCCGCACTCCAAAGCGAGATTCGCCGTGAGTCGCGCGTCCTGCTGCTGATCGTCGCGATTCTCTTGCTCGCTTCGCCGCTGACGTTTTTGACGATCACGCTGCCGGCTTGGGTGATTTCAAATTTCGCGGCCGTGATGATCAATGCGATTCAACATGGCGGATGCGACTTGCAAAGTTCCACGAATCATTCGGTGAACTTCACGGGCCGCTTTTATAATTTTTGGCTGTGCAATAACGGCTACCACACTTGGCATCACGATCACACCGACGCGCATTGGTCAGACCTGCCGGCGCGACATCGCGAACATCTCGACGCCCACATGCCCACAGAATTGAATCAGGCCAATTTTTTAAGCTACTTGTTTCGCGAATACGGGCCGCGCGGCAGTCGGCCGATCAGGGACCTGTCGACGTCCCCGCCCCCAAAGGCGTGGCCGGTCCCGACGGAATTTGATCCCACTCATCCAAACTCGTCGGCGCAGGCCCACTTGATCCACGCGTCGAACCACCTAGGGTCTTCGCCCCCGACTCAGCCTCCGCCTTAGCTTGATCGGCTGCGGCCGACTTCGCCGCTTTGGCCTCGCGCCGCTTTTTCTCATCCAAGAGACGCTTTCGTTCGGTCCAGCGTTCGCGATAGCCGCGCCACTCTTGATTAAAGAAATTCGTCTTCTCACGCACGAGACTCTCAAAATCACGGCGCTCTTCCGTGATCTGCGCCTCAAAGTCTTTGCGACGCTCCTGCGCGTCCGCGTAAAAGCGCCGGCGCTTTTCTTCTTGGCCTTCCAGATATCGTTTTTGATCTGCAGAACTGCGTCGGCGCCCCAGAAAGTCTTCGCGTCCCGCTTTTTGTTCCGCGGTGAATTTTTCGCGCGCTTCGCGCTCGCTGCGATTGAAGTCTTCGCGGCGACGCCGGTGATTCTTGTCGACGGCCTCGCGCTTTTTTCGAAGCGCGGTCTGAAAGCGATCGCGCAATTTGTTCGGATCTTCGTCGCCGTCTTTCAGAAATGACAGCACCAAGGCCAACTCGTCGTTTTGCTTTTTCACGTCATCGGGCATCTCTTGGCGCAATTGATCCAATTCCTTGCGATCCGCCGCCAAGCTGATTTCGCTGGAGCGCATGGGGTCTTGAGTCGCGCCACCCGCTGACTCACTTGACGACTCTCCACCTCGGTCCACAGTCTTCACCGCGCAGCCCATGCTTGTGGCCATTGCGAAAACACACAGGCTCACCCAAAATTGTTGTGAAAGCCGCGGGCGCGCGAAGTTCACGACTGAACCTGCGCCTTTTCTGCGTTGAAAGTCCATGGCCACCCTCCGTGAGAATCTCAGGGTCATCGCAAACTTCACTTGCTGCGCACGCGACGAAGCTCGCGATCCGATTCGCGTCGTTTGATGCTATCGCGTTTGTCGTGCGCTTTCTTACCGCGAACCAGCGCAATCTCGACTTTAGCCCAAGGTCCTTTGAAATAGATCTTCAGCGGCACGCACGAATAGCCCTTCTCGTCCAATCCGCGGCTGATCTTGGCGATCTCGCTGGAGTTCAACAGAAGTTTGCGAACTCGCTCCGGCAAGTGATTGTTGTAGGACGAGGCTCGATAAGGGGCGATGTGCGCATTGACGAGGACCAGCTCACCGCCCTTCAGAACGATGTAAGCGTCCTTCAACTGCGCTCCATCAGCACGTAGAGCTTTGACCTCGCTCCCGACCAGCTGCAAACCCGCTTCATAGGTGGTGAGGATCTCATAGTCGAAGCGGGCCTTGCGGTTATCCGCGACAAGTTTGATCGGCAAGGCCTTTGGGGGAGCCGGCGGAGTTTTAGCCGATGAGTGGGATTTGCTGGATTTCGCCATGAGGTTTTGATCCTAGCGGATCGCGCGAAAAAGCGCGAGCACCTGCTCAGGCGAAAGTTGCTCGATGCGCGCATTGTCGTCAAAACCCATCGCCGCCAAGGCCGCTGCAGCGCCTTGGGGCTCGCCCAAGTTTTTGAGCAGTCGCTTTCGCCGCTGTGAGTACGCGAGCTTCACAAACTTTAGAAAGCGGCTCGCCTCCTCGGCCGAGAGGGCGGCAGGACGACGACGCTGAAACGCCAGCACCCGGCTGGCGACGCGCGGAGGTGGGTGAAAGTCCCCGGGCCCGGCCTCGCTGACCGTGCGAACCAGCCAGAATACCTGGGCGATCACGCTGAGAAGTCCGTAGTGTTCGCTGGATTCGCGAGCCGCGATTCGCTGCGCGACTTCTTTTTGGAACATCAAAATCATCGAATCTAGTCCCGCCGCCTCGGGCAGGAGGCTCAGCTCAATCACCAGACTTGCGGCGATTTGATAGGGAAGATTGGCAACGAGGCGCACAGGCTTGGGTTGCTCTTCAAGAAGTTTGAGCCAATCGATTCGCAGCGCATCGGCTTCGACGACGTTCAGGCCGCGCGCTCGCCAGTATTCGGCGAACTTCGCATCCAATTCGATCACCGTAAGCCTTACGCCGAGCTTTCTCAGCTCGTCGGTGAGTGCGCCTAAGCCTGGACCGATTTCGATCATGGCCTGAACGCTTTCACTTCGATCAGCGCGAGATGAATTTTCACCTTGCGCGAGGCCTTCGGCTGAAGCGGCGATGATTTTCTCGATCACATGATCGGCGACCAAAAAGTTTTGCCCAAGACTTCGCTTGGGTCCGGCGGAGATTTCCTGCAATCGCTCGAGGAGTCGTGACCGACGACTCACCCCACACCTCGATCTTCTTGATCGAGCGGAGCTTTGGCTTGCGGACTGAGGCTCTGCGGTGAAGCTTCGCCGCGCCCCAAGCGAATGATGGCCGCAAGCCCAATCATCGCCGCATTGTCGGTGCAATAGCGAAGTGGCGGCACCGCCAAGGTCCATCCTCGACGGGCGGCCAGAGTTTCACAGCGACGGCGCAGCTCAGAATTGGCGGCGACTCCTCCGGTCAGCACAATGCGATGAACGCCTTGGCGCTCGGCTGCACGCTCCAGTCGTGCCGCTAACACATCGACGACGGCGGCCTGAAAACTCGCGCAAAAGTCCGCGAGCAAGCCGGACTGTGCATCGCGCGAGCCGCTGGCTAAAAAATCTTTCGCGTGGCGAGCCAGCTCCGCGGCTTGGGCCTCGGGCAACTTCTCCACTTCGCGAGCGGCGTGCGATTTGAGTCCGGAAAAACTCATGTCGTCGTGATCTTCGCGAAGCATGGCGCGTGGAAAATTGAAGCGATCCGGCTGCCCCACGGCGGCCAATCGATCGACGCGAACTCCGCCAGGAAATCCAAGTCCCAAACGCTTGGCGAATTTATCGAAGGCTTCGCCGGCCGCATCGTCGCGCGTACGCCCCAAGATTTGATAATGCCCAAAGCTCGGCACATGATAGAGCGTCGTGTGGCCGCCGCTCACCGCAAGAGCCACGAATGGAAAATCAAATCCATCCGGTGGTTGATACTGATCATCGTAAAGAAAGGGCGCCATCAAGTGCCCCTCAAGGTGATTCACACCTAAGAACTTCTTGCCACTCGCGAGGGCAAGTCCCTTCACCGTCATCAAGCCCACCAGCAGCGAGCCGACAAGTCCCGGGCGCGAGGTCACAGCCAAGGCGTCGATGTCTTGAAAGCTCACGCCTGCTCGCGCCAGCGTTTCTTCCATCAATGGCAGCAAATGATGCGTGTGATTTCGCGAGGCGATCTCCGGCACGATCCCGCCGAAGCGCGCATGATGAAGATCTTGGCCAGCTGACAGACAAGCGCGCACGCGTCCGTCGCGCTCCACAACGGCGACCGATGTATCATCACAGCTGGTTTCAAACGCGAGGACGGTTTGCACCGCGCCTGAGCGCGAAGCGAAATTCGACAAGGCGATCAGCCCTTCTTCTTGGAGGCGAGCTCTTTGAGTCGCGTCTTAGAAAATCCCGCTTCTTTCGATTTCGGCGCTTTCTGGATGACTTCTTCGAAGAAGGCCTTGGCCTCATCGTTCATGCCCAACTCTTGAAAGCAAAGACCGATTCGATACGTCGCGGGAATGATATTTTTGCCGCGCGGGTAAGTCTTTCGATAATCCTCGAAGGCCAAAACCGCATCACGCCAAGCTTTAGCTTCAAACTTTGCCAACGCCAGCTCATAGGAGTTCTTAGGCGGAGCCGCCGCACCGCTGGTCGCCGCTCCGGCGGCTGCGGTCGCGCCACTGAGTAGCGCTTGGCGAGCGGCCTCGAGCTGGCCACGCATTTCCGCCAGATCACTCGACAGCTTGGTCAGCTCTTCGCGAAATGCCGCAAGCTTCTGATCTTGCTCTTTGACCTTAGCTTCCAAGGCAAAGTCGTTTTTCTCCGCGCGTTCTTTAATTTGCGTGAGACGCACGTCAATTTGCTCGACGCGTCCGTAAGTCTTACGGAACTCTTCATCGATGTCGTTGAAGCGCGAGTTCACATCCGCTGTGGTCTGCTGCAGATTCTGCACTTGCTTGCGAATCTGCTGTTTTTCATCGGCCTCTTTCACGCCGCCCCGAGTTTGCAAACAGCCGAGCAGAGCGAGCTGCGTGAGTGTCGCCACCAGCACCAACGGCGTGAGGCCGAAGCGACGGAGGCTTGGCTGCGGGCTGGACGATTCAATATCGACGCGAGTATTGGTGTTCGATTTCATGGCGACGGTCCTCCTGGTCCTTCGATTGCGCCGGTGGCGCCTAGGGGGCAATTTCTCCAGACTCAAAGCGACTCAAGTGTGCCGCGTTTTCAGCTTCTTCCGCCAGCTTGCGAGCCTGTTCAAACATCACGCGCGCCTTATCGTAGCGACGATCGCGATAGGAGGCTTCGCCTTCGCGATAAGCTTGCTCAGCCTTGAACCAAAGATTAGGCGCAAACTTCATCGCCTCTTTGTCACGCGCGCCTTCCATCGCCGCGCGTGCAATATTGTATTCATCCAAAGGCAGGTAGGTCACACAACCCGTCAAACCGATGCCGAGGCCGATGCCGCAAAACAATGTCGCCGCCCAAAAGCGGCGCGCCAGCACGGACCGCAGACGACAAAGCCCGCTAGGTGAAGCGGGCTTTGACGCCTGACGAAGTGCGCCTTCAAAACGCGGCATGTTCTGACTCGCTTGAGAATGCATATGCGCCAAGCTTCTCCTGACCCTCGTCAATTAGCGAAGTGGAACAAAGTTCGCGCGGCGGTTTTTGCCCCACGAGGCCTCGTTGTCACCTGGCATCAACGGCTTCTCTTCGCCGTAGCTGATGATGGGCAAGCGCTTCGAATCAATGCCCAAGGAAACCAAGTACTGGCGCACGGCTTTCGCACGACGCTCGCCCAGCGACAAATTGTATTCGGTCGAACCGCGGCTATCAGTGTGGCCTTCGATCTGCACGCTGACATCGGGGTTATTGCGAATCCAGTCGGCGTTGGCTTTCAAAGTTTCTTTGGTTTCGTTCGACAAACGAGCTTGGTCGAACTCGAAATAAACCGTGTTCAGCCCCGCAATATTGCCCGAGTCCGAGCCCATTGAATCGTAAGAAATATCTTTGTCCGCGAGTGCAGAATCCGCAGCTGACGAATCCACCGCCGTGCCTGCACCGCCATCTGGTTGCACATTCTTTTTCGTACAAGCCGCTGCGCTGACAAGGGCGAGGGCCAACACGCCGAGTTTCAAAATCTGGAGAGACGAGTTTTTCTTCGGGCTGTCCTGCATGTGATCTCCTTTACTCTGACTGATTACTCTGGCTGATCGCTCGGGCTGATTGCTCTGGCTGAAATTCGAGACTTGATTGTTTTGGAGGCTCGCGGAATTGTCAAACCTCACTCCCTTAACATCAAACAAAGAAGCATTCTCATGCCAAAAACCAATCTCCGGCAAAGTTTGCGTCAAATCTTCGCGCGCCTTCTTCGTCATGGCCAAAACTCTGGCCCCGTGACGTGCCGAACGCACAAAACCCACCTGAGCTTCCTCATGACAACTGCCGTATTTGTGAGTGGCCTGCTGCTCACCGCTGTGACCTCGGCCTTCGCCGCCCCGCCTTCCATCGAATGGCGCCGCTTGGAAACTGAGCACTTTGAAATTCTCTTCGACGCAAGGCATGAGCAACTGGCTCGAATTTACGCTCAGCATGCCGAGGCCGCGTGGATGACATTGGCTCCCGCACTGCGCGCGTGGCCCGACAAGACCGTCATTTTGCTCGATGATTCCGTCGATGCCGCTAATGGCGCGGCCAGCGGCTTTCCCTACCCGACAATTCGCCTTTGGCCAGCAGCTCCAGTTCCCGGCGAAAGCATCGCCGACATCGGCCACTGGTCGCATGATCTGTTCATTCATGAGTACACCCACGTGCTCAATTTCGAGCCGGCCCACGGTCTGTGGCATCCCTTGCGAAATATTTTTGGCAATATCGTGCGTCCCAATATTTTGCTGCCGCGCTGGTATCTCGAAGGTCTCGCCGTTGAAATGGAGACGCGCTATTCCTCACACGGTGGGCGTTTACGATCGCCTGACTTCTTGGCCACGGCACGCGCTATGGCTTTGGACGGCACGCTTCGCCGCGAAGAGATCTCGCGCGTGAATGAAGTCAGCCTGCCCGATCATCCCGGCGGCGCTCGACCCTACTTGCTCGGCGGACTGCTGTGGAACAAGCTTTCGCGTGAACGACTCAAAGTCGTCGGTGATCTGAACGATCACTTCGCCGAAAGCCTGCCGTTCCTTCTTGATCCGGCGCTGGAAAAACAAATCGGCAAATCTTGGGCGCAATTGCTTGAAGAAACTTATAGCGAGATCGAAGCGCGCGCCCGGCAAGATCAGCTGCGCGTTTGCGGCGCCCAAGCTTGCGTGGAAGGCCAAGCGTTCGGCGAACCCGGTTTCTGGACGCGATCGCCGACACTCTCGCCCTCTGGCGATCAACTGGCCTTTCTCACGCGTGAACACAATCGCGACGCCGTTCTTCGCCTCAGCACGCGCACCGCAGACGCCTGGTCCACAGCGGAACGAAAGACCGACGCGCGAGGCGCGACGCGCTTGAGTTGGCTGCCAGACGGCCGCAGCATCTTACATGACGGCCTGGAAACTTTCGCGCGTTTCAGCGAACGCACTGAACTTTGGCGCTATGATCTTGACAGCAAAAAACGTGTGCGCCTCAGCTTCGGCGGCCGATTGCGCGAGCCCACGGCAAGCCCCGACGGGCGGCACGCGTTTGCGATTCAACTGCGCGCCGGCGGCACGCGCTTGGTGCGCGTGCGTTTGCCCGCCGACGAGGCCGCCGCCGAGCGCGAGTTCGCCGAAAACTCGCCGGGCCTGATTGAAGTTTGGCACGAGCCCGCCGGCGAAGAACGCTTGTCATGGCCGGTGATCTGGCGCGATCGCGTGTATTTCATCGAGCGAAAACTCGACGCGCGCGATGAACTTTGGTCGCTGCCCCTGAATGCTTCGCCTGCGGAACGCACGCCAACCCGACATTTGCCGCAGTTCACAAGTTTCGGTTTCCTGCAAACCAGCTCCAGGCTTGGGCTGATGTTCACTTCCGCGCAATCCGGCATCAGCAACATCTACGCTTGGAATGGCGAACAAGTTCGTCCACTCACCAACACCAGCACGCGCGCTTGGGCCGCGACTCACGATGTGACCCGCGACGAACTCATCTACTCGCGCCTGGATGGCGAAGGCTCACGCCTCAGACGTCTGACTCGTGCGGATCGCGAAGCGATGCCGGCCCTCAAACTTTCCGAGTTGCCGCGAACAGCACCACTCGTCGAACCGCTATGGCCAGTGCATCAGCCTCCCGAGCCCGATCTCGGAGACTTACAAAGCGAAGAGTTCACGGCCGCTCGCTATATGTGGCCGCGCTACTGGATGCCGTATGCGACCTTGCTTCCGGGTGGCGCGTTCGTGTCGGCCACCACCAGCGTCGGCGACCCGATTGGCCGCCACACCGGTGTCGGTCAACTTTCCACCGACACGCGAATCGGCAAGCCCAATGTGTTTTTGTCCTATTCCAATTTCACCACGCCGATTCGGTTCACCTTGATGGGTGATGACGCTTGGGATGTGTTGAGCGGCTTGGATCGTCGTTCCACCAGCGCGGATTTGACGGCGCAGTTTTTCATTCCGGGTCTGAGCAATTCTTGGTCGGCGGCCTTGAGCGTGTCGCGTCTTCGCACAGAGCTCTCGACATCCGGTTCAGGCAGCAGCGCCTCGGACGTACGCCTGCGCGCTGGGCCTCGAGTCGCCATCGCCTATCAAGATGTCTCACAGCGAGGGCATGAGATTTCGCCCGAGAGCGGCCGCATGGCACGACTCGCCTATCAGCGATTCCTTCCGGACTTGGGCGGCATCAGCTATGAGAAAACAGATTTTTCCATAGCTGAGTTTCTCTCCGCGCGCACACCCGGATTGAGCTGGCTACCTTCGCGCCACGCGCTGGCACTGAACGCACAGGCGAGCTGGGCCCCACAACTCGACCGACTTTTCTTGGGTCCCTCAAGCATTTCGCTTCCGATTGAATCGCAAAGTCTCAGTAGCCTCGGCTCGACTTTCGTGATGCGCGGCTATCCCTCGGGAAGCTTCATCGGTAAAAAGATTCTGCGCACGTCGGCTGAATACCGATTGCCGATTTCGCGGCCTGAGCGCGGCTTTGGCACTTGGCCCTTGTTCATGCAGCGCTGGCATGCGGCCGTGTTCGGCGACCTGCTGACGCTTGAAGGTGCGGTTTATGATTGGGAGGCCAAAGGCTACCGACTTCGCGAAGTGGGCCACATGTATGGCGCCGTAGGCCTGGAAGCGCGGCTCGATGCGACTGTGCTCTATCACGTGCCGATTCAATTCACCTTTGGCCTGCACTACGGTTTGGACAAAGTCGCCAATCCGAATGCCGTCTACCCGGTGATCTCCTTCACGCTTTAAGTTGTCGCTCGGATCGGCGTCTCCTTTGAAGCTTCGAATTGAACAGCGCGCGAATCCTCGTCGCGCTTTCAAAGTTCGAACCCCCGCGTTCAGCGGGAAAGGAGATCTGAAATGGGAAGCATCAATCGCGTGACCCTCATGGGATCGCTGGGATCCTCACCCGAGCGTCGACAAACTGCTCAAGGCAAACACTATGTGCGCCTGAGTCTCGCAACTCAACGTCGGCATCGGCACCCGCAAACCGGCGCCGTCACCAGCCAAACGCAGTGGCACGCCATCAACGTCTGGGGCAAAGATGCCGATCTTTGCCTCCAATATCTTGGCAAAGGCTCTCCGGTTTGCATCGAAGGCCATCTCTCACCTTACAAACGCGAAGTGAACGGACCGGGCAGCGAACTGCGCACGCACATCGCCATCGTCGCCGATCGCGTGCAACTCATTCCCGGCACGCGGGCCGCACAAATGGCCGAGCCCACTCACCTCTTGGATGAGGCTGAGCCCACAAACACCGAATTCGATGACTCAGCTTCCGACGAAGCTGCAGGCGATCTCGAAAGTGATTTGGCCAAAAGCGAAATGAACGGCAGGGCCTTGAGCCGTCTTGAGGCCCAAGAAGAAACAAAGGCTGGGCGTCTCAAACGAACTTCGGCGAGCAAGGCCTCATCTCAAGTTTGGCCGAATTAGTGTTGTCGTCTGAGTGACTCGCGGGGCTTGCGGCGCGTTAAGTTTCGCTCGCAAGCCCCTCTCGGGAGGCACTTCGATGCGGACTTGTATGCCGAAGTGGCCTCGATCCGGGGTCGTCGGGATTTGCCGCACTTGAAGCTTCACGCTCAAGTGCGCTTGCCTATTGACAATGAACAAGACTCGTCAGGAGATGGAGATCAGAGCGCTGATTCACAGCGTTAGTAGCCAGGAGGATCATCCATGGACGGCATCGATTTTCTCCAGAAATCGAGTATCCGAACAACCTCAACGGCGACGTCCGGATCGACGTCTCCATCGGCGGCCAATCCCATGAGCGGAGTCGGAGCTGAAATTCAAGCTCGCGGACCTCGCCAAGATCGCTTGGGTTGGATCAAAGAATTGGTGCGCTCGGAGATGCGCATGGAAGAAACCGGCGTCGTGGATATGACGCCCGTGTTTGATCCTCGCGCCATTTTGGCAACCGAGAGCTTGGCCTTCATCGAAGACATTAAGACAGCCTTCATCGACGCCTGCAGCGCCTTCAATCAGTTGAAGTCCAGCGCCTTAGGCCGCGTGAAGATTTACGCCGTGGCCAACACGCACGCTGACTTCATGCTGTTTCGAAACGGCTACAAGCTGATCGTCTCGGTGAAAGAGCCGGGCGCGATTTCACTGCGCTTTGTTTTTCAAGGCGCGGCCTTCGGTGGCTACGCCGGCGCGACAGCTGGCCAACAAGACGAAGATGTGTTGATCGCGCGCTGGGGCGCTTTCGGCGACCTCACTTGGACGTATCAAGACCAGCCCGTCAAAATCGAATATTTGGTGCGCTACTATCTGACGCGCTTCATTCGCGAGTCCGCGCGCTAAATTCGATGCGGGCCCTGCGCCCGCATCACCAGCTCAGCAGCCGCATTGGGCTCCCATAGACCCATAAGTTAACAAATTAAACTGAAGCGTCGAAACGCCCTTGGCGTTTCAGCTTTTGCTTTTCATCGCCTGTCGGCACCAAGCGAAAGCGCGGCGGGCGAATCGCCGTCACGCGCAGCCTGATGCGATCGCCGTTTTTCGAAGGACTATGCGTGTCGTTGATCACGCGAATGATGAGGCAAGAGGCCTCTGTCTCATCGCCAATGGCGAGCACTAATTCGCCCGGAGCGCTGGCATCCAGCACTTTGGCCTCGATCTCATCTCCGAGCTTGAGTTGGGACCAATCCATGTGGACCTCCGCAAGCAAAGCGCGCATTTCGACGAGCTTCAGACTCTGGGATTCTCGATGCGCGGGAACACCACTTTTCGAATCGGATCCGCAGCCGGGCCAGAACCAGAGCCAGAGCCAATACCAGAGGCAGAACTTGGGCCGGGCGCCGAGGCCGCGACACTTTTCTTCAGGCGCTCAGCTTCCGCACGAGCTTCTTGCAGAGCTTCGCTTTGCGCTTCAAACGCACGACGGAACTCATCGCCGACTTCCTCAAGGCGTCGCTCACTTGTCGGAGCCGGATGCGCCGCAGTCGGCGCTGATTGGCGATCATGGAGCGTCGGCGAAGAATTCGGATGCCGTGTGGTCAGCTCCATATCGAGATTCTGCATACCAAACTGCAAGCTCTGCAGGCGATCGACCAAAGCTTTTTGCTCGGCCTGCAAGCGCTCCAAGCGAAGCTTTTCCGCCGCTTGCGGATCAAGGCTTTGCGATGAGTCCTTGGGCGCTGCCGCGATTTCAGCCTTCGGCTCGCGGGCCCACTCGGGAAGATCTTCTTCGCGGAAGCTCAGCTGATCGCGATTCACCTTCATGATGAATTCGATCTCGTTCATGGGCAGCTGAGTTTCGCGGTGAATTTCTTCAGCCGCGGCTCCGCGATGCGCCAGTCGCGCAGCGTGAATGTACTTGCGCGAGTTTTCGCGCTCGATGATTTCATGGTGAGGAATCTTGTCCTGAAAGATTTCGGCGACCTCAAGACTTCGATTCATGGCCACGCCGATGCTTTGCATTTTCTGATCGGCATCGTGAATCTTCTGCTGCAACTCTTTGGCCTTCGCATCGACCAAAGTCATCATCTGCTGAATTTGCAGTTCGGTCCGATCATTCACATCTTCGAGAATCGCGATCTTCGAGGTCAAAAGCTGAAGACCTTTAGAGAGGCGTGGGTCATCTTTTGCGGGTCGATTGAGTCGAACAAAGGCGACATACAGAGCAATCAACACGGCAATATTGAAAAGGATCTGGATGAACATTACGGCGCTCACGAGCACCCCCTTTGGATATTGTGCCCAGAGGCCCCGCATTCGTCGACGGACCAAGGTCGGGGATCGCGCCGATCGCGCTCAAATTGGCGCTCAGCCAAGGTCGCGAGCAAAATTTTCTGAGCGCGGTGACTCAAGAGCTTGGTTAAAATGAAGACTATGAGCACGAACACCCGTCTTTCGAGCACTGAAGGAATCCGCATTCGCGTGAGCCGACTCTCGATGCGCGGCCTCGCCTTGATCGCCTCGCTTTCAATCGCATCGGCAGCGAGCGCTTCACAAACTGTCGCTTCGCCGGCCAATTCCGCGAAAGCCGCCGCGACATCCGACGCCGCGATCACCCCGCGAAGCCGAATCACCGGGCGAATCAAGCTTCATCGCGACTGCCAAAGCAAAACTCCGCGCGAGGGACAAGGCACTGGGCGACTCATGCTCTGGGTGGCCACTGAACTTCCACCCAATCTCATTCAGCAGGTCGAACTTCCCGCTGACGCCAGTTTTAGTGTCGATGTGGTGCCTGGCACCTATGTGATTGCCGTCAACAATGAAGCGGGCTGTGCGGCTCGACAGAGCCTGAGTGTGCGCGAAGGGAAAGAGCATCAGCTCACACTCGATGTGGAACGCTGGAAGCGAAAGCCGGCGTCCAGTGAACTCGCGGCACTCACCTGTGCCTGCATTCAAGCGCCTTGCAACTGCGGCTCGATGTTTCCCTCGCGACCAACTTATGTCATGCCGACTTGGAATCCTTGGTGGATGTACTACGGCGGCATGTATCCGAATTTTTATTACCCTGGCATGTGGACGGGTTGGGGGCTGCAACCGCAATGGTATCCCGGCTATGGACCGATCGCGGCCGCAAAACCCAATGTGTATATCGAGGCCCCTGGCGGACTGGAGTTGGAACTTCGCGTGAGTTTTCCGAAGCAAGAGCCGATGGCGACTTGGCTGGCCACCTCTCCCGCCGACAAAAACGGAACATGGAAAATAAAAAGCGAGGCTGACGGCACGATGTGGTCCGATGGCGCTCGCCACAGTTACATCTTTTACGACATGCGCGGCAGCGATCGCGGACTTCAGCGCGAAGCGGGCTTCTGCCGAGATCGCAATGAGGCGCTCAGCGAAATGCAACGCCTGCTTAAAGCGCGAGGCTTCAAATCTCATGAGGTCGCCGACTTTAGCGAGCACTGGCAAATCAAGCTGCCGCCCGGCGAACTCTGTGTGTTCCCGCAAGCCGAGACGGAGTTTGCAACGCTTGCCGATCTCAAGCTCGAAGTGCTCTCGAGCGCGGCGGGATCTGGAACAGCCGCAAAGACTCCGCGTATCGAGTACACACGTCAGCTCTTCGTCGTCGTTCCCAAAAAGTCCATCGATGAGCGCCGCGCGGGCGCCTTCACCGACTTGCCCGAGCAAGCTTGGGTTCCGCCTCGTGCACCCGCGAGCGTCGCTGGGGTTCGCACGGCGGGACCCAAAAAGATTCATGTGCGCGAATGGGGTGTCGCCTTCACCTTCGATTTTGCGACTTCGTCGGATCCGAAACCGCGCGCGCCTTGACCTTAGGCCTCGAGGCTTGACGAAGCTTTTTTTCGTCAAACTCGGGCGAGGCCCACATGAAAACGTTGCCTTGGCTTACGACCAAGACACTTGGAATGTGACGCGTGAACCAACGTTTTTCCAAGGCCAATGACCAACCTTGGAGCCACTTCAAGCTTCCCGTCGCCTTCGCGGCGAGCGCGGGCTTGGCTTTACGGAATTCGATCAGCTTTCGCGTCCAAGCGTCGCGAAGTGCGGCTTGCGAGTTCGCCAGCTGCTCGGCGGTCGTCGCAGGATCATACTCAATCCAGAAATCCGCTCCGCCTTGTAAGGCGACGAACGCCATGCCTTCAATTTTCGCCATCGAATCGGGATAAGACGTCGACCAGGAGTAGAAAACTTGCGGACGCTTGAAGGAGGCTTTGTGAGCTCGAGCTAACTCCGGCGGTCCGGTTCGCTCGCTCGACGAATCTTCATAGACAAATTGCCCGCACTCCATGGCCTTGAATCGCACACCTCGCGAACCTGAATTGCGCCAAATTTTAAATCGTGACTCAAGACTTGAGAACTTCACCTCGGCGACCGCCCAACCCAATCCGTCAACGCCGGTCCAAGCCTCCACGCCAGCGACCGAGGCTTCCTTTCGCCACATGAAATGATCCAAACTCTGCTTGCGAAGCTCCGCCGAAAAACTTCCTGGGCAAGCGAGGTTTTGCGACTCATTTTCCACTTTGCGAACGAACGCGTAAGTCGGAATGAGCAGCGGAGCTTTCTCCTGCGCATGAGTCTGGCCGAAGTCGAAAAAACTGAGGAAAAGGCATAAGCACAAAAAAGCGCGCCACAAACTCTGGGGCGCGCGCTGAGTTTCGAGGCTTAAGTGGGGTTGGTTCATTGAAGCGACGTTAAGAATTCACGCATTCGCCGAATGGCCTCGCGACCTTTTTCTTTTTCGAGCGCATAAGAGAGGCGTAGGTAGCCCTCCAAACCAAACTCCACACCGGGCACGGCAGCGACGAGCTTTTCTTCGAGAAGCGTCGCGCAGAGTTCGGCACTTCCCACCATCTTCTGATCTTTGTAGCGACGTCCAAGGTAATGACGAAGATCCACCCAGAGGTAAAAAGCACCTTCAGGCATGGCGGTTTTAATGTGCGGGACTTGCGCCAATTCACCGAGCAAAAAGTCGCGCCGATCTTTGAGAAGTTGGACCGTCTTGAGAACATCCTCATCGCCGTGCAGAACACCCTCGAGCGCACCATAGAGCGCTGGTGCCGAAGCACAGCTCACGGACTGCGAAAGATAGTTCGCCATCGCTGTCACCCAATTCTTCGGGCCGACAGCCCAGCCCACACGCCATCCCGTCATCGCAAAGGATTTGGATGCACCATTGAGCGCGAGAACTCGCGGCCTGAGATCCGGAGCCACTTGCAGAAGATGTGGCGCCAATTGCGCCTCAAAACAGAGACGATTGTAAATGTCGTCGCTGATCACTGCGACCTGAGGATGACGACGCAACACTTCGGCCAAGGCCGACAGCTCTTCGCGTGTGTACATCTTGCCGGTGGGATTCGACGGTGAGTTCAGCAAAATCGCTTTGGTTTTGGGCGTGATGCTGTTTTCAAGAATTGCAGGTGTGAGCTTGAAGTCACTCTTGTCGTCACAAATTGCGATACGAGGTGTGCCATCGGCCAGTTCCACCATAGTGGTGTAGCTCGCCCAAAACGGCGCGACCAAAATCACTTCATCGCCCGGATCGACCACCGCCTGCAAAGCTGCAAACAGCACAATCTTCGCACCTGAGCTGACCACGACTTCCGACATCTCGAACTCAAGACCCAGATCCTTAGACGTCTGCGCGGCAATCGCTTTTCGCAATTCCGGAATTCCAGCCGGCGGCGTGTACTTGCTTAAGTTTTTCTGAATCGCCTGAATCGCAGCGACCTTGATGCGCTCGTAAGTCGGCCAATCCGGCTCGCCGATCGAAAGAGAAATCACATCTTGGCCAGCGGCCTTCATCTCACCGGCGCGCGCGGCCAACATCAAAATCGGCGAAGGCTTCAGCAGTTGCGCACGTCGCGCGAGCGCCACCGGCTTGGCCGAGTTGGAGGCTTGAGGAGTGGTCGAGGATGGTGTCGGTCGGGACATGGCCGCTCCTTTTTCTGAGGGGCATCGCCCCGTTTTCTAGGGGGCATCGCCCCATTCTACGAGCGGGCATTGCCCGCAAATTACTCCGAGGGACCAGATCCCTCTTTGGATCGAGGCCAAAGGCCTCACTTCGTCGTTTTGTTCGACTTAGACTTACTCGAAATTGCTCCCGAGCGCACGCGTTCTCGGAGCGCGCGCAAAACATTCGTCGGCACCAAATCGCGAACATTGCCTCCGAGCGTCGCCACCTCTTTCACGGTGTTGCTCGACACATAATAGTATTCTGGCGAGGCAAAGACGATCATGGTTTCGACTTCAGGCGCGAGCTTTTTGTTCATATTCGCCATGACCAATTCGTATTCAAAGTCTGTCACGGCGCGCAGCCCGCGGAGAATCACGCCCGCACCTTTGCGACGCAAATACTCCACCGTCAGCCCAGCGTGCAAATCCACCTCAACGCCGGGAACACCTTTGAGCGCCTTTTCCGCCAACACGAGGCGCTCTTCAGGAGTGAACAAGGCATTCTTGGAGCGATTGCTCGAGATCAACATGATGACTCGATCGAAGGATGGGGCCATACGCCGGAGAATATCGATGTGGCCATTGGTGATCGGGTCAAAGCTTCCCGGGTAAACAGCGACTCGCCGATTGAACACATTTTTCTTCATGTTAACCTCAGCTCACCTTCTCCGGGGCTATCAAGATTCGTCATTGGCCCCTCATCTCGACCGGGCCACCATCATTCGCCACCATCA
>DDUL01000013.1:17051-86607 GCA_002344785.1 Bdellovibrionaceae bacterium UBA2339
CACCATCATTCGCCACCATCATTCAACAGTTGTCGGGCCCGGCATAGTCCAAAAACTCAATTGTTTATCGCCATAATCTTTGCGCTGCTCTTCGACGAGCGGCGGATACTCAGCGTCCACGCGCTCATGCGAAGAGGCCTCCACCATCAGCATCGTACCTGGCTTCAACACCTTCGATGTCGAGAGCGCGACCAGCGTCTCATGCGCCAAGCTCTCGGTGAATGGTGGATCGACGAGAATCAAATCGAATCCTTCACCCTCATAGCGTTTGAGAAACTTCAGCACATCGTCACGAATGATTCGATGTTCTCGCCCCGCTTCGAGCTCTTCGACATTCTTGCGAATGATGTCGATGGATCGAGGGTTCAATTCGACGGCAACGACTTCGCTCGCTCCACGCGACAAAGCCTCAAGCCCGAGATTTCCCGTGCCGGCATACAGATCCAGAACACGTGCGCCTTCCCAATACGCCTGCCAGCGATTGAAGACGCTCTCCTTCACGCGATCTGTGGTTGGGCGAATGTGATCGGCCTTGAAACTGACCAGACGTCGTCCTCGCCAGCGGCCCGCTATGATGCGCACGCGGAAAACTCCCTCTTGCTCTGAGGCTGGGTCAACTCATTGGATAACACGCTCGAAAGCCCCAGCTCGAGGCCTAGCTCCTAGCGCAGATTCGTCGCGCCGCCAATGGCTGCGAGAAAGCGCTGAATCGCCGACTGCGAAGCCGGGCTGAGCGCGCGAAAGTGAAGCTCAAGAAGCCGAATGGCCGATGGCGATGCGGGCTTGCCTCCCGGCGAAGCTGAAGCTTCAGCAGGCGCCAGACTTCCACCTGTGAGTTGATTGTAAACTTTGACCACCACGCAACTGGCCGCGACACCGCCATGCTGCACGGGGGTTTCAAAGCTGATCTCGACGGTGTCTCCGGGTTGCAGATGCGTGCCCGCGACCTCGATCATGCAGCCTTGCGGAACCAGTTTCATGATGTTGCCGTTGAAGCTCGCACTCGCGGTCTTAAGCGCCGCGGGGAAGGGGTAAGCCTTCACTTTCTTGACCTGAGTTTGCGATGATTTCGCCAAAATATTTCTCCCTGCCGCGATTTGCTCCGCGGGTTCACAAGTGGGTTCACCGCAAATCACCAACCCGTTGTCTCGCTCATTGGCCGCCTGAGGTGCTTCGTTGCTGTTGCAGCTTTTCAAGCTTGGCCACAACTTCAAATATATCGGGAAAGGGTTTGGCGAGAAAATCATCGGCACCGCAAGTCATGGCCGCCTGAACACTTTCTTCACCTGTGAAGGCCGACATCAGAATCATAATCGGCCGCGACTCGACCTTCGTCTCAAGAGCTGCGCGAATCACATCAGGCCCACTGAGACCCGGCATCAACACGTCGATGAGCACGGCATCGGGCCGCCAAGCCAGCCAAGCCTCGAGGCCCGAGGGACCATCCTCCGCATCTCGCACTTCATGGCCACGCGAGGCCAACGCTCTCGACAAGGATCGGCGCACCAGTGGTTCATCATCCACAACCAGAACTCTCACGCGTTCAGCTCCTCAATCCGACTTCGCTCTCGCGCGCCGCACTCGGCAATCGAATCACGAACTCAGCGCCGCGGCGATCTTCGCGATTGGCACCTCGGAGTTCGCCGCCAAAACTCTCCACCACCATGCGACTCATGCTCAAGCCTAAGCCTGTGCCGCGTCCCGCAGTTTTGGTGGTGAAGAAAGGTTGGAACAAACGGCTCAACACCTCATCACTCAATCCAGGTCCCGAGTCTCTGACGACGATTTCAACGTATTGATCGGTTCGCCGCGAAAGCACTTGCAGCTCCAATCCAAACTGACTGGACGACGAAGCTCGTGCGCTTGGCGCTTCCGTCGCCGCATCAAGAGCGCGCAGGCCTTCCATTGCTTGGCAGGCATTGTTGATGATGTTGAAGATCACATGTTGAAGCAGATGCGGCTCAACGCGCACAAGCGCATGATTCGCTTCGGTCAGGCTCAAGTCGACCGCGAACTCGTGCATGGCGGTCTTCAACATGTTCGCGGCGCGCTCAATGACTAAGTTCACGTCCACAACTTCAAGCTGTGTGGAGTCTCGCCCCAACTCGGCAAAGTCCATCAGGTCTTTGATGATGCGGCTGGATCTCTCCGCCGCACTTTCAATCTCGCGAAGATCTTGGCGTGCCGGCTCGGGAAGACTGGCGTCGGCGGCCAGCACCTGTGCCAAGGATCGAAGTCCCGCAAGAGGATTATTCAACTCGTGCGCGATGTTGCCCGCCATGAGGCCGATCGCCGCCATTTTCTCGCCCTGAACGGCTTGACCACGAAGCTCGAGATTTTTGGTGACGTCGATATAGTGCACGATCGCCGCCGGCGCCCCCGCCCTCGCTGATTCCGAGTCGCGACTGATCTGAATGGGATAGCCGCTGGCTTTCAAAACTCTGGAGCCTCGGCGCACTTGCCACTCCAGGGGTTGATTGTCGCGCATCACTTCATGCACCCGACAACCCTGACAAGCTTCGCTTCGCTCAGCGAAAGCCTCATAACAGTGTCGCCCACCGTGCCGAGCGAAACTTTGATTCATGCGCACGGCTTGAAATGGCGAAGCCGAATCCCAAGGCGTTGCATTCACCACCAGGACAGGATCCGCGATGCCGTCAAAGGTCGATTCCCAAAGCTGGCTGGCCGCGAGCATTTCTCGCGACAAAATCACACGATCCAAGGACAGACTGATCGCCTCGAGTCGGGCCACCATGAATTGCGTGAGTTTTTGCAGCATGGCCTCATCCAGCGAATGCTCCAACACCAAGAGCGACGGCTGCGGTGAATCCGCCTGCATCCTTCCCAGCGGCAGTGTCAGCAGTCGCGCCACGGGTCGTCCCAACTCCTGTGCAAAGTAATTCTGATCATCCGCATCGTGCGAGCGAATCGACGGGCGAGACGGCCAGAGCCGATGCACGGTCCGCACTTCCCAAGTGACGCTTCGTCCGCTCCGCCCGAGGGCTCGCGCGGCGGATCTCGCGCTGCCACCGGCTTTTTGTCGCACAGAAAAAATCTGCGCACCGCTTTCCTGCGAGGCCACAGCTAAAATGGGTGGTCGTACTTCGTGAAAACTGCGCAGCTCTTGCGTGAGAATCTGCAGTAACTCATCAACACTTTCGACGGCACTCATGTCTTTGATGAACCGAACCAGCTCACGCGTCTCTTGCGATCGGCGATGCAACTCTCGCTCGGCCTCAGCTAAATACTTGGTCCGCTCTTGCACGAGCCGCTCCAAGTTCTCACGCAAATCCGCGAGCTGACGATTGCGAAGCCCAAGGTCACGTCGACTCTTTTCGTAAATCAGCTGGCGTTCACGCGCACGATTGAGTTGCTTGAGAAACTCCGCAATCTGCAAGCTGTCGCGATCCAAATGCGTCGAGCGACGCAACCTCTGTAGCCAAGTCATGGCCGAGATCGATAAAGACGGTGAAGCTTCGCGCTCCTTGGGCCTGTGAATGATCGCAACCGGCACTTGCTCGATGAATCGGCGCTGGCCGGGTGAGGCCGAGTCCTGCGATGCGGGCCAGACGTCCGAGACTTCCGCCTTCAGGTTTTCATCAGCCAACAAGATGGCCAAGGGTCGCGAGTCGCGACGCCCGCCGGCCGATTCGACCAACGACTCGGCGCTCGCCTCGATTGCCGGGTTTGCCGAGGCCCTGGATGCATCGGCGAGTGGCGAGGCGCTCTGATGATGTGATGCACTTGGCAGGCCGACACTTTGCGCCCACTGCCACCATTTGCCCGAAGTTTCTTGCAGAGCTTCAGGTGGGCAGATTCGCAATTGCAGGCCCGCGCGAAAGGCGGCGTCGCGGATGACTCCGTCAGAATCGACGCCCCAATAAAGCACAAGATCATTCGTGCGCGAGCTCACAGTTTGACTCTGGACGCGCACTTCGCCCTCGTCAAATGAACTTGCGACTTAGCCCTTAGGCCTGCATCCAACTCGACTGTTGGCGGATGACGGGTTCCCACATCTCAAGCGCCGCCGTCAGTTCATATTCCAACAGGTCCGCCGTGAGCACGTAATCCTTGCGATCATAAGCCTCAGTCAACTCTTGGACGACGCGAAAGAGCATCTTCTCAGCTTCGTGCCAGCGCTCCGCACCCTTCACCGGCTGCCCCGTTCCCGAAGCCGCACCGCGAGCATGCAAGAGTGTTTCAACGAACCAATGACAGCCCTCAATCGCCTCTCGAAACTGTTCGGCGGCCTGCTGCCAACGCCCGTCGCGAAACGCATGCGCCGTCGACAAACTCGCCTCAGTGAGCAGCGGAATGAAGGAGTGCGTGGACTGCATCGCCTGACGAATCAAGTTCTCGGGACGATCTGTTCGAATCGCGATCTCTTCAATGGCTTGTCGAGGTCGCTCGCCCATGCGGGCCTCATCGCCCTCCTCGAGCAAAACGCCGTTCACTGCGATCTCACAGATGACCTCGCCACGAGCGCTGATCTCTTTTTCAAGCTGATCGATCACTTGCGCCAAGTTGAGGCACGTGCCGAAGTTGGCTTGCACGTCCGACTTGTTCCACTTTGAAGTCCACGGACGGCTCTCTTGACTCTCATTCATGACCGATCTCCCGTTTCTGAGGCACCGCTGGCTCAGCTACCCCCTGATTCGACACTCCTAAATTCATCGACTGGCCAACCGAAGAAGGGTCAGAGCCCTGCATCCGGTCTTCACGCATCTCTTCACGATTTCTGTTCACGACAGTATCTGTCGATTCTGCGGATGACTGACTGCTCGTTTGCAACACGCTTTGGATCTGATGCAACAAGGCCTCATATTGCGCGTTCAATTCCAAACCACGCTCAATGAGTTCACGAACCGTTGCCGGTGACCAGCGAACCTTCTCCGTGCTCCACCAACGTTCGATCTCCGCAACGCGCGGCTCAACTCGCGCCAACGCCGATGTCATCTCGGCGACCTGATCCAAAAGTGTCGCGGAAACTTTTGCGGCTCCGCGGCCATCGCGCAGCGCCTCGAGCTGCTGACGTTCGACACCCGCCAACTCGCGCATTTGCTGAAGAGCATGGCGAAGCTCGAGTTCCGAACCTTGGCCCGTCGACGGAAATTCTCCGCCCATGTAGATCGCCTTCAAAAGTTGCCAGCGAAAATCCAAATCAGGCTGAGATGTCTCGTCAGCTGGCATCGCCAGCACGCCATGGGCCTCGCGCACCCAAGGGGCCCGAGTCGGACGCTGATCCAGAATGGCATCCACATGTTCGGCAATCGCCTCTGCGGAAAGGCCGAGCGTCACCACCACGCCGCCCTTCACCAAGGCACCCGTCTCCCAGTGATTGACTTCATCGGAAGCCAAATTCACCGCAGGAATGCCATAGAGATTGGCGAGCTGCAGAGGGCTGCTGTCTCCACCGACCAACACCGCCGCGCGCTGAACCAAGGCCATCAGCTGCGTGAGCGAAGTTTTCCCGGCCAAGGAGACGATTCGCGAGCGAGTTTCATTGTTCGACATTCGAGCCAGGATCGCTTCCGCAAGCGGTGCTTCGCCCGAAGAGCCAATCAGCACCACACGTCGATGCGTTCGTGCCGCCGGCCCATCGGAAAGCGCGCGAGCCACGACTTCCCAACCCTCAGGCGTGAGGGTCTTGAAATCTTGACTGGCCCCGATGTGCACAAGAATCGGCGCCTGCTGCTCCGGCGTCTGAACTTCATGCCAAAGGCGTTGGAAGTTTTCGTCAAGATCGCGAAGTTCAAATCGCGGTCCCGAAAAGTCTTCTTCCAGCAGATCCACGCCGGCAATCATCGAAAACAAACGCGTCAAGTGCACACGATTCGGTCGCTGAATTCCGACTTGCGCGTAGAAGTAAGCCGATACATCGTCGGGAATCGCCAAGGGCCCATCCGCGTGCCGAGTGTAACCGCGCACATCGATTTGGCGACCGCTGTCGGCGGCGCGCGTTTGCAATTCATGCGTCAGCCAAGATGAGAGCGTGGAGAAGCTCAAATTCACAATCAGCTCATACTGCTCGTTCGCAAGCTCTTGCATGAATGCATTGAGACGATCTGCGCTGGTGTGCACACCGGCGGAAGAAAGATTCATGAGCATGGGCTCGAGGTACTCTCGCGTCTCGAAAACTTTGAGCTCGCGACCGCTAAAGAGCGGCTCAGCGGCGCCCTTGAAGTTCTGACGGGTCAGAATGTGCACCTCATGTCCGACACGCCGGAGAGCATGCACGGTCGGCCAAGTTTGATAGAGATCGCCCAAGCGGGCGAGCTGGAGAATCAAAATTTTCACTTCGAACCTCGTGAGCCGGCTTTCGCTGGCGAGTCATTCTTCGTCGCCGCGTGGCCAGCGGCCTCAACATCTGTGCCGCCCGCCATCGTCATACTTCGAGCCTCATCACCCGCACGGTTCGTGCTCGCCTGGGCTTGCAGCGACTGAATTTGCTCTTCAACCGCGACACCCAAGAGATTCAAAATCCGCTTCGTCTGCGCGTTGGCCTCTGGCCCTACGATTTGCCCGGCTTCGTGGCGAATTCGACCAATGGCTTCATTGAGGCGTCCCAGCAACTCGCCCTTTTGCAGCGCCGAGTTCGGATCTGCGAACGGTTGTCGCAAGGGTGCCATTTGTCCGGGGCGTTGATCCATTCTTCGTGAGCCCATTTACATCTTCTCCTCAAATTGAGTCGCATCATTAAATTCGGCTTCTAATCCTCGAATCAGTTTCAATTGTAGTCCCACTCGCAAGCGCAGCTCTTCGACGGCTTCGACCATGCGGCGAAATCGAACAAAGGCTTGCGCGCGATCATCTTCTGTCAAAGTCTCCAGCGCCTGCGCAGCAAACTTCGTCACCGCTTGCTTCTCGAGCAGGCGGCGCATCGCGAGAATGGATCTGACCATCTCACCCAACTTTTGCGGATCCTGATACTGTGACTTGAGCGCCTGCAGCTGAACGTGCAAGCTCTGCACAATTCCTTCAGCGTGCTGAAGCATGCGCTCCATACGCGGCAGCGTGTGGCGCATCTCCTCACACGCGTGCAGATCCGCAGCGAAGAGTTCATCGAGAGCCAAACGCAGTTGTCGAATCTCCGTTCCAAACCGCAATTGATAGTCTTTACCCGTCCTGAGTTCGAGCGCGAGTCGTCGCGACGCTCTTTCCACTCGACGGGTCATCTCGGTCTCACTGAACTCAGTTCCCAATCGAATCGGCGTCGAAATGCCTTCGAGGCGCTCGACGATCAAGATCTCCGCACTTGCTGAAGTTACGCGCACCTCACCGGCGTGCGAGTTTTGGCTTTGCGAGCCTTGGTGTTGCAGGACCTGTTGTTGCAAGACTTTTTCATGCAGGGCATTTTGCAAGATTTGTCGATAGCGAGGGCTGGGCCGCTCCATGTCCAATCCCATCGCGTCCTGCACGCGCGCCGCCATGCCATGCGTTTCGCCATGAGTCTTTTCGGCATGAGTCTTACCGACACTCGTCTCAACTTGCGACGCACGCGAAGTCTTCGCACGCGTTTCCAGCGTCGACCGATCGGCCACCGTCGGCTTGGCCTCGGTCGGCGTCAGCAATTCGCGATCGAAATAGCTCAGCAGCGCACGCGTGGCTCGCACCACCTCTTGAACCGGCAAACTCTCGGCACAAGCGTGCGTGGCCCGATGACACTTCTCAGAATGTCCGCAAGGCGCACATGCTTCGCGAGATCTCATGACCACATCGCCGACTTTCCACGCGCCAGTGCGAAACGCGTCCGCCGAACCAAGAATCAATTCCAAGACCGGCGCGCTTGAAGCCGAGCCCAAGTGTTTCATGGCGGTGTCACCTGTTACCAACAACGTCAGATGATCCATCAAAGAGTAGGCCGTCTCGAGGTCGACGATCACCGCGCGTGCGTCAGCACCCACTTGCCGAGCCCGACTCACAAACTGATCAATGCGCTCTTTCTCGAAGGTTGCACCAAACACCAAGAATACCGGCATGACACTTGCCGCCTCACCACTCAAGGCGGTGATCCACTGAATGAAACGATCGTCGCCCCATTCCTTCTTGGCATCACTGGTGGAGATCTGCACGCCGATCAAAGGCGCTTCACTGTACTCGCTGAGGTTTTGCTGTCGCAAAAATTCCGCGGCCTGACGTCGCCCACTTTCCGTCTCTTGCAGGCCCGACGGCAAACTCGGCGCGTGTCCCTCCACGTAGACCTGAGATCCCTGAACCGCACGCCAAAAAATATCCACATGATGAAACGATTCGCGCTCGTCGACGTCGACTTGAAAGTTAAGCTGACGAAACCATGGCGAAGCGAAACTCGCGCCGCCAGTTCCCTCAAGGCACAAGCCGATCACCTTGCGCGCACCCACTAAGCCCGAGAGCCAAGCTGAAAGTCGATTGTGCGTGAAGTTGTAGACCACGTCGTACGATCTCGTCTGCAGATCCTCAACGAAGGCTTGCAAGCGATCATAGCTTTCAAAGTAGGCTCGCTCCGGCTCGCACAGGCCCGCCTGCAACTCCTCGCGTTCAAAGATCAGCACTTCGCTCACATCCGGAATCAGACGAGCCGCCGTGCGCGAGCCTCGATTGATGACCAAATCCACCTGCGCCTGCGGATGACGTCGACGAATCTCCGCGATGGCGGGCGCCGTCATCAGCAAATCGCCGATCCGTAAAAGTGAGATCACCAAAATTCTCATGCGCGCACCAACTCTTCCAACATACGAAACAATCGTCGCTCGGGTGCTGACTCTGCGCGATCCGTCCATGCACGCTGTAGGCTCTTCACCGATAGGAGCGGGCAGGTCGCAAGTTCCGCCAGCGCGTGCGGGCGCAGCTGAGCCGCCAGCTCAGGGCGAACTCGCAAATGCTCCGCAAAGGCGCGTGGCGTTCGCCCGAGTAAGGCCTCTTCCACCCATTTCAATCGCGGATCTCGCTGAAGCGAGGGGCGATGCGAAAGCACACGATAGGTTCGACCCGTGGGCCGCAGCAACGCGTCCAGGCCCGATGCCGAAACCCAACTGCGAAAGTCTGCCTCTTGCCCCGCGAGATTCAGTGCCGCGGGACACGGCACATGCTGAAGTTCAATGTCTCGACTCACATGCTGGCGCGCGAACTGAATCAGCTCGTGCGAGACATCGAGGCCCACCACGCGCCGACCTGAGTCCTTTTCGTGCAGCTTCTCGAGATGCCAACCCGATCCAATCCCCACCACATAGAGCGCATCATCCGTGCTCCAAATCGATTGCGGCAAAAGACTCACCCAACGCTCGGCCTCTTGGCCTGGCTGCATGGTCGAGGCCGTCGCCATGCCATCAAGTTTCGCCACGCGCAGACCGTCCCGAGCCACAACTTCCGTGAGCTTCGAGCCCTCTGCATGCATTCCAAAGTTCAACATGACGATTCCTTCCCCACCGATCTCACTCCTGCCGATCACGCTTGTGGCTTCTGGCTTCTGGCTTTTGGCTTTTGGCTTTTGGCCGCGTGTTTCTGGCCGCGTGTTTCTGGCCGCGCGCTCATTTGGTCACGCGCTCTTCTGGCGATCGCACCGACCTGGCCGATCGCTCGCCCGCGCCGCGACCACTCCATCAAAAATTGGTCTCCATCAGTCTGGATGTAGCGGAATTTTGCGACTTGGAGTTTTGTGAGTTCTCCGAACCAAAAGCGGCTGCGTGCCGAGTCACATCTGCGACGCGATCTTCTTCCACGCGCTCAGCCAGCTCCCGACGTAAGCGAATCGCATCCTGCATGGCCGGATCCATCGCGACCACACGCTCACACTCGAGCAAGGCCTCGGCAAATCGCCCCACCAACGCCAACGCCTTCACCAACTGAAAAATCAATTCCGTATCTTCTTGATTGACGCTGATGTGCGCTTCAAGTCGTGCGATCGCCGAGCCCAAGCGCCCGTCGCGCACGGCCCACTCCACCATCAACCGCAATGCCGTGCGATTGTGTGGCGCCAAATCCAAAGCTCGCTCCAAGTTTCCCCACGACAATTCAAAGTCGCCTTTGTGGCGATGAATCAGCGCCAAGCCCACCCATGCGCGGTCATTGTGCGGATTCTCCTCCAGCGCTGCGCGAAAGCGCTCCTTCGCTAAGTCCAAACGATCGCGCTGAATCTCCAGCGTTCCAAAGTTTACGAGCAGCACATCCGACTTGGGCTGCAGAACATGCGCCTTGTTGTAAAACTCTTCAGCGCCTTCGAAGTCACCCTGACGACACAGAATGTTCCCGACATTTTTGTAAGTCTCGAACAACTGATCTTCCGCCGGAATGGCGCTCGAGAGGATCTCCGAATAGAGCGCGAGCGCACTTTGATCTTCTTCCAGTTTGTACAACAATCGCGCGACATGCAGACGCGGATCCACTCCACCCGGCGTCATCTCGGCCGACTGTCGCAAGAGCGCCCGAAACACTCGCAAGCTCTCATCAAAGCGCCCCTGTTGCTCCAGCACATTGCCCATCGCTTCAATGCCTTCGCGATTCTGCGAGTCCGCCCACAGCACCTGCCGCAAGATCGCCTCACTCGCACCATACTCACCGTGCCGCGCCAGCAATGCCGCCTGCTTCAGCCAACCTGGCACACGAGCACCGCCATCCATCGCCGCCACTGCACCAGAGGCCGAGTTCACACGAGTCTCTTCATCCGCCTCCGCATCAAACTGCGCGACGGCCTGCTCGCGATGCTCCATCGGCCACGCCGAGATCCCACGCTCATTGGCCGCCCGTCCATCGATCCCGAGTGCTGATTCATCCGCATGCTCCACTGAAGCTCGCTGAACTTGAACGCGGATCACGCTACCGCCACCAGCTGTCGCTTGGCCTTCGCCCGCAATCTGATTTTGGCCTTGATTGTTTGGCGTCATCCCTGCTGCCATACGAGCCTCCTGCTCACTGGGGCTCTCGCCCACTTCTCACCTTTGGTTCTTTGGCCTCATGCCAAGATCGAGTCATCCGTCACCACATCTGATCCGCTTCGCCCGCGTCGTGCGCTTGATCCGCTTCGTGCGCGCCCCCGCCAAACCAGACTCGACCTCCAACTCATTCACCAAATCTGAAGGCTGCAAGCTCGAGGCCACCGAGACCAATCCCCACATCCACCACACAATACCCGCGACAAATGTCGAGCCCGACGGCCTCCGCCATCGCAACAAAGCATCACACGAAACTGAGTGAGGACTCGGCACGGAGTGGCCCGCGTGACCGCCTACGGCCTAACGACCGGAACAAGTCGTGGCGTAGAAATTCTGACGGCGAAATGACGACGATGGCGCGGGGGGCCTGTCAACTTTTAGACCCCTCCAGCTGCCACGCTTGAGTGTGCAAAACTGGCTCAAATTTTTAAACTTCCAGGCTAAGCCCACGTGCTTCGTGGACTTTTAGATGCCGCCTCAGGCGGACGGCATTGCGACGTTAACTCAACGTCAAACTGTCCATGATTGGCCTGTAAAAACAAGACCTTCAGACTGAAGTGTTTGGCACATGCACACTCATCCGTGGCAGCTCTAAGCTTCCTCATCTAACTGCGGCGCTGCCGGCCCCGAACGATACGCCGAGATCACACGTCGATTCGCCTTACTCTGCTGAAGCTCGCGAATGATATTCGACTTCTCAGCCTCGATGGCGGCGAGAACGCGCAAGTCCTGCGCGAGGATCTCCTTAGCCAACATATCCTTCTCGCGAAGAATGGACTGAATCTCTTCTTTGATCTGCGCGGTGACCTCGTCGTTCGAGGTGCGGCCCATTTCATCATCGATCAAAGCATCAATGCAGCGAATGATGTCGAGCACTCGCTCTCGTGAACCGTAGAAGGCTTCAACATTGTTGAAGTCGCCATCTGCGAAGTTCGCGAGCTCACTTTCATTGAGGTCGCAGAACTTGGCGAGAAAGTGGTTCTTCTCTTTGAGCAACTGTACGAGTTTCTGCATGATCCCTCCTGGTTCAGCCGACTTTTTCTGAGTTAGTTTTCTTAATTTGTTCGACGGCCTTCACCCAACCGTCATAGAGCGTCTCCAGCAGCTTCAGAGTCTGCCGAAGTGGCTCAGGATCGCCCGAAACATTCGCCTTGGTGAATTGCTCCGTCATAAACATGTAGAGCTGCTCGAGATTGCGCGAGATCTCGCCACCCACTTTGTGATCCAAAGTGTTGTTGAGCTCCATCACGATGTCATAGGCGCGGCCGATATACTGCCCGCGATCCGCGATGCGCTTTTCCTCAGCCGCCTGAATCGCAAGCTTCGTGAATTTGATCGCGCCCTCATACATCATCAACAGCAGCTTCTCGCGACTTGCACTTTGCACTTGGGTCGTTTTGTACTTCTGATACGCATTCTTCATCGATCTACTTGGCCCCCGCCCTCGTTACTCTTTCCTATCGGCTCCTCGCCGTCTCATCTTGAATCAACTTGAGTCCTGATCGTCATGCCTTCGCGATAATCCAGACTCCTTATCCCAGCAGTGATGTGACTCCTCCACCGCCGCCCGCTATGGCACTCGACACCGCGCCCTGGCTCTTGATCTTGTTCATTGTCTCTTCGAGCTTCGCGAACTTGTTTCGGAGCATGTCTTCTCGCTTGGAGATTTGCCTCTCCTTCGCTGCGATCCGCTCGTCCATCTGCCGGATTTGCCCCTCGAGTCCACGAGTACGATTAGCCAACGGACCGAAAGCCGGATTCGTCAGTGAGCCCAGCTCGCGACGGACGGATGCGATAAACCCCGTCGAGAAGCCATCGCCGACGAAGAATTCTTGCACGTCATTCGGGCGGCGCCCGAGCTCCGCATTGAACTTCTTCTGATCGAACTCCAAGGTGCCCGCGCGATTGAATTGGATACCCAATTGATTCAGCGTCTTCACTTGGCCTTTGAGCCCAGTTTGCGGCGATTGCACCAGCCGACGAATTCTCTGCTCGGTCGACCGTACGAGCGAGTCCCCGCCCAACGTTTTTGTTGTATCCGTGTCTTTGCCGATCTTGGATTGCTGCTGCAAAAATCCAAGCACCGCATTCATTGCGTCGACGAAGCCTTTGATCTTTCCGCTGACGACCTCGAGGTCCTCTTTGATCGTGATATTCACGGGGCGCCCGGGATTGGCTTGCTTCAGCTCTAGCGTCACGCCCGGAATAATATCATTCAACGTGTTGTCGCCAATTTCGAACTCAAAGCCATCGACCTTCACGATGCCGTTCTTGGCCTCGCTCTTCGCATCGAAATAGATGTCTTGATCGCCATCGAGGAAGTAAAGGCGTGGATATTCTACGCTTCGATCCGTACCCACGCCGTCCGCCGACAACACCAACTTCCATGGCGAATCGGGCTCCTTACGATCATTAATCACGGAAGCGCGAACACCGAGCTTGGCGTCGTTAATCGCCTTCGCCGCACCCTCGAGAGTTGAGTTGTCGCCCGAGATGTACACGTCCTTCGAGCCCTCGGGTGTATCAAACTTAAAGTAGCCCACACCAATCTGCGTCGTGTCCTTGTCGGGAAATCCATTGGTGATCACTGACGCCTTCTGCGCCAGCTGTACAACTTCAATGTTCCAGCTTCCTGGCTTCGCCAAACTTGGATCGACGGTACCGCCGACTGCGCCTGGATCACCGCTTTGTAGTTTCACATCTGAAAAGCCGCGCGTACTGGCGAGCTCACCGAGGGATCCGCGAATCGCGCCCACTTTGCTCGACAAGTCGTTCACCAACTTCAACTTGCCATCGAGCTTTTCTTTGCGCTGCTCCATCTGCTTCACAGGAATGCGCTCAGCTTCGACCAATTGGTCGACGATGTTCGGCGGCAAGCCTGTGTTGATCGAGCCGAAGCGGATGGTCATAGTGAGCGCGCCTCCTTAGCGCATGGAGAACTCTTTCAGTGTCGCCGGAAACTCGCGCTGCACGTGAGTCAAACGATTGGCTCAAGCCTTCGGGTGGGGTGGCGGGGGGAGCGTCAATAAATCGTCAGGAGCTGCCACGCTTCAGTGTGCATTGACCTAGACCGGTTGGCCCTAAGTCCTCATAGAAACTCTAGATTTGTGATTGATGACGAGTTCAAGCCTCGCGGCAATCGCCCCGAGCCAATTTGGCTAAGCCTTTCAGGTACTTTGCCCGCGCTTCGCACACTCAAGTGTGGCAGCTCTCACATGGCACGGTTCAACAGCCCGCCCGTCTTCCGAACGGCCTGGGCCTTCACAAGGCTAAGATCCGCCTCGGAAATACGTCTGACAACTCGACCATCACGATCGCGTACAATGACTATGGGAATGAGGCCTTCACCCGGCTCTTTGAAGGTATGAGTTTCGCCTCCGACGCCGGCCCCTTGAAAGACGAGTTCAAAGCTGAGTCCGGCTTCTTTCACGCCAGGCATAGCCTCGAGGATCTTCATCGATTCGGCAATTTCCTCGGGTGATAACTGCCGTCGACGCTGATCCCCTTGGTCAGCGCTCTGGCCATTGCCGTCTCGGTCCTCAGCCTTGTGCGTTTCAGTTTGGACGGCATCACGCGCGCGCGTCTCAGACGCTGATGTCAGCGTCGGCGTAGTTGGAATTAAACTGCGAACTGCGGCTCGCACGTCCATGCTCAACTTCTCGGCAATTCTCAATTTGGACTCGCGAGACGGAGGGCCGGGGCCGTCTCAATCTGGACCTTTGGAGCTGCCCCGCTTGATTGTGCAATCGACTTTGGTCCCGTGAAATTCGAGCCGGCACAATGAGAACGTCATTGTGATAGTTCGCATAGATATAGAGATGACGCCGCAATCCTCGGATCGTTTTGCTCGTATTCCAAGTTCTGCGGAAAAGACGACTGATGTGAGTTCGATTCATCGCCGCCGTATGGTTGAAACAAAAGAGAGGATCAAATCGACCCTCCTTGAGTTCCCCTTGGCCTGTCACACATCCACTTCTTCCAGGGTGCGTTACATGTACCGCGTGCGGGCAGAGCTCTTTCACGAGCAATGTGTAATGCGGATTTTCATCTGACTTTAGAATTCCACCCTTTACAAGTTGTCGGCTGACTTCCTCCAGCACTGTTCTCCGACAGGACTCGCGCTGATCCTCACGAACACCATATCTTTCCCTCGCTTTTTTTGCCAAGAGCCCGCGGGCCGGCATTTGAGCTGCCTCAAAGGAAACAATTCGACGCGTTCGCCCCGCCACGGCCATGGCAACCGAAACGGGATGATACTTCGAGTGCACATGTGTCTCGATTTCATCGACATACACTTCACCTACGCTCTCGGCCTTCGACTTGGCCAACTGAAAATTGCGATCAGCGAGATCACCGAGACGCGCAAACTTTCGCTCAATGGTCGATCGACTGGCCTTCAAAACTCTCGCAGCACCTCTTTGCGTGCAGTTCTCAGCGAGAAGCTTCGGCAACCAAACGTCAAGATCTCGGCGTTTGGATCGGTAGAAATCTGACGTTGTGGCAAATGAGAAAGTGCGCCGACAAGCGTGACAATAGTAACGACGTAATCGACTCCGATCGAATCGTCGGAAATAGAATCCGCGACGTCCGATCTTCGCCCCATCACAAGTTTTCGCATGACAATGAGGACAGCTCAGTTGCTTTTCCATGGTCTTCCCACCCCGTAATTCTTAGGAGCGGGCGCATTCTTCAAAGCTTATGCCCGCTCAGAGCGGGTCAAGTCGCACACCGAAGCATGGCAGCTCAAAGAACCTCCCGAGAGCCATGACTCTCGGGGTAGGTGTGGTTCCGGGAAGTGTCGCGCGATCTCGTCTTCGTCAATCCAAGCTTGGGCGACTCGACCAAACTCACGCGACCTCAGGAGACCTTCCCTAGCGAGTCCATCGACATTCAACCGACGAACTCACTCAACCTAAATCAAAACGAATATGGATACGCACTCAGAGATCGGATTAACCGACCAACTTGAGCGCATGCTGAGGCTGAACGTTAGCCGCAGCCAAGACACCCACTGAAGCCTGCTGAAGAATCTGATTCTTCGTCAGTTCGGCCGAGGCTGCCGCGATGTCCGTATCTCGAACTCGAGAGTTCGCTGCTGACAAGTTTTCATGTGCAATCGAGATCACGTCGGTCGTCGAGATCAGTCGGTTCTGAATCGCACCGAGATTGGCTCGATAGCTATTCACTTTGGACTGTGCCGAATCGAGCGTTTCGAGAGCATTCTGCGCACCTGACTTTGATGAGAAGTCGAGATCTTCAATGCCCAGCTCAGCCGTCGTCGCGTTGTTCTCGGTCGAGTCAAAGCTGATGCGGTCGTTGAAATCGTCATTCATAATGTCGACTTGGAAGTCGAACTGACCACCCGAACCGTTAAGCAAGTTGACCTTACCGTAGCGAGTCGACTGAGCGATCCGCTCCGCTTCGTTACGAAGCTGCTGAACTTCTTTATTGATAAATTCACGTTCGACATCCGACACCGTGTCCGAAGCGGCCTGTACGCCGAGTTCTCGGAAGCGTGTGAGGATATTCGAAATCTCAGACAAACCACCTTCAGCAGTTTGGACCATCGAGATTCCGTCATTTGCGTTGCGGCCGGCTTGCGCATAGCCGCGAATCTGAGACTTCAAGTTTTCACTGAGGGCCAAGCCGGCGGCATCATCGGCCGCTTTCGTAATGCGCGTACCAGAAGACAATTGCGCAAATGACTTGGTGATCTCGCGATTCGAACCAGCCAATGAACGTTGAGCTGTGATCGACGAAATATTTGTTGCGACTCGCATTCCCATGAGACTCTCCTGCTTTCTCGCGACTTTAGTCGCGTTTCGTCCCGCATAGACGACCGGGCCTCGAACCTACTTCGAGGGGTTGTTCCGGAGGCGCCATCCAAATCTGGCGCTCTTGGGTTGAACACGTTGGTGTGCAGTTCTGATTCACCTTCGATCACAGCGGAGTCTTCGCATCTGTCAGAAGCAGTCACTCATCTGACTTCGCTCGTCCGCTCGACCTTAGGTGCGTCGAGCTTCACAACCCTCTCTTCGGCGAGTCCGGTTACAACTTCAGTCGAGTCGAGCAAAACTGGACGATCGTCGCGCGACTTCTGGACCTAGATCGAGAAATCCGCGACCTTCATCCCAACTTGGAGCACCGAATTTCGGAATTTTCCGGACCTTTGTCGCGTGACGGAGGTCCCGTGCACTTTGGTCGATTGGACTTTGTTCGAGCTGCCACGCTTGAGTGTGCAACTTGGGTCTATGACCGTTGTTAGGTCGCGAGGATCTCTCTGTAATCGAGCTTTCGGTGAACAAATTGGCTCCGAATAGTCCGTAGTTCTCTGCAATGCTCAGCGAATTCACGGACTTTCGTTTGATCTTGCACACTCAAGCGTGGCAGCTAGGCGAATATCCATTTTTCGCCCCACAACCCTCAGACACTCTCCAGCGCGGAGTATTAAGGTTACACTAAGATGAGATGAGCACGAGCTTAAGAAACCCTAGACCCGAGCACTCATCGACGTGGATCGCCCGTACGGTAAGTCCGGCGCTCGCGTCGATCCGCAATGCTTTGCTCTCGTCGCTCTTTACGACGTTACTCGCGTCGTTACCCACACTAGTACCTACGCTGTTACCCACGCTGGTACCCACGATGCGACTCGCGTCTTTACTCACGATGCTGCTCACGCTTGTGAGTGCCGAGCCCGCGCGCGCGCAGATGGGTTCAGACCCGAACTCGTTCTTCAATAAGCAAACGACAAAGATCGGAGCGGGCCTGGTGATCTATGGCGGAGAAGTCGATACTTCGCTGACAAAGAAACGTGCGTACGCAGGTGAAATCAGCACCGAGCGCGGGAGTCGCTGGCTCCGCTTTTTCGGAAGAGTCCGCGGCGAGTACTCCACGGGCCAGACCTCGTTCTTGGACTCGGGCACATCGACGGATTACTCCTACGAGTTCATCTATGGCCAAGCGCTTTTGGGAGTCCGACTGAGCCTCTTACCCACAAAGTATTTTGTCCCCTATGTGTTTGCTTCGGGAAGCGGCGGGCTGGCGCACTTGTCGATCAACGGCACACCGACCTCGCTCAGGAAGTCACAGACCTCAACGACCACAGGTAGCGAAGTTGGAGCAGGCATTGAGTTGGAGTTTGGTGGCGACGGCGGCAAAAAGACTTTGCTCTATAGTGAAATTCAGTTGCGTCGCGGGAGCGTCGAGCTCGCTGGCCAACGCGACTTTTCACTCGAGTCGCTTCGTCTGATCGGAGGCTTTGGATGGTAAGAACTGAAAAGTCTGTTCATTCAAATCGCGAAGTCGCGCGAGCCCACCGGCCCGCATCGCTTCGGAGAGCTTGGCCGATTGTACTGTCTTTGCTCGCCACAGCCGCAACACTCTCCTGCGGAACGGAAGAGAAGTCGACCAGCAACACGAGTACGCCGCCTGCGGCCTCGACACCTCAGACCTATGTGTATGTGGCCAGCGGCACAGCTTACGCGGGCAACGGCATCACGCCTGCAACCGCGACGAACACCATCGTTCGCTACACGACAGCAGGAGTCTTTGATCGGATCGTGCGCGACTACACAAACAGTCCGGGCGATAGTCCGATCGCGATGGTGAACTATTCGACGACGACCATCTTGGTCCTTGTCGAGAACACATCGAGCCGCCGCATTGAAGAGGTGGCAAAAGATGGTTCCAGCTACTCCACATTTCTTAGCAACGGCACAGCACTCAGCGCACAATTACGCTCACTCGCGCTTTCCGCCGATGGTGGCTTCTTAGTAAGCAAGGGCACGGCCATCGAAAAGTTCAACAGTTCGAAGACCCGCATCACCGTAGGTGCTAACCCCTTCATCAACGCTCCCGCCTCGACTTGCGGGACCTCGACGACACTTTCTCCTGACATCGCCGTGCACTCTTCAGGCAACATTGTGATGGCGCATGCCGCGGCCTCGCCCAACAATCAAGTGAACTACATTTCTAAGAATGGCTACACGACGACTGCGGACTGCCTGAGTGTTGTCGAGGGCGCGTCCGCAAACCACTTCCCGACAGCCGTGCACATTCACTCGGGCGGCAAGCTCCTCGTCGGGTACTCGAACAATACAGGCCCTGTGCATCAGATCTATAGCTATGATCTTTCAAGTACGGCGATCACTGCGGCCGCGGTGGCGTACAACGATACGTCTGTGCTTCAGGGGATTTCCGAGATCGCGGCTGGCCCCGACGGCAGCGTCTTGGTTGCGGCCTCAGCACCCGCACTCAACACTATCGAGAAGTTTACCATTTCGGGCGCGACATTATCACGTGTCGGCACCTCCACATTCATCGGCCCCAGCGTCTTTACAAAATCCGTCACATCGATTTTGACCACGGAGTGATCAGGGTCTTGACGCAAAAAAGCCCGCGTCACTGAATTCTCAGCGCGCGGGCCAATACCTCAGGCCCATTCCGAGCCCGGGCCCGGGCCCGGGCCCTAAAAAACGCTTCAATGATTACTTCGTCCAATACTCGATGATGAGCGGCACACCCACTGGCTCCAGTGGCATGAGCGCGCGCTCGCCGAGGATCAGGCGATGGCGAAGGCGATCAAAGCTGAACCCAAATTGTAGATTGCCGGCCATCAATTGGCGCGAGCCGTAGGTCAGTGACATCGTCGCATAGTCAGCAGGAAGCGGCAGTTGGATCTCGCGCGCCACTCGTTGACCCATCGTCATGCCGACTGCCTCGAGCGCATCGCCGAATGCCGGATCACACAAGTTGGCGATGCGGCTTCCGCCGATGAGCTCCATGGCCGCTTCGATTCGCGTCGGCACGGACTCGCCACCTCGATCGCACTTTGTGTCGTTGGTCGGAATGAATGCCGCATGCAATGCGAGAGCGCCCGTCGGGCCGACCTCAGATCGCAGCGAGCCCACAAAGTCTCCAACCGAAATGAGTGCCGACGACCCGGGCTGACCAATCGTCGCCAGCGGTGCCGACTGATCGTCCGCATCCGTCACTAGCAAAATTGCCAGCGCCGCGTCCGCACGCCGGAATCCCTTGTTCGCGCCATCGCGAGTCGGCTGCTGCAAGCTCAACAGCACCGACGCAAATGGCTGCTCAGTGCCCGAGCCATTCGTCGTCATCGCTTTCTGAAGATTCTCACGAAGCGTCGCCTCAAAGTCTGCGTCCGCCATACTCGCAAAAGCCCGCTTCACGCCGATCAGCTGACCGGGTACATGCGCGCCCATGCTATCCGCACTCGTGGTCAACACACCGACATGCAGATCCGCACCCAACTTGGCAGCGGCCAAAGTCAGTCGATCCACGTTGCGCGCCAAATTCGCTTGATGCGCCGACATCGAGCCCGAATCGTCGATCACGATCAACAAATCGATCTTGTTCATTTCGGTGCGGACATCGACCTCCATGCGAATGCGCGTGCGCGATCCGGACGCCGAAGTCTCAACTTCGTTCACCGCCAACGCCGAGGCCACCGGCGCCATCCCAACCAACAACGCCAATCCCGCAAGCCAGCCACCCAATTGTCCGCGCGCTTCGCCCAGCATCGAGCCGCGCGATTTTCCGAAGCACAACTTCATACAAACTCCTCAACATGTTGATGATCGAGAGAGGGGAACCAATGCGGCGAGGTTCACTCAGGGTTTGCGGCGGGGTCATGGTTTGATGCGGTCGGTTATCTGACAGAAACTGCCATTCTTGAGTGTGCAAAGTGTCGAGGCCACCGCGAATTTAGTATTGAATATCAGCGACTTGGAACTTTCCTAGGCGCGCGTGGACTCGACGGATTTGGCATCGGGCTAAAAGTTCACCTCAATCAGGAACTTACGACGGTGTTTGCACACTCAAGTGTGGCAGCTCAAACGAAAAACCCCGGAGGTTTCCCCCCGGGGTGGGCTTGAGAGTCGTCGTCTGTGGGCTACGACTCACATTGTGAAACTGGTCGTTCTAACCTGAACCTCTCCGCGCTCGCCCTCGGCTCGGATCGGCGTTTTCTTTCGCAAACTTCTTCACGTGGTTTCGATCTCAAATTCCTCCGCAACGGGTTCCGGAGAGCATCCTTCCACATTCTTGCTCGCAGGCTCCACCGTCGCGCCTCGCCGCCTCGCTGCGGACTCTTGTACGCATGAGGACTCGAGATCACCACGGCGCGCGGGGTGTCGGCGTCGGCGACACAATCTTGCGTGCCGACGCTTTTCACATTGAGGCGGAGAGGGGCACCCGCGCTGGCCGGCCCATCTCACTCCGAGGTCCCACACCACGCGGGCGTGGGACTCTCATTCAAAGACTTGTTTCTGCGAGTTCACTGAATCATGTCAGGAGGCGGAGTGCGGCCATCGGCTGCTGGTTGGCTTGCGCCATCACCGACACGGCCGCTTGCTGCAAGATGTTCGACGATGCCAGCTCCGCACTTTCGCGCGCGATGTCCGCGTCGCGAATTCGGGAGAAGGCGGCCGACAAGTTTTCATACTGAATGTCGAGGTTCGACGTCGTGGTGTTCAATCGACTTTGGACCGCACCGAAGTCGGCGCGCATCTTACCGATCTCAACCAAAGCTTCGTCGACAGAACCGAGCAAAGATCTCGCGCTGCCTTTGTCCTCGACCGACACACCGTCGATGCCCAAGGCTCCGACTGTTGCGTCCGCGGACATTTGATAGCGGATGATGTTGTCGTCGTCGCCGAATGGACCGACGTGGAACTCCATCTCTTCACCTGTACCGTCGAGCAGTGTCTTCGAACCGAATCGAGTCGTCTTCGCGATTCGATCCGCCTCGAGGACCAACTGCTGAACTTCCTTATCGAGGAACTGGCGCTCAGTTTCGCCGATGTTATCGGACGCCGCTTGCACACCAAGTTCTCGCATACGAATCAAGATGTTGTTGATCTCGTTCAAGCCACCCTCGGAGACTTGCACCAAGGAGACAGCGTTGAACGCGTTCTGTCGCGCCATCAAAAGACCACGATTCTGACCTTTGATGTTCTCCGAGATCGCCAAGCCAGCCGCATCATCCGCGGCGTTGACGATTCGGCTACCTGAAGACAGAGCTGCGAGGGCGTGTGACCCACGAGTCTGCTGCGTCGACAGCTGTCGTTGAGCGTTAATCGCTGCAACGTTTGTTGAAATTCTCAAGCCCATGACGGACCTCCTCTTTCCACCTCTTCCGAGGTGCCCACAGACCAGAAGCTTCAGGTGCCCATCACCCGCTTCTGGTGGTTGAACCACTCCGCTGACGAGCCCATCTCGCCAGCTGATTGATCTCAAATTTCATTGCGAGCTTTCGCTCGCGTGTGGGACGCCCACCGGTGGTGCGATCGACGGGTGACTGTCCGTCTCTCGCGCCGGCGGGGCGATTCGTGAGGAGTTTGCTTTCAGTGACTGCTGAAGCGACTCTTCAGAACTGTCCCAACGTGCTCAAGCTACTTCTCGGCTTTGGTCCAGAAAGCTTGAGACCTTAGTCCAGCTCCGTGCGTTGCGCAGCGCGTCTAGTGCGCGATTCGACAAAAGGAAGTCGCTAAAAATTTTTTTTCAAGTACCGCCCAAAGTCCAGGTCCTAGACCTTCCTCGAGGGCTCGTGAGTCGGCAAAGTGCGCACTTCGGGAAGCCTCGAGTCTTGATTTGCAGTGAAGATCCGTGCGTCAAGTGGCGCTCAAGTGGCACCCAACTGGCGCTCAACTGGCGCTCAAGTGGCACCCAACTGCGGCTCAACCATCGGGCAACGGTCAGCTGCGCCTCATCCGCAGATGAATTCGCAACTCACTAAAGTGCCTGTGCCGCCCGGCCAAAAAACTCGACAAGCCAGGCAGCGCGCACAACGATGAGTTCTTTGAATTTGCCTGGGGAAAACATGACGACCAACGACTCGGCCGCGACTCAAACAACCGCCACCACTCCGACCGACGACTATCTGCGGCTGGAACACTCCAATGCAGATCACGCGCGCACCTTCGTGGTGAACTGGTGCCTCGGCAACACTTGCAACTACGCATGCTCCTACTGCCCCGATAATTTGCACGATGCCTCAAAACCATGGACCAGTTACGAGGTCGCGGAAGGTTTCGCGCGACGAGTGATGGAGCACTATGGGCCCGATCGGAAGTATTATTTCGAGTTCACCGGCGGCGAAGTTTCGCTGTGGAAGGATTTTCTGAAGCTGGCGGAATTCTTGAAGTCGCGAGGCGCTCGCGTCGGCATGATTTCGAACGGTTCGCGCTCGATGGACTGGTGGCAAAAGGCTCGACCTCTGCTCGATCATGTCTGCATGAGTTTTCACCCAGAAAGCGCGCTCGAAAAGGAAGATCATTTCTTTGAAGTGGCGAAGTTTCTCAGCGAAGGCCTTCGCCTTCACCTGAACGTGATGATGTCGCCCGAGAAATTCGACGCCTGCTATGCGGTCGCAACGCGACTCAAAAATATTCCTAACGTCAGCATCGCCATGCAGCCTTTGATCGTGAACTTTGGTTCCGAGCTCTATAAGTACACGCCCGCGCAGCATCACATCATGGATAAGCAATATGACTTGATCGTGAAACACATCAAGCACACGCGCGAGTTTGAATACTTCCGAGGTGCGATGCAAAAAGTCTATTCCGACGGTCGCCGAGTTTCACAAGCTCCGCACCGCTTTATCAACAACAGCCAAAACAACTGGGCGGGCTGGAAGTGCAAAGTCGGTCTTGAGCAAATCGTCGTCGACTTCGATGGCAAAGTCTTTCGCGGCTGGTGCTTGGTCGGCGATAGCCTCGGCCACGTCGCCGACCCCGACTTCAAGTTTCCAACAGAAGCCATCACCTGCACGAAAACCATGTGCCACTGCAACTTCGACATCATGGCGACGAAGTATCGAGCCAACGCTGCGACCGCCGCCGAATCGGGAGTTTCACCATGAGCCTCGATATCACGCCTGGTCGCCCACTTCGAGCTTACCAACCTGACGGAAAGTTTCGCGACTTCTCCACCGACGAGCTCGTCGGCCGCAAATTGAATTACTACGAAGGCTGGAAGTGCGGTGTCGGCGTGCAGAACATCCACATCAACATGGATGGCGACATCTACGGCGCGAGCTGCAAAGTCGGCGGCAAACTCGGCAACGTCTTTGAAGACTTCACGATCCCGAACGAGTGGCTGCCTTGCACGCGCAAGGTTTGCTCGTGTGGCGCGGATCTCTTTGTTCCCAAAGTCAAAGACGATGCGAACCGAACGCTGCTGAGAAAGTCGCAGGCGCTGCCTACACAGATGGAGAACAAACTCGAAGAGCTACAAACCGAGCACGTGGCCCTCGAACGCACACACGCCAGCGAGTACAAACAAGTTTACTGGGAAATCGGGCGCCGCTGTAACTACGACTGCTCCTACTGCTGGCCGTGGATTCACAACAATACGGAAAGCCACAAGACGCTCGAGCAGCTGATGAAGGCCACGCACCTCGTGGAAGAACGCTTCATCCGCGGCGCCAAGGTGAACTGGGTCATCTCGGGCGGCGAACCGACGATCAACCCCGCCTTTATCGACTGGGTCCGCTACATCGCTTCGTGCGAGCACCATCTCTCGATGCACTCCAATGGCTCGCGCCTGCCGGACTACTACCGCGAACTGATCACCTACGGTGATCTGAACCTCAGCGTGCACTTTCAGTTCTGGAAGAAGGAGCGCTTCCTCGAAAACGTTCGCGCCATCACCGAAGAAAAGGTCTCGCGCAAAAACCATGGCGTCGGACACTTCGAAGTGAAGATCATGATGACGCCCGGACGCCGCCAAGAGACTCTCGACCTCGAGGCCGAACTCCGGAAAGTCCCCGGATTCGTCGACTACTGCACCTGGGCCGTCGTGCCGATCCGCGACGGCAAAATGGGCGATCAGATCATGGAAGGCTATGAGCCCGCGGACTTTGAGTTGTTTGGTGACCGCCGCTAGCTGCCCCGCTTGAGTGTGCAAACTCTCTCAGCTGCAGCAGTCATTTTCTGAATTCCACTCGCTTTTTCGAGGCCACAGGCGTCCCAGACCGATATGTCGCGACCATTTGGCGCGCCAATCTTCAATTTCCGCTGTTATTTCTGTGACTTCTCAGCTCGCGGAGCGCGGATTTGCACACGCAAAGCGGGCAGCTCGAGGGAGGCCCCAGCCAAAGCCCCATACCCCCGCTCGTTCAGGTGGTGATCGCGCGGACCATAGAGCTGCGTGAAGAAGGCTTCGATCGGCTCGTTGGCCGCGCGGGCGGCATCGAGGATCACTTGGTAAGTGTCGAGGAAGTCCAAATCGAGTTCGGTCGCAATACCTTTAAGCAATGCATGGATGGGCGTGGGCTGGCCGTTGAGGCGATTGGGCTGAAATCCGACGATGATGAGTTGAGCACGCGGTGCAAGCGGATGGCGTTGGTTGTGATGCTCGACCCAAGCTTTGGCCTCGGCCAGATCCGACTTCAACCACGCCCGCATCTCAATTTGATCGCTGACGAGCAGATCAAAGAGACCAGGAAAGCGTTGATTGATCCGCTCAGCCGCCGCGCGCGTGTGATGCGCATTTTCGTCGACGATCATGCCGATCATCTTCGGCATCAGTGAAACGTGGGCGTTCATGGGCGGATAAGGGTTGGCCATGAGGTTTTGTTCGTAGACTCGCCAGGCGTATGCGGCGTCTTGCGGCGCACGCCCGAGCGCATCTTGGGCCAACAGGAAGCCTGCGCCAAAGAGCTCGGGCGCCCACTCCAGCAACATTTCAAGATGTTCACGATCGGCCTTTGAAAGGCCGCCGTTCGGTATGGCGAAGTTGGCGCCGATGAATCTTTGAATCCAAGGCTGAAGGCGCGAATCGATGGCATCGCGAGGGCGCGCACTCAGACGACGCTTCAGCTCGGCGCGTATCTCGGGAGTGAGGCGCAGGCCTTCACCGCCCGTATCGCGGGCGAGAATTTTTTCGATCAGCATTTCGATCAGCACGGGCCGGCGCCCGAGATCGCGGGCGCGAGCGAATGCGGCATCAAGCTGCGCCAGCAAAGTGGCGGGCGAGGCTTTAGGGTTTTGGCTAGTGAGATTGGCCTCGGCGACCACAAAGCCAAGATGATAGGGAAATTCGCGTTGGCCTCGGCGCAATTCGCTCTCGACCCACACGAATGTCTCGTGTTGAAGGTCACGAGTGAAGGGCTCCCACGGCATGAGATTTCCCATCCACGTCCAATTCGCCGTTAAGGGGTGTCGGGACAACTCACTGATTTCACCTTCACCCGTGGGGCTTGAGTACTCGTGCTCGTCGTAGCGAACGAGCATGTCAGTGAATTTCACCAGCCGAGACCACTCTGACAGAAAGTCTACGCCTTGGCGCAACCAAGATCGCCGGGCCAACCAACGTCTCCGTCCATGATAATCGAGCGAGTTCGCATCACCGCCCCAGAAAAAGATGAAATTCGGCTGAGTTCGCTTCAGTGAAGCGCGCATCAGCTGCACCAAGCCTGTAGACCCCATTCCGATCTTCGCCACCTTTTCGACTCTCAATGGACCATCCCACAGAGGTCGCAGCCGAACTTCCATTTGGTCTGCGACGGACTTGTGCGCGGGCGCGCCGACTCCGTACACATGCGAAGCGCCGATCCACAAAATGCGAAGCGGCCGCCTCTGTCGATTTGATGCTCCGACCGAGGCCAGGCCAACATCGCTCACATATTCAGAGTTCAGCGCTGTGCGTGGATCAGGAGCCTCGTCGCCGGCCGCATCGCCGGCCGCATCACCGGCCGCGCCGGTCGCGTCAGTCCCATCCGTCTCGCTGGAGACGTCGATCGCGGTGTTCTCAGGTGAGTGCGCCGTGACACTGAAACGCAAAGCGAACTCGGCGATAAGTAAAATTGCAATGAGCGGAAGCAAACCCAAAGCTAAGGCTTGCAGGCGGGAGCGGGGGCGACGACGCCGAACGGTGGTCGCTGATGAAGAAGTACGAAGAAGATCTGACGATGCCACTGACTTTCAAAGTAGCAGAGTCATCACAGCAAGCGAAGCGCTCGTTCGGGATTCATATTCGCCTGCGCAAGAACTGATATACCAAAGTCGTGAAGAATTCTTCCGCGCGCGAGCTCCGTGACCTCTTCGGCAATGTCGGCATCGGAAATTCGGGATCGCGCCGACGCGACGTTTTCGCGTTGCACGTCGAGATGATTGACGGAGAACTCCAAGCGGCCCTGCAAGGCACCAAAACCCGCGCGCGCGGCCGAGATGGTGTTGAGTGCATCATCTAAATCCGCGAGCACAGCTCGCGCTTCGTCTTGGTCAGCGACATCCAGTCCAGAAATTCCAAGCGAGTCCGCACGCGTGTCAGCTTCGGCGCGAAAGCGCACGACGTCTTGGTCAGTGGACGAAGTTGTACCGAGAAAAAACTCATACTCTTCGTTGGAGCCGGTGAGCAGCATCTTCTCGCCGAAACGTGTGGAGTTGGCGATGCGATCCACCTCGGCCAGCAACTGTTGGAACTCGAGATTCAAATACTCGCGCTCTTCGTCGCCGACAGTGTCACTCGCGCTTTGCACCGCGATCTCGCGCAATCGCACGATGATATTGTTTTGTTCGGAGAGGCCGCCTTCGGCGACTTGCAGAAAGCCGATGGCGTTTTCGGCGTTGCGCTTGGCTTGCATGAAGCCACGCTCTTGCGCACGAAGTCCTTCGGAGATCGCAAAGCTGGCGGGATCATCACCCGGTTGGCCAAAGCGTTGTCCGCTGGCCAAAGCTTTGAAGGACTTCGCCATGCTGCGCGAGTTTTCTTGCAAAGCTCGGTTGGCGGCGATGGCCGCGATGTTGGTGCCGATTCTCAGTCCCATGTGCACGCCCCCTCAAGTCGTGCAGCCCATTGAGAGCTGGCGAACGCGGCACTGCGGACGCGATCGAGTCACCTCGAATCTCCGCAAGTTCAAACGCACGTTACGTTCAGCTCCGACGACGACACTCAAACACTTGAGCGGAAAGCCCATCCCACCCCGGTGGTTTGAGGACCAAACGGGCCGGCGTCACCCCGCCCTTTGGTCGAGTCACTTCAGCAGTCTTGAGACTCTTCGGTGCGGCGCGTCAGAACTTGAGGGAATTGTGGCGCATTGCGTCTAAATTCAGATCATGTACAGTGAATTCAGCAACTTAGCGTCCGTAGATTTCACGATGCAGTTGCAGGCAAGTGAACAAAATTGCTCGGGCTTCGTCTTGTTTTAAGCCATCGAACTCGAAGCCACCTGGTGTCCCAGATTGAGCCACAGATTGTGTTTGAGAGTCAGCTTGAGTCGCCGGTGTGGCCTCGGTCGCTGGAAATAAGGCCACAAGCTTGGCTGTAAAGTCCACTTCCCGCCCCGGCGAAAGCTTGAGTCGTCCCGCGATCTCAGCGCCGGGTTTAATCTCAGGCAAGCCTTCAAGCGGCCACATGAGTTTCATTCCGCCCGCGGACAGATCGAGTAAATTCAGCGGCAACTCCGGCGCCACGCGTACGGCATGCACGCGCTGAAGAAAACACTGCACAACGCCGTGACGGATCGGCACGCGAAAGTCGCGTCGTCGTTGTTGTCGCAACAAACTCTTTGCTGCGTTGACTGTGATGGTGGTGAGTGACGAGTCCGCGATGATATCGCGAATCGCGTATTGTCCCGTGCTGATCGAAAAAATCAACTCCAGCTCAAGACCCGGCTGAATCTCTTTCGGTAAAAGCTGCGGAACCGTACTGGGCGAGGGCGCGCCCGAGGCGGCCGTCGGTGTGAGAACTAAGCGCGAGCCTTTGACAGCTTTGATGCTGAACTCATAGTCCCGCGTGAATCCGCCGGGCGCCACGATGCTGGCGAACACAGCGACCCCGCGCACGTTCGCTTCGTTCAAAACGCGCGCGACTTCATCGACATCCGTGACATTTTCGAAGGCGAGATCGGCCTGCGACATACAGCGATCATCTCCAAGTCAAAAGTGATTGTCGAGATCACAATTACGCACAAATTTGTCGGGTGCAATTCCGGCCACGCCTCGCAAGAAGCCCAAGGCCAGGCCACGAAGTCACCGCCGACACTTAGGCCGCACGATAATAGCGGCGCTTCGCTAAGGAACTCGGCACATGCGGACCGCGATGATCTTCGGTCTTGTCCGACAGTTGCGAATGCGTCTCGGCTTCGGCTCCCGAACTTGACTCAGACTGCATCTCAAGACTTGAGCCCGCATCATCATCGGCAAAGCGTTCCGCATGCCCTGCCGGATCGTCACCAATTCGCAAGACGTTTGCCGCCTCATTCGCGTCGGCCTCGCTCGCCAAGGCTTCCTCATCCGCCCATTTGGGATCTCGAGCTCGAGATAGTTTCGACTTTTTGCCTCGCTGCTCCTCAGACTTGTAGCGCGAAATTCCACGCTGCAAGCGCCACCGCGTCTGCAGATTCTCGCTGAGAAAACGCGCGCGATCCGAAGCCGCCTGCGCATCGCGACCTTCCAACACCTGGCGGTTCACCGCATCGACTTCTTCGCCCTCGCCGTGGGAAACTTTCGCCTGCGCTTGCGCTTGGTGGCGAATCAGCTGCGACAATCGCCTGAGCGCATCGCGAGTCTCATCGCCAATTTCCGTGCTGGTCGCCGAAACCGCAGAAGCCGCTTGCTCCGACTCCAGCGGTGCTGAGGCCGCTCGCAAAGACTTCATGCGACCGCTTTCGGCCAAATGTGTCTCAGTTCGCGCCAAAGTCGGCGGCTGAAAGGGCATGGAGCTGACTTTCATGCTGTTGAATGTAGCGAAGTCCGCTGGCGATCACTAGTTCCAGGCTTTCAGCTCGCGCATGAGCGCCGCAAAATCCGCGGCTGTTTCGATCTGAGACGCGCGGGCGCGCGCCTTTCGTTCCGCATCGATCATCAAGAGCGCTCGCGCCTCAGCTTGAAAACGCGCAGCTGAAGTGCGCGCGCTCATCCAAGTCTTCGTCACTCTCTCCGTCTCAAGCGCTTGAGCCAACTCACTCACGCCGCTCCCATGCAGCGCCGACACGCGAAGCACGCTTCGCGGCTGAGCATCATACTCAAGTGCGGCTTCGAGCTCGCGCTGAAATCTCTCCGCATCCGGTCGATCGGCCTTGTTCACCACAAACAAACGCGCAATCTCCATCAGCCCAGCTTTCATGCCTTGCACACCGTCACCCGACTCCGGCGTCAACACCACGCTGACATGATCCGCAACATTCATGATCTCAAGTTCATTTTGTCCCACACCGACGGTTTCCATCAGCACGACATCAAAGCCTGCAACGTCAAAGGCGCGCACCATCAGCCAAGCCGAAGCGCTCAAGCCACCTGTCGAGCCCCTCGTGCCCAGTGAGCGAATGAACACTTCGCGATCCGTCGCAAAGTCGGTGTAGCGAATGCGATCACCCAGAATCGCGCCTTGTGAAAACGGGCTAGAAGGATCGACAGCCAAAACGCCGACTTTCAGTCCGCGAGCTCGCCACTCACCGATCAATCGCGAGATGAGTGTCGACTTCCCCGCGCCCGGAGGCCCCGTGATACCCACGCGAAAGGCCAAGCGCGATGGCGACAACAGTTCTGGAAACTGCGCCAAGTACTTTGGCCCTTCAGCTTCCAACACCGTCAGCAAGCGCGCCAATGCAGGCTGATCTCCCTGCTGGGCCGACGAAAGCAATTGGGCAAAGCTTGCGGAATTCGACGTCATGAACTCACTTTCGCCGCATTCGCCGATGGGGAAAAGCCGCAATGCAGACACAAGACTCAGCGGCGTGTTGAGGGCCCAATCGCGGCGAAGCTGTCGATAAATTCGACATCATCCGCCGCGCACCACGCCCAAGGCCGCCGCAAAATACCCTGATATTTCAGTGGCTTAAGACGCGCCCCTCAGGCCGGTGTCGACGGCTTAGGCCTTGCCCTCTCTTCATCATGAGAAAGGTGGAGAGCATGCGCCGAAACGCCCAGCACCTCCAAAGCGAAGAAGTCCGATGGCTGAGTTCCACTCAGCGTTGGCTGATTGCATTCGCACTTCTCATCGGCCTGATCTACGCCCTCACTCCCGACGCCACATGGAAGCCGCGCCTCACTTCATGGTCGGATTGGATGCAAGACTCCGAACAAAGCGTGACATCTCGATCCGGCCGCTCTCCCCGAGGCCTCCGCGGCGATGCGCTCGCGCGTGCACGCCAGCGTCTCGCGGCCAAACGCGGCATCCCGCTCATCGACGAAGCTGCCGATGAGACCGCGGCTGCGCCCACGCAACAAAATTTAGCCGAACCGCAACTCGTCGCCAGCACCGAGACCAAAGCTGACGGCAAGACCGACGAAAAGAAAAAGACCGTCGACGGCAAAAAGAAAAAGAAGAAAGACAAAGACGAAAAGAAAGTCTCTGTCGCCACCGTCGATCGCGACAATTCCAAGTCATCGCCCACTGGCAACGCGGACGGCGCGGACGCTGGCGCTATGGCGCCGACAGCCGCTGGCCCTGCCGCCACGCAAACTGTCGAAGTTCGCGATCCGCAGACTTTGGAAGAATGGCTCAGCTACATTCTGCGCGAACCCAACTATGATCGCACCATGGAGCTGATCGAGCGCTATCAAAGCGGCAAAGTTGATCCGGCAACCTTCCACCTCGTCGTCCAAGAAATGCTTGAGGACTCGCGCAACAAAATGCACGAGCTGGCAGTGCTGGCCCTCGGCTCAGCCCCCAGTGCGCGAAGCTTCGTCATGCTCCACAACACCAGCCTTAAACAAGAATCCAACTCTGAGCTGCGCTTCCAAATCCGCACCTACGTGAAAGCTTACTCGCGCCTCGAGAACATCCGCCACTTGGTGCCGGTGATCTCGGCCAACATCCTCGGCGATAGCGAACTGGCCTTTGAAGCCGTCCGCCTGGTGCAAGCCGCCGTCGATCAACAAGTCCGAGTCCAGCGCGCCGGACAGCCCACGTCCTCTTCACTCGCGCCACTGCCCGCCTCATCACCGATCGCACGCCAGCTTTCGCTCTTCGTTCCCGTACTGGCGCGCACGACCTTGGCGGCCCAAGACTCAGGCCTCCGAAACGAGGCCGACCGCACGCGCCGAAGCATTGAGACCATCCTCGGCTCAAGCGGCACGGCTGTGGCTGTGGCCCTCTGAGAGCTGCCACACTTGAGTGTGCAAAATCCCCCTGTGGCCCGCGACATTGATGCTGATTTCAAAGCCTTAGGATGGGGGCGTCGCCTGGGGCCTCGACATGCGATCACTTTGGCAAAAGCCTCAATGAGTTCAGCGACTTCGACACGGCTTTGCACACTCAAGTGTGGCAGCTGGTGACAGAGCCCACGCCATCCGCCATCCTTGAGTGCATGAGTCGACGGATCGCGAACATATGGGTGGCCATCGTGGCATGTGTGCTGTGGAGTGCGCACGCTCGCGCCGCACTGCTGATCCCCAACCAACTCACGCAAAGCGACCGGCAAGAGGCCTTACGCATCATCGGCTTTGGGACGTCGTCGAAAGCGCTCTCGGACCCCTATCCGCTGGGCGGACACTTGGGTCTGGAACTTGGGCTTTCGCTGGAGACCGTGCCCACTGAAGATTTGGGTCGCCTCGGCAGTCGTCTGGCGGCGCCGCAAGCCGACGTGACCATTCCGAAGTTCACCATCGGCAAGGGCCTCTTCAATGATCTCGATATGTACATTCATTTCATGCCGTACAATCAACGCAACGAACTGTCGCAGTACGGTGGGCTACTTCGCTGGTCGTTTTACGAGGCCCCGGCGCTGCCGGTGTCGGCATCGATCGCGACACATTTCAATAGCGCCAATATCAACAATCAGCTCACGCTGCGCACTTACGGATTGGATTTGATGAGCGGCATCACCGTGAACGAGGTCTCGCTCTATATTGGTGCGGGAATTTTGCAGAGTTACGGCAGCTTCATGGGCGGAACAGCGGGCGTCACGGATACACAGCGACTTGAGACGGAAGCCGTTTCCAGTTACCGCACACTTGCCGGCGCGCAGATCCGCCTCAATCCGCTGTTCATCGCTTTACAGGTGGATCGCTCCAACCAAAGTGTCATGAGCGCCAAGCTCGGCATGCGCTTTTGATCCGCATGCCGTTGAGGCGGCCGATGCATCGACGAATGTCGCTGCGTCTGCGTCTGCGTCTTCGTCTGCTCCTGCGTCTGCGCTTGCTGCCGCTGCTGTTGCGTCAGCGCGGCGCCTGACTCCGCGCCGGCCCGCGCGTGCTCACACGTGGACCGCTGCACTAGCTGAGAATTTTTTTGATGATGCCCGTGGTGCTGCGCCCAGGCTGAAAGCTCAGCGACTTCACTTGGCCACCGCGCGCCAGCACATGCTCATGCCCGACGATTTTCTCGACGGGCCAGTCGCCGCCCTTCACTAAAACATCCGGCGAAAGTCGCTGAATGATCTCAAGCGGAGTGTCCTCGGTGAAGATGGTCACGTAGTCGACGCATGCGAGTGCCGCCATGATCTCGGCGCGATCCAATTCGGTTTGCACGGGGCGCTCGGGGCCCTTGAGGCGCTGCACGCTTGCGTCCGAGTTCAGCGCGACAATCAGCGCATCACCTTGCGCACGTGCCTCTTGCAAGTAGCGGATGTGGCCGACATGGAGGAGGTCAAAGCAGCCATTGGTAAAAACGACGCGAGCGCCGCTTCGGCGACGCTCGTTGATGAGCTCGGAGAGCTCGGCATGATTCAAAATCAATCGGCCCATCGGCAACGGCCCCTTATTGCTCCGACGCCGGTCCGGTCAGCGCCACCATTTCCAATCCGGTGAGGAAGTAGAACAAGTCGCGGCCCACCAGCGCCGACAGAATCGGCAGCACGATCAGGCCTGTCGCCATCGCCAAAGTTCCCCGCCACAATACCAGGATCGGATAGAACCAGCGGCGACGCTGATCGGCGCGGCCCACGCGAATTTCATAGGACCACTCGCCGAGCGTTGCCGAGAAAAATGCGCGCGAGACCAACACGTAAAGCAGGTAGCTCACGACGAACAGTCCGAGCATCACTCCGCCTGTCGTCAAATTCGTGGTGGAATTCTCGAGCAGCGCGATCAAGTTCGCACCGGTGATTCCCAACACAATCGCCAACATGATGCAGGTCACGCCCATGACCACCATGCCATCCAAAATCGCCGCTCCCGCGTGCATCGCCATCGCGCGCTCGCCGCTGACCTCGTCCGTCGCCGCCGACTTCACTTGCGCCATGCTGGGCGCCGCGATCTCGCCACCCAAGCCCATCGCCGCAGCGGCCGCAGTTGATGCGGCGGTCGGCGCGCTCACACCGGCACTCACGGCCGCACTCGCCGCCTGCGTCGCTTGGCGCGACATTCGGCTGAGGTGAGGGAAAGCTTTCGCCAGATTTTCGTCGATCGAAGGTGTCGTCGCCACGGGCTGCGGCGGATTGTACTCGGCGCGACCCAGAGGCAAATTCAACCAGCTCTTCTTCTCCGATTTCGCTGCGATGACCGGCGCGCTGGCACTCGCGCCCTGGGGATTTGCGGCCGAGGCCACAGGCGCGGACTTCGTCATCAGACCCGCCGCAGCTGTACCGGTGCGTTCTTTTTCATCGAGGAAATCCATCGCCGGCGGAAGGGCCGCGATCAATTCAGAAACACTCTTGGAATTGTGGCGCGGCTTAGCGCGCGACGTGAGATCCGCATTCATCGAAGAAGTCGCAGAACCGGAGCCAGCGCTCGCGGCATTCAAAGTGTGTCGTGGTTCCGTGCGAAGAGGTGGAGTCGCGGCTTTCATTTCAAAGCCGTCGTCTGCGACTGCGCCCCTGGGGCCCGAGGACTGAGCGGACTCGCTCAAGCCCAATTCATTGGCGGCAAACGCCGCCGCGCGAGAAGCTCCGGTCACGACTGACCCGGTAGCGGACTGCGGAATCGCACCACCCAAATTTGTGATGGGACCAAATGTGAAACTATCTTCGACGTCGCGTTCAACATCCACGGAGCTGGCGCGCTTATGAAAGCCAAGCCCTTCAGTCATCGGTCGAAAAACAAAATCATCAGCATCATCATGTGCCATCGAAGCTTGTCGTCCTTTGCTGCTGCCCGTGTCGGTGCCTGAGTTCATCGCGGCGTCTAACTTCGATTTCGACTTTGAGTTTTGCAGATCCATTTGGCTCTTCCTCATGCGCAATTTCCTTTTGCGCCCGATTGATCCTTGTTGTCGGGCCCGGTCTGTGAACCGCACCCGCGCGCCTCAAGCTGCTGGAGATGAAGTGCGCTTCGCTTCACGACTTCATCGTGGGCTCGCGCATCAGTCCTAACTCGAACCTTAAGACGGCCACCAAGGCCACGCAAGCCGTTTCCACCCTCAAAACCTGCTCACCAAGAGTCGTCGGCACCCAGCCAAGTTCGCGAAACTGCTCCACTTCCTCAAAGCTATAACCGCCCTCGCCGCCGACAAAAATCCACACGTCTTGAAGCTCACCGCGAGCCGCCGACGCCTCCCAATCGCGCAGCGCTTCGCGCGCCGACAGAGTCGGAATCGGGCGGCCATCCGCATGACGACCACCCTCATAAGCGAAGAGACACCGCCCGCCCTTGGTCCGGTTAATTCGTTCACTCAGCTCCGTACGAAACTCAGCGAGAGGCCGCGCCTCTGCAAGACGCATCAGCTCGCCGCGCCCGCACTGCTGAGTCGCACCGACGATGATCTTTTGAAAGCGCGATTGTTTGGCCGACCAAGTGGCGGCATCCGCGCGCAAAAAACTTTGCGCGCTGAAAACCGGCTGCACGCTCGCGACACCCAACTCGACAGCTTTCTCCAACACGGCCTCGAAGACGGGAAAGCGCGGAATCGACAGCACCAAATGCAAATGCGGCCGAGGCAGCGGCGGCACGTCGCGAACTTCGAGAATTCGCGCGACGGATTCGCGCTTACGCTCTTCGAGAATTTCAACAAAGTGGGCGCGCCCATCGAGCAAGACTTCAAAGCGATCGCCGACGCTTTGTCGGCAAACATCGCGAATGTGATGGAGCTCATCGCCATCAATCCGCACGTGATCGCCGATGCAGCGCCCCTCGAATTGCTCAGCTCTGAGCCAATAGCGCCTCACGCGCGCCTCCACATCGAGCTCACCCATTCGCCTTCGCGAGTGCGCGAAAGTTCGGTGAAGCCGGTGCGCGCTGCGAACTCGCGATGAAATTCCTCTTCACGATCTGTGAGAATCCCCGAGAGCAGCAAGTGTCCGCCCTGCACCACCGCGCGCGCCAGATCCGTCGCCAGCGTCAAGAGCACGCCGTCGATGATGTTCGCGACCACGAAATCATAGGGTTCAACACGCGACACATGTTCCGCGAGCGCATCGTCATCAATGCGCGTGCGCCGTGCGCTGTTGAGCTGCAAGTTTTCGCGCGCCGTACGCCGCGCTTCCGGATCGATGTCCAAGCCGACGGCCTCGCGCGCGCCGAGGCGCTCCGCGATCAGCGCCAGAATCGCGGTTCCGCAACCGACATCCAGCACGCGCGCGCCCGGCATCCAGCCTCGAGCCGCGACGATGGCTCGCGCCGCGAGTCTTGTGGTTTCATGTGTGCCTGTGCCAAAGGCCATGCCTGGCTCAATCAACAAGGCTTCGCGAGCTTCGGGCGGCACCGGCAACCAGCGCGGCACGACCCAGAAGGGATCGGCAAACAGAAAGGCTTGAAAGCCTTTCTTCCACTCTTCCAACCAATCGCGAGAATTCTCGACTGCGAAACTCAGTTGCGCCGACGCATGCAACTCGCGAAGCTCGCCTTCAACACGCAGTCTGTCGCTCTCGCTCGGAGGCACTGCGAAGTACGCCTTGAGATCAAGCTCAGCGGCCTCGACAATTTCCGGATCATAGCGCAGATCACGTTGTACGAAGCGCAGATCCTCCGCGACACCGTCGGCACCTGCCGCAAAAAGCAAAGCGGTCGCTTCATCTTCAAGCGACCGCGGCAAATTCGAAACGCGCAAAACAGCATAGACAGTGGGAGCCGACATGCTCCTTAAAGTATCAGACGGCTTGCGGCGGAGGAACGCTTTGCGTGCTGCGCGGTGGATTCACCGGCGCTGATCCCGGAGCCACGCTCGGACCGCCGGTCGGCGCTACGCCTGGCACCACGCTGGGCGCGGGGCCGCTCGACGAGTTGTTCACAGGCAAGGCCGATGCCGCACCAGAGGACGCACCAGAGAACGCACCAGAAGAAGCCGTCGCAGGTACCGCGGCCTCAGCCGCGATGGGCGCCACCAGCGCCGCGGACTTTCGCTTGGTCGATCGACGCCGACCTTCATTTTCCTTGGGCGCATCCATCGTCGCACGCTTGAGATCGACACGATCGCCGATCATCACAGCTTCAAATTCCAGAGTCGGCCGCTCATCATCGCGCAGCTCGTTCACCAAGCGCGCGACCGCGATATTGCGCTCGACATGAATCACCTGCAGCTTGCCGACGGGAATCGTGATGATGGCCTGCTGCTTGTTCGCGATCGGATCATGCACAGGCATTTGCCTCGCCACCGGAAGGAACTGACCCTTCTTGATGCCGGCCTCGACACCTGCACTGATGTAAAAATCGTGAAAAGTCGGCTCGTCGGGCTCCATCGGCAAAGATCGCCGCACATCAAAGATCACCGGCGCATCCGCGAGCGGACCACCATCATCTTGCTGAGCTTGCGCACCTGCGTTCCAACCCAAAACGAGAAACATCGCGCCCACGAGAAACTTCCGCGCGATCGAACAAATCCCTGTTCGGTTCATATGCCCGAATCCTTTCCTTGGCGGGCACCATCCTGGCCTCCCATGGAAAAGGGCCGTACTGGCCTCAGTCTCTCTTCGGCGCTCGCGCGACCGAACCTGAGTCAAAACGAGAAAGCCCGGACCGCAGTCCAGGCTTTCAAGACGTTTTTCCATAGGCCAAACGGCCTTTGGGAAAGTTGAGAATTTTAGACCGAGGCCTCTGGCCCCTGTGACGGCAAGCGAACCGCAACACCCCAATCCGCAGCCTGCGTCTTGATCGGCGCTTGCGGATTCTGCACGACTCGCATCTGCAGCTTCTGGAAGATCGGCTCGCGAATCGCGAGATTGTTATCCTGAAGTACGATCTGCTTCGCCATGCGCTTGGCGACGTTGATCACGATCGGCGCTTTCAAATTCGCCGTCATCTGCGTCGGATCATCGGGAATTGTGATGATGCTGAACGAGCGAAGACCAGGAATCGGCTCAGCGCGCTTGGTGTTGGCGGCGTCTTTCAACGGCGCCTCGACAGCCGCGAGCTTCGCGGTCGCAACTTGAACTTGCGAATGCAAACCCTGCAGGTACTCGCGCATGTCCAAGCTCTCAAGATCATGGCGCGTGAGATTCATTTGGTAATTTTGCGAGAACAACTCCGGTTCCAAAACTGGAAAGGCAATCTGCGGAACCGAACAGCTCTGCAGCCAAGCGAAGATTTCGTCGTTCGGATCATCGAGGAGAACAAACTGGCGCAAATCGGAGAAGCCGAGAATCCCCTCAGGGAAATGAATCAGATCTTCGGACTGACAGCGGACTACGCCGAACCTCGAAGTCTGAATCTCGATGGTCGCCATCATCAACCCCCTCATAGCGCTCGGCCAAAAGGCCCACGCCCCATATCCAACCTTAGGACACATTCCCCTCGCGCTCCGGTCAGTTTTTGGTGAAAAAAACCCGACCAAAGTCTCTGCGTCCCCTTCAAGCCTATGTAGGGGGCGAAGCAACGCGCAAGAGAAATTCGTGGAGAAGTCCGTAGAAAATGGCCGTAAAAGCCTTAGGATCAGATGTGGATAACTGCCAGTGAGGGTGTTTGTCGCGCCGCGCCTTCAGTCGTAACTCTAGGCGTAACTCTAGGCGTAACTCTTGGTGCACCTAGGGGGCGCTCGAGGTCCAGACTTGGCCGAGGCCCATGGCCTCGACAACTTCTTAGGGCTTCAAGAGTTTTGCCACGCCGCGCGCAGCTTCGCTGGTGGCCTGAGCCGACTCAGTGTTTTGGCTCTGAATGGCCATATAAACTTCTTCGCGATGGATTTTCGTATCTTTGGGAGCTTCGATGCCGAGCCGGACTTGTTTGCCCTTGATCTGCACGACGCGAATCTTGATGTGATCATCAATCGCGATCGATTCGCCCAACTTCCTTGTGAGTACCAGCATTCCGCGCTCCTTCAACTTCCAGGTCAAAGTCGTACTGTTCAATTCGAGCCGCTCGATTCGTTTGTCCCGGCTTTGTTCAGTTTGAGGTGTGAATTCAAAGCGTGAATCACAACTTCAATCTGCGGCTGGACCGGAGAATCGAAAACGAGCTTTCGTCTTCGTTGCTCTTAACGGACGAAAATTCGAGAGGCTTTAGCTATTCTTGCTAGCGGAGGAAGTCAAGAAGACTAGGCTGGATCAACTTACTGGACGAAGCGAGTGACGCCTTCAGTGTGCTTTCTGATTTGTTAAGCTCGCTAACAAGTTCGAAGGTGTCGACATCTTCGAGGCTCGAGGCCAAAGACTTGTTCTCCACGACACCTTTAGACAGATTTTCGCTAGCGCTGTTGAGCGTCGACATGCGCGTGCCGATTTCAGAGCGCGCCACAACCACCTGCGCCAAAGCCGAGTCGAGGCGATCTAGCGCCTCTTGCACGCCCTCCTTCGAGTTCGCGCGCAAACTGACTTCAAGATCGCTCAACACTCTGAAAACATTTGTTCCGCCCGAGCGCCAAGTCTCGCTGATGTTCTCAGCAACTTTCTGCTCATGCGCGCGTGGCCCTTCGGGCTGCGGTGGTGAAGGACGCAATTCGGGAAACTGCGACGCAGGCTCACGAACCGGAACCTTGGGTTCGTTGCGCCCAGGTGTGTCGTCCATGCTGGGCTCCGGCACACGCGGTGCGCGAGCTTCGCGACTCTCGCCCAAGAACACGCGGTTCCCCGGAACGTTCATCGGCACTTTGGACTCGCGATTGATGGCCACTTGAATTTCGCCGCCGTCGCCGAGGTAATCGCCGTCAGGCGTGAACGGCGCAGTGTTGGTGCGGAAGCCGCCGAACAAAAAGCGATCTCCCATTTTTCGATTGGCGACTTGAATGGCTTGGCCGCGCAGCTGTTCGATCTCGGCGGCTGTGCTTCGGCGCGTGCCTTCGTTGGCGCTGGCATCGTTGGCTTGCGAGATCGCCAGTTCCTTGGCGCGCATGATGATGTCGCCCATCTCAGCCAGAGACTGCTCGGAGAATTCGACGAAGCTCTTGGCCTGATTGATGTTCTTGATGAACTGCTGCGCGCCTTGCAGATCTGTGCGCGTCGCCAATAAGCGCGTCGCCGCCAGCGGATCATCGCTCGGCTTATTGATGCGCTTTTGCGTGGCCGCTTGGTTCTGCAGGTTCGACAAATCCGAACGGTTCTTCTGCAGGCCCGCGTTCACTTGATCGTAGTTCATCTTATCCGCAATGCGCATGGCTCATCACATTCGCTTGAGGTTGAGAACTGTGTCGAACATCTCATCGGCGGTTCGAATCAGCCGGGCACTGGCATCAAATGACTTTTGGTACTCGATCAACTTGGTGGCCTCTTCATCCAGCGACACACCGGAAATGCTCTCGCGAAGATTGGTGAGCTGCTTGACGATGTTTTGCTGCGTCTCCGCAGAAGTCATCGCGCGCTTCGCCTGAATACCCACCTTGCCGACCATGCTGGTGTAGAACTCGTCAGCCGTGGCCTCGCCATCCATGAACTTCACTTGCTGCAATGACGCGATCGCCGAAGCGATACGGTTATCACCCGCGGAGCCGGGTGCGGCCGCCGTGGCGATGTTGCGCACATCTTCCGCCACGCGCTGGTCGAGCTTCAACGAGGTTGACGCATGCCGGATGTCCTTGGGCAATTGGAAGAAGTCGACGCCCGAATCATTGTAGCCGTTGTAACCACGGCGATGCACTTCGTTGACGTTGGCCGCGAACGAGTAGGCCATGCGATCCAACTCGTTGTGAAGTTCGCCGATGACTTGATCGCGCACTTCGAGCAGTCCGCCGATTTTGCCGCCGGTGAATTGTGAGGTGACCACCAAAGGTTCGGCGCGCTCCGAATTGTAATAGACGATGTCGAGGGCGCCTTCGGCCTTCGTTGCGGTCTCCGGTGTCGGCGTCACTTCCAAGCGCTTGGCATCATAGCCCGCCACCAACAGCGCCGAGTTCCCCGCCGTGATCGTCACCGTCGTGTCTTTGCCTTCGGCCCACTTGATGTTGATGCGCTCGCCGATTTGTTTGAGCAAAAGTTCGCGGCGATCTCGCTCGTCGTTCGCGTGTCCGCCCGAAAGCTCAACCTGCTGGATTTTTTCATTGAGCGTCGCGACCTCTTTGGTCATTTCGTTCACTTCGGTCACCAGCTGCGTGATCTGCCCATCGAAATCGCGCTGCACGCTCTTCAACTGATTATTGAGGCGCGAGAAGTCCTTGGCCAGAAAGTCCGCCGACTCCCGCATTTGTGTTCGCGTCGCCAAGCTCTCCGGGTTGTTCGCCAACTCGTGAGCGGCGTTGAAGAAATCCGCGATGAACTGATTGAGTCCCTTGGTGGATTGTTCGTTGTAAGCTTGCTCAACGCGACCCATGGCTTCAGCTTTGGCCTCGGCATAACCGTTCACGCTGCGCTCAAGCCCCAATTGTTTTTCGATATAGGGATTGCTCACGCGCGTGACCGCGGCGGCGCGCGCACCCATGCCGTAGCGAAGCTTGCCCATGCCGATCGGCGTGTTGGTTTGCTGCTCAACACGTTGGCGAGAAAAGCCTTCGGTGCTCTTGTTGGCGATGTTGTGGCCGGACGTCTGCAGCGCGGTCTGACTGTTCATCATCGACCGCTTACCGATGTCCATCATGGCATGGATCTTTGACATGCCCGTTCGCCTTCCACCGACGTCCTTGTCGGTCCGCGGACCCTACCGCGATTCCGTAACTCAATGCCCCTTCAGCATCCTGCTGTCGGTAGCCCGGGCGTTACGCTTCCCGGTTGACGAGGGCACCGCCCTCAACACGCCCAGCGACTGAGCCATGCTTTTCGTAAGTCGATTTGGGAGCCAAGCCTTCTTTGACGGCTTCCATAGCGCCCGTGATGTGGCGCAAAGCGCTCTGCACCAGCTCTTCATTTTGCTTGTTCACTTCCGCCACACGGCGAACCAGAAGTTCCAACACCGAATGCAAATTGCGTAGCCGATCGCCACGTTCGCCGGGCATCTTCGCGGCCAACTCGAGCAATCGCGGCTGATCGACGTCGCCGCCCAAAATCTGCGCCATCTCGCGCGCGGATTTCATGCGTGAGTTTTCGAGTGTGCGAATGCGAACGAGCAACGCGTCCTTCGATTTATTATTTTCGTTGAGCTCATCCAGTCGCGAGTCGGTGAGGATTTCCTTTTCACGACGGACCACATCGAGAAGCGACCGATAGATTTTCACCAAGTCGTCCAATGTGCCTGAAAGCTCTTTATAAGAGCTTTCCAGCTGAAGCTTTGAAGTTGCAGACAGAATGTTTGTCAGCTCGCTCATGGTCTGAAGCCCTTCCTCTTCCTTGATCAGGTCTTCTTCAAATTCATATTTTCAAACTCAGTCGATCATCAAACTCTTGCCACCTACAGAAGTGCCGCGAACTTATTCCGGCATCTTCATTTGCTCATCGACCAAGCGATCGGCAATCGCCGCCGCGTCCATCTTATACTTTCCAGAATCAATCATCGCCTGCAAGCGCGCGACTTTAGCTTCGTCGATGTCCTTGGACGGTGTGGCCAATTCTTTAGCGCGTTTCATTTCTTGAGCGCGAGACGACACCTCGACACGCGCCGCAGATCCAAGCGCTTCGGCTCCCGCTGAAGCCCCGGGCTTGCCGGTTCGCGAGATCTTGGCCGCTTCACCCGTGGCCGAAGTTCCATTGAGGGCCACATTCTTGGGGCCTGTACCTGTCACTTTCACGCGAACCTCCCTGTCATCCTTCTCAGTGTATCATATTGAGACAATTGAACGAGGCCTAAAATTTGGTCGCGTCCGGTTGGCCCAATTACGCCTTGGGAAACGCGACTTTGGGCCTTCGCACAGCGCCCGTTCAACAGCTCTCGAATCACTTCCATCTCCCGACGTTTTCGTTTCCTCACTTCAACCGTGGGGCAAATTCTGTTCCATCAACTCGACTTACTCCAAGGGCTTCACGATCTGATCCTCGACCTCCGTCGAGTTCCCCGAACTCTGAATCGGCGACAATTCCGTCACACCCGTCGCCGCCGCCGACGCCGCCCCAGAAGAATTCACAGAAGAACTCACAGAAGGTGCGGGCTGGGATTGCGGTCCACGCTTTGGGCCACCGCCCTCATCAAAGCGCGCGCGAATCAAAATGCCCTTGGCGCGCGCACCCAGTTGGCCCAAAACTCCGCCGTCCGGCAAACGTTCGCCGACTTTGAGCTCGGGCTGCACTTGCCCATCAAAACTAAAGCTCACCACTCGTCCTGGCGTGTCCGCCTGATCCAACTCAACGCGAACTTGGTCTTCATTCTGCTGAATCGAACGCACCACACCCGCCCAAGGCGTCAGCACACGATCACTGGTCACGCGCTGCGCGCCTTGGCCAGGAGTGGTGCTCGGGCCCAACGCCACCAGTACGGTGTCACGCTCGCGACCTTGGCGCGCTTGCAACGGACGAATCTGCAACACATCGCGATCACTGATTTGCCGAAGCTGCGGCTTGCGCTTTTGCGCGCGAGCGGCGCGCTGACCTTGCACCTTCGCCATCAACTCATCGTGAATCAAATCGGCCAAGCCGACGCCGCCCCGTTGACTCCACTGCTGCACGTATTCGTCATCCAACTTCTCGCGAAAGATGCCCTCGGCCATCGACGGCTTGGTCATGTCGCTGAAGCTGACGGTCGATCGCATCGCGCGCACCATCTGATTGAGGAAATAGTTTTCATACATTCGCGCCGCTTCCATCACCCGCGGGTCGCGTGGCGCTGATTCCTCCACCGCACTCGCGGCTTGCGGCGCCGTCGCGCCGACGCGCTCGAGATTGCGTGCGGTCACTTGCCGAAGTGGCGTCAGCATCGCGACCGAAAATGTGAGGAGTGACACGAAGAGTGAAGATCGAAGTGTGAAAAAAAACGGGGCCGGGAGTTGAAGCACGACGGGCATCCTGCCCATTCGACTGCAGATCAAGCCAAAAGAGATCGCCCTTCCTGGCGAACCGACTTCTTGCTTCTGTTTCCTGCTCGAAACGCTTCTGCTCTCAAACCTTCCTTGGTTGGACGAACTCCAACTCGCCGGACCCCAGGGAAAACACATCCATGTGTCTGCCCTTTTCTGACCATTCACACTTAACAGTTTATGACTCAACGTCTCATTCCGAAACATTTTCGCAGTCGAGTCGGGTCGAGATTTTGAGCCCTGCAAACCCGCCTCAGGACTGGCTTTGCGCCGATTGGCATCGACTTTCCGCCCGCCATTGACTGCGCTCCCAACCTCCAGACAGCGAAAAGTCGCGTCCAGGTTAACGAACTCGAATTTCGGCTTCGACTCGACCTCCGCGGTTCGAGCCCACAAGCCTCGGTTAAAGAATTTCAAGCTCACCCTGAAGTGCTCCCGCAGCTTTGATGTTCTGAAGAATGGTGATCAAATCTCGCGGCGAAACGCCGATCTGATTGAGCGCTTTGACCAAGTCGCCGACATTCGTGCCTGAATCGATCACGCCGACTCGGTCGCCGTCCTTGGCTTTGCCCTTGGCGCCATCAACCTTCACCGTCAGATCGCCATGCGAAATCGCAATGCGCGAAATGCGAACTGTGTCGCCGATCACCACCGTGCCGGTCTTTTCATTGACGATGACTTTGGCGCGCGTATCGGGCGTGACATCCAAGGACTCAATGCTCGCGAGCAATTCGACGGCGCGACCTTCATAGGAAAATGGCACGACGATATCGACGGTGCCCGCATCTTTGGCCGTCGCGTATTTGCCCGACAAATCCATATTGATTCGCTTAGCGAGTCGCGCCGATGTGGTGAAATCCGGATTGTGCAAAGTCAGTCGAAACATTTTTCGCGAGGTGAAGTCCTCGGCGACATCGCGCTCGATGATCGCACCATTGGGCACGCGACCCGAAGTCGGATGCGAATCATTGCCGTTACCCACCAGCATCGAACCCTGAGCCACGGCGTAGATCTGCTGATCCGCCGCACGCAGCGGCGTTTGCAAAAGCATACCGCCCGCCAGCGAAGTCGCATCGCCGATGGCGCTCACCTGAATATCAATTTTGTTTCCCGCGCGCGCGAAGGGTGGCAGCGAAGCCGTCAACACCACAGCCGCGACGTTTTTGGATGCGACTTCTTTGTCGTCGACCTTCACGCCCAGCTTGTCGAGCATGCGCGCGACGGATTTATTGGTGAACTCGGCCTTCGAGTCGCCGGTACCCTTGAGGCCGACGACGATGCCGTAACCGATGAGTTGGTTTTCCCGCACACCGCGCACGTTGGCGATGTCCTTCACGCGCGCAGCTTGAGCCGCCGGCGGCAAGATCAGCGCGGCCAAGATCACCAAGATCAAAACCGCGAGCACATGCAATCCAAATACGCGCACGCCAAAGTCACGAAGGCTCATAAGCTACTCCCTTTTCTGGAGCTCACGATGTCGAACTGTGAATCGAGAAGTTTTGAAGAGTCGATGCCGCGCTCGTCGAAGTCCTCGGGTCGCACGATGCCGGTCACGATGACTTTGTACTCGCGCTTGCCAATCATGAAGGGCTGAATGCCCTTCACGCGATAGCTGCCGTCTTTGAGTTGCTCCACCACGCGTGTCGGCACGGTTTGAATCGAAGCGATCAAATCATCTTTGCTCGGCATACCTTCTTTTTGCGCCACAGCTCCGGGTGCGGCCGCCGCGGCGTTGGGATCCGCCGATGCTGGCGCGTTGGGATCCGCGGGCGGAGCGCCTTCCTTGGCGGCACCTTGCGGAACGGATTGCGGGTTGCTGCCGCTGGCGGGCGTTCCGCCTCTGGCCGAGGCCAAGCCGCGAGACGGAGCCTCGAGACGCTCCAGCAGCTTGGAGATCACGCGAACCTTGGATTGCAGTTGTTGGCGAGGATTGCCCTCCACCGCCACGGGCAACAAATCACCCAATTGCCGAACCTGATTCTGCGCGAACAAATACGAGCCTTGGCCTTCCATCACCCAAAGCGATCCCGCCTGCGGATTGAGATCAGCCTCTTCTTCCATGCGACTCTTGGTCATGCGGCGATACTTGCGATCCGCCGTGTAGCGCATGTTCTGATTGTCGGAGTATCGCGGTGCTGTGGGCTGCGGTCGCGTTTCCGTGTCCGCGCCGACCAGGCTTCGCGCCTGCTTGCGAATGCTCGAGCAGCCCGCAAGCGCTGACAGCATCAGCATGAGAACCACAAGCGATTTGGCCGATGGCAACTCACGACTTTTCAAACCCGAAAACATCAAACGCATCGACCACCTCATGGGCGAATCTCCACCAAACCTTTGTCGACAACGACGCCGGATAGAATTTTTCCGCTTTTACCGATCTTCACGCGCACGGAATCACCCGACTGGCCCTGACCTTGCGCCACGCCTTCGGTGCTGATTTGCAAAGCTTCGGTGCCGATCTGCAAGCGCACCACATCGCCATGGCGGATCAGATTCTCGCGACGTAAATTTCCCTTCCACAGCAGTTCGCCCGCACCCATCGACCGGGCGGCAACAGACTTCAGCAAATCCATGTCGGTGGCCGGAGTGTCTTGACTCCAAGACAGATCTCGCCACTCCCGACGAACATCTTCCGAGGTCAGTCTCTCACCGGCCTGCACAGCGCGAATCAGAACTGGAACTTCGCGCTGCACATCCAAACTCACGCGCGCCGGTAAACTGCGCACTCGGTAGTCGTTCAACTCAGCTTCGATGTGAAAGAGCATCTCGCCCCGCAGGCGCTCGCCGCGCGTTTGCACCTGCCAACGTTTGATCTCCTCAGCTTTGATCGGCGCCACATCGACGCGCTTGACGCGAATGCGACAGTCGGTGCACATCTCGCGCGCCTTTTGTTCGATCGCCGTACGAAGCGCATCGGCGTTGTAAGAGTACCGCCGACGAACCACGGCTCGCGACGGCACCCGAAACTTCACGTCATAGCCGGCGGCGGCCAAGCGCGCCTCGGCCTCGTGAATCACACTCGTCAGGCCTTCGCGCGTGAAGCTTCGATCTTCACCTACGGCCGGCGTATCGGAGATGGTGATTTGCTGAAGATGACGTTTCAAATCCGCAGCTTTCGACCAAGCTCGGGGTTCAATGAGATCCGCTAATGTGAGATCGCCGTCGGCGGCGTCCGCATCCAACAAAGTTGTCGGGCGCACCGTGACTTCGATCGCCGACGACGGGGGATTGGCTTCCACCGCCGAAGTGACGACCTGTCCGATTGCGGCTTGGCTTCCCAAGAACCAGCAAAGCGCGCAGAGGCCCACAAGGCCCATCACTCGCCACGTGCTTCCTTTGAGTTGTTCAAAGCCGCTTCGCATTCTCTGATCTCCTCGATCTTCTCAGCCCGATTTACCTAGGCAACCTCACAAAGCTCACTCGGTCTCACCGACCGACCCCTCAACTTCATCAACGAAGTTGATTGATCGACTGAAGCATTTGATCCGAGGCCTGAATCACTTTTGAGTTGGTTTCATAAGCGCGCTGCGCGGTGATCATGTTCACCATCTCATCGACGATGTTCACGTTCGATGACTCCACTTGGCCTTGCGCCAATTCACCAAAGCCGTTCTGCCCTGGCGCACCCTGCACCGGCAGACCACTTGAGCCCGAAGGCATGAAGACGTTCTTACCGATCGCCTTTAAGCCCGCCGGATTGACGAAGTTCACCAACTCAATTTGTCCGATGACCTGCGGATTCATGTTGTTGCCAATCGTCACGCTGACTGTGCCGTTGGCGGCGATATCAAGACCTGAAGCGTTTGGCGGAATGACGATCTCCGGCTGCACGGGGTTGCCGTTTTTGTCGACGATGCGACCCGCGGGATCTTTTTTGAATTGGCCGTCACGCGTGTAACCGATTTGCCCATCGGGGAGCTGAATGGGAAAGAAGCCACTGCCTTCGATCTGCAAATCCAAAGGATTCTTCGTCACGCGAGCCGCGCCGAACTCGAAGTCCTTTTGAATGGCCGCCGTGCGAACGCCTAAACCCGTCTGCACGCCCGTCGGCGAAATCGAATTCAAGCCCGTCACCGCGCCCGGTTCTTTTTGCGTTTGGTACATCAGATCTTCGAACTCGGCGCGGGACTTTTTGAATCCCGCGGTGGAGACGTTCGCCATGTTGTTGGCGATCACATCCATGTTCGTCTGTTGGGCTTGCATGCCGGTTGCCGCTGTCGTCAGTGATTTAATCATGCGCTTTTACCTCGTGCTCGCGATCTCAAAGTTTCGGAATTTCGTTCACAACTTTATTGCTCATTTGGTCGTAGGCCTGGATGGCCTTTTGCGTGCTTTCAAACACGCGCGTGGCTTGAATCATGTCCGTCATTTCTCGCACGACGTTCACGTTCGAGCCTTCGATGAAGCCTTGGTGAAGCTTCACATCCGCTGCTGGCGCGGCATTGGCCGCGACCGCAGGATTCAGAGAGAACAAACTGTGCCCTTGTTTGCGAAGCGCATCCTTGTTGGCGATCTTCGTGAGCGCGAGTCGTCCCACACTCTGGCCTTTGTCGAAAACTTCTCCGGCCGAAGACACCACCACATCCGGCGAGGTCACGCGAATCTCACCGCCGCCTTCGCGCTGCACGGGGTAACCGTTCTTGGTGATCAATCGTCCGTCACCGTCGATGGAGAAGTTGCCCGCGCGCGCATAGCGCGGCCCTTCAGGGGTGATGACCTCAAAAAATGCATCGCCTTCAATCGCTAGATCGAGTGGGTTGCCGGTTTGGCGCAAAATGCCTTGCGTGAAATCCGTGTAGGTGCCGGCGACCTCGACAAAAGACTTGTCAGCTCCGCCGAGTGGATAAAAGGAGTCAATGGTCGACGAGATCCGCGGCTTTTCCACCGGCGTCGGCGGATTCTGCTGAGCATTCATGTACTCTTTGAAAACTTGAGCGTCGCGCTTAAAGCCCGCCGTGTTCACATTCGCCAAATTGTTGGCCACCGTATCCAGCTTCGCCGCTTGCGCCATCGCACCGCTGACGGCTGTGAACATCTCTTTGCTCATCGTCCCTCCTGGACTTTCGACGGGCGAAACTCATCGCGCGAAGGCTTCAGAAAGCTGAAACAAGACCGTGCGATAAACTTCAAAACCAGCGGACACTCCTGTCCTCCAAACGGAGAGAGCAACGCCGATGCCAACCTCAACAAAACTAGACTTCAGCCGTCTTCAGCTCTTCGCGCTTCATTCCGATGCGACGCTCGCCGATTTTCTGCCTGGCCGACACGCGCGCACCTCGACTCCGGTCGCGCGGAATTCTCGACGGGCGTCAAAAGTCATACGGCAAAAGCTTGGAGTCGCGCACGACCTCGACTTAGACTGAGTGCTGGGCGCCGACGCGGCTTCAGGGAGTCATGGATGACCACATCCCCACAGGCAGTCTCTCAGCGCGCGACAAGCAGAGCTTGCGCGACTCGAGACCTGATCGTTCACCGAATCGTCGGATGGGTGGCCTGCCTATCCATCGTCCTCGCATCCGGCCTGTGCCTTTCCGTTTCAGCCTTCGCCGATCCCAGCGAAACACCCGCACAGAGAATCAGCCGACTCCGAGCCAAACTCGCCGAGCAAAAGTCGCTTGCCGCGACTGCGCCTCAGCCGCCGACGCGACCCGCAGCTCAAGCTCATTCGACAAATCGAATCAATGTGGGGCTGGTGCCGCAGGCCTCGCAAAAAAAGTCCGCGACACTCGCCCGCCCGACCGAGGCCACAGGCCTCAAAGAAAATATCCCCGCTGGCCTGAGTGAAAACTTCCCCGCACGCCGCCGCAGCGAAAGCGAATCGCATCTCATCTTCGACATTCCGGTCACCTACAACGACGCCGTCAAAAAATGGATTCACTATTTTCAAACGACAGGGCGCGGATCCTTTCGCCGCTACTTGGAGCGCTCCACGCGCTACATGCCCTACATCCTCGGCGAATTGAAACGCCACGGACTACCGCTGGATCTGGCCTACGTGCCGATGATCGAAAGCGGCTTCATCCCTTCGGCGATCAGTCATGCGGGCGCGATGGGCTTGTGGCAATTCATCGAGCCCACAGGCCGCCGCTACGGTCTTCGCATCGACTGGTGGATCGACGAGCGCCGCGATTATCGCAAAGCCACAGCCAGCGCGATTCGCTACATGAAAGACCTGCAGCAACAATTCAAGTCGTGGTACTTGGTTGCCGCCAGCTACAACATGGGTGAAACCGGCGTCCGTCGCTTGATCCAACGCCATGGCACCAACAGTTTTTGGGAGCTGGCCGACCTCGATGCGCTCCCCGACGAAACGCAAAACTACGTACCCAAAATTCTCGCGGCAATGCTGATCGCCAAAGCCCCCGCGCTCTACGGTTTTCGCGATCTCAATCCGCAAAGTCCGCTCGAGTACGACGAAGTGGAAGTGCCGGGCGGCACCGACCTCATCAACCTTGGCAAGTTCTTGGGCGTGAGCGAAAAACACTTGGAGGAACTCAATCCGGAGCTTATAAAATCCTTCATTCCGCGCGAGGTCCGACGACATCGCATCCGCGTCCCCAAAGGCGCGCGCTTGGCTGTGCAAGATTTCTTGGCGGCCAGCGCCGAGCTTAAGGACGGACTTAGGGACGGACTTAAGGACGAGCTAAGGGACGACCTGACGAATAATCAGGCGAGCGTCGAAGCGGCTGCGCGCTGAGCAACTCTGTTTGAAACTTTCGATCGGCAACTGGCGATCGGCAACTGGCGATCGGCAACTGGCGATCGGCAACTGGCGATCGGTAACTGGCGATCGGCAATTGGCGATCGGCAATTGGCGATCGGAACAGGCGCCGAGCTTGCCCCTAACTTAGCGACTTGAAAGGCCTCATGCCGAAATCTACGAACCCAACAACCGAAACTCTGGTGTTGAAGTTCGGCGGCATGAGCTTGGCGACACCCGAACATCTGCGGCAAGCCGCGCAAGTTGTGGCCGATGCGCATCGCCGAGGCCACGCCGTCGTTGTGGTCGTTTCCGCTATGGGAAAGACCACCGACCAGCTGCAAGATCTCGCCTACTCGGTGTCGCCCGCGCCGAATCGCCGCGAGCTCGACATGCTTCTTTCCACCGGTGAACGCGTGAGCATGGCGTTGTTTTCCATGGCGCTCAATGATCATCTCGGCGCGCGCGGCACCAGCGAAGCCATCAGCTTTACAGGCTCGCAAGCCGGCGTGATGACGGATGCCACGCATTCTTCAGCGCGCATCACCGATGTGCGCGCCACACGCGTTCGCGACGAGTTGGCCGCGGGCCACGTCGTGGTGATCGCGGGATTTCAAGGCGTGAATCCACTCACCAAAGAAATCACCACGCTTGGACGCGGTGGCAGCGACGTCACCGCCGTCGCGATGGCCGCACACCTCAGCGACATCGACCAGCGCGCGGTGGCCTGCGAGATTCGCAAAGAAGTGCCCGGCGTGATGACGGCTGACCCCAAACTTGTGCCTGAAGCGCGCTTGCTGCAAAAGCTCACGCACGCACAACTTCTTGAGATGTGCTTTTGGGGCGCCAAAGTCTTGCATTATCGAAGCGTTGAACTGGCCACCTTGGCGCGCGTGACTTTGAAGGTGAATCTCGCCACTTCAGCGGCGCCCTCGCAACACGGCACTCGCATTCACACAGGAGACAATATGATTCAGTTCGAATCGGATCGCCTGCTCGCGCTCAACAGCATTCGCGACGTGGTCCGCGTGCAAGCCCCACAGGCCGAGGCCACAGCCGCACTGATTTCTCTGCGACAAAGCTTGGACGCCGAACGCTTGCCGCGCCCACAAATTCTCGAGACACAAACTCGCGGCGCCCACACAGAATTTCTGCTGACGGCGCCAAGCGAGGCCCTCGAAGCTCAGATCAAAGCCTTGACCGCCAGCGGCTTTCGCGTCGATGCAGATCGCTTGGCCGTGCTCACCGCGACTTGTGTCGGAAGCTACAGCTCCGACCTCATGTGCGATCTGGCTGAAGAGCTCAAAAAATCCGGCATCGCGATTCGCGGTGTGCTCACATCCCCCATGAGTCTGAGTTTTCTCGTCGCTCCCCAAGATTTGGACCGAGGACTCAAAGCCCTGCACGCGCGTCTCCCGACAAACTGATTCGCCGAACATCGCGCGCGTCGGCACCAGCGTCAGCACCTGCAAGTACACATGCGCGTGCGCTGGCAAAGCCTTTGCACCGCCCCGCACGCATGATCTCCGCCTTCGCATCACTTCGTTGCCGCCCGCGCGACCGCGCTCAAACTTTCACTTTCGCTCGTGAAATTTACACGGCCACCGCACTGATTGCGCTCGCACTCTGCTCGCCGACATCAAATGCCGCCGACTTCGTGATCTATGATTTCGACGACACCTTGATGCGCTTGCCGACTGAAAACTACGCCTTCATCCGCGGCGAGCACGGCCGCGTGCCCCAGCCCCGCCTGTTTCCCATCATCAGTTCGGAGCTGCCTCTCCTTCGCGATGAAATCGGTCGCGCCGGCACACCCCTCGAGCGCTTTGAAATTGTCGGCGATGACCGCGACCCCGTGCGCGGCAGCTTTCAAAACGCACGCCCCGGCTTAAACGGCGAAAATCCCTTCGACCGCGATCTGGCGCGCGCCCTCACGCTCCCGCAAGCTGAGCGCGAATCCCCACTCTACCGCGAATGGATCGCGCGCGAGTCCACAGAAACTCTGCGCCCCTTCACCCGCATCCTCACCGGTCGCGGCAACGCCGCCCATGAAATGCACGCGGCTTTCCATCGCCTCGAAGCTTTGCATCCGGGCTTTCGCGCCCCGCCCGCGACTCGCATCATCCCCGTCGGCGGCCGAGGCAAAACCGCCGACCGCAAAGCCGAAGAGATGCAGCCCCTGCTGCGCGAGGCCGCGCGCCTCGGTGCCACACGAATCATTTTCGCCGATGATGACATTCGCAATCTCGAAAAGTCTTTGGATGTTCTGCTCTCGCGCCAATTCCCCACACCGTCCGCGCGCCGCTTGATCCTGGTGCGCGAACACGACACTGTCACATTTGATTTTCGCGTCTCAGATGATCGCGAAGACTTGCTCCGCCGCTTGCGCGAGGCCGCCGCGCGACCCGCCGACGCCGCCGCACTTGCACGCCAGCATCAACTCAAAGCCTCGGCACTTTGCCGCGCCTTATTTTTCTGATTCGTCCCCGCGACCCGTCGCGCTCGCAAGCCGCTCTGCAATCCATGCGCGCCACAATCCCACAAGCTCCTCAATCAGCTCGGGGTTAAACGTCGCGCTGGCCAACTCATGCCGATTCGCGCGAGCCCACTCCGTGACCTTTGATCCTGCGGCTGTGAACTCGGCCGCACGCTCTTCGATCAGATCGACACGCACCACGCGATCGCGCTTCGAGTACAAAGTGAAGACCGGCACCTGGATCTCACGCAGATCTTGAGTCTCCAGCCAGCGCACCCAATCCATCATCGCCACGACTCCCACCGACGGGTAGCGCGTGGTCCATCGCCGCGCGTGCTCGGCGTTCTGCGCTTCCCATTCGCGATGCGAGCCCAAAGCCAAGCGCGCCATCATCGGCCCCAGCGGCCCAGCGAGCAGCGCGCCTCCCCGGCGTTGAATGCCGAAGTTCGGCGACATGATGATGACACCCAGAAGATCTGGATTTTCCTGAGCCGCAAAAATCGCGAGCGGCGCCCCTGTCGAGGTCCCCATCACGATCAAACGCTGGCCGATGCGACGCCCGATCTCGACGGCCTCGCGCACATCACTCACCCAGTCCTGCGCCTTCACCGCGGCGAAAGCGTCGCCGGACTCCATGCCGTGCGCCCGTAGCCGAGTCGCATACAAGTTCGCACCTAAAGATTGCGCCAGCTTCGAAACACCCGGCTCAAGCTCCAAGCGACTTGCCGAAAAGCCGTGTATGTAAACGATCGCCAGCTCGGTGACCTGCCCCGGCGCATGGGCCCAGCGAATCGCCTTCGCCTGATCCGTGCGAATCGCCAAACCATCCCGCTCACTCGCGCGCGCTTCCACCTCGCGAAGGTACTGATCAAGATCGCCAGCATTGCGCACAGCTTGTTGAATTTCAGGCGTCGCTCCAGGAGCAAACACAATCAAGCGGCCCGAGGCCCAAGGCAACAGCAACACAAACGCAATCACTGAAAGCACGCCGAGGAGAAGGCTTCTTGGACGGAACTTCTTAGCCATGGGCCCAGCATTGCACGGGGATTTGCATGAAGACAATGCGAGCGGGAGCCTCGTTGATGATTCGTTCGACTCGACGGACTCAATTGACAATGTGGTGAAGGATTTTTGCGGTGACTCGACCGCCGTTGATCCCAAGGTGCGCCCTGGCACCTTCGAAATTGTGGGAATCGCCATGCAAATTTGAATTGGGATTTATCGAGTCGACGATCAAATCCACGCGATTCGATATCGATTCGAGGCCACAGCACGGAAAACAAAACCCCGCTCTCGCGGGGTTTTGCATGACTTCGACGCTGAAATCCTCAGCGCTTCACTTCTTGGATGGGATCGCCGCTGTCTTCTTTTCGTCAGCCGCCTTTTTCAGAGCGTCTTTCGCACCTGAATCTTTAGACGCTGTCGGCATGGCCGATACAGTCTTCGACTCAGTGGCCTTCGGCATCGCCGTCGCCGCACCCGCCTTCGCGTTGACGGGAGCTCCCGCCATCGGCGCATCATCCAACTCGTCTTCGTCGTCCATGGAGATTTCGCCATCTGTCGCCGCTGCGATCGCGCCGACTTTCAGCTTGTCGAAAATCTTCTGACGAAGTTCTTCGGCAATGGCTTTGTTCTCTTTCAAGAACTGCTTCGCCTGCTCGCGGCCTTGGCCCAGGCGCTCACCATTATAAGAGAACCAGGCTCCCGACTTCTCGATGATGTCGTGCTGCGCGCCCAAATCGACGATGTCGCCTTCCAAGGAGAAGCCTTCGCCGTACATGAGATCGAACTCGGCCTTCGCAAAAGGCGGAGCCATTTTGTTCTTCACGACTTTGACGGCCGTGCGGTTGCCGACGACGTCTTCGCCATTTTTGATGGCGCCGATGCGGCGAACATCCAAGCGAACCGAAGAGTAGAACTTGAGCGCGTTTCCACCTGTGGTGGTCTCGGGGTTACCGAACATCACGCCGATCTTCATACGGATCTGGTTGATGAAAATCACCAGCGTGTGGCTGCGGTTGATCGCGGCTGTGAGCTTACGCAGAGCCTGCGACATCAAGCGTGCCTGCAAGCCGACGTGGCTATCGCCCATGTCGCCTTCGATCTCCGCACGCGGCACCAGCGCCGCAACCGAGTCGACGACCAGCACGTCGATCGCGCCGGAGCGCACAAGCGTCTCTGTGATCTCGAGCGCTTGTTCACCGGTGTCGGGCTGCGAGATCAACAGATCTTGCGTGCGCACACCGAGCTTTCGCGCGTAGCCGACATCCAACGCGTGTTCGGCGTCGACATAGGCCACGACACCGCCGGTCTTTTGCGCCTGAGCGATGACCGAAAGAGCCAGCGTCGTTTTACCTGAAGACTCAGGTCCGTAGATCTCGACGATTCGACCGCGTGGCAGACCGCCAATGCCGAGTGCGATATCCAAGGACAGTGCACCTGTCGAGACGACCGGAATATCTTTGTAGAGCTGTTCGTTCTGACCGAGGCGCATGATCGAGCCTTTGCCGAACTGCTTTTCGATCGTGCCGACCGCAAGCTCGAGAGCTTTACTGCGCTCAGCTGCCGCTTTCTCGGCCGCTTTATCCATCGCCTTATCGACCATTTTAGTGTTCTCGGATGTGTTGCTCGTATTCATTGCCATCTTTCCCTCCGCTCGCACTCCCCTCAGAGTGCGGTTCTCGTTTCCTCGTTAGATCGACCCCAATTTTCTCGGGGCCGTTTACGTCTTATGTGCTTTCGTTTGAGTCGCTTGTTTGCGGGCTCAGCGAACTCGGCCAGCGCCCGACAAAAAGCATCCTTACACTGTTCTTACAGTCTTGTTACACTTTTCTTTCACATCCCGCCCTAAGCCCATAACGCGCAAAATCAAAGTCCGCGTCGCGGACCAAAAACCCTCTCAACTTCATTTAAACCGTCCGTGAGCCCAGCTTCCAGCAAACGCAGCGCAGCCAACGCCGAAGCCTGCTGCACTTCGCCGCGATCTCGACCCGCAAAATCAAATGTCGTCGACCAGTCCACGCCCGGCCCCGAAACCGCGACACAAACCGTGCCCACCGGCTTCGTCGGCGTCCCGCCCGTCGGTCCCGCGATCCCTGTGATGCTCACCGCCCACTGCGCATGCAGTCCGCGACGCGCACCCAGCGCCATGTGTTCCGCCACCGTGGTCGACACAGCTCCCACCTGCCGCAACAAAGTCTCCGGCACACCCAAGATCTCAATTTTCACGCGATTCGAGTAAGCCACCACCGCACCGATGAACACATCCGACACGCCCGCGAGCGCTGCCACTCGCGACGACAACAAGCCGCCGGTGCAACTTTCCGCAAACGCGACGCTCTCGCCTCGCTCGCGCAGTCGCTTCACCACCGACGCCAGCACTTCATCAAAACCACGATTCATCCACTCGCCGCTCACACTCACCTCAACCACGTCGTGGTCTGATCGATCACTTGCAAAATCACACTCGCCGCCAAGCCCGCGGCCAAATCATCCACCACAGTACCCAATCCGCCCTTCATGTTCTGATCCAGCCATGAAATCGGATACGGCTTCAAAATGTCGAAGATGCGAAACAACACGAAGGCCGCCGCGATCGCCTGCCAAGTCGCGGGCAAAAACGCCGCCGCCACCAAAAATCCAACGACCTCATCGATGACGATTTCTTTGTGATCGTGCCCGCCATGTTTGCGCTCGTAGGCCTCGCACACCACAATGGCGAGGCCAATGCCCACGAGTGTGACGGCCAAATACAAAGCGTGCGGCGCGCCCCACAACAACACGGCCAACAGCACGCCCCAAAGTGTGCCGAGTGTACCCGGCATTCGGCCCAGGCGTCCGACGCCCGCGCAGGTGGCCAGAGGATCAATCGAGGCCTCCGCCCAGCGGCGCCATCCCGTAGCTGATGAATTCATGCCCGGCACAATTTCCCATCGCTTCACGGCTGTCAAAGTCGAACTGCCATGCTTGCGTGTGCAAACTCAGGCTAAAGCCCGCGTCATCACTCAGTTTTTTCGAAACTCGCCGTCGCCATAAGCATCGCCGCAACTCGCACTCGCCAAAAGCCTTGTAGTATTCAGAACTTGAACTGGCCGAATCGCCCGAATTTGCACACTCATCCGTGGCAGCTAAGGTCGAGCCCGACCTCTTTCTCCGCGCCCTGCGCCACTTTCGCCGCTAATCTATAAGCAGGAGTCTATGGGCCGGAGGCCCTGCGACTTCCGAACGGATTGTCGCGCCTCTGTTGAGTGCGCGCGGCAAGGCGCTCGGGCGAACTTCAGCTTGGAGAGTCAGGATGACGCTCAGAGAAATTCTCGAGCTCGCGATGAAGAAAGAAGCGAGCGACGTGCACTTGAAAGCGGGCCTCGTGCCCGTGATCCGCAAGCACGGCAAACTGCGTCCGCTGATGCCCGGCCTCAAGCAACTCACCGCCGACGAAGTCGAAGCCATGGCCAACGAAGTGCTGGACGACAAGCAGCGCGAAGACTTCGCCCGCTCGCGCGAAGTCGACATCGGCTATGGCGTCTCGGGACTCGGCCGCTTCCGCATCAACATTTTCCGTCAACGCGGCAGCGTGCGCATGGTGATCCGCACGATCTCCTTCAATGTGCCGACCATCGAGTCTTTGAACTTGCCATCGGTGATGAAGGAAATCGCTCAGCTCGAACGCGGTCTGGTGATCGTCACCGGCATCACCGGCTCGGGCAAATCGTCGACGCTCGCCGCGCTCGTCAACGAGATCAATCACTCGAAGAACTCGCACATTTTGACCATCGAAGACCCGATCGAATTTCTGATTCGCGACAAAAAATCCATCATCTCTCAGCGCGAGATCGGCCAGGACACCGGCAATTTCGCCAGCGCACTGCGCGCGGCGCTCCGCCAAGATCCCGATGTGATTCTCATCGGCGAGATGCGCGATCGCGAAACCATGGAAATTGCGCTCGAGGCCGCTGAGACCGGTCACCTCGTGCTCTCGACGCTCCACACGCTCGATGCGCAAGAGTCGATCAACCGCATCGTCACGGTGTTTGAAGCGCATCGACACGATCAAGTGCGCCGCCAAATCGCCAGCGTGCTGCGCGCTGTGATCTCGCAACGCCTTTGCCGTCGCAAAGACAAGACGGGATTCTTGCCGGCGGTGGAGCTGCTGCTGGTGAACCAACGCGTGCGCGAGTCGATTGAGGATGCGGGCCGCAATGCTTCGCTCAGGCAGATCATGGAAGAGTCGCGCGAGAGTGTCGGCATGCAAAGCTTTGATCAGAGCTTGTACGATCTCTTGGTGAATGACTTGATCACCTTTGAAGAAGCGCTGTCGCAGTGTACGAATCCTGACGACTTCAAGTTGCGCTTTAGCGGCGTGAACGCGGGCGAGAATCAGTGGCAGCAAAACAATCCGATGAACTTGAATCAGCAGCGCCACAAACAAAGTCAGCGCGACGATTGGAAAAACATCAATCACGGGCTTTCGCTCGCCGATGACCCCAACGGCGACATGCGCACGGGCACCGACGACGAATAATGGCCGAGGCCAAAGGCCGCGATCCGAAACTCGCCGGTGTGCCCTCGTCTCGACGGCGAGCCCGACTACCCGATTGACCTTCGAGCCGCTTTCCGCAAGCCTGCGAAGCATGGATCAACACGCCGCCGACAATCCCACACGCCGACGCCGTCGCAGCGCCGTGCAAGCTGAGCGCGCAAATGCGCATTTACCTGTGCCGCCGCCAGCGGCTCGGCCAGCGAATGCGGGGCGCGGCCCGAGGCGAAGCCGCGCGAACTTGCCGCCCAAGTCGGCGCGCGAGCGCGCTATGGATTTGATCGCGCGACGCGATCACTCCGAGCGCGAGTTGGTGCAGAAGCTCACGCGCGCCCAGCACTCAACGGAAGAGATCGCCGCGACCATCGAGGAGCTGCGCGAGCGCGGCTGGTTGCCCGACCCCAAGATCTTGGCTGAGCGCGAAGCCGATCGCCTGCGTCGGCGCGGAAAATCCGAAGCGCAGATTCAAGCTTGGCTCATGAAAAAAGGGTTGCCTGCCGCACAACGCCAGGCTGAGGCCGAGCTCGAAACCGGACTGCGCTCGATGCGTTCGTCTTGGACCAAACTCGTGCGCCAGGCCCAGCGCGACTTGGATCGGGCCGGCGCTGCGATGGCAAAGCGCGGATCCCGCAACCGCCCTCAAGATGACTTCGACGATGATCTGCTGAACTTGCAAGCGGCACTCAAGCAACGCTGTCTGAAATGGATGGCCGGTCGAGGCTTCAGCGGCGCTACGGCGCGGGCTGTCTTCACTCGCCTTCTTGAGGAAAATCCGCTCAAATGAGGGCATGAAATCTCGCGCGATCCGCCAGCTCTACGTCGATTATTTTGTCAAACACGGTCACCAGCATGTCGCCTCGTCGGGACTCATTCCTGAGAATGATCCGACGCTGTTGTTTGCGAACGCGGGCATGAATCAGTTCAAGAATTTGTTCTTGGGCTTAGAGAAGCGGAAGTATTCGCGGGCCGTGACCTCGCAAAAATGCGTGCGTGCCGGCGGCAAACACAATGACTTGGAAAACGTCGGCTTCACAGCTCGGCATCACACGTTCTTTGAGATGCTCGGGAACTTTTCGTTCGGCGATTACTTCAAGAAAGACGCGATTCATTTCGCTTGGGAATTGCTCACCAAAGAATTGCAGATCCCCAAAGACAAACTTTACGTCACGGTTTTCGAAAATGACGACGAGGCCGCTGACATTTGGCACAAGCAAGAAGGTGTGCCGCGCGAGCGCATTTACCGCTTCGGCGAAAAGGATAATTTTTGGCGCATGGGCGACACCGGACCTTGCGGTCCGTGTTCGGAGATTTTTTATGATCACGGACCCGAGGCCGACTTGGATCCCAGCAAGCCTTCGGTGATGGGTGGCGAGGGCGATCGCTACGTTGAGATCTGGAACAACGTCTTCATGCAGTTCAATGAAGATGGCACAGGCCAAAAGCCGCTGCCGAAGCCTTCCGTGGACACGGGCGCAGGCCTTGAGCGTTGGGCGGCGATGCTGCAGGGTAAGCCCAACAACTACGACACGGATTTGTTTTTGCCGATCATCTCCAAGGCGGCGCAGATTTCCCGTCGCGACTATGTGACCGACTACAAAGTTCTCGCCCGTCATGCTGAGGCTCGCGACATCACTTCCGCCATGCGTGTCGTGGCCGATCACTCGCGCGCCACCGCGTTTCTGATGGCCGATGGCGTGCTGCCTTCGAACGAAGGTCGCGGCTATGTTCTTCGTCGCATCATGCGCCGGGCGATTCGCTACGCGCGAAAGCTCAGCGATGATCCGTCGCTGTTCGTGCAAACTTGCGCCGTGGTGATCGACGAGATGAGTGACGTGTATCCCGAGCTCACACGCGGGCGCGAGCTGGTGCTCACGAATGTGCGCGATGAAGTCACGCGCTTCCTCACCACTTTGGATCAGGGCACGCACATTCTCGAAGACGCGATGAAGAAGCTCGGCTCGCGCGGCGCAAAGACGCTCGAGGGCGACGTGATCTTCAAGCTCTACGACACCTTTGGCTTTCCGATGGATCTCACGCGCTTGATGGCCCAGGAAAAAGGCTTCGCCATCGATGAGAGCGGCTTTGAGCGCAAAATGGAAGAAGCGCGCGCGAAGTCCGCACAAGGCGCGAAGTTCAAGTCGTCAGCGGATGCGCAACATCTGATCGAGTTCGCTCAATCGGTGAAGTCTAAGTCCGGCGCCACGCGCTTCACCGGCTATGACAAAACTTCAGGCGAAGCGCGACTGCTCGCGCTCTCGGATGGCAAGCAGATCGTCAACGAACTCAAAGCGGGCCAAGAGGGCCTCGCGATTTTCGACGCCACACCTTTTTACGCCGAAGGCGGCGGTCAAGTCGGCGATCGCGGTGCGCTGAAAGTGGGCTCAGCCGCTCAAGCTGAGATTTCCGACTGCACCAAGCAAGACGAAATGCACGTCCATCACCTGCGGATCACACAAGGCACACTCAGCGTCGGCGCCAGCGCGCAACTTGAGGTCGCCTCGAGCCGAAGGCGCGCGACCGCCAACAATCACTCCGCCACGCATCTTCTGCACGCGGCTCTCCGACAAGTTCTCGGCACGCATGTGACACAAGCTGGTTCGTTGGTGGATGCGGAGCGCCTGCGCTTTGACTTCACGCACGGCAAGGGGCTGACACGCGATGAGATTTCGCGAATTGAAAAACTCGTCAACACCGAGATCGCCGCCAGCCGCGACGTCAGCGCCAAAGTCATGGGACACAAAGACGCTCTCGCCGCCGGAGCGCTCGCGCTGTTTGGTGAAAAGTACGGCGACGAAGTGCGCGTGATTCAGATGGGCGCGTTCTCGACCGAACTTTGCGGCGGTACGCATGTGTCGAACACCAGCCAAATTCGTTTGTTTAAAGTATTGAGCGAGGGCGGTGTGTCGGCAGGCGTGCGACGAATTGAAGCGACCACGGCGGATCGCGCTCTCGAATATTTGGAAGCTCATGCGACGGAAAATATGATGGCGCGCGAAAGCGCGGGGCTTGCCGCCACCACACCCGCACGCGATGCCGACATGTCGGTGGCGCAAGTGCTGGCCGGACTGCGCGAGCAAGTCAAAGAGCTTGAAAAAGAAGTGCGCAAACTCAAGGGCTCGGCGGTCGATGTCGATTCACTCATCGCCAGCGCTCGACCTTTCACAGCCGCCGGCAAAAGCGGTCGCGCCGTGATGGCGACACTCGAGCTGGATGATCGCGATGTGATGGCGAAGCTCGCCGATCAAATTCGCGACAAGCTGGGCTCGGCCGTCGTGGCTCTTGTTGGCCAAAGCGCCAGTGGCAAGCACCCGATCATCGTCAGCGTCTCCAAAGACTTGGTGGGTCCAGTGAACGCCGGCAAGCTGCTGGGTGAAATCGCCCGCGAGATGGGCGGCAAAGGTGGCGGCCGACCCGACTTCGCACAAGGCGCCGGTGAAAATCTGGCCCAAGCCAATGCCGGATTCGCGAAAGCCGCGGCTTTGCTTCAGGGCTAAATCGAGAAGGCGCGATGAGCGCGCCTTGGCCTAACACTTGATTCACATTCAAGACCTAGGGGACAGGACCTTCATCCGTCCCCCTCGGCGAATTGCACGACAGCGCCATGAGCTCCCGTTAGACTGGAGTTCAAGTTCACCATTATCAAAGCTCCACGCGATCACGGGTGCCTGAACCATGTCGGATAACCACAGCGACGACATCAAAAAGTCCGCGCCATCCACGCAGACCTTTCAGATCCGCAAAGAACTCAAACGCGAACTCACCTATCGACTGCAAACCCGTCATGCCGCGCGTGGCGCGCTCGTGCTCTGGGTGCTCTGCAGTTTGCCCATGCTGATCGTCGGCGGCCAGATGCTCACCGTCGGCCAAAATATCGGCGGCGGCATCGCCATCGGCATCACTTTGATTTTGTTCGCGGGCATCTACATGCTGATTCGTCACCTGCATCACAATCGCGTCGAATCCGTGAACATTGACGGCGAGCGCATCGAGATCAAACTCGCAGGCCACTCCGATCACTTCAATGTCGGCGACGTGAAGGCCATCACCCTGCCTGAAAACAGCGGACTGGTTTTAGTGCGCCTCAAAGACGGTCGCGAGTTCAGCTTCTCCATCATGCTTGAGCGACCTGACTATCTGCTCGATGCGTTGATTCAAAAAGATCGCAGCCTTGTGGCGGGACAGAGCTTTCTGGAGTTTCGTTTGGCCGCGACCTTTGCCGATCACTCTTGGGCACGACTCTATGACCAACTCCGAAACTGGATCAGCTTGCCGATCTTTTTTGTCGGCGTGCCGGCGATCTTTCTCTTGCTCCAATACTACGCCCGCCAGTGGATGTTCGATGTGACCAAGCCGGTTGAGTTCATCGACTTCGCCGTCATCTTCACTTTCAACGCTCTGCTGATCTTCTTTGCCTATGGCGCGAACGAAGCGCGCCTGTTTCGCGAGTTCCGCCACGTCATGCGCGATGATCCCACGCAAGTGCGGCGCAATCTGGATCTTGAGCGCGACGAGCGCCGCCGCATGGGCGTGCACTACATGATTGGCTGGGCCATCAGCATTGGCTTTTGGGCGCTCTGGAACCTGAATAGCGTCTCATTCTGAGACAGCTCGACAGCGACGTCGAAATTCTCGACAGACGTCGCCGCTGACATCTGCTCAACAATAATTAATCAAGCCACGAGGCTGAGACAAAAATTGGCATAGGCTCGCGCGGCCTCAAACTTGAAGCTCTTGGGCTTCAGGCTATGCAAAGTTCAAATCGATCCGACATTTCAACTCGCGAACTGTTCCGACAGAGGGCCCGCCTTCAGGCGCGCAACGCAATTTCGCGCCAACTGAACTTCGCGATCCTGGCGATGACTTTTCTCACTCTAATTTCTCCCGCGCATTCCAACGCTCACACGCTACCGGAAGCCGGGCGCGTGACCGAAATCGTTTTGGTGCCAAGGCCTTCGCCCCGCCCGGTCGCGCCCACACAGCGACGTCCGCCGCTGGATCGCCTCGGCACCATGCCCTACGACAGTATCGTGGAAGTTCCCGAGTCCGTGCTGCGCGAGCCGACGGAGCTTCGCACCGACGCGGGTTACAACGGCCGCTTCGTTGAAGACGTGCGCGTGATCGACATTCCCGATTTTCAATTTCCGCGACGCGATTTGTGGCAGAAACCCGCGACAATTCAGCGACTCAACTCGCGTTATCTATACTTAAGCGCCGACGACCTCGTGCCGGCCGAGGGACAAGCCTCGCGGCCCGGCTATGTGCGCATGCGCGTGCGCCAGCAGTCGCGCATTTATCAGAGCGAATTTCGCACGCGGCCTCTCTACACCGCCGAAGACGCGGTTCGCGCCGTCGAACAAGGTCGCCGCGTCGTCGAAGCTCAGGCCACACCTTGCCCTTCGCCCACAGCCGCTCCTTTTCCGACACCCGTGCCTCGTCCCACGGACACAGAACTTCGCAGCCCTTCGCCGGCACCTAGTGCTCCGCCTTCAGGGCCGGATCGTCCCGCAGGAACGCGCGCAGAAACCGAAGCTGAACTTCAACGCGCACAAAACTTGAACGACATTCAGCCGCGAAGCGATCGCGAGCGCCGCTTGCTCGAAGCGATTCGCCGGTCGGGCGCGCGCATTCCGCTCATGGCGGTGAAGCGCATGATCTTCTTCATGCGACACCCTCCGCCCGGCGGCAACCCCGCTAACCAGCGCTACATCACCATCGCCGATCTTTCGGCCAATTCATCACGCCCGCGTAATCACATCATCGATCTGCAAAACATGTCGATCCAAACCGTTGCAGTCGCACACGGCCGAGGCGCACGCGGCGAAAACACGCACGAGCGCGCGCGAGTCTTCAGCAATCGACACGGCTCCAACCTCTCGCCGATCGGCTTCATGGTCGCCACCGGCCCCCACCGCAATTGGGAGCGCAACAAAGGCACGCCCGCCCTCACGCTTCGCGGACTTCAGCGCGGCGTGAATGACCAAAACGAATCGCGCGGCATCATCATTCACGCGGCCAGCTATGTCTCCGATGCACGAGCGCGTGCGGGCCAACCGCAAGGTCGAACCCAAGGCTGTCTCGGCTATGACCCGCGCACCGCGCGCTGGGTGAGACAAAATCTCCAGCAAAGTCTGGTGATGATCTACGGCGGCATCGAGCGCTCCATCGACTACTCGCGCGATCGATATTGAGTTGGCTTGCGACCCGGAGTTCAGGCAACCTGAACTCGCGTGCGCAAAGCTCTCGGCGTCCTCGTCATTTCCTCATTGGTGTCCTTCACCGCACTGTTTGTGTGGTGGAACTGGAGCTATCGCCCGAAGAGCTTGCCGTTTTGGGACGCCGTCGCCTACGAGATGGAGTACTTCGGCTTCTGGCCCACCGAGCGCATCAAAGCCAAATATCAAACTTTCGCTGTGTACAAAGATCTGGATATCAACGGTGTCCGCGATTGCATGCGCTATATGATCGGCGAAAAAAACCTCTGCGTCGCCAATCGCCTCTGTGTGGAGCGCGGCCGCGCCGAGTTCGAAGAAATTCTCAAAGATGCCCCCGCCGACGGCATCGAACGCTGGTTCAGCTATCGGCGCTTGAGTTCTCTACTCGCCTACGAAGAGCGCACACTTCCCGCCGCGCGCGATGTGCTGCTCGAAGCCTCGCGCCAGGCCGAGGCCCAAGGCGCCCGCCGCCAATCGCTACGCTACCTCGCTCGCGCCGGAGTCGCCGACATGCGCCTTGGCGAAATCACCAACTGCAATCTCAATCACAACGCCGAAAGCTGCGTGTTCCCCATCTCGCGTGCGGCTCAACACCAAGATCGGCGCGGCAGCGAAGCGGCGATGCGCACCTATCTGCGTTTTCTGCAGCGTCGCCCCGACGACTTGCACATTCAGTTCTTGCTCAACATCGTCGCGCAGACTCTCGGCCAGTGGCCCACCGCTGTTCCCGAACGCTTCCTCATGCGCGAGGCTGAAAGCGAAGAGATGCGCACTCTGAAGTTCCCACGATTCGCGAATGTCGCCGATGAGATTGGCCTGAACGACCGAGCCCGCTCAGGCCGAGGTGTGGCGATTGATGACTTCGACGGCGACGGACATCGCGACATCATCATGGCGTCGCGCTACTTCTGCGACGAAATCCTCTACATGAAGGGCGATGGCCGCGGCGGCTTTCAACCTTACTCCGTCGAATCCGGCTTGGACCAAGAACTTTACGTCATCAACCTCTACCAAGCCGACTACGACAACGACGGCGATCTGGATCTCTTCATCACTCGCGGCGCCTTCGATGAATGGCCGCTCGAAAACTCCGACGTCTTCAACGCCCTCCTTCAAAACGATGGCCGAGGCCGCTTTCGCGATGTGAGCCTCGAAGTCGGCTTGGAGCGCCGCTGGGCGACCTCGACGGTCGCACGCTGGTTCGATGCCAACCGCGATGGCTGGCTGGATCTGCTGGTGTGTCATGATCGAAGCCGCCACGAATTTTACTTAAGCGACGGACGCGGCAAATTTCGCCAAGCTCTCGATGCCTCCGGCATACTTCCTTACTCCGTCTGCAAAGGCATCGCCGTCGGCGACGTCAACGGCGATCAGCACCTCGATCTCTACATTTCCAATCTCAATCAAGAAAACCAACTCTACTTCGGCCGCGGCGACGGCTGCTTCGAACGCCAACAGCAACCCGCCGTCGAAAAGGAACCGATCTTGTCCTTCACGACTTTCTTCGCCGATCTCGACAATGACGGCGACTTGGATTTGGTGAATGTCGACTTTGATCTTTTGCTCGAGCACGCCGTGGAGAGTTGGCTCGGGCGCGAGTCCCAAGGCCACCGCACCCGCATCTGGCTCAACGATGGCCGAGGCCAATTCACCGATGCAACGCGCGCATGGGGCCTCGACAAAACTTTCATGGCCATGGCCGCGCAAATTGGCGATCTCGACAACGATGGCTACAAGGATCTCTTCATCGGCACAGGCTCCTTTGGCCTTGCGGATCTGTTCCCGAACAAAGTGTTTGTGAATCGCGAGGGCCAGCGCTTTGTCGATGTCACCACCAAAGGCGGCTTTGGCAATCTGCAAAAAGGTCACGGCATCAGCTTCGCGGATCTCGACCACGACGGCGATCAAGACGTCGTCGCGATGTTCGGCGGCAAATCTCAAGCCGATATGTTCTTTCAGTCCCTCTATGAAAATCCCGGCTTCGGAAATGCGTGGGTGAGCCTCAAGCTTGAAGGCGTGCAAAGCTCGCGTAGTGCGATTGACTCACAAATCGAAATTCATATCACCGAGGGCGCACGCCAGCGTCGGGTGTTTCACCACGTCAATCACGGCGCAACCTTTGGTGCGAACACGCTGACCGCCGAGATCGGCCTCGGCCAAGCTCGCCAGATCGACAAACTCATCGTCCGCTGGCTCAGCGGCCAAGTCCAAGAGTTCACCAAGGTCAGCGCCCGCCGCCACTACTTCTTGCGCGAGGGCGATGCTCAGCTGACTGTGCTGGATCGACGACCCATACCGCTGCGAAAGAAGCCGAGGCGGCATGAGCATCATCGCGACGGTTCGCACGCACATCACTGATGATGCAACTCAGACTTTACGCAATTCATGCAGTGAAATCCCTTGCGCACTGCGACCCGCGCCAGCGCGGATTCGCTCCGCAACGGCGGCGGGGGCAGGGGCGGAGCGATTCAGTTCTCAAACTCAATCGAAGAACTGCCCTTCAGCCAAATGGCCCAGTCAAATTGCACAGTGCAACCCGCGCTGGCGCGGGTCACAGTGCAGCATAAAACTCCGCGCACAAACGCACACGCAAACGCGCTCAGCCGCGAGCGCACGCCCACGATCCCACGCACGCCCACGAGCGATCAAGCCTTCCGCGTTGCGGGCATCAAGCCGATGAGCTCGAACATCGCATCCATCGCGGCGAGCTGTGTGATCTCAGCGACGTCATAGGCAGGCGACACCTCAACCACATCGCCGCCGACTAAGTTGCCGACCTTCAGGCCGCGCAAAATCGTTTGCGTCTCAAAAGTCGTGAGGCCTCCGGGAACTGGCGTGCCCGTGCCCGGCGCAAAAGCCGGGTCGAGGCAATCCACGTCGTAGGAAATGTAAGTCGGTGCCGAGCCAAAGTCCGGAAGGCTCGCCACAAACTGCGCAAGCGACTGCGAGCGAATCTCATCCATCGTGCAGACGCGCAGCCCGTGACGTTTCACGAAATCCAAATCCTGCGCGCCCGTCAAAGGTCCGCGAATGCCGATTTGCACCGAGTGCTTCGCATCCACCAGTCCCTCTTCGATCGCGTGACGTGCAAAACTTCCGTGGTGATACTCGCAGCCCCAAGCCGCGGGATAAGTGTCGAGGTGCGCATCGAAGTGAATCAAACGAAGTGGCGCTCCCCACTTCTTTCGATGCGCGCGCAAGATCGGCAGCGTGATCGAATGATCTCCGCCCACCGCAATCAAGCGGCGGCCGAGCTGAAGCGCATCGCCAAAATGCTTTTCGATGCGTTGATACGTCTGCGCCAAATCGATCGGCACCACCGGCACATCACCGACGTCGGCGACGCGGACTCGCTCGGTGAAGTCTTGCATGCGGCCCCAGTTGTAAACGCGTCCCAAAGATGAAACTTCGCGCACGCGTGTGGGACCAAAGCGCTGACCGGGTCGGTAGCTGGCGCCGCCATCAAAGGGCACGCCGATCAAGCCGACGTCGTAGTCGCCGAGGTGATCGACCTGCGGCAAGCGAAAAAAAGTTTTGATTCCCGCAAAGCGCGGCATCTCACGACCAGAGACTGGCTTGAAATCATGGCTCATGCGCTCATCCTAGATGAGGCCACGGGCCACCGCAAGCCATCCGCTGCGCATCCAGAGGTCAATGCGACCCGACATTCCCGCGCAGGATCAGAGCGCCAAATCGCGCTGGCGCTCTTCAATATTTTGTTTCAGGTACTGCGCCAAGCGAGATCGCGGCGGCGCTTGACCCAACACGCGCTGAAAGGAAGCCAAGTTGTCCGAGTTCAAAAACGGCAACAGCTCGCGCGCGACGGTGTCGCGCACTTGAAAGCCACCGCGCTCAAGCGCGCTCAACAAAGTCTCGGTGATCTGCTGAGGCGCAAGCTCTTGCCCGCGCTTCAAAAGATCCAGCGCCACGAGCACAGCTTCGCCGCTGTTGGAGACTTTCACAACATGTTGTGCGGCCTCGAGTGCCGCGGGGCTAGCGGGCAAGTCCGCCAAAATCTGCAGAGCCGCCACGCGAACATCGTCGTTCGGATGGCGAGCAAAGGCTTGGCCGACGGCGAGCGGATCAATCTCTGGAGTTTCACCTCGCGAGATCGCAGCGCGCGCCTCGCCGCGCAGATCATAAAGTGCGGCCACCATCCCATCGATCAAGGCATCATACTCCGCGCGCGGATCATCGTTGCGCGCGGGTCGAGGGCAACCCGTGCGAAGCGCTGTGCGAGATTCGCTCATCGTCACTTCGCATTGACGGAGATTTTTGAGTCGCAACATCGCCTGTCGCGATGCACTCGCGGCATCACGAACATCGATGTCGTTCACCTTCTCATCCATCGCATCGTCCGAAGCCACAGAAGCACCGGACTCCGTCGCTTGAGATCCAGATGCCGTCATTTGGCCGATCAGTTGGTCAATGCGTGCGAAATTGATGGCGGATGCCTCATCGATTTGATCTGCATCTTGTGTCGCCGCGGCTGATGTTGATGCATTCGCTGGCTGCACGCTTTTGCTGCGACCTGATTGAGCGTCGTCTGCCGCTCGATGCACAAGCTCGCGCGCGCCCCAAAGCACCGCGCCGCCGACAAGCAACAAGACTAACATCTGACGATCCACGCGACTCACGACAAGTACT
>DDUL01000013.1:86858-138645 GCA_002344785.1 Bdellovibrionaceae bacterium UBA2339
CTTAGCGCAAGACTTCCACGCGGCTGGCGATCGAAAGCTGCGGATAAGTGCGGCCCGCATAGACCCAGCCCTGAGCGGAATTGGCGCCCGTCACCTTGATCCAAATTTCGTTGGCTGTGCCTCGCACTTCCACCTTCTCCACTTGCAAGACCGCACCTCGCGCCAGAAGCGGTGCACTTGCACTTGCACCCGCGGCAACGATCTGCGCTTCCGTGCCTTGCACGATCTCCGGCAGCAAACGTAGGCCCTCGGCCTTTTTCACGCGCACGCGACCGCCCTGCAGCGGCAAGAAAACTTGTGCGTTTTGCGGAGGCGCTTGAAAACCGGTGCTCTCGTTCGCAAACCAAGTCGCCGCGTTCTCAGAGTTCCCCGCATAGGCCCAGCCTTCACCGCCGTTGGCCATGCGCACGCGATAGTAGCGATCGCCGTCTTTGGCCAAATCGACTTCGAAATCCAAAACTTGATAGCGCTGACCTTTGCGAATGAAACCGACGTCAGCTCCACCCATCTCGCGGCGAACGCGCACGTCTTTCTCGGCGCGAATCACATCGCCAATTCGCGAAAGTCCCGTCACCGCCTGCGAGCAAAACTGCGCGCGATCGCTGATGCGAACCTGTCGCAACGAGCGCAATTGCCGATCGTCAGCCGCCACTCGCAGTGGCCGAGCCCGCAGAATGTCCGCATCCAAACGCGCCAAACACGCGAAGGTCCGCAGATCACTCGCGCAGTGCAAAGACTGACCATCCAAAGTCACACAGGTCGAGCCCTCTTCGAGAATCAGCGGTCGGCTCGACAAATATTCTCCACGTCGCTCCGTCGCGATCGCGCAAAGCTCATCACCCGACCGAATACAGTTCAAATCGAGCTTCAAAGGTGCCGAGTTATCCGCGATCAGTCCCGACCATTCGTTGCGCTGCCACTTGCCGTGAAAGCCCTTATCGTTTTTCGCCCAGGAGTGATTCGGATTTGCCCAGCGACAAATCGCACCGCTACCACCGTTGTAGGCCGAGTACGCTGCGCGCGTGAGCGCTTCGAGATACTGCGCGCGCGTGGCTTTTTTGTTGTTCTGAATTCGCGTCACACAAGTCGCTGACTTCGCGCGCGTCCACTCATCTAAATAATGTTCGACGCCGTAAGTGACGTTGCCCACCAGATCAAACGAGTTATCCTGACCGCGAGCCGCGTGATAGCGCTGATTGATCTGCATCATGCCGTGCGAGATGAACTTGTCGCCCGTCATCAACTTGTAGCGACCATCAGGACCGATGCGATAGTGCGACCAGTAAGTTTCTTGCGTGGCCACGCCTTTGACGGCGCGAACAAATGCTGTGACCTCGTCATCGCGAACGCCCGCGACTTTCGTGCGAATCGTTTGCGCAGCGACCTCGCGCAACAGGGCATTCATGCTGCTCATGTAGTTGCGGCGCTGATCTTCGTTCTCTTTGACGGTGCGACGATCAATGACGTAATCGCCATAGACAAAACGGATGCGCGTGGGATCACCAAAGCGATTGGCATCACAGCCCGTCGGCGCTTCACCCCAAGCCCATGCGCCGCGATCTGGATTGATGCAATTCCCCGCCGCTGCATGTGCCACGGGCGAAGAAATCGCCGCGCTCAAGCCCATCAGCACAAGGCCCATGACCTGCCAGTTCAAATTACGAATAGAACAATTCACGTACCACGACCTCGGTGAGAGGGTTCAATCCGACCACTTCCGTAAGGCCATGGGTGAAGCAAGACTTGGGCGCAATTTGCACGGCACGCAAAGCCCCGCAACGCGACAGTTAAGCCCCTGTAAACTGCGGGAGTTTGCCCGTCATCTCGCGCACTTCTTGGCTTTTGGCAGAGCCCCTTATGGCCGCGCCGAGCCCCCTACCCCATGCCCTTCTCGGCCCGTCGGTGACAAGAACCGGCATTTCAGGCAACGCGAGGAGTCCCCGGTTAATGGGCGAGTGCCATACCATGTTTTCCGCCCAATCACGGGCGACCGCAAAAGCGGCACTTGTGAAATATTGCCGATCGGCAAATCTGGGATCGCCACAAACAACGAGAGGTCATTAAAGTTTCTTTGTAAGTACGACATCGCATTCGTGCGTCTGGAATTCTCAGGGTTCAAATTGATATTGGCCCGAGAGTTTCCCTGAGCGGCTAAATTGATGGATGTTTGCGAGTGAGCAAAGCTTCAAAAAGAATTTTAAAAAGCCCAACTGATTGGTCAGGATTTTTGAATGCACGACGACTAAGACGCGCAAGCCATCTTAACGATCTTCGCAATCGTCTTCAGACTTGGATTGCCTTTCTCCGACAGCGCATCATACAGAGTGCGCTCTGATAGCCCGTGGGCTTTTGCCTCTCTGGTTTTGACCTTCGCTTCAAGATGCGCCATCAGGATCTCTTTGAAAGAGTCGATGTCCTCGTCCTTCAATGCCGAGAACAGAGCTTGTCCAAGCTTGCGCTCATCAAGAAGCTCTGCGGTCGGATGCCAGCCCTGAGTCTTAACGCTGGCTTTGAGCGTTACGAACTCAGGCTTATCAACCGAGGAGGCTTTTCGCTTTTTTGATGTCTGCTTTTTGGCCATGCTTCGTTCCTCCAAGTAAAACTACGATTCGCTTCCGGTCCAAATAGGCGAAATAAACCCTCAGACCAATTTTCCACTTCAACTCAAAGACACCGTCGCCTACGGAATTCACCACGCCGAAATGACCGGCGACTTCGATGCGACTGAACCGCGCAGTGACAAGACCCTTGATCTTATCGGTCTGATCAAGGAACCATTCGTTAAACTCAGATGTCTTCTCTAGGTTGAATTCCATCCAGAATCAGTATGCAATATACCGCATGACAAAGCAAGAGGAGTGTGCGCGGTATATTGCAGTATAAGAAAGTTGGAGCCTGGCTGAGCATTTTCCCATTTTTGGCACAGCCGCTTTCGTGCATCATGGCTACGTGTTGAACGACCCGGTTTACTTCGTCAATCCAGACGGACTCAAGGTGATGGACGACAAGTCAGTGCGAAGCGCTTGATGTCTGGGAAAATTGCAAGGATGGGGCTAACTGAACTTTAGGAGATTCGAAATGAACGTCGTCGCCCGAAGATCGCTCTATTGTTTAGACGAAAAGTCGAAACGGGTTGAGCTTACAATTTTTTCGCCGCAACAAACGGAACCGAACGGGGACTTTCGGTGCTTGGTGGAAGTGCGCTCGGGATCCGTCGTTCTCGATAGCAGCAATGCCATTGGAGTCGATTCTCTGGCAGCTTTGCAAATGGCTCTCTCGATGAGCAAAACGCTGATCAAGAATATCAATCAAAAAGATTACCGCGGGCGACTTCGATGGCTAGATGACGGCGTAACAGATATCGGATTCGATGAGCCATAAGGATGTCTGCGAAGTGACCTACGACCGTTTCGCGGCCTGTTTCGATCTAAAAAATCAGGAGAATGTTCGGTTTCGAGTCTCTTCAAGCGGTTGCCCTACGACCATTGCACGGGTTAAGTGGATTTCACTTCTCTAATTTGAATCGACATCACCTAAACCATTGGCCACAGCTCCTACGTTCAATCGGAGAACATTTTTGACCATGAGCCGACCCGCCAGCCAAAGAACTTCAACCCGCCAACTCGCGAGCACTCTCGTGCATTGGTTTTCGCAAAACGCGCGACCCTTGCCTTGGCGCCAGTCGCGCGATGCCTATCGCATTTGGCTCTCTGAAGTGATGTTGCAACAAACCACCGTCACCGCCGTCATTCCCTACTACGAAAAATTCCTCGCGCGATTTCCAACACTCGGGGATCTCGCTCGCGCTGAACTCGCCGATGTCTTGGAGATGTGGGCAGGCCTGGGCTACTACTCGCGAGCGCGCGCGCTCCACAAGAGCGCACAAGCTCTGCACACGCGCGGCGGCTTTCCGCGCACAGCGACTGAGCTTGAAGAATTGCCGGGCTTTGGTCCCTACACCTCGCGCGCCGTCTCTAGTCTCGCATTCGGCGAAAATGTCGGCGTCGTCGACGGCAATGTGATCCGCGTGCTGTCGCGCCTGCACGCGCTCGATTTGGAATGGTGGACGCCAAAAGCGCGCCGCGAATATCAAAGCCTTGCGGACGAGCTTGCGCAAAGTGCGGATCCCTACCAAGTCAACCAAGCGCTGATGGAGTTGGGCGCCACGATCTGCACACCCAAAAGTCCCACGTGCTTGATTTGCCCATGGCAATCCGCCTGCGCCGCCCGAGCCCACAGCGCGCGCCAAGCCACCAAAAGTGTGACGGACTTTCCGCGCCCGCGCCCCAAGCGTGAACATGAAATCTGGATCTGGCGCCCGCGCATCATCCAAAGCGGCCAAGCCTTCGCGCTTCTCCCCAACACGCACGCGCCGTTTCTACGCGGCCAACTGCTGCCTCCGGGCGAGGCCAAACGTCACAAAGCCCCGCCCAAAGACTTCGCCTTCCGAGGCCAAATCACGCATCACAAAATTTTCGTGATTCCTACGCGCGAGCGCTGGCCCAAACGCCTCCGGCAACTCGAAGGCCAGCCCCTCACATGGGTCACACGCGACGAACTTCGCCGACAAATTCCCTCCAGTCTCGCACGCCGCGCACTTGAATCTGCGCAGTAAGACTTGCGCCCGTCGCTCGGCTTCGAAACAATATCCGCCGATGTCGCGCCCACACTTCCCCGCTGAAATACTTCGCACCTGCTCGGCTTTCATCGGCGTGGCCGTTGGCCTCGCCCTGCTGGTATCTTGCAGCTCAACTCCGCCGCGCGTGAAACCGCCCGAGGGCTCACGCCCCGAAGCCGCGCTTCCCATCGATAGCACCGCACCCGGCTCGCGCCCCGTCGACCAAACACAAATCGAGGCCGATCGCGCAGCCCTCATCTTCAACTTTGATGGCAAGACCACCAAGGTCACGCGCTTGCTCACACCGGGTGAAGCGCGACGCCCGCTCTATGTTGGCCCGCGACTCATCGCCTATTCGGTCAAGCCCTTCGGCGCTTCGCGCTTTCAAGTGCACGCCGTCGATCTTGATACGAAAATCGAAAAGCGCTTGAGCTTTGATGCCGGCGATGCCGAACCGCTGGCCGTGATGCCTGGCCTTCGACTGGTGTATCGCACCAACAGCGAGGCCACAAAATCCCCGCAGGCGATCAGCGAAGCCGTAAAGCGAAAGTTCCGAAATCTCGAAGGCGTCGCCCCACAACTCTGGCAGCTTCGCCTCGGCAAAAATTCATTCGCCTCGGTTCGCTTCGATGATTTCGCCGGCATCGCTGACAACGAAACTCGCAATGACGAGGGCGCCGCACATGTCGCGGCTCACGCGGATCTCGGCGGCAAACTCGCGCTGGTGCTCGAGCGCGCCGCCACCGCGATTGGCCCCACGGCCTCAAGCGCCAACTCGCCGCCGCGCGAACGCATCACGCGCTATCGCCTCGGTAAAAAAGGCGAGCTTCAGCGAGTGGGCAACTATCGCGTCGCGCGCCCCGACGGCATCACCGCCAATCGCCCGATCGAATGGATGCTCGTCTCTCCGCTCGGTGATCGCGTGCTGTGGTCCAACGGCGCCGAACTTTGGTGGACGGACGATAGCGGCGCCAAACCCACCGCATGGGCAGCTGCCAACGTGCCGTTTTTCCAGTCCGCGACCTTCCATCCGCGCGGCGACTGGCTCATCGGCTCCGGACTTGGACCCAGCGGCGACCTGAATCTCTACGCGTTACACACAAGCGGCACATGCCTTCGCGAACTCACGCGCCTCATTGGCAACGAAGTCGATCCGCAAGTCTCGCCAGATGGCCGAAGTCTCCTCTTCGTGCATCGCGAGGCCGAACGCACCGACATCCTCATGGCCGAGCTCAACATCCAAGATGCCGCCTGCGGCGCTGCGACCGCCACGACGCCCGTCTCGCCCTCCGCCGCGCCAGCGGCAACACCACCAGCTTCGAACTGATGCTCTAGAGTTGATTTTCAACCCGTAGCATTGCTTATTCCGTTAGCAAACCCAGCTGGCTCACTTCAGTGGTTGTCGCCACAAACCTTCACTCGATGCTCGATCAAAATTGCCAGTGAGCAAGATCCACGTGCCGACACCGCCCATCACCCAACCCAACCAACAATCCAAATCAGGCCAAATCAGGCCAAATCAGGTGTTATGCCTCAATGAGCCACGAAATTGTCCGCAACGGATCCGCGTTTCGGATCAGACGTCAGCCCGACACGACGACCACTCAAGTGTGCCAGCTCAAAAGGGCTAGACACAGACGCCGTTTAAGATAATTTAAGAATCAGGTTCAGGACTCGCCGATCAAGGAGGACAGGCGTGACCCATCTCTTCGCCCAATTTCGTCCGTCACAAGATCGCGCACTCAGCGCTCGCGGCACACTCGCCGCCGTCGTCGTTCTTGGCGTGCTGCTCGCGCTCCCCTCCCAACTTCGCGCGGCTCCGCATCCGGCGACCTCGTCCTCGCAGCTCGTCGCCCCCAAGCTCGGCATGTTCAGATCGCCCGACGGCTTTCGCATGCACGCCGGCGAATCCGGCTGGCTGCAAACCCCGCCACCGGCCGGGAACTCCACCATTCTCACCGTGTATCGCAGTCCGAAACCGGAATCGCGCGCCTCACTCACCGTGCGCGTGGATCGCCTCACTCGCGAGGTCACGGCCGAGCGCTACGTGCAGCGCTGGCTCAAAGACTATCCGCGCTTTGGCTTTGATGTGCTCGGCACGCAGGCCTTCACGCAAAGTGGCCTGAAGGCGCAAGTCATCGACCTCATCAATCGCGACTCGAAAATGCAGCTGCGCCAAATCGTGTTCGTGAACGAATCGCAAAAGCGCGCGGCCATCCTCACTTGCCGCGATCTCACCGATCAGTTCGCCGACTCGCTCAAACGCTGCAATTCCATCATCAAGTCTTTCGAGTGGTGAGGACGCGCTCCTTGGAGCGAGTGTTTAAGCCCAAAGGGTGCCGTCATCTCGCGTGCGTTGCGCTCGACCATCGGCGCCGCCCTGCGTTTTGAACTTCAGCGCCGAAGCTGCCAGATCATTTGCTCTATGAATTCAACGGATCTTGAAATCTCAAAGGTCGACTCGGGCATGCCGCTCGAAGATTGGCCGAGCGTCGAAAGTCGCTTGAGCGCCGATCAGCACGCGAAACGCAGCCTCGATGTCGGCTGCGGCCCGCACAAACTCGAAGGCTCTGTCGGCATCGACATTCGCAAACTTCCGGGCGTTGATGTCGTCGCCAATCTGGATCGGCACCCGTGGCCTCTTCCGGAGTCGCACTTCAAGTTCATCCGCTGCCAACATGTCATCGAACACTTGAGCGATTTATTTGGCCTCGCGCGCGAGATGTACCGCGTCTCCGCCGCGAACTCGGTGATCGAGTTCAAAACTCCGCACTATTCCTCTTACGCGAGCTGGGGTGATCCCACACATCGTTGGCACTTCGCCTTGGGCAGCATTCCGCAACTTTTTGAAATGGCCGTCGGACCGCAGGCCTACCGCGTGCGGCGACTGGAATTGAAATTCACCGGCTCAGTCTTGGATTTTTTCGGTTGGCTCATCTACAAGCTGTCCAAAAAAACCTATGAGAAGCACTTCGCGTGGATCTTCCCCGCCAACGAAATCATCTGCGAAATTGAAATTCTGAAGTAGCGCGCGACGCGAGCAAGCCCTCGGTGCGTGGCCGAAGGCTCTGCGCGATCCGCCCCGGCTTAGCTGCCGATCAGGCGCTTAAAGAAACCCGCGACTTTTTTGCCGATGCCGTCGTTCTTCTTCGGCATTGGGTTCGGCGGCGGAATTTTCTTTCGATCACCACCACCATGTCCGCGCTTGCCGCTCGGACCATCGTGGCGCTTGCCTTGTGCTTCGGAGCGACGTCCGTCGTGACGACGACCTTGCCCGTTGCCACCCTGACCGCCACCGCCTTGGCCGTTGCCCTGACGATCGCGATCGCGATCGCGTCCACGTCCCTGGCCCTGCGACCCCTGACCGTGCCGTCGACCTTCGTTTCGATTTTCATGTCGGCGCGGACCACCGCCCGCAGCTCCCGCCGATGGCCCATGGCCCGAAGCACCCACGGGCGTCGGTCCATTCGCCGGTCCGTTCGGATCTCGCGGACCGTGATCACGCTGGGGACGCGGACCATCTCGTCGCGCTCCATCTCGTCCACCACCGCGCGGTCCCGCATCGCGACGTCCACCGTCACGACGACCGCCGTCGCGGCCTCCGCCACCACGGCGCGCGCCATCGCGACGACCTTCACCACCCTCACGCCCACGCCGCGGCTCTTCGCCACGGAACTCGCGCGAAAAATCTTTGCTGCCGCGATCCGACGACATGGCTTTGAATTCCTTCGGAATCTGCGCATCGTCGATGAAGTCCGTATCGACTTTGTGTTTCAAATATCCTTCCACGCGCGCCAACGCATCCACATCGCGATCGCTCACCAGCGAATACGCAATGCCGTTGGCCCCCGCACGCCCCGTGCGACCGATGCGATGCACGTAGTTCTCCGGATCATCCGGCAATTCAAAGTTCACCACCATGTCGACGCCCTTGATGTCGAGGCCACGGGCCGCCACATCTGTCGCTACCAAAATATTCTTGTCGCTATCGCCTTTGAACTGCTCCATCACGCGATTGCGCTGCGACTGCGTCAGCAAGGATGAAATCCCCACCGCCGGCAGTTCATTGTCGTTCAAAAACTGCGTGATGCGCGGCACGTTCATCTTGAAGTTCGAAAACACAATCGCCTGCCGCGGATTGTGCTTACGCAGAAGCGCCAGCAAGAACGCACCCTTTTCATCTTGGCCGAGGTGAATGATTTTATCTTCGACGTTCTCCGCCTTCGCTTGATCGCGCGAGACATTGAACTCCACCGGCATCGCGCCGAACTGATACGCGGTATTCAAGACATCCAAATTCAGCGTCGCCGAGAACACCATGAACTGGCGGTCTTTCGGAATGCGCGTGAGGATGTACTTCATGTCGTCTTTGAAACCCATATCGAACATGCGATCGGCTTCATCGAACACAATGCCGCGCACTTGCTTCAGATCGACGACGTTATCTTTGTAAAGGTCGAGCAAGCGTCCGGGTGTGGCGATCACGAACTCGACGCCACCACGCAGCCCCTCTTTTTGCTTGTCGTAACCGACGCCGCCGTAAACCGACACGGCCCGCAATCCTGAGTCTCCGCCGAACTTCAGGACGTTTTCGTAAACCTGCTCGGCGAGCTCGCGCGTGGGCACAAGCACCAAGATGAAGTTCATCGCCACCCAGTCCGGGAAACGACGTGCTTTGACGAGCGCCAACTCTTCAGGGCTTAAGCCCTCTTCTTTTTGACGAGATCGCAGAATGCGCTCCATGAGCGGCAACACGAACGCGGCGGTCTTGCCCGTACCTGTCTGCGCCAGGCCCGCGACATCTTTGCCTTCCATGATCGAAGGCATGGCGGTCTTTTGAATCGGAGTGGGTTCAGCGTAGCCGAGCTTGTCGACGGCGGCCTGAAGTTGGGGATGGAGCTGGAGGTCTTTGAAACTTTGGATCGGTGAATCGGAACTCATGAAGGGCCTCGGAAAAAGAAAAAGGAGCGTCGGTGCACAGCAAGTCTTTGCGCTCGATCTCAATTTCGCAGTTTTGCATTTTGGCGCTGGCGTTCATTGGGCGAGCGCGAGAATTCGACAGCAAGCGCCCGAGCTGACGTCGCCGCGGCGACGCAAAGCACTTCGACCAGAAGTCGGGCTGAGTGTGCTGAAGAACAAGTGACTGCGATAAGATGGGCATTTTGGGTTTGGCTGGGGCCTGAACTCAGGCCTGTGACGCTGACAGTTAAACACGCGCCGCAAGAAGAATCTCCTGCGACTTCTTTAAGCTTAGGCGAGTGCGGGGGGAGAGTCAAAACGCCCTGGTCCATGAACTGGTCTCGTTGAGTGTTGCGCGAGATCGCACAAAGCTCATCCTCCCCTAGCGTCAGGCCAATTCCATGGATGCCCAAATATCGAGCACGATGAATAGCTGAGTTTATTCAGTAATATTCACGACTTAATCGCCAAGGCCGAGGCCACGCAACACTCAGCGAGACCAGAAGCGGTGAAGCTCCGCCAAAAACGCCTCCGGCGCCTCCGCATGCAGCCAGTGCCCCACCCCCGGAATTTCAACCGCGTGAATCAATCCCGGGCGGCGAGCCGCAATGCGCTCAAACTGCTCGCGCGGGAGATCCGCGCTCAATTCGCCGCGCAACCACAGCGTCGAACAGCGGAGTTTGTCGACCAAGTCCCAGCGGTCTCGGTCGCGCCCGGCCTTCAGGGCGGCCCGAAGGCCTGCAGCATCAAAGCGCCAAGTGGCTTGTCCGTCGGCGAGTTCGCTGATGTTGGAGTAGAGCCAGGGTGCCAACATCGGCGAGGCGCCGGGGAACTCGCGCCGAAAGTCTTCATCGAACCAAGATTTCGCGGCGGCTTTGGTGGCGAAGGGAACGGGAACTTTGTCGAGAATTCTCTGCACCATGGAGCCGCCCGCGACCTCGATCATTTCGGGACCGATGTCGACGATCACGAGGCTTTCGACACGTTCTGGGTAAAGTGCGGCGAAAGTGAGCGCCACGCGTCCGCCCATGGAGTGGCCCACGAGGCGGATGCGCGACCAGCCGAGGTCGTCGAGGATGAGGCGCAAGTCTTCCGCCATGCGCTCAGGTGAGTAGGCGTCAGGGTCAGCGGCCAGATCTGCGTGAAAGCTGCGTCCGTGGCCTCTTTGGTCGTACGCGAGCACGCGATGTGTGGCTTCGAATTCGCGGGCGATGCGCCTGAAATTGAGGGCGTAGCCCATCACGCCGTGGAGGAACACCACCGACGGCGGGCCGGGCTCACCGCGATGAGGTTCAAGGCCCGTGAGCTGTGTAAAGAACTTTGCTGAGTGCTGCGATGGGGAGGGTGAATTTTTCGACATACCGACGACCTCGCAGGATGCTGCGCACTTGCCGCTGTAAGTCTCAGCAGGCCTTCGCCGCGCCTGAGGCTCATCTTGCGCATGGGGCTCAGGCAGGTATACTGCCCAGCGAATGTCCGACGCGCAAGCCTCGCCGACCGCTTCCAAAGCGAATGACGGCACATCTCATCCTCATCCCGCTCAGCCGACAACTGGGACAATATCAGAAGCTTCTGCAGAAGCTTCGAAGTCGGACTCGCGCGCGTCTGCTGCGAACTCGGCGAATTCTGCCTCGGCGACGTTGAACGAAAAACATCGCCCGGTTCTGCGCGCGGACTGGGTTGATCCGCATGCTTACGGCATCGTCAAAGCGCTGCAAAAAGCCGGGCACGAAACTTATTTGGTCGGCGGCTGCGTGCGCGATCTGCTGATCGGCATGAATCCCAAGGATTTCGACATCGCGACGATGGCGCATCCGCCGCAAGTGAAGCGCATCATTCACATGGCCTTCATCATTGGTAAGCGCTTCCGACTGGTGCTGGTGAAGCGCGGTGATCAACAATACGAAGTGGCGACTTTCCGCCGCGAGTTTGATCCCAACGAGTTCCCCGCCGATCAGTATCCCGACGGCCCGCCTCCCGGCGACAATGTGTTCGGCACGCCGGAAGAGGATGCGGTTCGCCGCGACTTCACCATCAACGCTTTGTTTTATGATCCGATTCGCGAGCGCGTGATCGATTATGTCGGCGGTCAGCGCGACATCGAAGCGCGAGTCCTGCGGATGATCGGCGATCCGGATCGGCGCTTGGTTGAAGACCCGATTCGCATGCTTCGCGCGCTTCGCTTGGCGCACAAGATTCGCTTCGCCTTGGACCCTGAGCTGCGCGCGTCGATCACGCGAAACGCCGCCTCGGTGATGCAAGGCGTGTTGCCCCGAAGGCGCGAAGAGCTGCTCAAGATTTTGCGACTGGACGATCCTTTTGCGGCCTTGGTGGAGGCCCACGACTTGGGCTTGCTTCGCCACGCCTTTCCCTCGCTGGATCGCATTTTCGAATCACCCCGGCGCACCGACATCTTCCGCGCCTTGTTCGAACAATTCTCGGCGAGCGTGTTGGATGATTCGAACACCACACAGCTGTTTGGCTGGCTTCTCTACGCGATGCTAGAGACTTGGAAGGAAGAAGTGCGCGTGGAGATCGGCGACGGCGGCGCGGCCGACGAGTCGCAAGCGCGCTGGCCGAAGATCGACAACGAAGATTTTGCGCGCGTGATGCGCGACGAGTTCGGCATGTACAAGTTCGAGCAGTCCGCAGTGGTCTCGGCCGTGCGCATGATTGGGCTGCTGGAGCGCTCCGCGGACTATCGCCGCAAGGGCGATCGTCGCCAAAACAATGTCGTGCGCCGCGAAGGCTTCACTTTGGCGTTGCGACTTGGCATCTGCGACCATCGCCTCGCCGGCGAAGACATTGTGTTCTGGCTGCAAATCGCTGAGCGCTTGCAACCTGAGATCGAGGCGGCTGAGAACGAGCGCCGCAACGAAAAGTCCTCGCGCCGCCGCCGTGGTCGCCGAGGCGGTCGCGACTCCGCCGAGCGCCCCAATTCGCGAGGCCAGGGCCACGAAGGCGAGAACTCCGCGGATGGCGATCGTGATGGCGACGGCGGCGACGATGAAGGCGACGGCGACAGCCATCAAGGCTGACCCCATCGCGGGCCATAGAGCCTTCAGATCGCCCCAGAATGAGTCATTCGGTGGTCCACTCTCGGGATCGCGTCGAGCTTCGAGGCATTTCGTTGCATACTGACGCATACTGAAGGGTGAACTTGAGCGCACCGCAGAGCGGGTGTATGACCGAAGTGTTCGGACCCAAACCCGCACGGGCACCCGACCATGACGCTCTCAAAATAGGACCGACCGAGGAGAACTTATGAGCATCGGACCACTCCAGGCACTGATTATCATCGCCGTCATTTTGATTTTCTTTGGTCCCTCGCGCTTGCCAGGCCTCGGAAAGTCCGTGGGCGAAGCCATTCGCGGTTTCAAAAAAGGTATCTCCGGCGACGAGATCGATGTGACCGACTCGGCCAAGCCGGCGAACGAAAAGCTGAGTGCCCAAGACTCAACGTCGACGCAAAAGTCGACGCAATCCGAGAAGGACAAAGTCTAAGAGGAAGGTCGAGGCCGCAGGCCTCGTCGCCGATTATGCGGGCCAATTTATCGGCCCAAACTGGAATTAGAATTGAGATCAAAGCTCGAGTGCTGCGCGCTCGATCGCTACAGAATCCAAACCATGCTTCGCGTACAGCTCAAGCGCTGAATACGCACTTTGCCCAAAGTGCTCGCCCACACCGAGCAGCTTTGCGCGCACCGGCACGCCCGCAGTGTGCAGCGCCTGCAATGTGATCGAGCCCAAGCCACAAATCTGGCGATGCTCTTCCACCACCACAAGTCGACCATCGGCCTGCGCTAAGCAAGTCTTGAGAGTCGCAAGATCCGGATGATTCACGTTGGATGCGTGCAGCACGATGGCGCCACGACCCGCAGCCTGCAAGCGATCCGCAGCTTTGAGCGCCTCAGGTACCAACGAACCACTCGCCGCAATCACCACAGGTTTCGCACCTTCGATACGCAGAAGCGTCGGCCAAGTCTTCAGCGAATGTTTTTGCCCCTCGGGGATCAAGCGCTTCGGAAAATTCTCACGACCCAAGAAGAACACGCGCGTCGGTGGAACTTCTCCGCGGGCTCGAGCCGCAGCGAAATCTTCGATGGCGAGTGTGAGCAAGTCTTCAGCTTCTGCGGATGTTGAAAGTGAAAACACTTCGGTGTGAGGAATGCTGGCCACTTGTGCGACAAAGCTCAGTGCCTGGTGGCTCGCGCCATCGGCCGCATCTTGAAAACCCGTGTGCGAGAAAATCGCAATCACCGGCGCCAGCGACAAATTCGCCATGGTGATCGGCAACGCGCCTTTGGTGACGCCGAACTGCGCGAAGGTGTCGACGATGGGAATGTAACCCGCCAGCGAAAGTCCCGCGGCTGTCGAAATCATGTTGGCTTCCGCGATCCCCACATCAAGGGCTGAGTCGGGATAAACTTTATGGAAGTCGGCGACACCGGTTGAGCCCGGCAAATCTGAAGTGACGGAGACGACGGGAAGCCCGCGGCCTCGAGCGGCGACCAAGGCTTTTGCGACACCGACTTGGATCTTTTCATTGCCCGTGGCTTTCAAGAGTGCTGCACCCGGAGTTGTGGGTTGCACCGTCGCGCTCACGCGTGAGGAAAGTTCGGTTTCGCGCTTTTGCACAGTTTCAATCCACGCCATGAACTCAGGCGGCACAGAGGCCGGCGCGTAGATCTCGGTTAAAAACTCAGGCAGCTCTTTGGCGGACTTCAGCGGAAAGCCGTGCGCGCCGGAAGATGAGGCTTCGGCTTTTTTGTTGCCTTTGCCCTTGATGGTTCGCGCGACGATCGCGACGGGAACCGAAGGATTGAGTCGCGCCAATTCAAATGCTTCTTCCAACGTGGAGGCGCAAGCTTGCAAAGAATGTCCGTCTTCCAGACGAAGAACTTTCCAACCCAAATCATCAAGAGCTCGGAACGACGGCTCCATCGAAAAACAATCCTGCTCGATGCGACCGCTCAGCTTGGTGCGATTGTCGCTGATGATCAGCACGAAGGGCGCGACTTTGCCTTTTTGCGCAAGACCAGGAATCGCAGCCAAAGCTTCGCGCGCTTCGCCTTCCATCGCGCCGCCATCTGAAAGCGCACAAACCGTCACGCGTTGGCGCGCATCGAAGGACGAGGCCCCCGCTCGCGCACCCGTCAGTGCGTCGGCGATCGCCAAGCCTTGAGCTTGTGGCAAACCCGATCCGAGCGGACCGTTCGACACGAGCACGCCTTCGGGGAAGAGATGCGCTTCGCCGTGACCTGTGAGCTTGGACGTGATCGAGCGGAATTCACGCAGTGATTCGAGCTTCACGCCCGCCATGCCGTAGTTGGCCTTCAGAGCGTAGAGGCCGTTTTCGCAGTGACCGGCGTCGTTGACAAAATTGTAGAGCTCGAACCACGGCCGCGATTTTTTCTCAGCGTCGTGAAACATCAAGCCGTGCAGGGCGGACATCAATTCCGCAAATGCCGAAGGCCCACCAAAGTGCGAGGCCGCACCACCCAGTTGCGCCTCCATATCCATGAGCGCCACCATCGCGCGCGTCGCTTTGGGACATCCCACCGCGATGCTTTCGCCGGTGAGTCGCTGAACGCTCGCGCTCCAGCGTGGCCGGAGGCCTCGAGCATCGGCCAGTCGCGATTTCATCGCGAGCGGACGAAGCGGCTCGTTGGATTTATTTTGAAGAAGAGAGGAATTGGGTGCGCCGGTTTCTGCTGCCATGACAGGGTTTTCCCTAAACGCCCGCAGGGCGTCAACCGTCAACAGCTTCCGGCGAGAACGAAGAGGATCAAGAACTCTGGTATGAGCTCTGTGGGATCAGTTCTGTGGCATGAGTTCTGTGGTATGACATCTGTGGGATCAGTTCTGTGCCAATAGACTCGTGACAAGCGGCTCGCAAATCGCCAATTTGTTGCCCATGGCAAATATCCCTTTGAGCGCTTCTGATTCTGCTGGTCGTCCATTTGGCAGTTCAACTCGTCGCCCGTCTCGTTGGGCTCAGCTTCCCAAAGTCGATCTGCATCGACATCTCGACTGCTCGATCCGCCCCGCAACTTTGCGCGAGCGCCTCAAGGAGCAGGGCGTTGCCCTGCCCGAAACTGAAGCTGAGTTTCGCCGGCAATTTTTGGTCACCGAACCCATGCGCGATCTTGAAAGCGTGCTCAGAAAGTTCTTGGCCGCCCAACAAGCGCTCTCAACGCCGGACTTTCTCACCCGCGTGACTCGCGAATGCATCGAGGACGCCGTGGCCGAAGGCATTCGCATTCTCGAACTCCGCTATGCCCCCACCTTCATTCAAGACGGCCACGAGCACTTGAGCTTCGAAGACATTCACGCGGCCATCGTCGCAGGCGTCGAGTCCTGCCGCCACTTACCCATCGCCGTTGGTCTGATCGCCATCCTTCAACGCATCAAGCCCGTCGCCGTCGCTGAACGCGTGACCGAGTTCGCGCTCGCTCATCGCAACACCTTCGTCGGCTTGGATCTCGCCGATAACGAAGTCGGCTTTGATGCGCGCCCCTTCGAAGCCTGCTTCGCTCGCGCCCGCGCTGGCGGACTGCGAATCACTGTGCACGCCGGCGAAGCGCCGAGCGCCCAAGCCGCGGAAAATGTGCGCATCGCCGCTGAACGCCTCGGTGCTGAACGCATCGGTCACGGCATTCAAATCGCGCGCGATCCGGCGATGCTGGCCTGGGTGCGCGAGCGCGGACTTGTCCTCGAAGTTTGTCCCACATCCAATGTGCTGACTCAGGCCGCGGCCTCGATCGCCGAACATCCGCTTCGTCGACTTCTCGACGCCGACATCAAGTGCACGCTCAACACTGATGATCCCGGCGTCTTTGATTTGGATCTCACGCACGAATACGACGCCGTCGCCGATGGCTTGGGCCTGACCGAGGTCGAGTTTCAGCGCATGAATGAGATTGCCGCGCGCGCCTCCTTCATCCCACTCGAATTGCGGCAAAAGGTCTGGCCGAGCCCACTGAGCTGACAAGTCCAACGCGCACTTCTTGCTCCAGCGATGCATTCAACGTCACAATAGTGTGGCGAGGTGCTTATGATGCTCATTTGGATTGTGCTCGGACTGCTGGTCGCTGTGATTCTCTACACCATCACCGTCTACAACGGCTTGGTGCGCCTCAAGACGGCGCTGGCCAACAGCTTCGCGCAAATCGATGTGCAGCTCAAACGCCGCTATGACTTGATTCCAAATCTCGTCGAGACCGCCAAAGCCTACATGAAGCATGAGCGCGAAACTCTCGAGGCCGTAATCACCGCCCGCAACCAAGGCCTCGCGGCCATGCGTATGCTTTCACAAAATCCCGCGGACGCCGCGCAGATCGGCAAGCTCGCTCAAGCGGAATCGCAATTGCGAAGCGGACTGCAGTCGCTTTCCGTCGTCATGGAGTCCTACCCCGACCTGAAGGCCAACACGACCATGCAACAAATGATGGAAGAGCTGACCTCGACGGAAAATAAGATCTCTTTTGCGCGCCAAGCGTTTAACGACTCCGTCATGGAGTACAATACGGCTCGGCAAGTTTTCCCAAGCAACGTCGTTGCGGGCCTATTCAACTTCACCGCCGCGCAAAGTTTTGAAATCGAAAATCCGCGTGAACGCGAAGCCGTCGCCGTGAAGTTCTGATGCGCCAGCAATCCGGGGCTAGCTCTCTCAGCGGGAATGCAGGCTCCACTCTGGGGGCGGCCGGTGAAGCGCGAGGCTTCGCCACCAACTTTTTTCAGCAACAGGCCCAAGCCCGTCGCAACACTTGGCGCATCTTCGCGTTGTTTTGGCTCGCGATTGCCGCCACGGTGATCTTCACCACCGTGGTCATCGCGTTTTTCTTAAGCCACAGTGAAGAGTTCGCAGACAAAAGCCAAGTTCACCAAGGCCAATTCGTCTTTCATCCCGAAGTTTTGCTGTGGTCCACGCTCGGCACTCTCGCCGTGGTGGGCTTTGGTTACCTTCGTCGGCGCTGGATGCTCGCCAAAGGCGGCAAAGCTGTCGCCACAAGTTTGGGTGGACGACTCGTCGAACGCAGATCCGAACAGAGCGATGAGCGCCGCCTGCTCAATGTGGTCGACGAGATGGCGCTTGCGGCGCGCATCCCCTCACCACCCGTCTACTTGCTCGACAACGAACGCAGCATCAACGCCTTCGCTGCCGGCTACCACCCGACCGACGCTGTGGTCGGCGTGACGCGCGGATCGATTCAGCGCCTCAATCGCGACGAACTGCAAGGCCTGATGGCGCACGAGTTCTCGCACATCTTCAATGGCGACATGCGCCTCAACATGCAAATGGTCTGCTGGATCGGCGGTTTGGAAGCTATTAGCACCTTTGGTCGCAGTCTCATGCGTTCCGCCTCGAATCGCAGTTCCAGCTCACGCAAAAAAAATGGCGGAGGCGGCGTGATCTTGGGACTGGCGCTCTTTGTGATCGGCATCCTCGGCACATTTCTCGCGAGCCTGCTGCGCGCGGCGATCTCGCGCCAACGCGAACACCTCGCTGATGCCAGCGCGCTACAATTTACGAGAAACCCCTACGGCATCGGCGGCGTGCTTTGGAAGATCTGGAAACTCAAAGACGGCGGCCTGAACTCGCCCTACGCCAAAGAGGTGTCGCACTTTTTCTTGAGCTCAGCGAGCGGCGCGGGCACCGCCTCCTATTTTGACTTTGGTTTTTTCAACACTCACCCGGCGCTCGAAACGCGCTTGCAGAGAGTTTGCCCGGAGCTCTTGCGCGACGGCTCGCGACCGCCGGGCGTGGATCGCGACTTTTTTGAACGAGTGGAATCGCCCATCGAGCAGCGCATTGAAATTCCGGTGCCCCAATCCGCGAAGCTCGCGGGGGCGGTCAGCTTGCTTCGCCAAGCGACAGAGCAAGCTTCAGCTTTGGGCGCAAGTCTTGAAGGCACGCCCGCCGGCGGTCTGGGCACAAGCCTGCTGCGCTTCGCATTTCGCGAGGCCACGATGGCCAAGTCGCTCGCGCTTGCGGTCGCCAACATTCGTCCGACGCCGACAACGCCCACTGACGATGAGCTTCGCCAGCAACTCGACGCCTGGCTCGCCACCGTCGATCAGCCCGAGCTGGAGCGTTTGCAACTTTTGAATCTGAGTCTGCCCGCACTTCGCGAGACCCCAGAAGAAGAGCGGCGCAACTGGCTCGGCGAACTCGAGCAACTGCAACTACCCGACGACTCTTCCGACGCACGCTTTTGCATGCTGCTGCTCGCGTACCTGATCTTTGCGCTGCACCCGGATCGTCGCACGCCACTTCGCGCGCCCTCGCAAGCCGAACGGCTGCTTGCCACACATCAGCTGCTGAGCTTCGCGGCGCAGGTCGGACACGAGGTTGCAGCGGAGCGCGAACAGGCTTACGCCGCCGGCTGGATGACGATGAAGCGAAAGCTGCCGGGCCTTGCGGCGCAACCGCTGGCTCAGCTTCACATCGCGCATCTTGTGCACGCCTTTCGCGTGCTGAAGGCCACGCCGCCACTGACGCTCGCAGAGATTCACCAGAGTTTGGATCGCGTGCTGGGATTTGATCGGCGGCTGAAGGGCGCGGAGGCGGCATTGGTGCAGGCGCTGCGGACGGCCACGGGTGCCCCCAACTGGTCTCGTTGAGTGTTGCGAATGCTCGCGCGAATTGTGGTGCGACTTTTGCCGCCGGCTCACCAGGCTCCCTCCCCATCATCAAGTGATTGAAATGACGAGGCTTTCATCAGCGCTCCGCCCGTGCCCCTTGGGCTTTGCGCCCGGCGCACGCGACCCAAAGTGCAACACCGAAACATCGCAAAATACTTGAGTCAGATCAGCCCGTTAGGCCGTCGGCCTCGAAAATCGCAACACTCAACGAGACCAGTTCTTGACCTTCCCATGATGGCAAGCTTCATCCTGCCCGCATGGAACAAAAACTACTGTTGAACGAAATGAAGTGTGCCAGCTGCGTCAACAAGGTCGACACGACTTTGCGAAAGATCGACGGCATCAAAAACGTGCGCGTGAATCTGCTCACGCAAGAGGCGCGATTTGATTTGGATGCTGAGGGCGCGCCGGAGCAACAACAAAATGTCACCGCGCAAGCGATCGCGCAACTTGAAGCGCTCGGCTACAAGGCGCAGGTGAAGTCCGAGGTCAAAGCCTCGACGGCCCGCGAACTCGCCGAGGCGCGAGTGCGCAACGAAAAATGGCGCGCGATCTTCGCGCTCGCTCTCACCATCCCTATGTTGATCCCGATGCTTTGGTCAGCTTGGCCGATGCCATCGCCCGAAGTGCAGCTCGTACTGACCAGTCTCGTGATGGTCGGTGTGGGTACGTCCTTCGCTCAACGCGCGATCGCCAATCTTCGACACTTGAGTTTCACCATGGACGTGCTGGTGTTCTTAGGCACGACGGCGGCTTTCGCCTACTCCGTGTATCGGTGGCAAATTCACAAAGGCCACCACACGCATCTGTTCTTTGAATCGGCGGCGGCGATCTTGGCGTTCGTGCAACTTGGAAAGTGGATGGAGGCCGTGGCCAAGCGGCGCGCGGGCTCGGCACTGGAATCGCTGAAGCGCCTGCAGCCCGAAGTGGTGCGCGTGAAAACTCCGAAGGGCATCATCGAACGCGCGCTCGAGGCTCTGCAACCCGGCCATCTGTTGGTCACTCGCTCTGGCGAGCGCATCGCTTGCGACGGCGTCGTCGCCGAAGGCGCGGCGAGCGTGGATGAAAGTTCGATGACCGGCGAGAGCGCGCCGCGATGGGTGCGCGCTGGCGATACAGTTTATGGCGGGTCGCTGGTGCTGGATAGTGAGTTGGTGACTCGCGTGTCGCATGCGGCGGATCGCGGTTTGCTCGCACAGATGCTGGAAGCCTTAGAGAGCGCGCAAGCTCAAAAAGATCAGATCGCGAAACTTGTCGATCGCTGGAGCGCGGTGTTCGTGCCGCTGATTTTGGTGATCGCCGCTCTCGTCGCCATCGGCTACGGCGCGATGACGGGCGATTGGAGCGAAGGCCTGATTCGTGCGATCGCGATTTTGGTGATCGCTTGCCCTTGTGCATTGGGGCTGGCGACGCCAACCGCGGTGATGGTGGCATTGGGCGAAGCTGCGAAGCGCGGATTTGTGGTGCGCGATCCGGGTATCTTTGAGACGGCGCCCAAACTTCACCAGGCGGCCTTCGACAAAACCGGCACATTGACTCGCGGTGAGCCACGACTTCGCGACGCAAGTCTCGACGACAACGACTTAGCTGCGGCGGCCTCGCTCCAAACCAGCAGCACACATCCTCTCGCGCTGGCTCTTCTGGCTTCGGCTCGAAGCAAGTCGCTCAGCTTGCCGACAGCGGAAGATGTGCGCGTGATCGCGGGCTCGGGTATCGAGGGCCGAGTTGCAGGCCGACATCTGGCACTGGGGTCAGAGCGTTGGATGCGCGAGTTGGGACTGCGGCCTGAGGCCGATGCGTCGCTCTCGGGCACGCTGAGCTTTCTCGCCGACCTCGATGGAAAAAAAATTTTAGGACACCTGCGTTTCGTCGATGAATTGCGGCCCGAGTCCGCTGGCCTCATTCAAGCGCTTCGCGCACAAGGCGTGAAAGTCGCATTGCTCTCGGGCGATCGCCACCCCGAAGTGGCGCGCATCGCGCGCGAGCTGCAGATCGAAGAAGCGCACGGCGAAATGAAGCCGCAGGATAAGGTGGCGTGGATTCAGGCCGCTCAAGCGCGCGGCGAACACGTCGCGATGCTAGGAGATGGCATCAATGATTCGGCGGCTCTTGCGCAAGCCGATCTGGGCGTTGCGGTCAGTGGCGCAACCGATATCGCGGGCCAAGCCGCAGCTGTGGTGCTGCTCAATCCGGATCCGCGCTCCTTGCTGCGCGTGATTTTGCTCGCGCGAGCGACGCATCGAAAGCTTTGGCAAAATCTCGCGTGGGCCTTTGGCTACAATCTCATCGCCGTGCCGATGGCGGCCATGGGTCAGCTCACGCCCACCCTCGCCGCGTTCGCGATGGGCTTTAGTTCGGTGAGCGTTGTGGTATCGAGCCTGATGCTGATCTGGTCGCTTCGTCGCGCCGAGGCCAAAGCTGGTTTCGCGAGCGAAGCGAAGATGGCGACAACTCAAGTCGCGCCGGCATGGGGGACACGATGAAAGGCGTCTACAATATTGGTGAAGCCTCCAAGATGAGCGGCGTCTCCGCCAAGATGATTCGTCACTATGAAAGCCTAGGCCTTCTGCCGAAGGCCCGCCGCACCGAATCCGGCTACCGACAGTATTCAACCGAAGACATTCATAGTTTGCGCTTTGTCAGAACCTCGCGGGATTTGGGATTTTCGTTGGATGAGATTCAAAAGCTGTTGTCGCTTTGGTCGAACAAGCGGCGCGCAAGTCGCGATGTTCGGCGCCTTGTGGAAAAACACGTGGAAGACCTGAATCAAAAAATCGTCGACCTTCAGCGCATGCGTGACTCGCTCAAGAATCTCGCGCAATGTTGCCACGGAGACGAGCGACCCGAATGTCCCATCCTCGATCAACTTGCTGAGGGAGAGCCCACTTGACGCCTTCATCATCGACGCCAAATTCGAATCAACCTGAATACTCCGTTCTCGATCGCTTGATTCGATGGTCATTGCAAAATCGCCTTCTCGTGCTCGCACTCTCCGCGCTGGTACTGGCGTGGGGCGGCTACGCCATCACCCACTTGCCCGTCGATGTGTTCCCTGACCTCAACAAGCCGACAATCTCGGTGATGACCGAAGCCGAAGGCCTCGCACCCGAAGAAACCGAAACGCTGGTGACCATTCCGATCGAAAGCGCGCTGTTGGGACTTCCAGATGTCGAGCGCGTGCGTTCGCAATCTGGCGCTGGACTGAGCATCGTGTGGGTGGAGTTTGACTGGGACACCGATATCTACCGAAATCGCCAGCTCGTTCAGGAGCGCCTGGCCGTGGCTCGCGAACGACTGCCACGCGATGTGCTGCCGCAATTGGGACCGATTTCATCCATCATGGGAGAAATTCAACTTGTCGGCCTGGTCGCGGAAGATGGCGCAAGCTTCGGCCCGTTGGAACTTCGCAATTTTGCCGATTGGGTGGTGCGACCGCGGCTGATGTCGATCAACGGCATCTCGCAAGTCATCGCCATCGGTGGCGGCGTGCGCCAGTATCAGATTCTGTTGAGCGCGGAGAAAATTCAGCAGCGACAGCTCTCTTTGTCGACCATCGAGCATTCGATCTCGGAAATTTCAAAGAACACTTCCGGCGGCTTCATTGATTTGGACCAGCGCGAGAATCTCATTCGCATCATCGGCGGCGTTCGCGAGAAGGAAGAGATACTCAATTCCTTCATGGGCTATCACCTCGGTCAGCCGGTGCGCGTTCGCGACGTCGCGACCGTGATTGAGGGGCCGCGCACCAAACGCGGTGATGCCAGCATCAACGCTCAGCCCGGGGTGATCTTGAGCGTGCAGAAGGCGCCAGGAGCCTCCACTCTCGATCTTGCGCAAGATCTTGATCTGGCCTTCGATGAACTCGAACGCCAAATGCCTCCGCAGGTGAAGTTGCACAGAAATTTGTTTCGCCAAGCAACCTTCATCGAGACTTCGATCCACAATGTGATTGAAGCACTTCGCGATGGCTCACTTTTGGTCATTGTCGTGTTGATGATGTTCCTCGCAAATTTCAGAACCACGGCCATCACGCTCACCGCCATTCCTTTGAGTTTTGCGGTGTCCGCCTTGGTGTTCGAGTTCATGGGCATGACCGTGAACACCATGACCTTGGGTGGCTTGGCCGTCGCGATCGGTGAACTGGTCGACGACGCCATTGTCGACGTCGAAAACGTCTATCGACGTCTGCGCGAGAACGCTTTGAAGGCTGTGCCTGATCCGATTCTCAGCGTCGTCTTTCACGCATCGAGTGAAGTGCGAAACTCGATTGTGATCGCCACCATGATCGTGATCGCCGTGTTCTTTCCGCTCTTTGCGATGAGCGGCATCGAAGGCCGCCTGTTCGCTCCACTTGGCGTGGCCTATGTCGTTTCCATTCTCGCCTCGATGTTCGTTTCACTGACGCTGACACCTGTACTTTGCTCCTATCTTCTGGGCGGTCGACAGCTCAAGGAGCAGTCTGAGACTCGCTTGGCGCGCTGGATGAAGGCGAAGCAGGCCGCGTTTCTGAGAGTATGGCTCAATCGCAGCGGTTGGTGGCTGGCGCCCGTGGCGCTCCTCTTTGTGATCACCGGGATCATGGCCATTCGCATGGACCGCGACTTCCTTCCGCAGTTCAACGAAGGCACGGCCACCATCAACTTGCTCCTCGATCCAGGTGTGTCGCTCGGCGAATCCAACCGCATCGGCCAAGAGGCCGAACGACTCATTGGCGGTGTGCCGGAAGTTCTCTCTGTGTCTCGCCGAACAGGCCGCGCGGAGATGGATGAACACGCTGAGGGTGTTCACTATTCAGAAATCGATGTCGACTTCAAGCCCCTCGATCAGTGGCGCGATGGCCAAAGCAAAGAGAGTGTGCTGGAAGAGATTCGCGCGCAGCTCGAAAAACTTTCGGGTGTCTACTTTAATATTGGTCAGCCGATCTCGCATCGACTCGATCACCTGACTTCAGGTGTTCGCGCCCAGATTGCACTCAAGATCTTCGGCGAGGATCTTGCCGAGCTACGCGCGAAAGCTGCGGAAGTCGAAGGCGCGCTCAAAGACATCGAAGGCCTTGTCGATTTGCAGGTGGAAAGTCAGGCGCTGATCCCCCAGCTCAAGATTCAGATCTTGCGCGAAGAAGCCTCGCGCTTTGGTCTCACCACGGGTGATCTCGCTGAACTTCTCGAGCAGGCCCTGCAGGGTCGCGTCGTCGGACAAGTCATCGAAGGACAGCGCAGCGTGGACTTATTCTTGCGCTTTGATGAAGAGTCGCGACGCAATCCCGATTTGATTTCCAACACCATCGTCAAAGTCATGCCCGACGGCCAAAGAATTCGCGTCGCCGATGTGGCGGATGTGTACGAGGCCGAAGGCCCCAACCTCATCGCTCGCGAAAATGCACTTCGCCGCATTGTAGTTTCGGCGAACACTTCGGGGCGTGCGCTCTCGCCCGTCGTCGACGACATTCGCCGCGCACTAAGCGAGAATGTCACGTTTGATCGTGGCTTGAGTTATTCCATCGAAGGACAGTTTGAGTCGCAAGTTCGCGCGACCCGGCTGATGACGGGCTTGGGGATTCTATCGCTCATCCTGATCTTCACCATTCTCACCACGCACTTCAAATCCGCATGGATGGCGGGTCAGGTGATGCTCAACGTTCCGCTGGCCTTGATCGGCGGCGTGCTGGCGATGGTAATGACGAACATGCCGATGACCGTCGCAAGTCTACTCGCACTCGTGACTCTGGCCGGGATCGCGTCTCGCAACGGCATCATGATGCTGTCGCACTACTTGCACCTCATGCGCTTTGAAGGCGAAAAGTTCACTCTCGAGATGGTCGTTCGCGGTTCATGCGAACGCTTGATCCCGGTGATGATGACAGCCCTCACGGCCATCTTGGCGCTGATGCCGCTGCTCTTGGCGGCCGGCGCGCCTGGCAAAGAGATCTTGTACCCTCTCGCCGTGGTGATCACGGGAGGTTTGATCTCATCCACAGCTCTGGATTTGTTTGTCACGCCGATGGTGTTCTGGAAGTTCAGTCAAAAAGCCGCACTTCAGTCTCTTGCAAAAATGAAATCGATCTAACACGCAACTTTCAACAGAGGAGTTCCGCATGTCGCAAAATCAATCCCCGACTTTCAAAGTCTTGCTCGCCGCTGCGTGCACAGTCGCAGCTCTGCTCGGCGCGAGTCTGTTTTCGATCACATCAGCCCACGCGCACGAAGGCCATAGTGCTCCGGTGAAACTGAAGTCGAAGTACGGCGGTATGGTGAAAGCTGGCAAGGCTTTGGATTTGGAGTATCGCGTGCAACACGGCGATCTCAAAGTTTGGCCAAGAGCTCACGAAGGCGAAGCACTCAAAGACGTGAAAGTTTCCGCGACGGTGACCCCGCCCCGAGGCAAAGCTCAAGCATTGTCCTTGAGCTATGATGCGACAGCAGGCCTGGCGATCGCCAAGCTGGATTTCGGCAAGGCTCATCGTCTCGCCATCGAAATCAAACTGGAAGCTCAGGCTGAAGTCCAAGGCCAGCTCACACCGATCAAAGAGACATTTAAGTTTCAAGCTGAAAAGTGAGGCCGCCTGTGTTGAAGCCCAACTCTCAATATCGGACTCCGAGAACGCTGATGCGCTTTCAGACCCTTTGCCGAATGGGATCCGCGCATCAGCGCCTAGCAACGATCGCCTTGGTCACTTCGCTATCTTTCAGTTCGTTGGGCCTAGCTGAAACCCAACAAGGATCCCGCTCCGTCGACAACGCGCCGGCGAGTTCGAGTCCGCGACGACTGACGCTCGACGAAGCCATTCAGTCCGCACCGCGCGTCCTGGCGGCGGAACGTGAGCTCAAGGCCCGACAGTCCGCTCAGCGTTCGGCTCTGTCGACTTACGGTCCGCGGCTGGACGCCTTCGCTGGCGCACAAGACAAGCGAGAAGGTCATGAACTGGACCGAGGCAGCATCGCGGGGCTCGAGCTGAATTGGAATTTGTGGCGCGGAGGCGGCGATCGCGCGCGAGTTGAGCGCGCAGAGGCTGAGGTCGAGGCCGCAGAGGCCGCCTATCGACGCGAACAGCAGCTCATGCGTGGCGAGCTTCTCGCGCAAATTGGCCGAGCACTGATGGCCCATGAACTCGTCGAGATCGAGGAACGCGAACTGAAACTCAATCAAGAACACAGCGAAATGGCGCAGCGAAAAGTTGCCGCCGGCCTCACCAGTCGCATCGACAAGCTCGAATTTGAACTGCGAAGAAATGAAATCGAGGCCCGCCTCGAAGACTATCGCGTGCAACTTCAAGATCAGCTGTCGCGGCTGGAAAGCTTCGGCTTAGCTGATCCCAAAACCTCCAGCGATCTTTCGCAAGCTTGGCGCGAACACTTGAAACTCAATCCCAAATTCGAGACTTCGCTCGAAGTGTCGGCCGCTGAGCCGTTAGTACGTTCGCAACAGCTGCAGGCGACCTCGGCACGCGCCACGCGTTGGGGTGAGTTGGATTTGTTAGCTTCGGCGGGACGTCTTCGGGCCGGAGATCGCCGCGGCGACTTTGAAGATCGTCACTATGAGCTCAAGTTTCGTTTTCCGCTATGGGCGAGCGGGCAAATCTATTCGCACGTGCGCGAGGCCCAAGCCATGGCCTCTCGCGAAGAAAGTCGTCTGGCTGAATTGCGCCGACAGAAGCAGGTGGAGCGCCTGGATCTGGAACGACAAGTGACCAGCGCGCGAAAGCTTCTGGAATTAGCGAAGTCACGCGTGCAAAGGGCCCAGAACTATTTTGACATGACCACAGCTGAGTATCGTCGAGGTATTAAGAACTCTCCGGACTTGGCATCGGCCTCTGAACTTTTATTTGAGGCGCAAAAACATCGCGCCGAGATCGAAGTGCGCCTGGGTGAGCTTTTGGCGCGAACTTTGGCCTACTGATTTTTCATCGCTGGAAGCGTTGCCAGTTTGGCTGCTGGCCATCTGCTGATTGGCCGTCAGCGCTTTGTGAGGCGGCCCGCTTGGATATCAATGACCTTGGTCGCCAGCGCTTCCACATCCGCGGGATCATGCGTGACCAGCAGTGCCGGGCAACTTTCTTCGCTGAGCACTTGTTGGAGCAGGCGCCTTGCGTCGGCTCGCAGGTCCTGATCGAGAGCCGCGAATGGCTCATCAAGCAGCAAGAAACGCGGCTGACCGATGAGCGCACGCGCCAGTGCCACGCGCTGCTTCTCACCGCCGGACAACTTTTCAGCGCGTCGATCGAGCACGGATTCCAGACTTAAGCGATCCGTCAATCGCTGTAAACGCTGTTGGCTCAAGGCTTGATCCAAGCCTCGCGCATCGGCCGCAAACTTCAGATTTTCTTTGGCACTTAAGTGCGGAAACAATTCGTAGTTCTGAAACACCACGCCCAATCGGCGATCGCGAACTGAAAGCTGCGCGAGATTAATTTCGACACCCCTGTCCTTATCGTTGTCGTTACCTTTGTCGTTGTCCTTGGCCCACCACTCAAGACTTTTACATGCCTCTAATCCCGTGAGAATTCTCAGCACGCTGGTTTTTCCCGAGCCCGATGGTCCACGCAGTACCGTCACACCTTGATCACTCAACTCCATTTCTGGAATCTCAAGGCGAAAGCCGTCGTAGTCTTTGATCAATCCTCGAACTCGCGACATACCCATCTCCGATCTCAATCTCGCCGTTGCAGGAGTTTTTGCGTCACCGCGGCCTGCAGAATCCCAACAAGGAGACAAAGAAAAATACAAAGAGCCGCGGCCTCGAGCCGATAGGCCTGCATCAGATCGCGGGCCAGCAGCGCGAGACTTTGTGAGCGACCCGCGACCACAGAGCTGAGGGCGAAGTCGCCCCATGCCCAAAAGGCCGCAAGTCCGGCGACCCAAGCCAGGTCATTGCGAATCCCCGGAGTTATGAGGCGTGTCGCAATCAACGCATCCTTCGCACCCAAACATCGTGCCACTTCAATTTGCCGATCGAACTCTGCCAAGCGCGGTGCGATTCGCCAACGCCAAAGCGCGGGAGCGAACATCAAGCTGCATCCCAAAGTCATGCGCAGCAAATCCATCTCGAACCCGTGACCTTGGCCGATGGCTAAAGTCGCAAATCCCAACAGCACCGCCGAAGGTGTGGTGTAGGCGGATAGCCATGCGCGCTCGCGTTCGCTCGGCAATTGCCGCGCGAGCAGGCCCAGCCCAAGTCCAACCAACAAAGAAGTTCCAAGTGCCACAACACTTGACGCGAAGATCGCTCGCGGCAGCTCGCGCATCAGTGTCGCATCCAACTGCGCCACGCCCTGTCCAGCTCGTCCGAGCAATGTTCCCAGCATCGCCGCCACGGGCACCAAACCCAGTGCTAAACTCCAACGCGAGCCGAGCAGCTCGCGCAGACGCGCTCGAGTCTGAATTTGTTCTTCACCGCGGGGTCGCAGAAGCCACACAAGTCCGATCAAGAGTGCGAGCTGCAGAAGCGATAAACTCAGCGCCGTCGACCAATTCATCTCAAGCTGCAGCGCTTGAAAGATTCCCATTTCAAAGTTGACGGCTTTTCTGCCGCCGAGCACGAGCGGAATGGAAAAGCTCGTCAGCGCCAGCGCAAAGACGAAAAGAAAACTTTGCCGAAGCTCACCGCTCATTCCCGCGATCAGTGCTCGGCGCCAAATCATCATGGGCGTCGCACCCTCCGTGATCGCCAACTCGATCGCGCCCGCCCATCGCGTCTCCAAGGCGCGCGCCAAACTCACGGCGACAAGTCCCGCATTCATCAGGCCTTGCACGAAGATCACCGCGCTGAGGCCTCGCCAACCCGGGAACAAGTCCAACCACGTCAGAATCGGCACGAGGGCCGGTACGGTCGCGGGCAAAATGAGAGCCCAAGTCCATGCGCCTTGGGCTCGAAGTGCGCCTGGTACCAAGAGTATGCCCATCAAGAGAGCCAGCGTCGCCGTTCCCGCAGACATGATCAGGCTTCGCCACAAAAGTTCAGCCGCACCTTCGGGCCAGTGCAAGCCGCCGGAAGTAAAACGCCAAGTCAAAGCGTAAGGCGCGATCAACACAAACAGCAAAGTCGCGACCAAGGGCAGGAGCGACCAACGAAAATTCACTTTCGCCAACATCGCCAACCCAAGTTCATTGCCCTGTCGATGGATCGACTCATAAATCGGCCTCTTGCCACTTCTTCAGCAGTGCCTCGCGCTGCGCGGGCCAGCTCTCCAGTCGCTTCAATGAAGTCTTTAGCCCTTCGGCGCGCTGAAAGGTCTCTGCAAAAGCTTCCTGACCCGGCGCCAACGCAACCTCACGTCGCACCGGCAACATCCAATTGTGGCGCATGATGAGACTTTGTCCTTCATCGGACAACATGAGTTGCAGAAACTTTTCCGCCACTTCGCAGGCGCGACAGTTCGCGGGAATAGCCGCGTACTCGATTTGAATGGGATGAAAGGCTTCATGGCCCGCTTTGTTGTGAGAAGCGCCCCCCCCGCTTGCACCCGAAGATCGCTTTGTCTCCGTCGTCCCCGCAACCTCAGCGTGAGGCTTTTCCTCGTCGGCTTCGTCAAACCAAGCGAAGCGATAGCGGTCATCTTTCTCTTCCAGCGCATGATAGATGGGCGAAGTCGCGTAGCTCAGGACCAACGGCGCTTCGCCGCGCGTGAAAAGTCCGTAGGCTTGCGACCAGGACGAGGTCACTGAAAAGACATTGGCTTTCAGTTCGCGCAAAAATTGAAAGCCGTCGCGTTCACCGAAGCTCGCCATCACCCAAAACAAAAACTGCAGACCGGGCGATGATGACCTGGGGTCTTGAAGCAAGAGCCCTCTTTCAAACTCCGGACGCCGCAGATCGCTGAGCGAACGCGGCACAGTTTTGAGTTCGCCTTCGCGATAGACAAATCCGATCGGCGCCCAATCAAAAGCGATGAATCGTGGATCACGAAACTCCTTGGGCACAAGTTCCGTCACTTCAGTTGCGATCTCGCGCCATGCGAAGGCCTGGCCCTGCGAGGGACGTGGCTTGAACTCGGCCATGTGTCGACCGAACTGATCCAAGCCGATGACGAGATCACTTGGAAAGTGTTCGAGCTTGGCCAACATCACACCCGCATCGTCGGCTTGCACCAACTCGACACGCACTTTTTCTCGCGACTCAAAGAGCTCCACCAACTGTGGGCCTGGGCCCCAGCTCGATACGAAACTGGAATAAGCCAGAATACGAAGCCGAGGCCCCAAGCTGATCGCGCCGCTTTGCTCACCACCCCACTTCGGCCACATGTCGCGAGCCGCAACGAGAATGAGTACGGCCAAGACGATCAGCGCGAGCACGGCCATGCCGGTCTTGCGAAACCGCGATGGAGACGAGAGAGGCGTCGGCGGAATCACGAGCTCACCACCACAGACCGCGGCGGCGTTTGTAGAAGAAATAATCGAAGCCGAGACAACGACCGGCGCCGATCCAACCGAGCACTAGATGCAACACCAACATGAAAGTCGTGGCCTGGAAGTTGATGCTCGCGCCTGTCGAGCCCGTCGCGTTGATCCCCACAGCTCCCATGAGCGCCATCGACATCAACACACCCACAAGTGCCGCAGGTCGAACCGCTAAGCCGATGATGTAACTCACACCAATGAACAGCTGCAGAGTGGTGAGCGAAATCGCGAAGACCTGCCAGTTTGAAATCGCGACGTTTTCAAGAAACCACCTGTACCACTCCGGGGCCGTCGAGCTGGGCAAGTGCTGGCGAATGTCTTCGGCCAAATAGGCTTTGACCAGATAGTCGCTCTGAAACGAAGCCAAGGCGTGTTTGAAATAATAGCCGCCCAAGAAAATGCGCAAGCAGGCCACAGGGATCAAGTGGCCGATGTACTTAAAACTCTCTACGAAGGCGACGAGCAGCATGGCTGCTAGTCTCGCCTGAGGTCGAGTTGGGGTCAAACCAATCCCCAATGGGAAAAGTCCAGCTCGACCAACGACATGATCAGGGGCCTCGACCTCGGCGGCGCGGCCCGTGAAGGCTAAACTGGAATGAGGGAGGCCTCATGTCCATGGAAGGACCGCGAGCGCCACGCGAATCCGAGCTTCGCGGGCTTTACGACTTTCTCAATCGCGAACTTCGACCCGGCAGCAACTGGTCGATCGCCGACGAATACCCACGCGCGCTGCAAGATTTCAATCGCCACAACATGCGCGTGATTCTGGAAGGCGAACGCGTGCTCTCGCACGCTGTGCTCAAACCTTTTGTCATCAAAACACCCCTCGGGCCGATCAAACTCGCCGGGATCGGCAGTGTCGTCACCGAAGGTGGCCACCGCGGCTTGGGCCTATCCACGCAGGTTCTCGAGAGCTGCCTTCAGGCCGCGACCTCAGCTGAATGTGACATCGCGATTTTGTGGACGGAGCTTTACGATTTCTATCGTCGACTCGGATTTGAGTTGGCTGGCACTGAGGTCGCTTTGCAGATCGACAATGAGCTTCCCTCCCCGGCGCGCGATCTCAAGTTCATCGACTCCGCGCAAATCGACGCCGAGGCCTTGCTCCGCCTTTACAATCAGCACAGCGTCGGCACACATCGAACTCTCGAAGACGTTCGCGAATACTTGCGAATTCCAAACTCGCGCGTCAGCACAGCTTGGGACAAGCACGGCAAACTCGTCGCTTATGCGATTGAAGGCAAAGGCGCGGACCTGAGCGGCTACATTCACGAGTGGGGCGGTGGTGTGGGAGCACTGACGGCGCTTCTCAGTCATATGTGGAAGACGCGACGTGATGGCGCGCGCGGGCTCACGCTGATCGCGCCTCGCCATAGCGAAAATCTCTGTCGCACACTTCAAGCGGCCGGCGCTCGACGCCACGACGGCCACCTCGGCATGATCAAGATTCTTCGCCACGAAGCGATCTTCGCCAAACTTCGTCGCGCGGCACGACAGCACGGCATCGGCGACTTGGTGCTTGAAAAGAACGACACGGAATACCGCATCGGCCGCGGCTCACAGGTTTACGCGACACAATCTGAACAAGACATGATTCGCTTGCTGTTTGGCCCCGCTCTTCCTCACGAAATTCACAACTTTGATCCGAGCACCGCGCAAGCCCTACAAAGCATTTTGCCAATCCCGCTGTGGATTTGGGGATGGGACTCGGTCTGATATGAAAAAGCGACCCACGATTGAAAATCACCACGACTCGAAGGGCCCGGAACTCATCGAGGCCGATGCCGAACGACGCCACATGGAAGGCGCCCGCGCGCTGGTGATCGTGCACTTCGCACTCGCGCTTTTGCTTCCCTTTATTTTTTCACAAATCGGCGGCTGTCAGCCCGAGGACGGAATTTTACCTGTCGACTTTGGACCACCTGTCGCGGAGTCCATCGTCGATCAGGCCCTCAACGCTTCAACCGGCAACATGGACCCAATGGCCATCGAAGTTGGGCAGTTTGTGCTGATCACCGACACGCAAGAACTTGCCGCGGGAGCGTCCCGCGCCATCACCGCCGACACAGGTCAGACCATCATCGACCGGCAAGAGTCATCCACCGAAGTTTTGCTGACACTGATTCAACATCGGCAAACTTACGAAAACGGCGAGGTCCGAAAAGTTTCGACTGAAATTCCACTTCGCATCGACAAAACTGCGGCAACCAGCAGTGACGCCAAAGTTATGTTTGGACCGAACGAAGACCAAGTGGTGTCCAACTCCTATCACTTTCGACCCGAAGTCGACCGCATGCTACGCGACAGATCGCCGCGTGCACTGACGGATTGGTTGCGGCGCGCGTTTGTGAGCACGAACTCCGCACAGCTGAGTGGCGGCGAACTGATTCCGCAAGACCTGCAACCACACAACTCACTGCAGACTCAAGCCACGCGCATCACCTATCATCGTCTGCAACAAAGAGTCGCCACCGAAGCTCCGCCGCTTGCGGTTCAGCAGGCCTCTCAATGTGGTGGCTTGCCGCAGTGCCAGTTGCAAGTTCATCACGTCAGCTTCGACATGGTGTTTTGGGAGAACGATGTTCCTGATCGCCTGCATTGGACATTTGCATTTAGTCCCGATGCACCTTATCTCGCATCGACGCTCAATCGCTGTGTCGAAGGACTGGCGAGCGTTGGCACCGGCCAAGCCAAGCTGCTCGTGAAGCAATGCTCCACTGTGATGAACTTCAAGCATCGCTGAAGCTCGGCGCCCGCTCGCGCCGTCTATGGACAAGCGCATAGCGAAATGCTGTACTCCGAAGCATGAAGCAAACCTCTCCGACATCGAAAAAAAAGATCGCCGTTGTTTTCAGTGGCGCGGGATTCGTCGAGGGCTCCGAGATCACCGAGAGTGTCAGCGCGCTGATCTCACTGAGCGAGTTCGGCGCTGAAGTGCAGGCGTTCGCTCCGACCGAGCTCACCGAGGACTCGAGCAAGATCACTCGCTTTGCGGTGAGGCCTCTGCAGGAACTCCGCGAAGTCGATTTCGATGCCTTGGTATTTCCGGGCGGATACGGCGCGGCCAAGCGCCTCTCCAATTTTGCAACGGCTGGCGCTCGAGCCGAAGTTCTGCCCGACGTTGTTCGCTGTATTCGCGAGTTTCACGCTGCCTCAAAACCGATCGGTGCGATTTGCATTGCTCCAGCGCTTGTCGCCTGCGCCCTGCCTCATCACAGTGTTGAGCTGACCGTTGGCGGTGACTCTGCCACTGAAGCTGAGCTTAGAAAGCTTGGCGCAACACCCATCCCCTGCACCGCCACGGATTATGTGAGTGATCGCCTCAATAAGGTGCTCAGCACTCCGGCCTACATGCTCGAAGCGCGCCCTCACGAAGTGTTTACCGGCATTCGGAAAATGCTGCGCGAACTTGTGGAGATGTGTTGATCGCGTTGCGATCACAAAACCGTTGATCGCGTTGCGATCACAAAACGGTTGATCGCGTTGCGATCACAAAACCGTTGATCGCCTAGCGATCACGAAGCACGTTGATCGCCTAGCGATCACGAAGCACGTGGATCGCCTAGCGATCAAACAAAAGGGCGCAGCACTCCAACGCGTGCGCGCCCAAGGCCAAAAACTAATTTTCACCGCCTACTTCACCGCTCACTTCACCGCTCACTTCACATAGATGCCGGTCAAGCGACGACGAATGTGTGTCCAGCTTGTCGCCGGTGCCGCGTTCGTCGGGCCAAAGTAGTAGCCGCTGGCGGTCTTCAACTCGATGTGTCCGTAGGGGCCACCTGTGTAGACAAGGACTGCGCCGACGGGAGCGGCGAGCGCTTGCGCGTGAAGATTGCCACGCGGATTGAGAATATTGCGAAAGCCTGTGCGCAGCAGTCCGCGACCTGCATCGCGCGCCGCTTGGCCAAAGCGCATGCCGTCGGGAATCAGCCCACGCTGATCCAACAACATACGAACATACATCAAGCAGCAGCCCATCAGGATCCGACCCGGCACCGGACGACACTTGGACCGTCCACCTCGTCTGACGAAGTTCAAGAAAGCTTCCGGTTCCCCTGGCAAAGTCGCCATTGAGGATTCATCTTCGCCCATGTCGAAATAGCCTTCTTGAAGCAACAACTCGCGCATCTTCGCATCGAACTCGTCCGCATTTTGATCGGCCCAGTTCGCAAAGCTTTGCAGGCTCTGCCGACCCTGGTCATCCAATTCGACTTCGGCTTCACGAAAATAGTCTTCGGCACTTGTGAGCAGCGGGCTCGACGAATCGTCTTCATTCGCGCCGCTTGTCGCCGCCGAAACTTGAAGTTCACGAACGATCTGCGCTTGCGAGCCTGGCCCTGTGGTCATCGCTTGCACAGGCACACTCGTCGCGATCATCGAAATTGCCAGAAGGGACTTCAGCCCGCGCTCGGCCAACCCCAAAATCATAGCCCGAGAGCCCCGCGATCCTCGAAGACACAACAGCACCTCGCTCACTTTGCGGATCGCTTTTCGATCTTGATTCACAACACCAAGCTTCGTCATCTGCACTTTCCTTCGTTGAAAGATCTGAGGCGTTGAACGACGCCATTTGATCCCGATTTTCGATTCGCTCTCATCTACTCAACATCAACTCATCAGCACGCCGAGCTCAGTTTCGACGACGTTCGTAGTGCAGATGCGGCCCGGTACTGCGACCCGTGTTACCGACGCGGCCAATGAGTGTTCCTTGTGTGACTCGCTGACCGACGCTGACATGACTTCGCGACAAGTGCGCATAGCGCGTGAAGATCCCGCCAGCATGATTGATCTGAATCATGATGCCGTATCCACCGGCGCGACCAGAAAACGACACCACACCATCCGCCGCCGCTTTCACCGGCGTGCCGATGGGCGCCGCGTAATCCGTTCCCGCGTGATACACACGACGTCGAAGCACCGGGTGAAATCGCATGCCCACGCGACTTGTGATCCGTCCGCGCACGGGCGTGATGAAGCTTTGGCCCGCGACCTCAGTTCGTTCGAGAGACTCAACTTGTGCCAAATCAGATGTCGCAACCCAAGCGAGCATCTCGTCATTGATGAGAATGCGTGTGTAGTCGAGCCCATCCTCGCCACGACCTGTTTCCACAACCTGAATGCGCGAGTTCGCCGGAATCCCCAACTCTTGCGCCTCATCAAGCGGCGACGCCGACAACATCTCAAGGCGCGAATCGCGTAGGCCCGTCAATCCATAGGTCGAGATTTGTGTGTCACGCGCCAGGATCGCCGCCTCAGAGGCTGAAGCCGGTCGCACAACAGGTCCAACGGGAAGCTCACCACCTGCGAGCGAACTTGGCCCGATCTCAACGGGCTCGGCGCCCACCGCCGCAGAAGCCGACTCGGCGAGAACTTGAGCGAACACCAAACCCAGACCCAAGACCACCCGAAGAGTCATTTTTGCGCTTCGAATCCAGGCTCGCTGTGCAAGGCTTTCTGAAAGCGGACGCGAATCTCGCTTCGCCATAAGTACAGCCAATTCTAAGTTTAAGTTTCGCTTCTTCATCGGGGCTCCTTATTCAATCGCTCAACAACTTTTCAGCATTCGGCTCAACATCGACATGCTCGCAATCCCACTCTCTCAATGCGACCGTCATGCTCTAGGGTCGCAAGCCTCATGCCTCGCCGTTGCACAATCAGTTGGAACTCGTCGACGCAGTCTTCAAACTCTCTACAACTTGAGTGACGAAAGAGGTCGACTTGCGCAGAATGAAAGAGTGAAAGAAGGGGGCGTGACATGACGAATTCGCCATTCCGAGGTGACAACCGAGCCGACAATCGGGCCGACAGAAAACTCAAGATCCTCGTGTTGTGCGGAGGCCAAAGCGCCGAGCATGAAGTGTCGCTCGCATCTGGCAAGAGCATCGTCGATGCCCTCGACCCATCTCGCTATGAGATCTTTGCCGTCGCCATCGACCCTCAAGGCGTCATGCGTTGGATTCAAGATCTCGCGGATCTTCGTCGCACGACTCTGGAACAGCCCATCGATGTTCGACAGTTCACCACACGCGTGTCGTTGGTCCGCGGCGCCGAAGGACCCGAACTGATCAGCATCAACAGTGATGGCGGCGGCGGTCGCAGCATCACTTCACTCGATGTCGCGTTTCCGATTCTGCACGGGCCCTACGGTGAAGATGGCACCGTGCAAGGCTATTTGAAATTCATCGGCCTGCCATTTGTCGGTCCGTCCGTCTTGGCCAGCGCCGTCGGCATGGACAAAGATGTCACCAAGCGACTGCTGCATCAGGCGGGAATTCGCATCGGCAAATTCGTCACACTCTGGAAGCACGAGCCCACCTCGCACAACTTTGGCTCACTCACGAAGGAGTTGGGCACACCCTTTTTCCTCAAGCCCGTCAACATGGGCTCCTCCATCGGCGTTTTCAAAATCAAAGATGAAGTGGGCTTCAAGAGTGCACTGACGGAAGCCTTCCAATTCGACAACAAAGTGATTTGCGAAGAATTCATCGACGGTCGCGAGATCGAGTGCGCGGTGATCGGCAATCAAAAATCAGAAGCTTCACCTCCGGGTGAAATCATCCCGCAACATGAGTTCTATTCTTACGAAGCCAAATATCTGGACGCTGAAGGCGCTCGCCTCGAGCTTCCCGCCAAGCTCAATTCTGAAATCTCAGAGCAAGTCCGCCAAGTGGCTCTGAAGGTCTATCGCACACTCAACTGCGAGGGCCTCGCGCGCGTCGACTTTTTCTTACGCAAAAAAGACAGTGTGTTGTTCGTCAACGAGATCAACACCATGCCGGGCTTCACGAAGATTTCGATGTACCCAAAGATGATGGAGCTTGCGGGTCGCAGCTACTCAGGCCTTGTCGATGAGCTCGTGCAGCTCGCGATTCGTCGTCGTGAAGACGAATCGCGATTGAAAACCGGTCGCTAACGCGTAAAGGCCTTGAGGCGCGCCCGGTGCTCTTCGCTCCACCAAAGCTTGTCGAAAATTCGTCGCGCGGCCGCCGCCGATTTTGCTTCAAGGATGGATTTGCTCGACTGAGCTGTCGATGACGACAAACTTCGCTGGCGTGCCACGAAGTCACGGATCTCACTCTCAATTTGCGCGCGCGGAACAATCGCATCGATGAGCCCGATCTCGAGTGCGGCTTCAGCCGTCAGCGTACGCGCGGCCAGAATTTCTTGGCGAAGCCTCGCCGTGCTCAGTCGGTCTCGCAATCGACGCTCACCGCCCCAGCCCAAGCTCAATCCCACTCGCCGCTGCCAAAAACCAAACATCGCCTCAGGCACAGACCAGATCACGTCAAAAGCCGCCATCATTTCCAGCCCGCCGCCTAGCGCATCGCCTTCGACGATCGCGAGACTCAGGCCGCCCCATTGCCGAAGCTCATCGACGATGCCTGTGATCTCACGATTCGCTTTGCGTCCCGCTGCCGCACCCATCTTCTCATAGTCGTGCAAGTGCCCACCGGCGCAGAACACAGGTCCACGCGCTCGATAAACCAGAGTCGTCGCCTGATCCTTGCGACGAGCCTCAGCTTTGAGCTTTCGCAGAATTCCACGCAGCTCTCGGGCCGTGCTCAATCGAAATGCATTGCGATTTTGCACATCATCAAGCCTCAACTCGAAGCCATACGGCTGCGAGACCAATTCAAAAACCCTCTTTGCCGAACGGCTGCTCGACGCGCTAGAAGTAGTCATGCGCAAATTTGAATCAATTCTCAGCGCAATGTCGAGTCCGGATGCTCGCACCACGCAAACGGGCGATCTGCACTTTCCCAAAAATCCCAGCGAAGCGCGCGAACGCTTTCGTCGCGCGGCCGAGCCCACGGGCGCAAAGCTCAGCACTCGCCTTCTCCCCTCCGACAAAGCCTCCACACCGACGGAGGAGCTGAGCATCGAGATCGCCGAACTGGACCCCGGCCGTGAACGACTTCTCGTCCTCACATCCGGTGTCCATGGCCCCGAAACGCCCGCGGGCTCGCGCATTCAAGAAGAGTTCTTTCTTCATCACGCGCGACGTCTGCACGAACAAGGCTGGGGCATTCTCGCCATTCACGGCATCAACGCCTGGGGGTTCTTGCACGGACGCCGAAACAACTCTCGCAACGTGAATCTCAATCGCAATTTCTCGCTGGATCCCGCGACATTTCAAACTCGCAACCCCGGCTATGAACGGCTGCGCGATTTTCTGGAGCCCACGACGCCACTCATTTCCGTCGAGGCCGAGGCCCTTCGGCTCGCCAGCGGAATTGCATGGCGACTTGCGCGCGGCGAGATGAGTCGCTCAGATCTCGCGATTGCCGCGGGCATGGGCCAATATCAGTTCCCCACCGGATTGAGCTATGGCGGCTCCGGTCCAGAACCCGAAACACAGATCGTCGCCGAGTTCTTTCAGAAACATCTCGTCGGCGAGCGAGATCGCGTGGTCGCGATCGATCTTCACACCGGCCTTGGCTCACGCGCTTGTTTGCACGCGATCTTAAGCGATGGCCCCAGTGCGCGCGGCATGGAACCGATGCGACGGCGCTTGGCCTCGGTGCTCAAAACTGGAGAAATTGAAATCACACCGACGGACACGGCTGGATTTTACAAGACCACGGGCGACATGAATGACTTCGCCGCTAACTTTTGTCGGCAAGCTCGCGAAGCCATTTGCGTCACCGCCGAATTTGGCACGATCGGCGCGGATGGCCTCAATCAATTTAGAACTCTCTTGATGTTCATTGCCGAGAACCGCGGCCACACACGCGGCTATCGCCGTCTCGCGGATGCCGAAAGGCTCAAGCGCCTCAATCGCGAACTCTTCGATCCACAAGATCGCCTCTGGCAAGACCGAGTCTTACTTCGCGGTTTAACACTGATCGAAAAGCTCACTGATAATTGAGAGAGCGCGAGTTCAATTCGTCGGCCAATCAGCCCGGACCAAAAAAGTCGCGCTTCACTTCCGCACGGCCCGTGAATTTGACGCCAAGACCTGTGCCACCATGTTGACCCATGGGCTGCGTCCAAATCACTTCGCAAGGCATGACATAAGTTCGACTCACGTCATGCAGCTCCATACGCAACCGGATCGGCTCGCCGGGCAAACACTGACGAAGCGTGCTGAGTTCAAGATACGCGCCTGTGCGCGACAAATTGAACAAGCGCGATTGGAAAACTTGACCGCCCATTTCAAATTCAACCTCAGCGTCTTGAAGCGTGTTGAAGCGTCGATGCAATCTCTGCTTCACATGCCCCTGCTGAATCGCCTTTTGCGCGATTCCGACCAGATCTCGCGCCTCATACGGTTTTTCCACGTAAACCACGCGATCCATGTACTTCAAGTTCTGAACAGCTGTCGGCGCATCGCTCTTCGCCAAAACCAAGATCATGCGGTCATAGCCTTCCCCACGCACTTCCGCGACCGACTTCAGCTCTTCTCGCGACCAATCATTGAAATTGAAAACGATCAAATCAGGATCCACCTGCGTCAGCTCAAGCTTCGCTGATTGAGGCCGCGTCGGGATCATCTTCACGCCATCATCGAAACATTCCTCAAGCGAAACGAGCTTACGCCTGAGCAACAAGTTCTCTTGTTCGGTGCGACTGGCGAGAATCACTTGCTTGGGGGATTTTGGTCGATATCCACTCATGAGATTCTTATCGGTTCAGGCTCTGAGAAAATCGAATGTCTTGAAAATCGGCCAGATCTTGATCACTGGACCTGCGAAAATCACCGTCTCACTTTGAGAACTCTGGAAAGCCACGCCAATAGGCTCCCAAGGCCGCATCGAGCCGACGCCAAGAAAAAATAAAAAGCCCCGTCGCGATTTCGCTAACGGGGCTTTTCTATTTCAGCCTGACGATCGAATTCGGATTGGGCTTGGATTATGAAAGCTTCAAGCCGTTCTTTCCCACCCACTTGCCACGTGGACGGTAGATGCGGTTGTTCTGCCACTGCTCCAGAATGTGCGAGAGCCATCCCGATACGCGCGAAGCCGCGAAGATCGGCGTGAACAAATCCGTAGGAATGCCCATCGAGTAGTAAACCGTCGCGGAGTAGAAATCGACGTTCGGCAACAAGCCCTTCTTCTCCTGCATAATGTCGTCGATCATCGTCGACATCGTGTACCAGTGAGCTTCGCCCTTTTTCTTGGTCAGGCGCTCTGACATCGCCCGCAAAATCTTCGCGCGCGGATCACCGTTTTTGTACACGCGGTGCCCGATGCCCATGACCTTCTCTTTGTTGTCCAAGGCACGCACAATCCACGTCTTGCAATTTTCGATGGAGCCGATGGTCTGAAGCATTTTGATCACTTGCTCGTTAGCGCCACCATGTAAGGGGCCCTTCAATGCCGAGATCGCCGAAACAATCGCCGAATGCATATCCGAGAGCGACGAAGCCGTCACACGCGCCGCGAAGGCCGAGCAGTTCAGCTCGTGATCCGCGTGCAGAATCAAACAAGTGTCGAAGTCCTTCACGATCTCCGCATCGGGCTCAGTGCCCGTCAGCGTCCAGAAGAAATTGTAAGCCACCGACTTGTCGGCTTTGGGCGCAATGATTTCGCGGCCGTTGCGAATGCGATCAAAGCTAGTCACCAGCGTCGTCATCTTCGCCGTCAGTCGCACAGCTTTGCGCTTTTGCGCCTCGGGCGACATGTCTTGCGCTTCGGAATCGTAGTGAGCCAACAGCGAAGTCGCGGTTCGCAACCAAGCCATCGGATGCACATTCTTGGTCGGGATCGTTTTCAAAACATTGATGAAGTTCGCATCGAGCGCCATGTTCGCGCCCAACTCTTTTTTGAAACTCGCCAACTCATCCGTCGTCGGCAAGCGATCATTCCACAGCAAGTACACCACTTGCTCAAAGCTCGCTTTCGCCGCGAGGTCTTCAATGGTGTAGCCGCGATAGCAGAGCGTGGTGTCGACAATCGACGAGATACCCGTCGAACACGCGACGACACCTTCCAAGCCACGATCAATGGCTCCGTCGTAGATTTCAACTCCGCTTGTGGATGCTGCTGCCATATCGACCCCCTCAGACAGTTGACCTCGGACGCCAAGCCTCTTCATGCGACGATCGACACGAGGACTTGCATGAAAACCCATTCGAACGATGGGTCACTTACTCAAATCGAACAATCACTCTATTCTAACCGCGTTCATCGACTTCGGAAAAGCTCGGAAGCGCTGTTCAGTAAATCGAAATGTCGATTTTGTCTCGAAGTTTCGCCGACTAGAGTCCAGGCTCTCGTGCCCCGCAAAGCTTCGTCTCAAGAGCGGCGCGGCGCCAAGCGAATCAAGCGGTCTTTGACCTCGATCACCATGACGGTCACGTCTTGCGGCAAGTCGATTTCGCCTCGATGTTTCTCGACCTGATAGAGCAATTCATTGCGCCAATCGTGAACACCGCTTCGCGGTGCCGCGAGCATCGCCTTGAAAACCCGCTCCTCACCCAAGATCTCGCCATTTGCGGCCTTGGTCGCGGCGACTCCGGGCGTTGCCAAAAAAAGTCGGTCGCGCGCCTCAAGTTGCAAAGTGTGCCGAGGCCGCGGGCTCGTTGCCGTCGCAGCCGACAGCGCGGCATCCTCACTGTTCAGTCTCTCGAATTTGCCTGTCGCCGCACGCAAAACGCCGCCAAACACTCGGCCCACATTGGTGTAGTGCATCTCCAAAGTCCGCCGATCCACCACCGCGTAGAAGATGGATGCTGAGTCCTTTTCGCTGAGACTCGGCGCCATCTCCTGGCCCAGCGTGAGCAGCACTTGCTCCGGGGCCGTGCCTCGCTTGGCTTCCAGCGAAGACGTCATCTTCAAGAGCACCGACAACAGCAGCGAAGACATGCCGTAGCCGCTCGAGGCCGCCATCACCAAGCCAAAGCGCATGCGATCTTCGTGTTCGAAAATGTCAAAGTAGTCGCCACCGGAAATCGGGCTGGGCACGAACTTCGATGAAAACTCAAATCCGGGAATGTTGGGAAACTCCGTCGGAATCAAAACCTTCTGAATCGCCGCGGCCATCTTGAGGTCTTCGGCAACTTGCCCAATCAGCTTTTCCAACTGCGTATTCACGGCGAGCAACTGTTCGCGAAACACTCGCAGGTCGGCCTCGCGCGCGCGCACTTCGTCTTCCAGCTCCTGCACGCGAGCTCGTAATTTGGCATTTTCCGCGTCGGCTTGTTCCGGCATAACCTCAGTTCACGGGACACGGCTCAGGGCGTCAACAATCTCCTCCCCAAGCCGCCGCTGCTGCGACGCGTTCTCGACCTGAGGCCTTGCGAGTCCGGTATCCGACCAGCTAACTCAGTCATGGTGAACGAAATTCACGAGCCCGCCGCCGGCGGCGACCCCAGCAAACTGGAGATCGGACAACACGCGGCGCGAGCCTTGGCTTGGCGCACGAGCGGCAGCTTTTGGCCGCCGATCAAGGAGCTGGCCAGCCTCTCCCTCAAGTTTCGCGCGCGCCTGCAAACTCGCCTCGATTTGGGTGGCGGCGACGACGCCCTTCGAACCGCCCAAGATAAACTTCTCAAGCGCCTGCAATTCCTCAAGTGGGAGTACGAGTCCTTCGCAACGGATCAACCTCAAGCTGCGCCCGAAAGTGTCGACGCTTTGTTTGAGTTTTTCTTTTCGCGATCTGGCTTTCGCATGGGGCAGAACCTCGATGCGCATCTGCTCGACACTTCTCTCGCCGATCGCGTGGTCGCACCACCCATCGCCGCCATGCTGTTGCAAGTGCTCGCGGAAAATTGCGGCCCCGCCATTGAAGTCCTCAACCTGCAATCCGGCCGCTACTTGCGATGGAAAGACCAACTCTTCGATCTCTTCGATCAAGGTCGATGCTTGTCGCGCGATGAGCGACTCGAGCTGGCGCATGACTCGCTGGCGACCTCGCCGACCGCGAACTCGACGCCCACAGAATCCGCAAGTGCGGCGACACCCGCGCCTTTGCGTGAGTCGGCCGCGGATCTCAGGGAGCTGAGCGCGCTCACACCGGATCGCGCCTACATCCTCATGCTCACGCGATTGCGCCAACTCGCCACCAAGCATTCGCCCTCAGTGATCGAGTGCGAATTGATGTTGCTGGATGAGTTGATTCGGTACGCGCCTTCGCAAATCGCTCTGCTCGCGGAGCGCGGAGTATTGCGTTCAAGACTACAGCAGTGGCAGGGCGCACTGGATGACTTAAACCGATTCTTTGCCTTTCATCGCCGCGAAGATTCGCCAGCGGCGCTCGTCGATCTCTATGATCGACTGCGCGTTGAACTGAATTTGCCGCCACGGCCCTAATGCGGCCACAAGGAGTGTACGAAATGCGTCGCCTTCGTTGGGTTTCTCTGGTGGTTTCTCGGGTGGTTTCTCTGGTTCTGTCTCTGGTTCTGTCTCTGGCCGTCTTGCTCACAACGCTCGTACCCGTCATGGGCCTCGCGAAAGAAAGCACCAGCTCGAGCACGAGCGTGACCGCGAAAGCGCCAGCCACCTCGCCTGGCAAAGTCGACATGCAGATTCTCGATGTGCGCACAGCGGAAGAGTTCGCGGAAAACTCTCTGCAAGTGGCCGTCAACATCGACGTCACCGGCGCGAAGTTCAAAGAGGAACTGCGCAAGCTCGATAAGTCGAAGACCTACAAGCTGTACTGCCGAAGCGGCAAACGCTCAGCCCTTGCCGAAAAGCTCATGCGCGCCGAAGGTTTTCAGAACGTGGAAAATTTAGGCTCGCTGGGCGAGGCCGCAGCCAAGCTGCAGCTGCCTTGTCGCGTGTCGCCTTGTCCCGCGGCCAACTGAGAATGCCTATCTCGCACAATATTTTTGCCGAACGGCTGGCGTGAGTCGCGGATGCTGATGCTTCTCATCACAGACGAATTCCAGCGCCGGCAGATTCCACGGCACTCGATCCAAGACGGCGATCCACGAACTCACCGTCACATCCGTCAATGTTTCCGCCGAAACCTCCTGAGTTCGCCGCGCAAACGCCAGCGGCAAGTCCGCATAGCGTTCAAAAACTGAAAACTCCATCGACTCCGAGCTCAGGCGCTCATCGCGCGCCAAGTGAGTCTCGACGCTGATCTTCGCCATCGACTCTAAATCCACGCTCGCATGTCCCTGACCCAACTTGTAGGCGACGCCGAAACCCAACTGCACGGCATCCAACTCCGATCGTTGCGCTTCCGATAAAGGCAGCAGCCTCGGCGTCCAAATATTTCGCACGCCTTGCGGCTCGGGCGCCTCGGCCTGAGCGGAAACGCGCAAGTTGGGAAGAAAGACGTCGCGAACCAAATCTAAGTTTCGACCCGAAGCTTGATAGGCCTCTTCATTGAATTGAAAGCGAGTCCAAGCCTGGCGCAGTCGCGCGCGCTCTCGCTCATCGCGCAAGCGATCCACACGCAAGACCGCCGTCGCCGTCGCCGTCTTCGGCTGATCACCGGGCCGCGCGTTGCCTTCTTGATCGGCGCGAATCAAATCCGCACGCTGATACGCGAGCATCGCCTCTTCGGTGATGGAATCGACCAACACCAAAGCCACACTCGGCAACACTCGATAGGTATTGCGAGCCGCATCCACCAACACCGTATTGTAACCCGGCCACGCCAATTTCCACGCGCCCGGAGATCGCCCCAACTGCGCGCCCAAACTCAGCATCGGCACCAAAATCAAGAGTGCGGCGAAAGCCCGCAGCTTCGACAAATGACGTTCGCGCATGGGTTCAGCCAAGCTCGCCCACAATAGTGCGAGCGGTGCCCCCGCCCAAATCGCCAGTCGTGCCTCACCACCGCCACCCACGAGCAACTCGCCCGCGGCTAACAAATCTTCTGCAATCAAGAGCTGCAGTGGAATCAACACGGGAAAGGCCGCGCGCGTTGCGCCACTCGGATCTGCGACCCAACCCACGAGCGCCGGACCCAAAAAACCCAATACTCCGTAAAGTGCGACCTGACTGCGTTCAGACTTCGGCATGGCGCGAACGAATCCTCGCCAACTCAAGATGGCCCAAGGCCAAATCACCCAAGTCTGGCTCATCGCAAAGCCTAGAGCCGCCACACCCCAAGTGTTCCGTTGCGATTTCGCTGTGAACTCCCACACACACCATGCGACCAGCGCGCAAAAAATTCCGGCTTGAAAGTCCGACGGGTTCACGAGCGTCCACCACACCGCGGGCGACAGCGCCAACATCGCCCACCACGCGCTGTCCTTCCAACTGCTCCTCGCTGAAGCGCGCTTCAAAGCGCCTAACGACAAAAGCCACATCACCCCGAGGATCGCGAGCACTCCCACCCAGGCATGCACTTGAGCGACTCGAGCATATCGCTTTCCGTGTATAGGAAGAATGTCACCGAGGCTCGAAAGCATCTGACTAAATGGCGAAAGACTCGCCGGCAAAGTCGGCACATCACTCACGCCTCGAGCATGCGCCAGCCTCGCCAAGTCCGCACCCAAAGGGCCTTGCGGAGTCACAGGCGCCAACCACCAAACGCCTGCCGCACAAAATGCAAAGATCACCAAATAGAGCGCCGTCCACTCTGCGTTTCGCCGCCACGAATTGGAATCCCGAGTCTGTGCGTGAGATGGATCTGCCGACTTCGCGTTTGCGTTCATGCTCAAAAGCTTAAGCGAGTTGCGCGACCCGGGTAAATATCGAATCGCGCGATCTTGCCTTCGACCTGCCCGTGAGGTCGAGGTTCGTCGACCAAATGCGGGGCCCGCGACGGACGCTTCACCAAAACCCGCCGTGTCGCCCTGGCTTGTGCCGCCGCCAACAACTCCGCGCCAGATCGCAAATCATTCGCGCCCCGAAGCAAATGTCGCAGTCGAGACAAGTCGCGCTTGGTGTCGGCTTTGCCATGCAAAGCCTCGTCCTCAAACATCGGATCCAAATACACCAAGTCGGCCGAGGCCACAGGCCCAGCATCATTCAACGACTTCGAATCCGTTGGATGCAAAAAATCCGTCGGCTGCTCGATCAGTTGCAAATTCTCTTCGAGTTTCTTGAGCGCCACGGGTCGATCGCCCTGTAAGTCACGCACGCGCTTGAGCGCATCGGCCAACAGCGCATGCAACCAAGGATGGCGTTCATACATGAGCACGCGAAATCCCGCGACGGCCAACAGCGCCGCGTCCTGACCCAGACCTGCAGTCGCATCGATCACGCGCAAGTTGGCGCGTTCGCTCTCTTTGATGCCCGTGGCACGGATCAGCGTCTCGCCGCCGACACCGCGGCGAACTCGGTGTAAAAATGCATTCGACATGAAGTCGACAACCGTCGGCTGTGCTTCTCCCGCTTCTCGCTGGATCGGAAAGAGCCCCAGTGCCTCGCGCTCGCCCCAGGGCGTGGGCCACAAACATGCTCGGAGCTCAAATTCGGTGTGCGCCGCCACCTCGCTCATGACGGCCTCACGAAAATATTCGCGCCAAAACTGCGCTTCCCCACAGACGAATCACATCGCTGACCCAAAAGCTCAAAGCCATCGCCCACGCCAAGCGCAAACCGCGCTGCGAAAGTCCGTGCAACTCTCCACCCGAAGGTGAGCGCACAGATCGCACCACGCCGACCAGCGGCCCCAGTCCTAAACTTGTCGCGAGCACCGGCAAAAACCTTTCTGGCGAAGGATCTGCGAACACCAACAGCGCCGCCAGCGAGGCCATCAGCGCGATGGCACAAAACCAAGTGAATTTCTTTGAAGCCTCAAAGCCCGCGCGCGCCGGCCATGTGCCAAGGCCAGCTTGTGAATCAATCATGATGCGTTCGAAATTTCGAAGATGCAAAATCAGCAGCGCCATCGTGCCAAACGGCAGCCCCATGACCCACGCGCTCCACGGAATGCTTCCCGTCAGCGCCCAACTCAAACCGCCCGTGAGCCACGGTCCAAAGAAAAACCAAGCCGCCAGTTCACCCAAACCGCGATACTTCAAACCCCAGCGGTTGATTCCGAACTCCAAAACTACGGCCAACACCATGACCAGCAGCAATGCCGCTTTCCAAGTGATGTGCGCGAAATTCGCCACCAACAGGAGCGCGCCACAAAGTGCAGCCAAGCCAGCCGAGGCCCAAGCCGCTCGCAAAATCTCAAAGCCACGAAAGTCTCCGCGCGCCAACACGCGATCCGCGCCTCGCTCCGGCACGCGATCCCAGCCGCGCATGTGATCGTGATAATCGCCAAATAAGTTCATCGCCGCGTGCAAGGCAATCACGCCGATCACTGCGGCCAGCGCACGCCACGCACTCAGCGGCTCCGCGGAGGTTGCCGCCAACCAACCCAACGTACTGAGCACAGGCGCCAACGACAGAACCCAAGTCTCCGGACGAAGCGCGCGCAAAGCGCGTCGCCACCATGGATCGCGTCGCAATTCGGCCAACTGAACGATTTCAAAAGTCCACTCCGCAGTCTGCGCGCGAAGCGCACCCGCCTGTAAAGTCGTGACCGGTTTAGCGACAGCATCACGCTCGAGCAGTTCTTGAGCATCGCCACGCAAGAAGCCGCGCAAGCGCGCCGCCTCTTGATCCTGGCGAAGAGTGACAAACCGAGCGCTGGTCTGCTGCGGTCGAACCGCGTCGGTCTCGCTCTTCAAGATCAAGCCTTCCGCCAATAGAGAATTTCAGAGAGCCGGCTGAGATCTTCGATTAGCATCTGCTCAGACGCGGCCAAGTGCGAGCGCAAGCGCTGCAAGTTGTGAGCATACAGCTCGATCTGCTTCAAGTTCATCGCATCGAAGGCCGCCAAACGCTCATCAAAGTGGGACTCGCCCACCGCGCGCTTGAATTCACCCAACGACTGCGCCGCGCGCGCCCGTGATTTCACGCCTTCATCAAGCCCCTCGAAGACAAACACCGTGAACGAATTCATGTAGCCGCTTTTGAGATCTCCGAGCACAGCCTTGCCCTCGTGATTGCGCACATCGAAGTCGAGCAAGTCGTCGGAGCGTTGAAACAACAGCCCCAAAATGATGCCGCAGTTTTCGAGCACTTCGTGCAGATGCGGATCATCGCGCTTGAGCGCGTGAAACGGCGAACGCAAACACCACTTGAACAACGAGCCCGTCTTGAGATTGTGCACGCGATCCAGCTGCGCGGCCGTCACCGCGTGATCGCCAACCAACGAATCTTGAATCCACTCGCCTTCCAGCAAATCTGAAATCATCTCCGCGGTGTACTGGATCAAGCGCACATTGCCGTAACCCGACAGATTCACCATCACCCGCGCCAGCAAGTAATCGCCCGCCAACACCGCGTACTCCGGCGTGTACTTGGTCCACGCGGCAGGTTTGCCTCGACGAAGCACCGAGCGATCAATGAGATCATCGTGCAAGAGTGAAGCGTTGTGAATGAACTCGATGGTCTGCGCGAGCAGTTGAATGCAGCGATCATCTGCGCCGACTCGAGCCGCCACGCGCGCGACGAGTTTGGAGCGAAAGCCTTTGCCGTCGCGAAACAAGTCGTCGAACAACTGATTGAGCTTCGGCAAATAGGCAGGGAAATCCTGCGCACTATAAATCTTTAGTGAAGGCAACTTGGGCTCGTGCATCTGCACCTGATGTCGCACCGCGCGTCGGCCGTGTCAAACACTCAGAACCCGCGTTATGTTCCGTTCATGAAAGCCCTTCACCACTACGCCTTCACCGTGCGCTTCGACGATGCTGATCCTGCCGGAATTTCGTATTTCTCGAACGTCTTTCGCTACCAACATGCCGCGTACGAAGATTGGGTTGTGGCCAGCGGCCTCGACTATGCGACTTGGTTTCTCGGAGCCCGCGGTCTGGGCGTTCCGCTTCGCAGTGTCAGCGCCGACTACACTGGCCCACTTCGCCCTGGACAAAAATATGTGCTCGAACTTTTCTTGGAAAAGACCGGCCGCACTTCCTTCACTTTGGTCGGTCACATCGTGACGTCGCTGGGGGCGTCCCCTCTTGCGGTGATTCGCAGCACACACGTCTTCATGGATGTGAAGACGGGTCAGGCCGTCGACATACCCGACTTCGCACGCCCACTTTTGGCCTGAGTTCGAATCGCGAGTTCAGTTGCGAGGTCGAGTTGCGAGTCCGCGCTGTTGAGTGAACATGCGCCGTCTCATAAACTCATCTGACCGAGGGAGGCCAAGATGAGTTTTAACCGCGAACAGGTCCTGAAGATCAAAACTCGAAGCGCCGATCAATTTCTGCGCGAGCTCGTCGGCCTCACGGCCGCCACACCTGAAGGCCGCGGCTGGCCGATCATCCGCGTTCATTGTGTGGATACTGTGCACATGGGCACACCTGTTCGTATCGAACGCGTTGGCCAGCAGGATTGGCTGACGCTCTTCATGGAATCGCGACACGAATCTCCCTTTGTCACCTTCATTCCGCTCTCGTCAGTCTTGTCGGTGAGTTTGGTCGATGCCGACCGACATGTGGATTACTTGGTGAGCGGCCAAGTGCTCAGCGTCGACGCCAGCCAAGCGCCCACCAAACTTGAATTGGGTCGCCGACTCAGTCTCGTGGCGCACGGCTCAACAAAGTTCGCGTGGTCGTGGAACAACCTCGAGTCCGACGACAAAACGCGCGCCGCTGCCGCCATGCTGGTCGAAGTCCTGCCCCGCACATTGAGCGAGATCGCCGCCGATGACATGGGCCGCAGCGCCTTGGCCTCGCTCACGCTCATCAGCCTGGCGGCCGCGCCGGCGCCTGCGGAACTGCGTGCGCAACTGACTGGAACCGAGCTTCACATTCACTTCTCGTCTCAGCTGCCTTTGAAAGATTTGGCCGCGAGCCTCAAGTCCGCGGTGGAGTCAGCATTGTAAGTGCCGAGAGCGCTGCGCGGATGGGTGTGTTGGTGCTTGAGCTGGCGTTTGTGTTGGCGTTGGCGTTGGCGGCACTGGCCTACGTTTATTCGTATTGTTCCACGCTCATCTGGCGGGCGACCGAATCCGACGCTGATTGCAGTTGCGACAAAGAGCGCGGAGATTCGTAGGCGCGTGCGTTCCGCCTTGGGCGTAGGGATGTATGTGGTCTATTTCGAGTGCATGATGTGAGCCGCAGTTGGCGCACTTGTGCTGAGCTTCGTGCTGGATTTTACGGCGGAGTTTTTTCGGGATGTAGCGCGAGCGCTTTGGGGACGCTTGTGTGTTCCGCGCTGACGTGGGTTGCGCGGCGTCAGTTGGCGCGGGCGTTTGCTTCGGAGTCGGCTGCACCTGCGCTGGCGCGGGTCGCAGCGCGGCGAGTTTCTCGCGCGCCAGCAGAGTGATGAGTTCCGCCGTCGTCATATTCGGATATTTGTGCGCAAGAGCACCTTTAAGCTGTGTGATCAGTTCAAGGGTTTCGTTCGGAAGTTCGAGTGCGAGTCGCGAAGTGTTCGCGGTTGTGGCGCGGGTGCGCTCTGGTTTCGGCAACTCAGGCGCGATTGCGGCGATCTCGCGTTCCACTTCACGTTTGGTTTTGTTCTCGATGGATTTGATGAACGCGACCTTTTCATCACGCGTTGGTTGCGTGTGACGGAAGAGTCGGTTTGCTTGTGCGATGTTGGTGAGTGTCAGGCGCCCGTCGTTGATGGCGGGCGCGATCTCGGGAAGATCTTTGAGAAGTCGCATGGCCTCAATGCGCCGCTGAGCTTGATCTTCGGAGTAGCCAAGTTCCTTCACGGCGTAATCGAAGAGCGACGTGCGCTTGTAGTCGCAGTAAAGCTTTCGGCGCTCGACTTCTTTGAGATGAGTTAGGATGTCGGCGAGCACGCGACGTTCCTCGCGCACAAGCCCCAGCAATTTGTTGTGGAGTTCTTTGTCTGTCATGCCCTGTGTTTAGCACGGGTTTTTTTTGTTCAGATTTTTCGCGCGAGGATCGCCTATGGCGGGCGTTTGCGCAGAGGCACGGAAGCGAGGTTCGCGCGAGCGCGCAAGCTGTGAGCCGCGTGCGTGCGGGGATTGCGATGGTTTGTGGCGAGGATCGCTCTCGTCGAGTGCGCGCGAGACGGTTCAGCGAAAAATCGCGTCAACAAAAAATTGCGCTAGTCTCGCGCGTGTCCGGAATCCGGACACCGTCGCCGGAGAAAGCGAAGGCGACCGCGCCACCCGCGCTGGCGCGGGTCACACTGCATCACTCAAGACTCCGCAAAACCAATCCGCGCTGGCGCGGGTCACACTGCATCACGCGCCAACACGATCCGCACATCGGCGCACTCACGCGCCATCCGCGCTGGCGCGGGTCACTCCGTGTCAGGCGCACGCACCCAAACGCGCACGC
>DDUL01000013.1:138997-140379 GCA_002344785.1 Bdellovibrionaceae bacterium UBA2339
AAACGCGCACGCACCCAAACGCGCGCGCACTTACAGCAAACTTTAGTGGTGATGGCCGCCGGCGCCGTGCACGTGGCCGTGGGCGATTTCTTCGGCTGAGGCCTCGCGCGTGTCCGTGATCTCGACTTCGAAGGTGAGATCTTGGCCAGCGAGAGGATGATTGCCATCGACTGTCGCGTGAGTGGTGGTCACCTTCGTCACCAACACAACTTGCGCGTGTCCGTCGCCCGCGTCGGCGTGGAACTTATCGCCCACTTTGACGTCCTTCTTCGGCAACTTATCGAGCGGAACGTCGACCACCATCTCGGGATCCACGTCGCCGTAGGCGTCGGCCGCTTTCACTTGCACAGTGCGCGAATCGCCCTTTTTCATTTCAGCAATCGCCTCTTCGAGGCCGGGGATGATCTGGCCGCCACCTTCGAGGAAGACCAAAGGATCTGCGCCCTTTGACGACTCAATGAGATCGCCTTTGGAGTTTTTCAAAGTGTAGTGAAAGCTCACAACTCGTGGTTCCATTCGTAGTTCTCCCTTTTCGCTCAATCCCAATTTTTGCACCCAGTGAAACGCACCCAGGGAAACGCATCCAGTGACGCGCACCCAGTGACACGCAACAAGTCACACGCACCCAGTGCCGAGTCCCCTCGGCGGCGAATCGGTCACGTCGACGCGACAGCTGAAATCAGCCGCGCGTCGGCACCACCGACACTCACCCCAAGAACCTCTCAAAGAACCGCAAAGGAAACTTAGAGAATGTTCGCCGCCAGCTCAGCCAGCTCGGAGCGTTCGCCTTTTTGTAATGTGACATGCGCGGAAATTCTCTGACCTTTAAACCGCTCCACCGAGTAGGTGAGGCCCGAGGTCGCGCTGTCGACGTAGGGGTTGTCAATCTGATAGGCATCGCCGGTCAACACCACTTTCGTGCCCTGACCCGCACGCGTCACAATCGTTTTGATCTCGTGAGGCGTGAGGTTTTGCGCTTCGTCGACGATCAAGTACTGATTCGGAATCGAGCGACCTCGAATGTACGTCAGGGGCTCGATGTTCAACATGCCTTGATTGATCAACTCTTGCGCGCGACCCGCGGCCTTTTTGTCCGCTCCCATCAAGAACTCGACGTTATCGAAGATGGGTTGCATCCACGGATTCAACTTTTGCTCCACATCGCCCGGCAGGTAGCCGAGGTCACGGCCCATCGGGAAAATCGGACGACTCACCAGCAGGCGCTGAAATCGCCCCTCATCGAGCGTCTTGAAAAGCCCCGCCGCCAAGGCCAGCAAAGTTTTGCCGGTTCCGGCTTTACCGACCAACGAAACAAACATGATCTCTTCATTCAAAAGACAATCCATCGCGAAAGTCTGCTCGACGTTTCGCGGATGAATTCC
>DDUL01000009.1 GCA_002344785.1 Bdellovibrionaceae bacterium UBA2339
CGGTGGCGGTGGTGGTGGTGGCGGAGGAGGCGGTGGCGGCGGTGGACAAATGGGCAAAGACGAGCAGATCGGATTGCCGTTGTCGTCCACTCCACGAAGCACTTGGTCCGCACCACAGTTGGCGACCAAGATGGGTCGACATGTCTTGGTCATGTTGCGATCGATCTTCACGACGACTTGTCGAGCCGGACATTCGCCTTCCAGCGGAAGTTCGCACTCGTACGTCGTTTCATCATAAACGCCATTGAGCGATTCGCAGTGGCCTCGCAATGAATTGGCTTCGCGACCTTGGATGAAGTTGAAAGAATATTTGTCGGTGTTCAGTCGACCTTTCTCAACGCCACTGGGAACGAAGCGAACGAGTTGGCCGATGAGGCGAACTTGCGGGTTTTTGCAAAGTCCTGAGGGCGGGCAAACCGCTTCCCAGCGAAGATCGAATCGATACGGACAAGTCTCGGTGCCGGGCGCACTACAAATCTGGCCTTCGTGATCGAAGCCCTGTGTCGCGGGATCATAGGCAAGCGAACCATTGGCGTGGCTCAAGCGAAACGGGCCGCCGGCGCCACGACAATCCCGTGTTGTCGGGGGCAAGCGAAGGCACGCCAGTGAAGAGTTCGCTCCGTCAAATACCGTGCGCTCCCAGGCTTGTGAGCTATTGAGTGTGTTGAAGAGAATCTGCGAGATGCTTTCCGCCGTGCGCGTGTTGTCGAGTGAAGTCTTGCTGGTGTTGACGAAGCTGACGAGTTGTCCGCTTCCAGCTGCGATCACGCCGATGACCATGACGGTCATTAAGACTTCTGGAAGTGAATAGGCGCGAATTCCACGCGACGTGATTTCTCGCAGGGCTCTTAACCCGAATCGTCTTTGACCTTGTTTGGGCTCTTTGTTGTCCAAAGTCCCTCCCTTCGTCGTTGCAGCACCTCGCTGCAAACTGCATGTGCTCACCCATCAACTCGATGTCGAATCTCATCCGACATCGACTACTGCTTCAGCGAACTGGCCTTCAGCGCTTCGAGTTCTTTGTCTGAAAGCCCAATGACCGCGTGATCGATCTTCAGTTTCGAACCATCCGCCTCTTTCTCAGCTCGCATCTGCACCGTGCGATACCACGTCATTTTGGCGGGCGCTCGGTAGACATGGCCGTAGCAGAGACAGCGAAAGCGTGTTCCCAGACTCAACGTGGATGGATTCATGTCGTGAGGGGACACGTAGAAATACACGTCTCGATCAGAATCGTTTTGCACCACCAGGGCGAAGTTGCGGAAGCTGCCCTTACGCACATTGATGCTACGAAGTTCGCTCGTTAGCGGCGAGGCTTGAATGTTGGGGACGGTGAAATTTCGATTCAGATCGAGGTTCATGGGATCCGAGAGTTCGAAGGCGCGAATTCGCAGTGGAAAATTCTTGTAGTTCCACTCGAGTTTCACCTCGACCATCGCCGGTTTTTCTGGCTCGACGGGCTTCAGTTGCTTTTCTGTCGTCGTCGAATTCGCGGCGGTTTGCGCCCAGCTGACACCGGTGAGGCTCAGCGACGCGAGCAGTGCCGTCGCACAAAGGCCAGTCAATTTGCGCAAGAGAACTTCAATGGGGTTGGTGCGTGTGTTCATCGCCATCACTCCACCCCTCGGTACAGCAAGCGTTGCATCTTCTTGTCCTCAATTTCTTTCAAAGTGGTGCCGTGCAGTCGGTGGAGGATGGTGACGCTGTCGGTGAATGTGAAGTTGCTGAGATTGATGTTGCCGATGCGATACCACTTGGACTTTGGCGGCACGGAAAAAATCTTGTGCACGCAGAGGCAGGCAATGCGAATTCCAAATCCGGCCTCGTCGGGCTTCAGGATGTGCGTCGAAGCAAAGAAGTAGTGAGTCGCATCCGTTCGATTTTCGATCGCCATCATAAAGGGTGTGTTGCCACCTGTTTTACGAGTGGTCCCATCCAAGAACACTCCTGATGCGGGGAAGGGCTGATCGAGTGGTAGGATTGCGGTTTCGCCGAAATTGATCGCCTTTTCTTTGTTGGGGATCAAGATCTGCATTTTGAGAGGGAACTTGTCGTACTCCATCATCACCGTCATGCGGACGTCTTTTTTGTCCGAGGCGATCGCGGACTCGACCGCGAAGGTCGACACAAAGCTCAGGCCAAGGCCGACGGCGAGGGCTCGGAAAAGAATCGAGCGCTTGATGATAAAGCGCGAGGCGAACAAGTGTTTAGGCATGAGGTTCCTCAAGGTGCTGCGCATTGGATGTTTCCGTTGGGTTGAATTCGTTGAATGCCGGAGCCTGCGGGACAAGGTGAAGTGACGGCGGCGATGGGTTGGCAGCGCATCTCACCTGTTGTCGGATCAATGCCATTGAGGAATTTGCCAACCGGACAGCCAAGTTCCGTGGTGTCTCGTTGAATGGGGAGTAGGCACTTGCCGGTGTCTTGATCGATTTGCCCACCCATCTTTGCACAGTTGTCTTCAAGCGAAGCGAGGTATTCGCCACGAATCAAATCGATGGAATAGTTTTCGACATTGAGAACAATGGGGTCAGGTGATCTGAAGCGAAGTCGGGCGATGACACGAGGTTTTTGTTTGCAGCTGGGCCCCGATGCGCAACTTGGGATCCACTTCAGTTCATAGCGAAATGGACAAACGTTGGAACCCAATGTGGCGTTGAACTCGGCACAAGTTTCTCCCGACCAACGAAAACCGTTGGCTGCGGGGGCCGGGTCGTAGACCAGCGCCGAGTCGGATCCGTAGAGACGGAAATCTCGCTCTGTCATGGGACAATTGTTGGAGCTGAGACAACTGAATTCGCCGCCGTTGGCGCTGATCGTGGCCTTCCAGGCTTCGTTATTCTGAATGGTTCCCAGCAACTTCGCATGCGCCAGCACGGCGCGATTTCGGGCGACGATACTTTGATTCAACTTGATGTTGTTATCCACCCAGTGGCCGATGCCGACGGCGATGGCGACCACGACGGCGGCAGCGACCATCGTCGCCACCAACATCGAGCCCCGCTGTTGCGATAAAATTCTCGTGCGACTTCTGCTGCGAACAGCAAAAGCTTTCGCCGATGCTGGGTCAGCATGAGCGGCGAAACTTCGACTGCGTGATCCAATCCGTCCCAACATTAGATGCAACTCCGGCTTTCGCAAATGGGGTTTCCGGAAGTGTCCATGCCCTTGTAGAGTCCGCCGGGGCAAATATCATAATTGACTTGCCGACAGATCGGACTGCCGTCCCGCTGAAATCCCACGGTGTATTGGCCTGTAGGACAAGATTGCGCCACCTTGAGTTGGCACTTGCCGCCGGAAAAGTTCCCCAGCATGGATTGTTCACAAGTGGACTCATTGAGCTCGCGTGTTGTGATCAAGGTTCGAAACCCAAGTGCTGCCGTATTGCGCGGACCGGATTCAACTTGCGCATTGGATTTATAAATCAAATCGCCTTCGACCAGTGCATCGGGTTGCGGGCAGGTCGCGTCAGCGCAAACGGCCGTCCAGCGCACTTCAAATCTGTAGGGACAATCTTCATTTCCATTCGTGGCATCAAACTCATTGCATGCGATTCCGGACTTGCTGAAGCCCGCGGTCGCCGCCGCACTCGTGTGGATCACCCGATCATTTCGATCGCGCACGACTGTGATCGGACCACCTGCGCCGCTACACTGAACGGGTGCCAGAGGATTGGCGAGCTTCGCGCGTAAACATGCCAATGAGGTGTTGGCCGGATCGGCAATGGTTTTTGCCCACGCGTCTTTATCGCGAAGTGAGGTGACGATCTCGCGACGAACATTCTCCACCCACAGTCGCGACTTCACATCGTTGACCGTGTCGAAACTCGATTTGAAAACTGTGCCCAAGGCGATTCCAGCCACGCCGATGATGGTGGCGACGACCATCAATTCTGCGAGAGAAGTTCCTCGACGATTAAGAAGTGGCATAAATTTGCCCCTTTTCTCGATTTGCCTTTTTCGGCGCCGAAAGACAGTCGACGCCTTCTTCCGCAGGCAAGCCCTGTAAATACATTTGCACATTGTTGAGTAAGTTTCGAAGTTGCTCCTGACCTGTGGATCGTCGGCGGACTTTGCCGTTTTGATCCACCCAGAGCACGACGGGAATTCTTTCGATGGATGCGACTTCGCGAGCCTGGCTCTCGTTGAGTGTCCAGAACACAGGGAACTCGTACGCATTGGCACTGGTCGCGCGTTGTGCAGCTTTTTGATCCTCTTCGATGGCGATTCCCACGACGCTCATGTCGCACTTTCGAAGTTCAGATTGAATGCGTCGAATCTTTTCGATTTGCGCCTTGCAGATTGAGCACCAGCTCGCCCAGTAGATCACCAGGCCACCGCGTTTTGGAAACTGCAGTGTGCTTTGAGCGTCGCGCTTGGTGATTTGTGATTCGGCTTGCTGATTAATCGCTTTGAGCTCGCTCAAGCGATGTGGAAATTCAGCAGGAATTGTGGAGCTTGTTGGCGCGGTCGAATGAACGTTGGACGTGGACTTTAAAATCGGGGGTTCAGCATTTGCGGCGTGGGCGAATTGGAAAATGCCGAGGGTGCACAGCATCGCCGCGATCTCGCGCTTTGAAATCGCCGTCGGCCATTTCAAAAGCCAAAAGCTTCGCCGATTTGAAAAAGCGACCTGACTGCACATTGTGAAGGACCCCAATTCACAATTATGGCGCGCCAACCCCACGAAACCGTTTGAGTATTTCGACGCACCCTGAGTCATTAGGATAAGGGCAAAAACAGGGCTTCGGTATAAAAATCGACGACTTGCACGCCGGAGAACTTGCGACCCAATTGGTCTGGCCCTATGGAAAAATCCAAGGGCCCTGAGGGGCGTTCAATGTATTCAAAAATCTCAAAGTGAGACGTTTGTCGAGTCCGCTATGAGCCGCCACCGCAGGTGAAAGGCGGCGCGAAGTCGTGACTTCATCGGAGCTCAACAGTCGATCCGCTCGGCGGAGCCGCTCATGCGGCTCTTGCGCAGATTCCCGATTTATCGAGCGGACTCGATCACATTAAAACTTAAAACCGAACTTCACGTTGTAGGTGTCCGTACCAAAGGCTCGCGACCACTCGGCGCCGAGGTTCACAATCAGCAAATTGGCGGTCACGCCAAGGAGAAGCTGCGTGGAAGTCGGCTGACTTTCCGCATTTTGTGCAGATGTGAAGGAGAAAATTGTTCCCGTTGTCGTGCCGCTCACACCCAAGCTTCCCTTAGCTGAGATGAAACCGACGCCAACGTAGGGCTCGACCAACGGCAACCCGGGTGCAGCGAGAATTTGAATTCCCGTTTGTGAGTTTTCTTGCGTGACGGTTACGTCAACGGGCACGTTGCCGGTCGAGGCGTTGTTCAAAGTTTGTTTGAAGTTCATCGAGTTACGCGTGATGAAGCCGCGAACAGCCAAGTTGAACGGCAGAAAAGGCAGGCCTTCGTTGGCCGTCCACTTCAACGCCGCGCCGAACTGCTGATACTTGAAGTCGCCGACGCTGATGGAGGGCAAAAAGACCATTTCGCCCGTGATCCCGAACGGTACGGAGACAGCGGCGAGAATGTTCGCGTGCGGAATTCGACCGACGTCTGCATTAGCATCAACTTGCTTGGCGAATTCGTTGATCTTCGGTGAGCCCGAAAGGCCAGCGACCAATCCCGCTTCGATCCCAAAGATCGTGCCGAGGGATGAAGCTCCACTCACAGAGTAGAAGCTCGAGTTCGCTGAAAGCTCGCGAATGGCGTCGTCGAACTGCGACTGCGTGAGGTTGTTGAATGCGGGTCCGGCGGCGAAGGCCGGAGCAGCAAAGCCCGCAATGGCGGTGGTGGCGCACATCAGGCCGAGGCGTGAAACCCACTGTTTCGGGTCAAGCCAGCGGCGCGAATTTGAACTTCGCATGAGACACTTTGATGTTGGCGAGAGAATCAAGTTCGAACCCAGAAATTTTGTTTTGGACGGCATGTCGAGTCTCCTTGGAGGCGAACGTCGCACTGAATGTTCGCACTGAATGTTCGCACTGAATGTTCGCGATCAGTGTTCGCTAGCAATTTTGAAAGTCTTTGTGAACACTGTCCAACATCATCGTCTGAGTTAAGCTTGTGTTAGGCTCTAAGGCGAGTCGGTCGAGCCCAGAAACACTCGACCTCCTAGACTAACAAGATGTGCCGTTTGCGACGAGGCGGACCGACATCTAGAATATTAAGGACAGCGTCGAGGCATCATGAGTTCAAATCGGTCAAATTCAAACGGCCCTTCACCAGATCACAATTCGGGCCGCACTTCGGAGCAATCTCCCGAGACCTCTGCTGAAACGCGAGAGCGTGATCTGCGCGATCAGCTTGAGTTAATTTCGGGAATTGGCTGTTTGGAATTTGAATTGCCGAAAAATGAATTGCGACAAGGTGAATTGCCGAAAAATGAATTGCCAAAGAAGAGCTCGGAGCCTCAGCGCGTGTACATGTCGGCGCGGGCCATTCAGATTCTAGACTCAGAGCCCGAGATCAAGTTCTTAACTGTTGGGCAGTTTTCTTCATTGATCCACGAATCCTCTCGCAAGCTCTTTTCAAACGCGTGGCATTTGAGTCAGCAAAGCGGACGTGGCTTTGATTTGGTGATGCGAATGCGAACGGTGAAAGGTCGTGACTTCTGGGGGCATCTCAAAAGTCGAGGCTTGCCCTCGGCAAGATCGGATGAGTCCCGAATTGTCGCGACGATCGAAGACGTGACACACGAGCGCGACCGCGAACGAGAAATGCAGCTGTCTTCAGAGAGATTTCAAGCTGTCGCGGAACATGTGCCGCTGATGATGTCGGTCTTCGATTCACAGGGAAACTTCGAGTGGGTGAATCAACACTGGGTGGATGTGTTGGGCTGGGACTTGGCCTCGATGCAAGGTCGTGACGTCATGTCCGAGTTCTATCCCGACCCTCGTGAGCGTCAGCAGGCCGTTGACTTCATGTTGTCGGGCGCTCGCGCCTGGCATGACTTTGAGTTGCGAAACCGTGAGGGGCGACAGCTTTCGACAGCTTGGGCGAATGTGCGGCTGTCGAATGGAAAGTACGTTGGTATCGGTAAAGATGTGAGTGATCAGCGTGCGATGGAGAAGATCACGCGCCAGACTCTCGAGCGACTTGAGTTTGTCTTGCAGAGTGCGAGCGTCGGCATCGCCGATTGGTGGGTGCAAGACAATCTGATCCAAGTTGATCGAGTTTTCTGTCAGTTGCTGGGGTGGACGTACCCCGCTGAGCCAAGATCGCGAGAGCAGTTTGCGCAGCTCTTTCACCCCGACGAAGTGCAAGATCTTCTGGCTAAGTTCGATGCTGTCTTTGCTGGGCAAGCCTCGCAGGTTGAAGCTCTGTTTCGCCTTCGCCACAGCGAAGGCCGCTGGGTCTGGGTGCTTACGCGAGGCCGCGTGCTGGAGCGCGATGCCGGTGGCAAAGTGCGCCGCTACTCCGGAATTTTCATCGAGATCACGCGCCAACGTGAGTTAGAGCTGCGGTATCAAGAGACGCAAAAAGTCCTGCAGCAATACTTTGAAATTTCGGTGGACCCGTTTTGTATCACGGATTTCAGCGGTCGCTTTCGCACTGTGAATCCCGCGATGTGCAAGATCTTGGGATACAGCGAAGAGGAGTTTCAGAATCAAAGTAGCTACGAGATCCTCCACCCTGATGATTGGAAAGCGACCGAAGCGATCATCCGTCGGCTGCAACTGGGCGAGAGAATTGTGATCGAGAATCGCATCCGCGCCAAGGACGGCTCTTATCGCACATTCAGTTGGCATGCGATCGCCGATGAGCGCCGAGAGTTGATCTATTGCTCGGTGCGCGATGTGACCGAGCAGCGGAGTGCGGAAATGAAAGCCGTCGATGCGGCTCGTTTGGCGTCACTTGGCGAGATGGCCAGCGGTATCGCGCATGAAATCAACAATCCTTTGGCCATCATCAAAGGCAAATGCGAGGTCATTCTTCACCAGCTCAAGCAACAAAAGTTCGAGCCAACTCAAGGACAAGTGGACCTCGGAAAAATTGTCGAGACCGTTGAGCGCATCTCACGCATCGTTCAGGCTTTACGCGTGATCGCCCGCGACTCTAAAAACGAAGAGCTGAGTCAGGGCAACATTCATCAGATCGTCGACGAAGTTTTGGCGGTTTCAGCTGAGCGCTTTCGCCATTCAGGAATCGAAATTCACTGGTCGCCCGCCTCGAGCGCCGCGGAAGCGGCCGTCGCCCGCTGTCGGCCCGTGCAGGTGGGTCAGGTTATTCTCAATTTGCTCAATAATAGCTTCGATGCCGTGACCATGCTTCCCAAGAAGTGGGTGAAGATCGAAGTTCGCCGACTGGACGCGTGGGTGGAGATCTCGGTCACCGATTCGGGAGACGGAATTCCGCCAGAAGTTTTGCCACGCTTGATGCAGCCATTCTTTACCACCAAGGGCGTGGGCCGAGGCACGGGCATCGGCTTGAGCGTTTCGAAAAGCATGATCGAAAGCCAAGGCGGCAAATTCTTCTACGATGACAAGTCACCGCATACTCGATTCGTGGTGCAATTGGCGCTGCTCTCGTGAACTGACCTCGTAGCGTGTTGCGCCGAAACGGCGCTTCGTCGCGCTAGCGAATGAACGTCAAGACGTTGTCGATCTCGAGTTAGGTGGGGCCCGAGGCCTCGCCCGATCCGGCCACCTCAATTTGGATCGTGCTATGCGAGATTTTGAACTTCTCGCGGAGGTGGGTGTGAATCTTCGCCAACAACTGGTTGTTGGCGTTCGCTCTTGTGCGGACGTGGGCGGTCAGTGCGGTTTCTGTCGTTGAGATTGACCACACGTGCATGTGGTGAACATCGTCCACGCCTTCGATTTGTTGCAGTGAAGCTTTGATTTCATCGGGCTTGAGATGATGGGGCACGCCATCCATCGCCATGAGCAGAGATGTGCGCAGCAGTCGCCAAGCGCTATAGAAAATCACCGCCGCCACCAAAAGGCTCAATGCAGGATCGAGCCAAGAGCCGATGCCTTGCGCGATGGCGAATCCAGATCCCGCGACAGCGAGTGAAATGGCGGCGTCGCCGAGCAAGTGAATGAGCGCACTGCGAGCGTTGAGCTCGTGCGTATGGCGCACAAAAAATAGAGCTGAGCTGATGTTGATCACCACGCCAACGAGCGCGACCCACATCACGGTGTGGCCGAGAACTTCAGGCGGTTGGCGCAGTCGGCTGATCGCCTCCCAAGCAATCGCGCCACAAGTGCCCGTCAGCAAGATGGCGCCCGCGAGGGCCGAGAGAATCGTCAATTTTTTGTAGCCATAGGTGAGGGCCGAGGTCGCGGGCCGTTCGGCGAACTTCAAGGCGAAGGCTGACATCGCCAAGCTCAAAACATCTTGGAGATTATGGCCCGCATCGGCCAGCAGGGCGACGGAGTTGGTGAACCAGCCCATGCCGAATTCGAAGATCACATAGGCGAGATTGAGTCCGATGCCAAAGTAGAAACTGCGCTGCAGTTGGGAATGCTCCAGCCCATGATGGTGATGATGATGGTGGTGGTGATCGACATCATGCTTGTGCGAGTGATCGTGGTGGTGAGTGTGAGCGTGGGCCTCGTCTTGGACATGATGATTGTGGGACTTTGCATCCGTGCAAGACTCAGTCGATGAAGCGCAAGAATCGTGAGAGCTGTTCGGTGATCGAGACATACATCTAGTTAGCACTTGGTGAGCGAAGTCGGCCAAGCCGCATCAAGTCTTGGCCACAACATGCGCCTTTCGCTCGCATCCGGCTCGCTCAGCCCGCACTGCGGGCCGGCTCACTCGCTTCAAGTCCTCTCTCGACCCTCAAAAAACAAAAGCCAGGGCAAGCCTGGCTCTCGTTTTTTGATGGTGCCCCGGAGAGGACTTGAACCTCCACAACCTTACGGTCATAAGAACCTGAATCTTACGCGTCTACCAGTTCCGCCACCGGGGCTCGATTTCAGAAGCCTCAGCTCTAGCAAAACCTTCCGGTCCAGGTCACGAGGAAATGCCGCGAGCCGCTGTGTCGGGAAGTGCGCTTAAGACTATGCCTGGCTTGGAAACGACTCGGGGGAGTGTTAGCGTCTCGCTATGGGACGGGGACGTGGGACTCGCAAAAATTCTTATCAACCGGGTCCGTCGAATGGGCCAAAGTCGAATTCGCGCCGCGAAGATCGCGATTCGTCGCGAGATTCACAGCGCGAGATCAACAATGGCCGTTCGTTGCGTGATGTGTTGGGTGGCGCGGCCTCGCGCTCGGGTTGGCCTCGTGCCGACTTTTCTTCGCCCCGAGGTGAGTCGCCTCGGCCTTCGGGGGGCGGCGCGTTAGCGGCGGGTCTGCCCAAGAGGTCCATTGAGTACAAGCCGTTGATGAGTTTTCCGGCTTCCATGCCGGCGAGTCAGCCCAAGAAAGAAGCGAGCAGTCCCGTGGGACCTCGCGTGGAGTCTCGGCCTCAACCGCAAACTTTGAAACCCATGTTCAAGCCTCCTGTCGAGATTTCCTCGAAGGTCACGCCTTCTGAGGTCGCGCGCGATGTGGTGAGCGGTGGGACTCGCACACCTGTGGATCCGGGTTGGCCGAGGGCGCGCAGTATTGGCTCGGGCTTACCGACAACTTCGGAATCCCTCACGGGTGGGCCGACGCCACTGAAGCCGGGTGCGGGTTCAGCGACGGCGGGCGCGAAAGTGATCAAGAAAGAAGCGCGCCGCGAAGGTCAGCGGTTGTTTGTGACCGGCACGGTGAAGCGACATCCAGATGGTTTTGGTTTTTTGCTTCCAGACGACGCTTCGGTTCCAGATGTCTACATTTCTCGGCAGTACATGTCGGGTGTCATGAGCAATGACCGAGTCGAAGTCGAAGTGTTTCGCTCGCGCCCCAAAGATGGCGGCGATCGCGGCGAGCGCCTGTTTGGTGAAGTGAAGCGAATCTTGTCGCGAGCGCACGCGCGCGTGGTGGGGCGCTACTTGCCCGTCGATCGACGCTACGGCGTGATTCAAGATGATGGTCGCGGTTGGGGTATGGATTTGCGAGTCCTCACGGAGGACTCGATGGGCGCGCAAGAAGGCGACTGGGTTGCCGTCGAAATTCTCGAGTACGCCTCGCAAGATCGTCCGCTCACAGGTCGCGTGGTTCGCATTCTTGGCGATGTCGAAGATCCTCTCAACGACATCATTCGCGTGATTCATGAGCGCCACATTCCCGATGAGTTTTCATTGCAGGCGCAGCGCGAAGCCGTCGCGCTGGGTACGGAAGTTCGCAAGGAAGATTGTGTGGGTCGTGAGGATCTGCGCGATCTGTCCTTGATCACCATCGATGGTGCGACCGCTCGCGACTTTGACGACGCGGTTTATGTCGAGCCCACGACGAACGGTTTCCGACTCATCGTTGCGATCGCGGATGTCTCGCACTACGTGAAGCCGGGGTCGGCGATCGACGAAGATGCGTACCTGCGCGGCACCAGCGTTTACTTCCCGAATCACGTCGTGCCGATGTTGCCGGAGGAGCTCTCCAACGAATTGTGCTCCTTGAAACCTGAAGTGGATCGACTCTGCTTTGCTTGTGAAATTCAACTCGATTGGCAAGGCGTGATCCGCAATTATCGTTTCTTTGAAGGCGTCATGCGTTCTCAGGCTCGAGTGACCTACGGCGAAGCGCAAGAGGTGCTCGACGACGAGCTCAACGATCGCATGCGGTCTTTGCCGAAGGTGGTGGCGAACATCAAACGCTGCGGCGACCTCGCGAAGATTTTGATGGCGAAACGTTTTCGCGAAGGCTCGCTGGATTTGGAGCTTCCGGAGACGCAGGTTGTGGTCGATGACTCTGGCGAAACGACGGACATTGTGCGCAGCACGCGACTGTTCGCTCATCGCTTGATCGAGGAGCTGATGCTCATCACCAATGTGTGCACGGCACGCTTCTTTGAGGATCAAAGGCTGCACGGAATTTATCGCGTTCACGATGAGCCGGATCTTGAGAAGATCAAGACGCTCGAGCGCATGATGTGGAATTTGCTGGGGCCGTCTGGAAAAGTGAAGGGGCTGCACGGTCACGATTTGCAAAAGCGCATGACAAAAGCCCTGCAGGTCGCCTCACAAAAGCCGGGCGGCCAAGTGCTCAACATGCTCGCGCTGCGGGCAATGTCGCAAGCGCAGTATTCTGAAGAGAACATCGGCCACTTTGGCCTAGGGTTTTCGCATTATTCGCACTTCACCTCGCCGATTCGTCGTTATCCGGACTTGATCGCACATCGTTTGATCAAGGCTGTGCTTGTCGATCGCTATCGCAATCAAGGTATGGAGCGCGAAGAAATCGCCGCGGCCGCTCAACATCTGTCGGCTTGCGAGCAACGCGCTGTTAAAGCTGAACGGCAGGTGCTGTCGATCAAGAAGGCGCGCTTCATTCGTCGCTACATCGGTGAAACTTTGGAGGGCGCGATCACCTCCGTCACCAAGTTCGGATTGTTCGTGACGCTGCGGGATTTCGAGGTCGACGGCTTGCTTCGTTTGGAATCGCTCGGCAATGACCGCTGGGTCTTTGACGAGCCGTCGATGCGTTTGTTCGGACGCCGCACAGGTCGCGTCTTTAAGCTGGGTGATCATCTGCGCGTCGAAGTTCTCGCCGCGGATGTGTCGACGGGCAAAATTGATTTCGCGTTGGCGAGCGAAGCGGAGTTGGCCAACGACGATGATGTCGAAGCATTGGAACGAGAACTCATGAGTGACCCGACGCAAGTTGAAATTGCGCGCGAGAATCGCAAGGCCGCTCAGCGCGGCCCCGGCTCGTCGCAAGGCCCACAGGCATCGGCAAGACCGTGGAAGGGAGACCGGGATATGGCCGCACAACGAGGTAGCGCTTCGAAATCGCGTTCGGAGCAACGTAAAGGTAACAAGCAGGGTAAACCCTCGCGCAAAGAAACCGAGTCGGCGCGTCGATCTGGCAGTAAGTCAGCTCGAAAGGCGCAAAAGGGCGGCCTCAGCGGGCGTCGCGCGGTCGCGAAAAAGTCCGGATCTGGCTCGAAGAATAACAAAGGTAGTTCCAAGCGATGAGCGTGAAGCGACGACGACGTCGGCATGTGAGTTCGGCACTTCGCAATGCGGCTCGCCTCCGCGTCATCGTCAGCGTCTTTGCTCGATACGGATTTCAAAACATTGCTGAGCGCCTTCGTCTTGGGCGCTTTCTCGTCGAACGCCTCAGCGGCATCGACCCCGATCAATACACCACAGCCGAACGCATGCGGATGGCGTTTGAAGAGTTGGGTCCGACCTTCGTGAAGTTGGGTCAACTCTTGGCGACTCGCCCAGATTTGGTGCCCGAAGATTGGGTCGAAGAATTTAAACGCCTACATGATCAAGTGAGTGCGCTGCCGTTTGAAAAGATGCGCGGTACTCTGACGGCGCATTTCGGTCGCGATCTCAGTGAGGTCTTTGATCACATCGACGAAACTCCGATTGGCGCTGCGAGTATTGCGCAGGTGTATCGGGCCAAACTTCGCAGCGGTCAGTCCGTCGTCGTCAAAGTTCAGCGACCAGGGATCAGCGAAGTCGTCCGCAATGACTTAGGTGTACTGGAATTCATCGCGGAACGCCTGCATCGCTTTTTGCCAGAGGCTGCGGCCTTTAATCCTCTGGGCATTGTCGATGAATTCGCGAAGTCCTTGGAGCTCGAAACGAATTTCTCCGTTGAGGCCAACAACATTCGACGGTTTCAACAAAACTTCCGCGACGATCCAACGGTTAAGATTCCGATCGTGTACACCGAATTTTCAGGCCCCAAAGTCTTGGTGATGGAAGCCCTGCAGGGCGTGCCATTGTCGAACCCCGAGTCGTTGCGACAAAGCGGCGTGGATCGAGATGCAGTCATGCGCATCGGCGTGAAGTGCTATTTCCGCCAAGTGTTTGTGCATGGATTCTTCCATGGCGATTTGCATGCGGGGAACTTGTTCATTTTGCCGGATCAGCGCATCGGCTTGATCGACTTCGGCATCGTGGGACGGTTGAATCGCCGAGTCCGCGACACCATCGCCAATTTGTTTTTGGCGCTCTACACGGAAGACTATGAACGCCTGGCCTACGAGTACATCGAGATCGCGCCCTACACCGATAAAGTCGATATCGATGAGTTTGCGCGTGAGCTGCAAGATGTTTTGGCGCCTCACTTTGGTTTGAATCTTCGCAATGTGGATCTCGGGCGACTGCTCATGCGAACGACGGCGATTTCGGCTAAACACGGGCTGGTGTTGCCCAGCGAATTGCTGTTGTTTTTCAAGTCCATCGTGACGGTGGAAGGCATGGGGCGCGTGATCAACCGCGAGTTTGATCTGCTTCCTCACGCGCTCGAGTTCGCCGATGAGTTGGTGAAGTCCAAAACTGATCCTTTGCGTTTGCGCGACGATGCGCTTCGGGTGGGTCGCGACAGCTTGGCGCTGTTGAAGTCGTTGCCTCGCGAGTTGCGGCAATTCGTCAGGAAGATCAATCACCCCGACTTCGCGTTTCGCTTGAGCTTGGTTGAACTTGAAGAGCTCAAGACCTCGCTTGAGGCCTCGTCCAATTTGATCTTTTTGGGACTTGTCATTGGCAGCCTGATTTTGTCAGGTAGCGCCCTGATGTTCTTGCCGGCGGCGGCCTCGGGCTTGGTGTTGGGAATCCCGATTTGGTCGGCGATTTTCTACAGCTTGGCGGTGTTTTTGGGCCTGGCTGCGTTTCGAAACTACATACGAAAATGAACGCCGCATTCTTGGTCTTGCGTGAGTCTCAGAGCGGGCTAGAGTGAGCCCATGGGCAATGTGGTCGCCTACGCCATTCCATTTTTCTTTGTGATCCTCGCCGCGGAAGCCCTTTGGGCCCATCGACGCGGATTGAAGGTCATGACGGCGCGTGCAACTTTGGCGAACGCGCTGACGGGCTTATTGGAACGCCTCATCTTGGTTTTCAACTTCGCATTCTTGTTTTGGGCTTACTCCGAACTTTCTTCTTGGGTGCCATGGGTGTGGTCGACGGATTCGATATGGGTGTGGCCCGCGGCATTTGTGATTTCAGATTTCCTCTACTACTTTTTGCATCGCGCCCATCACCGCGTCGGTTTTTTGTGGGCCGCGCATGTGGTGCATCACCAATCCGAAGAAATGAATTTCAGTGTGGGCTTGCGCACGGCGCCCTTGCAGGCGCTGGTGTTCTCGGCGCCATTTTATCTGCCGGCTATTTTGCTGGGAGTTCCGGCGCTTCCGTTCTTTGTCGCCAACGGCTTGATGAATAGCTTGCAGCTCTTAGTGCACACGCGCGCGGCCTCGGGCGACTCTCGTGTATGGCGAATTCTTGGGGTCGCGTTCAACACGCCTTCGCATCATCGCGTGCATCACGGTCAGGAGTCGCAATATTTGGATCGAAACTTTGGCGCGTTCTTCATCGTCTGGGACAAGCTGTTTGGAAGTTTTGTGCCCGAGTCCGCAGAGCCCACTTACGGGGCTCGACATCGACTGCTGACGGCCAATCCGCTTCGCGCTGTCGCGGACGAGTATCGAAGAATGTGGCGCATTGCACGCGTCTTCGCCTCGCGTGTCGGGTGGGATGAACCTCTCCGTGCGCTTCGTGTTTGGCTCAGTGTGTGGCTGATGTCTCCGGAAAATTTGCAGGCGCAACTTGACCAGAATCCGATCGAGGCCATTGTCCTGCGCGATCGGCAGGACGCGCAAAGATCTTGGCCGCAACCCGACTGGCGTTTGACGTTCATGGCGCTCATGCCATTGGTGTTGGCGTTCTTCTTCTTGTACTATCTCAACCCGCGCCCTGAGGGCGTGCTTTTGGTTGGCATGGCCGGCTACATTTTGTTGGGCCTGCAATCCGTCGGTGAGGCGCTGGATGCTTCACGCAAATTTTGGTTTTGGGAGTGGGCGCGAGGCGCTTGGCTCATGGGACTCGCTCTCCTGATCTTGAATAAGACATCGGGAAATTCAGATTCGAGTTTGGTCGTGTGGGCGGCGTGGGCCTCGCTTTGGCATGTTGGTCTCGCGCTCATTTCAATGTTCGCAAAGTGGTCAGGCCGGGGGTTGCATGTTCAATCAGTATCCACTGAGTGAGCGCTTGCTCTGGCTATGGCGGCAGACTTGGCCAGTACTTGGTGAAGAGACTGAGATGCCTCAGGCTCCAGCGAGTCGTTCGTTTTTTGAGCCGCGATCCGCGGTCCGATTGATTTTCTTAGGTGATGTGATGCGCACGCACAGAGAGTGGGTGCCAAGAGTGTCGGCTGCACTTCGTGAACGCCTTCGCAGCGCCGACTTGATCTTAGCGAACTGCGAAGGTCCTGTGCTTCACGAGCGTGTGACGCGCCGACCGCTGTTCACCATTCGATATGCGATGGCGCGTGAATACATTGAGCAAGTCATGGCGGCGACCTCGGTGCCGGCGGATCGCTGGGTCTGGAGTTTAGCCAACAATCACGCGGGTGATTTTGGCGAGGACGGTGTTCGGCGAACGGCGGCGACTCTCGAAAGTTTGGGCGCGCAAGTTGTGGGGTTGAAGGATTGGGATCTGATTCGTGTGGCGCACGAAAAGCTGGCGATTCAGGCGTGGACGCAATGGGAAAATCATCCACTCGGATCCGGAGAGGGCAAGTCAGCTTGGCGACCGAATCGGCTTCGAGGTGGTGCGCCGCCGAAAGTGCCGCACTTGGCGCGCATCGCCTTGCCGCACTGGGGATTAGAGTTCCGATATTTTCCAACTGCGGAGCAACGAGCTTGGGCGCGTGAGTGGGCTGAGCAAGATGTGCGATTGATTGTCGGGCATCATGGGCATGTCGCTCAGCCCTTGGAGTGGATTGATCGAACCCCAGCGAAAGCATTGGCGGCCTACGGCATTGGAAATTGGCTTGGCGTGCAGTGGAGTTGGCCGACGATGAACTTTGGAGCGCTCATCGTTGATCTTGAGACTGAGGGCGAACGACGCGGCCAGTTCGCAGGCTATGAAATGCTTTGTTTGCAGCGGGTTCCTCATCCTGAGGTCAAAGCTGAGATTCGCTTGCACAGCGAGGCGGGCGAACGTAAGCACGAGTCTGAGGCGATTTTCCGACGCGTCGGCTGGTTGGCTGATCGCGGAACACCGCATGGAACCGGGCGGACGAGGTGAACGCGATGAACGCGATGAACACGATGAGCGCGATGAATAACATGAGCACATTGCGGCGATTCGAAGCTGGGTTGCGTGATCGTGTGACCTTGTTCTTTTTGCGTCGGGTTGCGCGAACGGCCCGAGGCCAGGCGCATTTGCTTCAACATCTCGCCAACGCCGAGAGCGAAGGTGAGATTCCTCTCTTTGATGCGGTTGCGGAATATATGGAGAGAGTCTGGCAAGACGAGGGTCGTGCGAAACTTGCTCGAATTCATCGCGAGGATGAAACACGTCACGTCGCTATGCTCGAGGGCGAAATCGCTCGCTTGCTGGTGAATCCGCAGGAAGCGCAATTGCCTGAATCGATGAGCTTTGTTCCACTTCTGGGCGAGCGCTTGGCGCCGATTCGCAAGGCCCGCATCGATTCGGATCAAGATGTGGCCGAGTTCTACTCGGCACTATTGGCCATCGAGGTTCGTACCGCTCACAATCTCAACCTCTTCGCACAAGCCTTTCGCGAGAATGGCAATGAAACTGGCGCTAGAATCTTAAAGTCCATTGCCGACGATGAAGTCCGTCATCAGGGCTATTGCCGATCCATTCTGGGGCGCTGTGAAATATCAGCGCGAGAGCTGGAGTTGGTGTTGCGGAAGTGGAGTCGCATTGAGGCCTGGGCTTTCGCTCGACTCAATGCCATGGATTTGCAGTTCACCACGGAGCGCGGAATTCTATTGCTTCCTCGGTTTTGGATCCGCGTGGCGATGTTGGCGGCTCAGTCCGAAGTGAAGCGTGCCGATCGGCTCATGGAGAGTGTGGAGGCTCAGCGGCTTTCGGCGATGAGGGCTTCGACTGACGCAATTGCAACCCGCGCTTGATGAAGTCGGCCGTGGTGCCGCCCAGTATTTCCACATCGCCCAAGATCTCAATCAAAGTTTCATCTTGCGACGGCTTGGTGTGGCCTGGTGAAGGGGATGCCGCGGCGTTTTTGCGATTCAAATTCGACGCAGAGAAAGCCTTCGAGCGAAGTTTAATCCAAGTGAGACGACTCGTATGGGAAAGATGTGTTTCACTTTTGTGATCGCCGAAGCCTTGTTGTATCGCGCCGGCCAACTTTCGCGTGAGCTCGAGATTGGATTTCAGAAACGTCCAATGATCGCGAAGCACACCCTGCTTTTGCATCCACTCTCTCAGGCTCTTTGGAGTTTCTTGATCTGGATCAATTGAGATCAAGATCATCGGCAACTGCAGCTTTTGCGTCTGCAGCTCATCATCCAAGGATTTGAGTCTTTGTCCCGTCAGCGGGCAAAGCGTTGGACAACTCGAGTAGGCTAAGGCCACCCAGACTCCGTCAGGAGATTTGACGAGTGAATCGTGCAGACTCAAGTTCTCACCACGGTGCGAGACCCAGGCCTTCTGTTGCCAAATGATGACGGAGGGGCCAGAGGCCTCGGTCGCCTCAGTATTCACCACGAGGAGATTGAGCAACACGAGGGCCTTAAGGAGCAATGGTGTAGACAGGCGCATACTGACCGCTGTTGAGCATTTGAAGTTTGGCCTCGTTGTCGGTCGCGCCGACGCCGTAGCCGATGTACACGGTATTTCCTGTGAGTGTGGAGAGATCGGACTGCTGTGTGACGACGACGTCGTGGACAAGACCGAGTGTCACGCGCTGAGCGACCGGAACAGTCTGTGTGGCGGGATCTTGGATCTCTGAGAAATTTCGATTTTCGTCCATGTAGTACATTTTGCCGCCGATGAAAGCCATCACGTAGATGCGGCCACTCATGCCTCGATGATCCGATCGCGGTTGCACGCGCAAGCTAAGATTTCGAGCCGTGATGGGGCCGCTGACCGAGGCCACGCTGTAACTCGCCGGTGACGGAGTCGCTGAAGGCGTGGGGCTAGGCGATGGCGACGGCGTTGGGGATGGCGTCGCAGTGGGTGTCGGCGTGCCGGTTCCCGGAGTCGACATCGTCGGCGTTGAACCGATCGTGAGAACTTTTGCGAAGCGACCCGCGGCAAGATGTTCGGGTGTGGCTTGCGCGTCCGCTCCTAACCCGTAACCGACATAGATTTCTGCACCCAGAATTCCAGTGAGGTCGGCTTGTTGGGCGAGCGTCGCGTTGACTTCCGCAGGCAAGGCGCCAGCAAAGTAAGCGGGAAGTGGCGAATCGAAATTGGGCACAGCGATGAACTGTCCATCGGCGCGCATGTAATAGAAGGATGTGCCAATCTTCACGGCAATGAAGACTCGACCTTCTTGGCCGACGTGCGAAGGTGAAACTCGCGCGCGCACGCGAATGCTTCGCGCCGTGATGGGGCCAGAATCTTCGATGAGTTGGAAGGCGTAGTCGGTCGCCGGCGGCGGGGCAGAAGTCTGATAGGCGAATACGAAACACATCTCTTGATTGGTGTTTTCGCCAAACTGAACCGGCGTGGTCGAACGTGGGTTGTTGGTCGAGTACTCGCAGCGAACTTTGATTTGATCAGCGCTGGCAAGATTCGTCGGCGAGGTCGAGAAGTAATTGAATTGCCAATTGAAGTCGAAGCGATTGACTCGAGCCAAGCAGGTCTCCGCGCCGCCGCTGATTTTGGAGATCTGAATGCGCTTTCCGTGATTGTGCATGTGAGGCATGTAGCCGTGGATCTTGGTGTTCGTCGAGGGCACATGCGCGGCCTGAGTACGCTCGCGAACAATGTTGTCGCTCAGCGCGGGAAGTGCCGTGCCGTTGGCCTCGTACGCCACCCACTCGGCGGATGCGACAGCTGAAGTCGCCGTCTTCACCACGATTTGACTCTGATCTTGTGCGCCCGGCGCTTGCGAATTGTTGTAATGCATCTGCATCACGAGCTTGCGGTTGCCTGTGACTTTCAAGCCCGTGCCTTGCGGCAAGTACTCAACTCCAGTTCCCGGCGCCCAAATCACCAAAGGCACGGCGGGCACGTCGATGCCGCCATGACAAGGGTAAGAGGCATCGGGGCGTCCTTGAGTCTTGGCAACGGCATCCAACTCGGCTTGCTGTGAAGTCGGCATGTACAAAATGACGTGATGGACGAGCAAGCGATTGCCCGGCTTCACTTCAAAAGCTGTGATGTGCTTGTCTTGAAGATCCAACGGATCAATCACGAAGCATCGATACTCATCGACGCTGCCGCTGGGCGGACTAGGTCGATAGGGAGCCTTCATGCTGAGGGACTTGATGTCTGAGCCGTTGGGCTGCAGTGAAGGCAGGCTCGACGGAGCCAGGCTACGGTTTTCTTCGCCGCGAACGGGAACGCCGTTCACAGTTTTCATGGTCAGCCAAGAAGAGAGTGCGGCGCGCTCACTGGAACTCATGCGCATGTCGCCATGGAAGCTGCCGCAAGTTCCAGATTGATCGATCGCCCAAGGCGGCATTCGTCCACCGTCAACGGCGCTCAACATGTTCACACCCAGCGCAGCGACGTTGTTGGAATTGCTGAAATCGAGATTGGCGGCAATTCTTCCGGAGCTGTGACATTGCAGACAACGATTCTTGAGTGCTGGCCCCACACTCAGTTCAAAGACGCTCTGTCCTGGACCCGGCGTTGCCGTCGGTGTGGCGGTCGCTGTCGGAGTTGGCGTCGGTGAACTGGATGGTGTCGGTGTGGGAGGTGTGTACGCGCGAGTCGGAATGTTTTGCTCGCCAGGAATGGGAACGCCATTCACAGTTTTCGTTGCGAGCCAATTGGCGAGAAGATTTCGTTCGGCCGTACTGATCGGTGTGGATCCAGATGGCGGCATGCGACCGCCGTCGATCGCCGAAAGCATGGCGGAGCCACTGGCCGCGACCAAATTGGAGTTAGCGAAATTGTAGCCGCCGGATGCGAGTGTGGCGCTATGACACTGCAAGCACTTCGCGGCGACCACTGGGCCGATGTTGCGTTCATAGTCGGAGACTTGTGCGGGCGTCGGCGAAGGCGTGGCGCTCGCGGAAGGCGTCATGCTGGGAGTTGGCGTGGGTGTTTGTCCATTGGGTGTTGGGCCAGGTGTTGGGCTGGGTGTGCTTGTGCTGCCTGGTGAACTTGTGGGGCTAGGGCGAGGTGTTCCACCACCACCAACTTGATCGAGAGGTACGCCAGGCTGAGAACCTTGTCGCGATTGAGAAAGTGAGGCGAGGTCCGCGTAGGACTCTTCGTCGATCTGAAACTGACCGGCGCAATTCTGAAAAAGGAACACAAGTCCAACGACCAGCGAAACGCTGACCACGGCCATCGCGGAATTGCGAATCCAGTCCGAGTTCACCTTGGACCAACGGGGCGCCACCACTACAAATCCCCCAATGCGACCTTCCGATCGCAGCCTTCTATTTTAATTGTCTTCAACCTCATCGGCGAGATCTCAAAGACTTGAGACTTTCATCCTCAAGTTCAATTCACCTGAAAGCGCATGGTGTCTCAGCTTGAGACGTGAATTTTGATCTTGCGGTAGGGCGAAGAGTCTGGGTCAGCTGAGGCCAAGTCCAAAAATCCACACAGCAGCCGTAGCGCAAACCCAAACTAAGCTCATGGACCATTCACTCATTGTGTTCGACATATTTCGGATTCCTTTCCGTTCAAGTCCCCATGTTTCGGGACTTGGATTTTGATGGCCGGCAAGTCGATCCGTGACTTGTGGCAGGGGAAAGAGAGGGCCCGAGATCAGGCCCTCTCAGCAAAGTCTGTGGCTTCAACTCATCGCGTTTCAGCCCAAGAGCTTCAACGCGATCTATTTCAGTTCATCGCGTTTCAGCCCAGGAGCTTCAACGCGATTTGTTGCATGTTATTCGCCTGTCCCAACACGCTCACGCCGGCTTGCATGAGGATGTTGTTGCGGACGAGCTCGGCGCTTTCCGCGGCGACATCTGTGTCGCGGATTCGCGAGTTCGCGGCAGACAAGTTTTCATCGGCCACAGCCAAGTTTTGAATCGTCGACTGCAGTCGGTTTTGCATCGCACCGAAGTTGGCGCGAATCGCATTCACCGACACCAAGGCTCGGTCAATCACGTCCATGCTGACTTGTGCACCTTCCTTCGAACCCACTTGCTCAGCGGTCATGCCGAGAGCGTCGAGGCTGGCGTTCGCTGCCGAAGCATTGAACGAGATGCGATCCTTGAAGGGATCGTTGTACGTTCCAACTTGGATGTCGATCAGTCCGCCCGTTCCGTTGAGCAGGTCGCGTCCGTTGAAGCGTGTCACCTCGGTGATCCGCTGAATTTCGGACTTGAGCTGCTGATATTCCACGTCCAGGAACTTACGTTCTGTATCGCCAATCGTATCGGACGACGCCTGCACTGCGAGCTCGCGAAGGCGAATCAACATATTCGAGACTTCGTTCAAGCCACCTTCGGCGACTTGCACGAGCGAAATACCGTCGTTCGCGTTGCGGTTCGCTTGGCGAAGACCGCGAATCTGACCCTTCAAGTTCTCGCTGATCGCGAGTCCCGCGGCATCGTCCGCCGCTTGGTTGATTCGATAGCCTGAGCTCAATCGAGCCAAGCTCTGGTTCGCCGAGCGTTGCGTTCCGACCAAGCTTTTTTGAGCGTTCAACGACGCCACATTGGTCGCAATACGTAAACCCATCCTATCCTCCTTGTTTCATCAGATCCTCCTTGATCGGTGCCAACCTTGGCTGAACGACACTTCATGCGTCGTTTGTTTACTGGGGTTTACGTGTCCACCATGGACACCCCCATAGCTGGATCGGAATTTTCGAAAGTGTTTTTGAGTCCAGTTGAGGTCTAGGGTGCCGAGTGATTTGGAAATTGCGAGGACGAAGCACGCGACAGCGTGCGGGCGCATTCCATCGTCGACGGCGACGAGGCGCGAAGGGGGAGCCAGTCGGTTCCCAGATATCGGAGAGCGAATCTCTGATATCGAACTGAATAAATGGGGAGGAAGGAGTTAGATCCTCCCTCCCCAAAAGCAGGAAACAGATTCGTCGGTCACGCCGGAAGAAAGCGTTCGCCTTCGTCCAGGTGTATTCTCACTCAAGCTGACGTCTCTCGACGTTAGAACTCAAGCGAAGTCACGGGAGTCAGAGTTCGTCAGCCTTGGAACGTGCGGTTCAAGAGCGAAAGCGCTGTGTTGGATGTTTGGTTCGCTTGGGCGAGGACCGAAGTGCCCGCTTGCAACAAGATGTTGTTGCGCGTGAGCTCTGCGGTTTCCTCAGCGACATCCACATCGCGAATTCGCGAGTTCGCTGCTGACAAGTTCTCGACCGAGACAGCTAAGTTACCAATTGTCGACTGTAAGCGGTTCTGGATCGCACCGAAGTCGGCGCGCATCGCGGACACACTGACAATCGCAGCATCGATTGCAGACAAGCTGTTCTGCGCGGACGCCTTATCGGCAACGCTGGTCAGGTTGATGCCGAGAGCTGCGCTATTGGCGTCAGCTTTCGATGCATCGAACGTGAGGCGGTCGATATTTGGATCGTTTCGAGTTCCAACTTGGAAATCGAGAACTGACCCCGTTCCGCTGAGCAGTTGAGTTCCGTTGAACTCTGTGCCGTCGGCGATTCGATCGATTTCGGAGACGAGCTGGTCATATTCCACGTTAAGGAACTGACGCTCGACCGGACCGATCGTGTCCGAAGCAGCTTGTACTGCAAGTTCGCGCAGGCGAATCATGATGCTCGAAATCTCGTTCAGTCCGCCTTCCGCAACTTGGACGAGTGAGACACCGTCCTGAGCGTTGCGTGACGCCTGTTTGAGACCCCGGATCTGTGCCCGCAGGTTTTCACTAATTGCCAATCCCGCTGCGTCGTCTCCGGCCCGATTGATTCGGTAGCCAGAGGACAAGCGTTCAAGGCTCTTGTCCAATCCCCACTTCGTTCCCAACAAGTTTCGTTGGGCGTTCAGTGAGGCCACGTTTGTATTGATCCGAAGACCCATACATCCTCCTCCTTGAGAACCAACCGTCTTCCTTGACGGTGGGGTTCGAACATCATGTTCAAACCAGGGTTCCGTACCTGAATTACCTATCGGCGTCTCATTCTGAGGCTTGAGGTTTAAGTCGCAGATTTTTCCCAATTTGAGAAAAACCGGACTAAAGCCACGCCGTTTCGCTCAGCTTCGAGGTTCAGTTTTCATATAGGGGATTTGGTGTCGCGGTGAAGCGAATTCATGATTCGCCCAGCGGGCTCAGCCAAAGCGAAACGCGTCGAGGTCATCCAGACCTTTGACGAGGACTTCAATGTCATCCAGAAGGCGCGAGGCCAACTCAGGATTCGTCTCCTTTAAATAGAGATCGATGAAGTCGTTGGCGGCGTTGATGCGGCTGAAATTCGACCAAACAAGCAATAGAACGCGAGTCCCACCGGGGAGATTCGCGTAAAGCCCATAACTTAGATCATCGATCGGCTCGAGGGTCACAGCCCACCGATCGATGATGTCTTGGATCTGCTGACGTGCCACTGACATCTGAGACAGTATCTCTCAGAAATTGTCGTGCTTGTTTGAATATTAGGTTAATGCTTCAGGGGTTGAATTCGCATTCTGAGGCAGTGTAGACCAAGAAATAAGCATTCACCCAGTTCGTGAGGCTTTTGAGCCAGAACTTGACCGAAAATGACACAGTTGAGTTGTCGCCAACGAGTCGCAAATGAGAAGTAACTGAACGTGACTGAACGTAACTGACGCGGCTATGCGGCCAAGATTCTGAGCAACGGAGATCGTTGAGTCGTCGACGAGCGATCGATGAATTGGACCCAGAAGGAGCCTATGGAAAGTCGAGATTATCTTCAATCCGCGATTCAATTTCGCAGCCTTGATGTTGACCATGATGGGAAGCTTGCTTCGACAATTGCCACACATCTTGACGAGATCGCCGAGTTTCGTCAGCTCATGCAACTTGAAGGCGTGATCACGCATCGTTGGGATGAGACGAAGGGACAGAGTGCTTTCGCGTTCATGCATGAGGTTGCACACAGCAACTTGCTCGGCTTTCACGAGCGAGTCAGCTTCTTCAGCCAGTACGTTCAACACGCCAGAGAAGTTGTGGCTCAGGGGCAAAAGCTCGGGTCATTGAAGCGAGAGGGATCGCTCCTGTGGCGAACGCTCGCGGCCTTCGATATGCGTCCGCCTTCCAATTTGTTTGAACTTTTGGGCGAGCACGAAGTGGTGGAGATTTACGACACCCAAATGCGCCAGATTTTTCGAAACCTAAGATTCTTCGAAGTTTCGTCATATTCGATCGAAGAACTCCTTCATATTCCCTTGCCTCAGCTCTTTGAGCGAAGCGAAGCCTCCACGCAAGTCTTGATGTCGGAGATCGGCGCGATCTTTAGTGGCGCACAAGCCACAGGAAAGATGTCGGCTGCAGGGAAGAGTCGAGCTCGCGAAGCGCAAAGCCGACGTCACCTTCAAGGTGAGATTGAGCAACGAGTGATGAGCCCGATTTTTGATCGGCAAGGTCGCGTCGCTGCCGTGCTCGGCAGCGTGAGACTCGAATTGGACTCCGCCGACTATCCGGCTTTCTTGCCGGACGCCTTTTCGTCGATCTGAAGTCCACGCTGTGCGAACTCGCGCCATTCGAGCGTGATCGCCAAATAGTTTTCTGTCGTACGAAGCAACTCGCCGCGGATGATGTCGAGTTGTGCGGGCTCTAAGTCTTTGAGTTTTGCCAAATCTTCTTGAAGATGCTCTTGATCGGCTTCGCCGTGTAGGGCGATGAAGCGGCCGCACTCTTCACCGTGATGCCGGGACACGAGGGCCGCCAATTGCGGCCCGAACTTGGCCGCCAGTCCTTCAAGAAACAACATGCGGCCAAGCAGTGCGAATTCGCCATAGGGCAGATCCATCATCAATCTTCGGCGTAAGCTTTGATGAAAATTGAAAGTCACTTCGAACTCGGCTTGGCGAATTTCCGGGAGTCGAGGATCGCGTTTCTTCAGCAAAGCCAAGTCTTGCTTGGCGATCAGATCGTGATTGAACTCTTCACGCAGATGCAAAACTAAGAACTGATGAAAGTCGGACGAAGCCGGTGCGAGTGTGCAGCTACCCGCTGCCAATGTGATCAAGCGCGTGGTCCAGTCGACAAAGTGGGAGGTCTGTGAAAGCCATGACCAATACACTTCGCTTCGCTCCCACGGCAGACTTTCCAGCTGATTCTTGGCGACGTGAATGCGCTGGAGAAACTCTTGCTCCAATTGCTGAGATGTCATGTTGGACGTGGTGGGTTGAGGCCGAGAATTGTGTTTCATTGTGGATCTCCATTTCTATAGACGGGAGAGTTTGGTGAAGCTTTCAGGCCGCGCGGTCCTCGGACTTCCAGAGAGCGCTGATCGACACCGGCCACTTCATGGGCCAAGCGGCGCCTTGCAAAAGTTCTGGAATCTGCGGTTCACGAGGGCGAAGCCGAGGCACCGGCCAGTACATCAGTGAGGAAGCCTCGCCTTGCACCTGTGTGCGGTAGGGCGTACTGCGGTAGCCCAGTGAAGAGGCGAGCTGATGGACGGATCGAGAGTCTCGGGTGCAAGCGATGACGGCACTTAAGGCGGGATGCGGAGACTCGTGAGACGCAAAACATAGACCCATGTCGATGGTCCATGCGGCCAGCGGCACCGGATCGACGACTTGGCCGTTAGTTGAATTGGAGGTCTTGCGTCGGTCCTCTCGCACGGCCAACGCTTCCATGCACATGACTCGGGTCAACCCCAGTGAGCTCAAGTCGCGAAGAAACGGCAGAGGATAAAGCTGAGGAGAACTCGGCGATTGGCTCTTGAGATCGACGAATTCATAGGCGTGTACAGATGCGGGGCCGAGTTGGTCGAAGAAACCGCAGAGCACATGTTGGCGGGGAGCTTTGCCCCAGACCTTAACGAAGAAATCGACCAATTCACGACATCGCGGCTGATCGGCGTCGCGAGTTCGATCGAAGAGTTCGTAGGTCCATTCTCCGTATTGCCAAAGCGGAGAGCGGATGAATTCCGAGGTGGTGTTGGGGAGAGATTTCGGCTTCGACATGCCCATCGAGTCGGAAGACTTGGGCGCGCGAAATACCTAATTTTTCTTAACTCGATTTTGGACGAGTCGGTTCGACCTCTAAAAAGATCCGTCGATTGCGACAGAGAATTCGATTCGGCGTGCCGACCAGTTTGCGGCGCAAATTGAAGAGATGAACGTCGAGTGACTTCTCACTGACCTTTTGTTTAGGCCAGAGCATGGACACTAATTCCGTCTTCTCCAGACCTTCTTTTCCGGCTCGACGGAGAAAGTCGTACATCTGTACTTCTTTGCGGGTCAGATCTTGCTCAATGGCTAAGTCCTGAACCGATTCGCCGCGATCCAAAGGTTGCGCCTGACTGAGCCAATGCCCGATCTTGGCTCGCAGTAAGCCGCCGCCAAAGTTTCGATCGAGCAGCTCAGGAATGAGATCTGAAGCTCCGAACTCAAAGAGAAATCGAGCTCGGTTTTCCGTGATCTCCAACGGAACAATCGCCAACCAAATGAGCTGTGCCGTTCGATCCAGTCGGTTCAGCCATGCTCCCGTCAGCTGCGAGTCATGCACCAAGATCAAGTTGCCCTTGAGTTGCGCCGCTAAATTCTCTCCGCGATTTTCGCTCGCCGCGGTGGCCTCATCAGCTTCTGGTTCTTGGAATGCCGCCTGTAAATTGATGCTTGTGGGAGAAAAGTCGCTGAGGAAACTCGACCAACAGTCGGCTTCAACTGAGTGTTTGGAAATCTGCGCCAGACTACTTTCGCAAATGAAGAGTCGGCGCAATTGCGGAGTGAGGCTGGCATCCGTCTGAGGCGTCGACATCAGCAATTTCTCCGAAGTTAAGTGAGGTGATGAGCGGGCATGAACATTCTGACCCGAGCCCGCAGAGTCCTCGCGGTTCGGCCCGACAGTCGCATCGCCAGATTCGTTAACAGTTGCGCCAACAGATACGCTAACAGATGCGCCAACAGATGCGCCCAAAGACGGATTCGAATTGAGTTCTGATTCTCTCGCCTCAATCATGATCGTTCAGCACATCTTGCGACATATTGAGAAGATCGAGCACGATCTCCGGGTTGAGGTTCAGCGCATTCGCGATGGCGTAGAGGTTGGCCAGTGGCGCGTGCGTCGGTTGACTGATCGCTTCTTGGGTCTCTTCCATCGTCAGACCTGAAAGACGAGACAATTCCTCCAAAGTTACGGCATGATGTTGGCGTTCTTGCCGAATCAATTCCGTCAACTGCAAGCTGGCCGAATCGCCATTGATCGGCTTGGCCTTGGTCGCGCTTTGATTTCGAGAACTCGAGGAGTTTGTCATGATCCGGCCTTCCTTCTCGCTTTCTGATCCGCCTCGTGACTTGTCGGCTTGTCGATCTGCTCATGGGGTCGATATGGAATGATCTCTTCACACTCTTCGAGGTTCTTCAAGCTGACGATCAAAGAGTTGAGATCATGCACCAAGTTTGCGGCGGTCTCGGGCTGCTCATCTTGAAGATAGAGGTCAATGACATCCTGCGCGTATTCGACGCGAACCTTCTCGCCAAATACGGCCAGAATGATTCTCTCGCCCGTCGGAAGCATTCCGTACAGGGCCCAGCGTGGACACTTAAAGTGCGTGATCTCGGAGTAAACTTCGCGGTGGATCTGCCAGCGTTCGATAATTTGGCAAAGTGCTCGGCGCCGGGCTTGAGAAGCTAAATCGGCGCCCGAAGTGGAGTCATCGTGATTGTGGGTCATAGGCCCATTGTTCGGCCTAGCCCGAACGAGTGAAACCTAAGTTTTCTTAACCTGTCTGTCCTCTAACAAACAGTGCTTCACAACGTCCGCCGCCTCCGCCTGTTGTCGAGCTACGAGCTGGCTGAGGCGCTGTCGGCACGGCGACATTCGCTTCAGCGCGTAAGGCTTGCAGCGTGGTCTCGGGCGCGGTCGTGCTGCTGCGAAGAGTTTCGGCGAGTTTACGCAAAAGCTCCAGAGCTCGTGTCGACATTGTCATGGTTTTCATAGCGGCCACGGACATCAGCGCGCTGAAGAAGATGACGCTGGACGCGAGTGTCGAGTAGAAGCTGCGCTCGACGGCGAGGTCGATGGGCGCGTGCAAAAGTGTGAAGATCGCCAATCCGACATAGGCGTTTCGCACATAGCGCTGAGCGCGGTCTCGCTCCGCACGGATATCGATGGAACGCTTCACCATGTACTCCAAATCGCCGTACACGGCCTTCACCGTACGTTCACCGCGGTCAAAATTCTGTAGAGTGTTTTGACTAAAGTCCTGGAACTTCTGAATCAGCTCTTGCGTGAGGCGTTCCCGAGCGCGCTCTTCCGTTGGTCCCCAAACACGACTGCTCGCCTGGGGTGAGGTCGGCAAAACATCGGCAGGAATTCCCGAGTTCGCAGGATTGACGAAAGGACGATCACGCAGAACACGAAACGGCAAGGCGGCGTCGTGAATCAGTTCCATCACGGTTTGCTTGCCGATTTCCTTCCAGCTCGCTCGTCCGTCCACTTGTCGTACATCAATCGATTGGTGCCGCAGAATTAGGAAGAAGGATTCGCCCATCTTTGAAGTCATCAAACCGGCAAGCTCGGCCTTTCGATCCGCCGGCAAGTCGCTTTGCAGCACGCGCTGAAGTGTGGTGAGTGCCTCGCTGAAGGTGGTTGTGATGCTGGCGTGAGTTCGGCGTGAGATGACCGTGCTATCGTGATCGACGAGTTGGAGGCGCAGATCCATGCGTTGCACTTCCGCGCGGAGATCGCCGTCGGCCTTGGCCGGCATGGCCGCGTGGAGCGTCAGAAAAACCCCGCACAAGCTTCGTACCAGCAGCTTGGTCCAAGCCCGCGGCCGCAACTGAAGTGATGAAATTGAGGTGGCAGATTTAGGTGTCATCATATTTTCCTCACGCCCTCACCATGGAATAAATTTTTGCCACAAGGGGCGTCGATGCCAGTCCACGAAGCGCTGCCAGTAACCGCGCTGATCCACTCGTGAGTCGGCCTGAAAGTCGATCACTAAGTCTTCGCTGAAAAATCTGTGATTGGCTGCTTCGCCTTCGCATTGGGCATCACCCGAGTCGCAACCCGACTCGTAGAACGGTAGACCTCTTTGCATCATAGCGATGCGTAGTTCGTAGTGCCGACCAGGCTGCAAGCGGTAGCGAGTTTGTCCCCAGAAACCACCCAGCACGGCTTCGAGCGGGCCCGAGGCACGGTAAAAACTGTTGACGCCATTTTCACCCTGCAGCGAGAGCAGAACTTCGTCGCCTTCGGATTGGACGACTCCGGAGTGTGTGACCAGATCCTGACTGATTCGCACGTTGCGACCGATCGACTCTTTGAGGATCAATCGCACGCGGAATTGTGTGTCCTTCCAAAATCCAGATTCGCGAACGGAAAGTGCTTCGGGTCCTTGCGCGACGGTGGCGACTTCGCCATCAAGGTTCTCAAATCTGCGACTCTGTCGAGCCGCCGCCAGGATCATCGCGTTCGAGGTGTCCTGGAGGCGAATCGAGTAGGGCTCGCCTGCGCCAAACTGCGCGCTGTCCAAGCCGATTTGTTCTCGAGCGAGAGCTTCACGCACTCGGCCTTGGCGATCCACCGGCAGAGCAAAGGCGTTGGGCGATTTGCGCTTGATGCGTTCGACGGTGCGAACACTGACCTCAAGAGACTGCGGAGAATTTTTCTCGCAACGAAACGCCGACGCGCTGAAGTCCGCCTGATACCGATTCCACGCGTTTTCGATATCGATTCGAGGCCGAATCTGCGAGCCACGACCGAGATTTGAAATCAAAGTGAACTCTTCCCACTCTCCCGGCAAGAGATCGTACTTGTTGGGAAGAATGTCGAGGAAGCGCGGATCGCGTCCCGGCGCCCAATTCGCATCGGGCTTTTCCATACGAATCTTGTAGCTGAGCTTTTCGTTCGAGCAGTGGCGTGAAACGGAATGCTCTTCTTCCCATTCGCAAAAGTTCGCTTCGGTGCGATAGCAAGTTGTCGTGCGAGTTCCGGTTTGCACATCGCGACACTCTGTCGCATTGGGATCTCTCTGCGATGGAAAAGCGCTCCGTCGTTCTTCGCGAGGTGCGGAGTTGCGACGCTCTTGCCCCGGAGCAGACGGACTGTAATGCCCTCCGCCCGAAGGCGAGCTAACTGAAGGCGCGTCGGGAACTTCAAAACAACGTCGCTCGTAGACGGGCTCTTGGCAGGAGTAGGGAACTTGCGTGGTTCCGCAGCGCTGGGCGTTTCGTCCTGACTGACGCGTCCAATAGGTCCAAGTATCATAGGTGGCGTAACTGATTTCGCCACTCCACTGCACATTCGAGGTGGACTGCCGCATCCGCAGCATCTCGTCGCGTCGCCCTTGTCGTTCAAGACGCGACCATGCGGCCATATCGAATCGTTCTGGCGTGCGAATGTATCGGCTCGCGCCGCCTCCGCACACAAGTTGGAAATTTCCGGCTCTTCGTGATTGATGTGCCGGAATGGGCGTGCCGCAGGCGCCGATGACTTCGGCGTGGGCGAGAGTGGGGAGCGACATCATGCCGACCGAAGCCGTCACACAGGTCATCGCCAGGGCGATCAACTTTGACGGAGCGATTGCGAATCGCAGTTCATTGAGCAATCGACTTGAGCGCATGCTTCACTCTCCTCATCCAACCAAGACTGGGGCGTCCGCGATCACCGCGGCCTCGCCACGACAGGTGAATGTCGTGGCGCAACTGCGATTTGGGGTCGATGACTTACAAGCGGCCTGCGCGATCATCCACGGCTTGGCCGGAGGCTCCGCCTTGTGAGATCTGCGCGAGGCGAATCTGTTCCATGATTCGACGAGCTTGTTCGAGTTGGGCCGAGTTCGCGCGCAACTCATTGTTCATGCGCATGAAGACAGCGCGCAAACCTCCGCCCGCCAAACTCTGTGTGTCCGCAAAGGATCCGCCGGTGCAACCCTGCGTTCCAGGATCCATTCCGCATCGGAGTGTGCGGTAGTAATTGCGATTCTCTTCCGTCGACTGATAGCGCGTTTGATAGAAGTTGAAGAGCCGCTGCAGTCCACCTCCCTGCGTGAGCGACATTTCTTCTTGAATGTCCGCGGCGATCAAACGGTGAATCATGAGCAAGGCTTCCGCGGTCTGCGAGTGTCCTCCGAGGAAGGTCATCAGCGACTGTGCGCGTACCAGAAGCGAGGCATTGCCGCCGAAAATTTCTTTGGACCGAGAGTCCAAAAGTTCAAGCGTGTTGCGCGAATTCTCGAGCGCGTTGGCCAGCTCAGTCTCCGTGAGCGCTCGCTCTTGGCGGAAGTTTCGCAGCGCCTCGGTCGAGGCCGTGAAAACTTCGATGTTGGCCCAGCGCTTCTGGTATTGAGCAGGTTGTACGGCGCCGATTCTCACGCCGTACTTGGCTCGTAAGTACGAGCGAGCCCAAAACGCATTCACGATGTCAGTGAAAGCGCGGTCGCGAGCGTCGCGATCCGCCTGATCTTTGAAGCGATAACGCTCGGATGTTCCGTAGTTGGTCGCGAAGGCCAAGATCAAGCGCTTCAGCTCATTGGCCTGTGAGTCCGACAGGCGCTCCAGCTCCTCGGTCGGCGTCATCAAGTCTTCAGCTTGGCGCTGCAAGGTGCGGATCTCATCGGCGGTCAACAGTGCGACCTCGAGGCGACCAGCGAGCGTTTGTCCTGAGTTCGGCGCGATGATCTGCACGCCCTGATTGCGGGGAAGCGCGATCTTGATGCCATAGTTTTGTCCCACCATGGTCACAGCATCGATTCGCTGTTGATAAAAGCTCAACAAAGGTTGGAAGTTGATTTGTCGGTAGCCCGGCAGACTTTGTTGCGTTCCTGCCACATCGACTTGCTGAGCAGACGGCAAAGCGCCTTGTGAGACTGAAGTCAGTGCGAAGATCTTCGAATCAAAGGCCAGTCGCGCCTCGTTGATCTTATTCACCACACGCAAGTACTCTTCAGCTGGAACCATATTGCCCAACTGTGATCTGTCTGAAAGTTGTTTCAACTCGCCGGAGATGATGAGCTGCATGTATTCATTGTAGGCCGTATTCACAGCCTGCACGCTCTCCTCAAGGTACTTGCGATCGCTATCTTGAATCTGCGCGATTCGCGACAGCACCTGCTGCAAGAGTGGCGTGGTGTCGGTGTTGCGAATCTCATAGGCGCCAGGTTGCGCGGTCACAATCGGAATTCCCACACCCGGAACGACGGCGCCCGCAGGTCGCTGCTGTGCCCAGGCCGAATTGCCCATAGGCGCCAGCTGCGAAAGTAGAGCGAGGGCAACAAGGGCCGATGTGCATCGTTGAGTGGGACGCATAGACATAAACTTAGACATGACTTCCTCCAGGACGCGGCAATCCGCCGATTTGTTTCTTTCTCAAAACTTTTCAGAGCCAAAATTCAGTGTCGCGTTTCGCTGTCGCCCTTCAGTGACGGATCTCCGTGTCGCAATCGGGTCTCGCGACACTTTGGCGAGATCCGGATACGAAACGAGGCCCGAAACCAAAAACGAAACCAGCAGCGAAACCAGCAGCGAAACCAGAAGTGACCGACAAGGGGTTTACGCAGCTTGGCCTCGACCAGGGAGCAAACCCAGTCCAGCCAAGCGCGCAGGCCTTGCGCACCCAACTCCTCAATTCCTCAAAGGTCGGAGACAGGCATTGCAAGGCGAGGGACCTCAGAGCGTGTTTGGGCCACGGATCCCTGGGCCGAGCTTAAGTCATCGGTAACTTGAGATTTTTGCGGGCTCACATAATGCCCTAACAATCTTTGAGCGTGAGCTTGCGCTGTCGAAGTTGTGTTCAAAGTCGACATTCTGGGCCTTGAAGAGCGGACTTCGATGCTTCGCTGGTTCGAACATGTTCGTCAGGCGTGATCGCGAGTTACCGAGGCGCAAGCTGTCGCGAAGCGAGGTTGGCATTTGGTCTTGGGAACTCTCGAGCATGTGGAACTCGACGAGAGTCCAGTGTGTTTGCATGTGGAACTTCACGTTGTCTCGCTTCCGCGCCATGATGAAGTTCAGCGAAGAGGTGCAAATGACAGACGGTGGCGGTCGCAACAAACGGTCGGCTAAGAATATTCTCCTCCGGCCTGACTTTCAGCTTAGATACTCATTCTACTTTGTCGGCAGCACATTGGTGATCATGGGCGGAGTCTTTCTGCTCTTTCTCTTCTCACTCAAAGACATGCTGAAGACCTTGGCCGTTGTCTATCGCATCGAGCCCGATGTGATGGTCGCCATCAATTCATCGCTGCAAACCGCGACGGTCACAACTGTTGCCGTGGCGATCGTCTTCGGTGTGATCTCGTTCTCATTGGGTGTAGTGCTCTCGCATCGATTGGTCGGCCCCATGGTTCCCATTCGACGATTGATCAACCAACTTGCGGATGGTGAATACGGACGCAGCGGTCGGCTTCGCGAAAAGGACGACTTCCAAGAAGTGATGGCGGATCTGAATCGCTTGTCGCAATTACTGGCGGAAAAGCACGGCGCGTGGACACCACCTGCCGATCAAGGGCAAAAGTCCTAATAGCCCCCAATATTCATCTGTTGAAATTCAAAGTTGTAACTGGATTTGAGGCCTCGACATCGAGGCCTCAAAGCTTTTTATCGGCCACCAGCTTTTTGGCTTTGGCAAAGGCTTCGGGCGAAACATAGATCCGCTCAATCATGCGGGTCTCTTCGTACTGCTGGAAAATTCGCGTGCACTTTTCGATCGGCACGGGCTTCTCGCGCGCGTCGTACTCGTCGACCACAAAGATCGGAAAGGCTTCTTGCTCTTGCGTCGCATGATATTTGGAAAGGCGCGTGGCGGAGCTGGAGAGAATTGTTTCGATGCCGTCGGCCTCGAGCACTTGGCAGATCTGCCGGGGACGCTTGGTGGGCTCGGTCGTATGAATCTCCGTCAACATGCGGAAAGGGCGGCGTTCTGAGATTCGCCGCGCCCACTTGTTCTGCACTTGTGAGAGGTGCTCATAAAGCGAGAAATCCGAACATCGCAAATACTCTTCCAGAGTCGAAGGCAAACTGTAGGTGCAATCTTTCGAGTGCAAGTAGCGAGTCAGCATCTCTTCGTAGATCAAACTTTTGTGATGAAAGTAGATCATTAGGTACATGTGATGTCGCGAGATCAAAAAGTCATCGAAGGTGGAGAGCGCGCGACGGTTGAGGGCCAGATGCAGTTTGCCTCGCGACTCGTGGAATCGAAGATTGCCGATGAGCCACTCCAGCTCCACGCGCCCGTAGTTGGTGCCGCAGAAGTAAGCGTCGCGCTCGAGATAGTCCATGCGGTCGACATCCATCTCGCTGGAGATGATCTGCGAGAGAATCGGGCGAAAATCCAAATCTTGCTCGATGAAGAAGTCATCGGGTGCCTTGAGACCGCGGTCAATCAAGCAGGCGATGTGTTGCCCGCTCATGTCTTTGAGCGAATCATCGATGGTTCGCGAGAGCTCAGAGTCCGTCACCATCTTGATCGTGTAGTCTTCATGATTCGCGCGTCGTTCCGGATCCAATCCCCAGCCACGCTCGCGCTGCTGATAAACTTTGATCTGCAGGTCGCGCACGCGAGGCATCACTTCTTCGGTGGTGTGTGAGAGCGGGCCATGACCGATATCGTGCAGAAGTGCGCCAAGTCGAACGGCTTGTCGCAAGCGTTGCCGAGTGGCCTCGGTCCGAAAACGAAAATCTCGGAATACAGAATCAAAGGCCAAGCCGGAAAGATGCATCACACCGAGTGAATGTAAGAAACGCGAGTGCGTTGCTCCTGGGAAGGAGTACTCCGCAAAGCCCAGCTGCTTGATCTGCCTGAGGCGCTGAAACTCACGGGATTCGATGATGGCCTCTTCGGCCGAGTTCACCACGATGGTTCCGTGAATCGGATCTTTGATTTCCATGGCTCCATGAGCCACAGGCGGGCGCGGCTTGCCAAGTTCAAAAGAGCTGCCACGCTTGCGTGTGCAAATTGGCGGCAGGACTTCAGTAAGTATTCGAAAACATTGAGACCTTGGCCTGGGGCTAAAACTTCGCCGGCTTGACACGAGTGTGCATCAAAATAGTTAAGTATTTTCGATACCTTAAGGCTCATCTCTGCACACTCAAGCGCGGCAGCTCGATTTTCTCCACGCGCCAAGGTTGACCACCCGAAGCCGCCCCGAGTGATATGTTGAACCTGCGTCCGAACCCGAACGCACCACCCCCAAGCCAGGAGGACTCCTCATGCACGTTGATCTCGTTTACGCGGATTTGCTTCGACGCATTCTCGATCATGGCGTGGAAAAGGCGGATCGCACCGGCACGGGCACGCGCAGTGTGTTCGCGCATCAAATGCGATTCGATCTGAGTGAGGGCTTCCCGTTATTGACGACGAAGAAGCTGCACACGCGCTCGATCATTCACGAGCTGCTTTGGTTTTTGAAAGGCGAAACCAATATTCGTTACTTGAAAGAAAACAAAGTGACGATCTGGGACGAGTGGGCTGACGCCAATGGCGACTTGGGCCCGGTGTACGGCAAGCAGTGGCGCGCGTGGGAGACTGCGGACGGACGTCGCATTGATCAAATCGCGAATGTGATTGAGCAGATCAAAAAAAATCCGGATTCGCGTCGCCACCTGGTGATTGCGTTCAATCCGGGTGATGTCGAGAAAATGGCCTTGCCTCCATGTCACGCGTTTTTTCAGTTTTACGTCGCCAATGGACGCTTGAGTTTGCAGATGTATCAACGTTCTGCGGACGTCTTCTTGGGTGTGCCGTTCAACATCGCCTCCTACGCGCTTCTTTGCATGATGGTCGCGCAGGTCACGGGACTCACGCCGGGAGAATTCATTCATACGCTCGGCGATGCGCATTTGTATTCGAATCACCTGGAGCAGGCGCGCTTGCAGTTGACGCGTGAGCCGCGCTCCATGCCGCGCATGATTTTGAACTCGGCACGCACCAACATCTTCGATTTCGTCTATGAGGACTTTGAGTTGGTCGGCTACGAACCGCATCCCGCCATCAAAGCCGAGGTGGCCGTATGATCGTCAGTGCGATTGCGGCGATGGCGAGCAATCGCGTGATCGGTCGCGATGGCGATTTGCCTTGGCGAATTCCGGAAGACTTTCGCTTCTTCAAAGAGAAGACCAAGGGCCACATCATGATTATGGGGCGAAAGACTTTCGAGTCTTTGCCAGGGCTTTTGCCCGGTCGCTTTCACATCATCGTCACTCGGCAAGCGGACTATCAGCCGCAAGGCCTGAGTGAAGACGAACTTCACCAAGTTCTGGTCGTCACTTCGGTGGAAGAGGCTGTCGGCGCGGCCGAAGCCATGCTGACCGATGAAGATAAAGAGTGGGGTGACGAAGTCTTCGTGATCGGCGGTGGCGAAATCTACCAGCTGGCGATGGACTTTACCGATCGCATTTACCTCACCGAGATCGATGCCGAAGTGGACGGCGACACGATTTTTCCGAGGTGGCACGATGGAGACTTTGTCGAAGTCGAGCGAAGAGCCGGCGTGTCTTCGGGCGCCGACGGACTTCCTGTCTATGAGTTTGTCACCTATCAGCGTGCTTCTCGCTAGGGCTAAGGTCGACTGAGTCGGCTTCACTTTAGCTCAGCAATCTGGCGATTCACGCCATCTCGAAGACGTTTTTTGGCCCTCGGTTCAGTCGCCCTCGGCCTCAATCGAACTGAATTTCATCACTTCGCTGTCGGCGGCGGCCTGTGCCTTGCTCCATTTCTCCTATGAAATGTCCGGATTTGGGACCTGGCTTGGCCGGCTTAAGCTGGGACGGCATAAGACCCTCGGGCATTGAACGGAAGACGAGGACCACATGATTTCACCGAACTTAAAACACATGCGATTTTGGTCGGCGCTCGCGGTGATCGCGGCGATCTGTGGGTTATCATCGACGGCGTTGGCCCAGGCGTTGCGGACGGAGGGCGTGCCAGAGGAAAGCGTGAAGTTTTCTTGCGCGATTCATGAAGTGGGCAAGGCGCCAGCGGCGGTGGTGAGTCTTGAAGTGCTGCAGCCAATTTCAAGTTTGAATGATCGCTTGGTGATGAATGTTACGTCGTGGACCATCGACAATCGTCAGTCGGCAACTTTGCGTTTGGTTTCAATTGCCGATGATCGTATGCCCGATGTGTTTCGTGTTCCTGTGCACGGCGGCCTGTGGCTGGGTTCCGGTGCGCAGCTGTTATTGACTCGACTCCAAGTCTTGGAGCGACAAATTCGAGATCTCGTCGTGATGACGGATGGCCGCGCTGTGGGATACTCGTGTGAGCGCAGTCGGCCTCAGGCCACCAATCTCAATTCGGACGCTCAACCGAGCGGTGGTCCTCAGCGATAAGCCGGAATGCCGGTGATCTCTTCGCCCAGAATCAGTCGGTGAATGTCGTCGGTGCCTTCATAGGTGAAAACACTTTCTAAATTCATCATGTGTCGACCGCAGTGGTACTCCAGGGTGATGCCGCTGCCGCCCAAAATGTCGCGAGTTGTGCGAGCGCATTCAAGTGCCATGGCCACGTTGTTCATCTTCGCCAGCGAAATCTGCTGAATGCGCGCGCGGCCTTCCTCTTTCAGTCGCCCCAATCGCCATGTCAGCAGTTGAGCTTTGGTGATCTCCTGGTGCATTTTCACGAGCTTCGCTTGCACAAGCTGGAAGCTGGCGATCGGTTGGTCGAACTGAATTCGTGTGAGCGAGTATCGGCGAGCTTCGTCGAAGCAAGCTTGGGCGGCGCCGATCGCGCCCCAGCTGATGCCGTAGCGCGCGGCCGCGAGGCAACCAATTGGACCTTTGAGGCCGGCAATCTGCAGTTGGTTGCGCGCGGGGACTCGGCATTCATCGAATACCAACTCACTGGTGTTGCTGGCTCGCAAACTGTACTTTCGCTCGATCTCTGGAGCTTGATAGCCATGCTCGCGCTCGACGATGAAGCCGGCAATGCGCCCATGATCTTTGGAGCTGGGATCGTCGAGCTTGGCCCAGACAATCGCGAGATCTGAGATGCCGCCGTTGGTGATCCACATTTTGTTGCCGGTGATGACAAAGTCTTGCCCGTCGCGAACAGCGCGGGTTCTCAGTCCCGCCGGATTTGATCCAAAGTCGGCCTCCGTCAAACCGAAGCAGCCGATCCATTCGCCGCGCGCCATCTTCGGAAGAAACTTTTGCTTTTGCTCTTCGCTGCCATAGCTGGCGATGGCGTGCATGGCCAACGCACCCTGAACGCTGACAAAGCTTCGCAGTCCGGAGTCGCCGCGTTCGATCTCCTGCATGATGAGCCCGTAAGCGACATCGCCCAATCCCGCGCATCCGTAACCTTGAATGTTGGCGCCAAACACACCGAGCTGCGCCAGCGAAGGAATGATGTGCTTAGGAAATTCTCCGCGCTCAAACCAATCCGCAATGTGCGGCATGACCTCGCGATCGACGAACTCGCGCACGCTTTGTCGCACAAGCTTTTCGTCCGAGGTCAATAAATCGTCGACAGCGTAGAAGTCGATGGGCTCAAAGCTGGCGCTCACTTCGCGCGCGCTCGGCTTTGCGCTTTCGTGCTTTGAGTTTTTGGAATTTGGCGATGAGTTCATACACGGCTCCCGTGCTTTGACGTTCGGTGATCGCTCTCGATGGGCGCTCTCGATGGGCGACCGCGGTGACTCCGTAAGGGCCCGAGGTCACTTCGCGATCTATTTGCCAAGGCGCTTAGCTCAAGCCTTGGGCCACCGAGATCGTCTCTCCAGTCATGCCTGCTGCGAGCGGGCTAATCAAGAAGGCAACGAGATGAGCAATGCGTTCGGGCTCCATCATCAAGGCTCGCGGGAAAACTTGTCTCACATCGAGCAGCTGTTCGTTCAACGTGCTGGGCGAAGGTGGAACCGGCCGAGCCGCGCCAGGATTGGTGATCTCGCCAAGTCCGGGGCGTTGGCCGCTATGCAGGAGGAGGAACTCTTCGGTGATGCCCATCGCCACGCAATTGACTGTGACGTTATGGCTGGCAACTTCGCGAGCCAGAGTTCGGGCGAAGTCGCTGAGGCCGCCTCGAAGCGCCGCCATCACGGCGTGTTTTGGAAGTCCGAGCCGCGTGGCCTCGGGCATCAGGTACACGATCCGTCCACGCTTACGCCCTTCGAGGAATTTGAGCACCGAGTGAGTCATCATAAGCGTGGAGCGCAGATTCACATCGAAGAGGCGATCAATGTCGTCAAGTGCCGTGGGATCGCGAAACTCCATGGCATCCGAGGTCATCAAGCCATCGATGTAAATGTCCAAGCCGCCAAAGGCCTCTGCGGCTCGGCCCGCAGCTTCTTGCACATGATGAGCCTTAGCGAGATCGGCTTGAATGGCGACAGCGCGACCGAAGCGGTCATTCACTTCTCGCGCATCCATGAGTTGTTGAGCAAAGCGCCCGACGCGTTCGATGTTGCGATCGACCATGGCGACGTTGCAACCCAGCTGCGTGAGACGGCTGGCGATGGATTGGTTGGTCGAGTTGCACGGACCAGTGAGAAGTGCGGTGCGCTCTGAAAGTTTAAAGCTTGCGTCGAGTTCCGGCATGATTCGCCTTTCAATAAAAAATTATTGATCCAATGCTTCGACAATAATGGCAATGCCCTGACCGCCACCGATACAGGCTGAGCCGACGCCGAATCGATCGCCGCGGCGTCGCAGCTCCATCACCAAGTGATTCATGATTCGTGTACCGCTGGCGGCAAGCGGATGCCCGATCGCAATGGCGCCGCCATTGACGTTGGTGCGATCGCGCGGCAGGCCCAACTCTTTTTCGACTGCGAGATACTGAGCGGCAAAAGCTTCATTCACTTCGATGAGCGACATGTCCTCAAGCTTCAACTGCGCGCTTTGCAGCGCCTTGCGGATCGCAAGCGCCGGGCCAATGCCCATGATTTTGGGATCACAGCCGACACTGGCCCAGGCCACCATACGCGCGAGCGGCTTCAGGCCACGGCGGTGCGCCTCGAGTGCTGGCATGAGTACGGATATGGCTGCCCCGTCGACGATGCCACTGGCTGTCGCGGCCGTGACCGTGCCGCCGTCTTCAAAGAGCGCTTTCATGCCGCGAACTTTCTCAAGCGTCACGTCGGGCTTGGGGTGTTCGTCGCGTTCAACACTGAGTGTGCCCTTGCGAGTCTCGACTTGAACCGGCGCGATTTCGGATGCGAACAGATTTTTGCGTGTCGCCTCCGCACATCGCGCTTGCGAAAGCAGTGAGTACTCGTCGCACTCTTCGCGCGAAATCTTGTATTGCTCGGCCAAGTTTTCGGCGGTGATCGCCATAGGCAGTCCAACATACGCATCGGTGAGCGCGCTCGTCATGTAGTCTTCGAGCGGAGCTTTGCCCATACGAAAGCCCTCAAAGCGCGCGCCCCGAAGCACGTAGGGGATTTGCGACATTTGCTCCACGCCGCCAGCCAACACACAGTTGGCCTCGCGATTCAAAATCATTTGCGCCGCCGAGATCCACGCTTGGAAACCCGAGCCACAGAGTCGATTCAGACCCAAGGCGCCCACTTCCACGGGCACACCCAGTTTCAGTCCCAAGTGCCGAGGAACGTACGCGGCATCCGCTCCGCTTTGCACCACATTGCCGAGGACAACGTGCTCAATTTGTGAGGGCGACATTTTCACATCGGCCAAAGCCGCACGACTTGCGGTCAGAGCGAGATCCGTGGCGCCGACATCTTTGAGCGAGCCACCGAAGGCGCCAAAAGGCGTGCGTCGACCGGCGACGAGCACGGTTTCGTTGGGTGAGAAAAGTAAGTTCTTTGGGCTTGTTGTCATATGGACCTGCTTGTTGAAATTCGTCGCACTCACTATCTTGCTCCTAAATGCCAAAGGACGCTAGCCCCTAGGGAGGCTAGCTGGCGACGTCAAAGTCCGCTGTGGCTTTTGACTTCATGTGAGAGCAAGGCTAGCTGTTCTTCAGGCGGAGGTTTTATGCGTCGTCGGCAAGTCCTAGTTGTCGGTTCAGGTGGGCGCGAGCACGCGCTGGTTCAAGCGCTTGTGGCCTCGCCCAGCGTCCAGCAAGTGTATGTCAGTCCCGGCAATGCCGGCATGGCGGCTGATGCCATTGTCCTTGAACTGAATTGGAAGCCACGCTCGCCCGACTTTGCGATGACGATTTCAAAGTTGCGCGAGCTGAACATTGATCTTGTGGTCATCGGTCCGGAACAAGCTTTGGCCGATGCGGTGAGTGATGCTTTACGTCAGCAGGGCTTCCTCGTCTTTGGTCCGTCTGCTGAAGCGGCGCAACTCGAGGCTTCGAAAATTTACGCCAAGGAATTCATGATCGAAGCCGGTGTGCCGACCGCGCGACACTTTGTCGTTGAGTCTGTCGCACAGACGATGGAATGCGCGCGGCATTTTCAACCGCCGTATGTGCTGAAGGCGGATGGCTTGGCCGCCGGTAAAGGTGTGTTGATTGAGAAAAGCCTGGAAGGCTTGCGCGAGGCCGCAGAGCGACTGTTTGAAAAGCGCGAGCTGGGCGAAGCCGGAAGTCGAGCTTTGCTCGAAGAGTTCAGCCCAGGTTGGGAGATGAGCCATCTGATCATCACCGACGGTGATCGACATCTCACGCTGCCCGCGGCACAAGATCACAAACGTTTGCGCGACGCCGACGAGGGACCCAACACCGGCGGCATGGGAGTCGTGGCGCCCATCGCGCTACCGCCGAATCTCAGCGAGCGTCTTGAGCGCGAAGTGGTGTTGCCGTCACTGGCGCTGATGCGTAAGCGCGGTTTTTTGTTTCGAGGTGTTTTGTTCATCGGCGTGATGGTGACGGAGTCAGGCCCCAGTGTTTTAGAATTCAATGTGCGCTTTGGTGACCCTGAAACTCAAGCGCTCTTGCCTCTCTTGGACGGCGATTGGTTCGAGGTGTTTGATGCCGTCGCTCGAGGTGAGTTCAGCAAGAAATTTTCATGGCGTCCCGACTGTTACACCGCCGTCGTCGTGATGGCCGCCGATGGCTATCCCGAAAATGTCGTGAAGGGTCAGACGATCGCCGCACTTGACGATCAAGGTCGGCACTCGGCAGGACGAATTCTGCATGCCGGTACAGCCCGAGATCCCCAAGGTCGCTGGGTGACTTCGGGAGGGCGAGTGCTCAACGCCATCGGTGAGGGGCAAAGTTTGAACGAGGCTCTGCAGAAAGCTTATCGAGTTGTCGACGCCGTTCAATGGCCAGGGGCGCGAGTTCGCCGCGATATTGGTGCCAAACAAATCTAACTTGGCTTAGAAACTCAGACGAACGGGCAATTCGACAAGTCGTCGCGATTCAAGATTCTCCTGCCACCGCAACTCTTGAGAATCGAGCTCCAGATCTTGGATGTCTTCGAGGAAGACTTGCAAAGTCGAACCGATCACATTTGTCGAAAGCCAAGCGCCCGGACAGCGCTTTCCACCTGCGCCAAAAGTCAAAGCTGAAGAAGCTGCGGTCGTGAATCTTTGAAGATCGAACTTCGAGGCATTCGCGAAAGCGCTTTCGTCGTAATTGGCGCTCCCGATCAAGAGCGCAATTCGATCACCGGCCCGAATTTGTTCGCCGGCAAATTCCAAGTCAACTTGAGCAACGCGGCTGGTGATTTGTGTGGGGCTTTCCAGTCTCAGTGCCTCTTGAATGCCTAGTTCGAGACGAGTCTTCGCTGGCTGATCAGTTGAGTTTCCATCTTCGGCTTTCAGCAACTCCGACTTCCAATGAGTCCAGCGCGAGGCTTTTGGAGATTGCATGAGAGTTGCGTTGAGCCAAACGCCGAGCGTATTGGCCCAAGACTTCTCGATGAAAACAGAAGTGACGAACATCAACATCAATTGCTCTGGCCAAGCTTCCGCATTGGCACCGATGTCTCGGAGCTTGGTCGCGACAGATTTGGTTGACGCCTGTCGGGGCGTCGCCGAATCCGAATCGGCGGAACACCAAGCGGCGAGTTTCTCGCGAAGCTCGCGATGAGCCTCGACGGCTTTGGCGACTTGCTCCGGCGTTGGTGTGGAAGCTGTCATCAATGCAAAAATGAGATCACTCAGTTCACAAAGGTGATGCACATCGTCCTTAGGATCTTCAAACAGTAGCCGAATCACTTCATGTCGAAGCGGTTTGGCAAACTTCGTCAAAAGATCCAATTGCAAGCTCGACGAAGGCGGCGTCGAAGCCTTCCATAAGTTGATTTGCGATCGAGCCCATCGCCTCAGGAGTTGGGGCAGCTGAGCGAGGCGATCTGGACCTAAAAAGTTCCAGACGGCTTGCCGGTCGGTTTTGAGCTCATGCAGGTCGGAAAAAAATGTCCAGCGCGAAAGCGTGTCATGAAGCTCTCGCGCCGAGGTCGGCACCTGGGATTGTGGGAACAAATGCTGAGCGCGCCGAGCTGTAAGTCTTGTGTCGCGAAGCCCGGCCTCGACGTCGGCGTAGCGAGGAATGAGCCAGGCCTTCTCGGTGCGGAAGGCTCGAGCCGTGCGGCGCAGACTCTCATAGGTGTCATAAGGTCGGGTCGACAAGAATGTCCTCTCTGCGCGGGCCGTCCGTTTAAACTCTAGACGTCCTAACGAGCCTCGTGGCGAGAGTCGGTTGAAGTTGTCTGAAGCCGATGACATGCTGATCAAGTCATCGACTGAATTTTCCAACGAGCTGGCCGAGGTTGCAAGTCGACACTGCATCAGAAGGATTCGGGAATCGCATGGGCATTATTCCGAGAAAGTTAGGCTCTCTGCGCGATGCCCAGCTGCAGCTGACATTTTCGGCTGAGCAAATGCAGACTCTCGCTATGCGGCGCGAGGCCGAATTTCGCAACTTAGGCCTAAGGGCTCGTGATCGCCTGATTCTGGCGCATGGAAACTCCGTGTACTTCTATGTGGATTTGTTGGCGGCCTGGCGGATCGGCGCGAGCGTCGTGCCGGTCGATCCGCAATTGACCGATGTCGAGCTTCGGCATCTGGTGCAGTTCACCGAAGCAAGGGCCGTGTGTGCACTTTCCAATCGAGCGCAAGGCCAGGGATCAAAAATTGAAGCATCAGAATTCGAAATTTGGCTTTCGGATGCATTTGATCTTCAGCAAAGACTTGCGGCCAGCGCTTTGTCGTCTGGCGCGACGATTGGCAAGATTCCTGAGGTTGCTGAGAATGCTGAGGTTGCTGAGACGGGGGACTCGACACATCAATTGGACGATCCGGCTCTCATACTGTTTACGTCGGGATCTTCACAGGCCCCTAAGGGAGTGGTGCACAGCTTTCGAGGTGTGCTGGCCAAACTCAACATTTTCCACACTGTCATGCCGGCCGATGAGTGGGCGCGGACGCTCGTCATTTTGCCGACTCACTTCGTCTACGGTTTGATGAGTAATAGTTTGGCGCCGTGGTTTCAGGGCTGCGATCTTGTCGTTTACCCAAGCTTTGATCTTTCAACGCTTGCTCATCTCGGCGACATCCTTCGCAAGGAACGCATCACGGCTTTCTGTTCCGTACCGTCCATGTGGAAGCCTATTTTTCAGTTCGCTCCGCAACTTAAAGACGCTCCGGATTTTCGCCGAGTCCACTGTGCGGCGGCACCGCTGTCTCGAGAGTTGTGGCAACAAATCAAGGCATGGGCACCTGGCATTGAGGTGAAGAATGTTTACGGTGCAACAGAAATGGGTTGTGCGATCACCGGTCCGCCCGATGGCCATGATTTTCACGACGGCGACATCGGCCAAGGCTGGGGCACACAACTGCATGTCGGTCCGCATCCGACGCAGTCGGCGTCCATCGATGAGCTAAGCGAAATTTGGTTGCAAGGTCCCAGCATGATGCTGGGTTATTACAAACGACCGGATCTGAGTGCGGAAGTGCTTGTCGACGGTTGGTATCGGACGGGTGATCTAGGCGTCAGAAATCAAGATGGACAAGTCACGCATCGTGGTCGAGTGAACTTTGTCATCAACAAGTCGGGCATGAAGATTCATCCCGAGGATGTCGAGGCCGCGCTGAGCGGACATCCCGATGTGGCCGACTGTGCGGCATGGGCATGGCCAGATCCATTGGCCGGCGAAGTTGTCGCAGTGGCGCTGGTGGCGCGGGATGCGAATCAAAAATGGCAAGATACTGATTGGCGCGGTTTTGAAGCTTGGCTGCGCCAGCGCTTAGCGCCTTACAAGCTGCCGACAATCTGGATGCAAGCAGCGAGTTTGCCTCGCACCGAAAGAGGCAAGCTGCAACGCGCTCGATTGGTGGAGATGTTTGTGCCTCAAGATCTGCGCGCCACTCGAGTTGATTCCGAGGCGAAAAGTCCAGACACGCCTCAGCGAGATTGGCGCGCAAAGGCTGCGAGAACTGAAGGCTCAAGCGAATGAGTTTTCACTCCACTGCGTATTTTTGCTTTTTGGCACTTGTGCTCTCGGCCGTGGCCCTCAGCCCAACCGGTCGACGGCCGCTTGTGCTGCTCGTGAGCAGCTGGATTTTCTATGCGTGGCAAGCGCCCTGGGCGCTCCTATTTTTGTTCGCTATCGTTGGATTGACTTGGGTGTTGGCGGCAAAGCTTCGCGATGGCCCGCGCCGAATTTGGCTTGGCGTAGACGTGCTCGCCAAGTTGTTGTTGCTCATTTTGGCCAAGATCTTTCTTCCATCGTGGAGTGAGAACTGGATCGTACCGGTGGGCTTGGTGTTTTATAGCTTTCAGAGTTTTGGTTACCTCATGGATGTCTACCGAGACTCACGCGCTCATATTCCTGAGCCATTGAAGCTTGCGCTGTTCATTTCCTTCTTTCCAACCGTCATGTCGGGGCCGATTGAGAGAGCCGCTTCTTTGGTGCCACAATTGAGTGGCGAGCGCTTGCGGCCCGAAGACAATTGGCACAATGCCGAAGCTTGGCGGGAGATTGGCGCGGGCCTTTTCAAAAAGCTCGTACTGGCTGACGCACTATGGGTGTTTGTCGGACCTGTATTTCGTTTGCCACAGTTTCACGGCGGGCTTGAACTCTTGCTCGCTCTTTTGCTCGCGCGATTTATGATCTACGCCGACTTTTCGGCTTACTCGAAGATCGCGAGGGGAACGGCGCGGCTTTTCGGCATCGACATTCGCGTGAACTTTGATCGGCCCTTTCAGGCGACCTCGTTGATCGATTATTGGCGTCGTTGGCATATTTCGCTTCACGATTGGATGAAGGACTATGTTTTCATCCCTCTCGCCAATTCGTCGATCGGCAAACAACTGGGTGTGCCCGCCGCGCTTTTCCTTTCGTTCATTTTCATGGGCCTTTGGCATGAAATCACGTGGACCTTCTTTGCCGTGGGTGTTTGGCATGGACTCTTTATGGCCTTGGATCTGGCCACACGAGATCGTCGCCAAGCGCTGCTGATTCAGTGGGGAGCAGATCGAGTCCCGCGAATTCGAGATCTGGGGCTCAGACTGATCACCTTGATGGTCTTCATCTTGCCGCCCACTTTGCTCTTCATGGCCAGTTCAATCAGTGATGTGCAGCTGATACTTCGCCAACTCATCACCGGAGACTGGTGGGTCGCGGCCCAATCTGCGAGTGGTTCATCTCTCGCTGCGGTGTTCGCGGACTTAGAGGCAACGCTGAAGCTTGTGTTGGAACGACTGGGTGGTCCGACGCCAGAGCGTCAGGCGCTATTGATTCGTAGTCTTGCGCTGCTCGGCGTTTGGGGCATTGTCAGTGAGTTCAACCTATGGCCAAAGTTTGAACGATATCTATCGACGGCGAGTTGGCCGATTCGATACCTCATCTATGTGATTTGGTTTCTTGCCCTGGTGGTTTGGGGTGAAACCTGGGGTGGCGCACCCTTTGTTTACTTCTCGTTCTTTTGATTACTGTCACTTGACGATCAGGGGCGAGGCCTCGGAGTGAACGCGGCCTTCGCGCTCAATCCCGAGGCGCACGCAATTTGGCAAGGCGAACATCGCATGGTGGATGCGTCCATCATAGGCCTGCCGATCCTGAATTCCCCAGTTCGCTAAGTCTCTGTCGATCTCAGTCGGAGACTTCGCAAAGGGACTTTGCGTGCGAGAGGCCCACACAAATCCCCAAGACTCAGCGTAGAAGGGAATGAATCTTTCAAAGCTCTCAACGATCGGAAAGACTTCTCGCAGCGTGTGCACAATGCCTGCGTGATACTTTAAGTTGTGCACGCTACTCCGGCCCGCTTGCGAGATCAGAACGCCATCCGGTGAAAGCTTTTGCACGAGATTCTCATAGAACTCGACGGTGAAGAGAGTGCGAGCCGGCGAAGCCTCAAGCGGATCTGGAATATCCAAATAGATGACATCGAATTGATGTGAGGTTTGCGCGAGCCATTTGCGTGCGTCTTCGTGATGAATTCGCACGCGCGGATCCTCATAAGCTCCGCGGTGCCACTCCGGCAAATACTGTTTGTAGGCTGCAACGGCCTCTGCATCCAAATCGCACAGGACGATTTGCTGAAGTCGCTTGTACTTGACCAGCTCCGCAAGTCCGCTTCCCGGTCCGCCGCCGACCATCAGTGCACTCTGGGCTTTGTCGAGAATCGCCAACGGCGCATGAACCATCACTTCGTTGAAGAGCCGATGATCGATCTGCGAGGACTGTGGTTTTTGATCAATCATCACAGCTTTGCCAAAGGTCGAAGTTCTCAAGATCTCAACGTGTTGAAAGGCCGTGTGTCGCTCCCAAAGTGTTTCGAGTACTTCAAAGCGAAAAACTTCACCGGGCTGGAGGATGAATTCACGCCATTGACTCATGCGGGACCTTTCAAAGAACGAGTCGACGAGCTGATCGAAGTTTCAATCCATACGCCTTCCCAAAAACGCTTCTCCGCTTCAAGTCCTTGGCGGGCTCCAAGGCGAACGTGGGCTTGAAGATCATCACGTGAAGAGTCTGTGGTCGCAGCGTTGAGCAAGACATCAATCGAGGTCCACAAGGCATCCGCATGTAGGGGGTCAGCCTCGAGATGCAATTCAAAAAACTCAAGCGCTGAAGCTTCGAGCTGAGTCATGTGGGCATGGCGTCGCAGCCCTTGGAGAAAGATCGTGTATTGTGCGGAAGTCAGCTCTTCCGTCGCAGGTCCAATCCAACCCAAGGCGAAACCCAAGTTGGCCAAGTGCTTGAGGTCCTTGCTTTGGCGTGGCCCAGCTAAAGTCTCCACGCGCTTGAGCATCTGCTCAACGTCCTGAATCCACTGACTCACGCTTGGACCAGCGGGGGCTTGCTCGTCGCCACCCCAGGCGCGGACGAAGAGCGTGAGTTTGTGAACATGGCTTTGTTCGCTTTGGCCTCGACCTGTTTCTTCCAGCCAATTTTCTTCAAGTGCTGACTTCGCAAGCGGAAAGGCTTCGAAAAAACCAGCGAGTCTCAGCATCCAATCTGGGAATCGGCGGGCATAGTGCAGATACTGCGACCACACGCGAGCGATCTGCTGATGATCCAGATGGCCGAGTTCACGCGCAAAGTTTGAGTGCAGCACATCTTGACGCAGAGATTGAAGTTCCGCGTTTAAGGCCTCGCGAAAGGAGTTCACGTCGATTCTCCTGAACTGCGCGGCGAACTTTGGAACAAAACTTTTTCCATCCAACTTGCGAGATCGCCTTGGCCCTTGCCCCGCAATTCACGAATCACATTCTCTTGATCTGAGCGTGATCGATTTTGACTGAGCTTGAAGCTGCATTGCAGATCACGCACTTCCAACTCGACGCCGACGATCAGCTGACGCAAAGGTTTGATGGCGGGATGTTCGCCGGAGATCGACCAGGCTGTGCGATTGTGAGCTTCCGCCCAGGACACCGTCGCTTGCACGATCTCCCAGGTGCGCGCTTCATCGTCGATGATGCGCGCTGAACCGCGAAGATGTGCGGACATGAAGTTCCAAGTCGGAGGAATGTTGGGATTCGAATACCAACTCGATGAAATGTAAGCGTGTGGGCCCAAAAAGATCGCCATGACTTCTGCGTCTGGCCCCGAACTTCGCAACTTCTGCACCAAGGTGTTGCTGGCTGTGAGATGCCCATACAGCTTGTGAAGGCGCGCGGAAGGATCAGTTGGAGTGTCGAGTTCGAGCAAAGGGATGTGAGAAGCTTCAAAGCCTTGTAGCAAAGTCGCAAAGGGATATTGAGCGAGGAACTCGCGGATGAGCTTAGGGTCTTCGACTTTAAAATTCGCCGGTACGTACAAGACCTGTCCTTGTTCAAAATCCCCAGCCCATGCTAGGTCTCAATGTATGTCGAGAAGCCTATCAAAAGCCCATGAAGAGTCGATTGAAAAGCTTGTGCGCGAGGTGTTTCGCCTCGGCGAACAAACGCCCGTTGCGGATCTTTCGGCAAAGAGCTTTGCGGCTTGGGATTCATTGCGGCAAGTCGAGCTGGGTATTCGAGTGCAGGAGCGCTTTGCCGTTCAGCTTTCGACCAGCGAACTGCTGAAGCTGACCTCTGTGCAGGAACTCAAAAGAATTTTAGCAGAACACTTATCTTGAGCCCGTGTTGAGCCAGCGGCTCAGGCCTTGGACTTACCAGCTCAGATGTAGACTCAAAGAGTCGCGGCGTTCAACGCGAGTCTCGGTGTGGTTGTAAACTAAATTGAGATTCTCGCGAAGCGGCTCGCGCAGGGCCCACTCCAATTGTTGATTGGCAGCTGAATAGATCAACTCGGCATCCGTAAATCCTGAGTAAGTCATCTTCGCTTGAGCTTGTGCTGCCAACAGTCCAACTTCCAAACGATGTTGGGTGCCGGTTGCTGGGGGAGTCGCGCTTGTGGCCGATGCATTTGAAGGAAGCTGTGTCCTAACAGGGCTTAAGGCCGAACCGCTGGCTGAAGCCGGTGAGGAGGTGGGCGAAGAGCGTTGCGAACGACCGCCCCAGCTCAGACCCGCGCGCAGGCTTCGTTCGATTTGCTTGGTCATTTGACCAAACTCCGAGTGCCGGAAGGCTTCGCCGCGCAGATAGTTTTGCAAATTGTGATCAAGGATCTTCGAAACAGTCCGAGAGAAGTCGTCGCCGGCATTGAGGTGTGTCGGCAAGAATTCGGGGGATGCCGCCGCTTGATCGGGTTCGTCGACGATAGATTCAAGCGGAGTGCGCGTGAGTTGACCGCGGTGAAATTTGTGAACTCGAGAAAAGTCAGACAAGCGAAGTGGGCCCGAAGGCGGGGCGGCGAGTTCGGCCTCGATTCGGGCTTCGCGAAGTCCCTCGCGCAGTGTTTCTTCAAGGCGAGGCGAAAGTCGAAGCATGGCGGGCTCTCGCGAACTTAAATCCAAACTTTGCACGTCATGTTTTGGGCGCACCGACAAAGGGCCGTCTGGCCCTGCGAGATCATGGCCAACAGTCACAATCCCCGCACCGACAAATGCCATAAGCATCATCATTCGACGAAGCTTCAGCTGAATTGTGGGGCGGACTCGCCATTTGCCAATCATAGTTTTCAATCCCAAAGCGCCTCAAAAAGTTAGTCTTTGGGCTCCACCTCTGAGTGGTGCAACTGGCAGGCCATGATTCGGTGTCGGAAGAGGATCAGACCCTTGGGATTTCGAGTTCAGATGAAACTGAAGGCGATAGGCCCTGGGCGCCTAGGGGAATTCTCGCGAAAGTGTCAGCTGTCAATAAATTTGACACCACCGTCTGCGCAACACAAAGATAGAAGTCTGTGATCCCCCAAGCGCCCTCGCAGCGACCCGCTGCTCTAAATTTCGATCGAGATGTGTTCTCCAGTGGACAAGTGGGATCCAAGCTATGGCTTTGCGAAAAGCTCGAAGCGCAGTGGAAGTTGCGTGGCCTAAGCGAGCGACCCGCGCGCATTTGGATTTATGGTGGCTGGCAAGGCCTACTCGGTTTTTTACTGCTGTCGCGTGCGAACTTTCCCGTCGAGCACATTCGAAGTTTCGACTTGGACTCTCAGAGCACGGACCTCGCCAACGCGCTCAATGAGAACTGGGTGTGGCGATCTTGGAAGTTTCGCGCCTTCACTGCCGACGCCAGTGATCTGCAGCCAGATCAGGACGGAGAATTTGGGCCTGCTCCGAATCTCATCGTGAACACTTCGGTCGAGCACTTTCCATCGCAGCTCAACACGCAAGGCGAAGAGTCGGCTTCTTGGTGGTCCAAGATTCCGAGCGGCTGTGGAGTGGTGTTGCAGGCTTCAGATCATGAGCATCAGCCCGACACATCTCACCCACGCGCATCAGGAGTCGGAAGTCTTGACGAGTTCGCTCGGCGTTTTCCGTTGAGCGAGCTTTGGTGGCAAGGTGAGATCGAATTCACTTACGAAACTTGGACGCTCAGGCGCCGCATGAGAATGGGGCGAAAGTGAAACTCAGGCGGCACAATTTGATTTCGGCGACTGTCGGCACTTTGATTGTCGTCGGCTTACTGGTGAAACTACCCAAAGAAGAGAACTTTCCCTACAAACTTCCGGACAAGGCGCCGGAGCGCGTGATCCAAGGTGTGAACTTCGAAGCCTGGGGTGAGGATCGCTTTCCAACGGCTTGGTTCAAAGACGAGATGCAAGGCCGTCGTGAGAAGAATCTGCCTTCGCGCGGTTTGCTTTCACCGTATCTGGCGGTTGTGGATTTGAATCTCGACGGCTTTCAAGATCTGGTCTTCTCAAGCAAAGAACGCATTCAAATTCTTGAGAATCAGGCGGGTCAGAGTTTTCGCCTCAGCGATCAAAGCTACGGACTTGATCTCAAAGACAGTGTGCTGGACGGCGTATTGCCGGACTCAGGTCCGATTTTGTTTGCTGATCTCACGGGTGACGGAATCTTGGATGTTTTCGTTTCGGCGTATGATGCATATCGATTTGGTCGCGGTGAGATTCGCCAGGGGCGATTGCATTTTGTCGGCGAAAATTGGCGCATGGGTCGCGAGTGGTCGATTCCCGATAGCGTGAATGTCGCCGACATCAATCAAGATGGTCGCCTTGACTTGATCATGGGGAACTTTCTCTCTGGCCCTCGCGATGGTGAAGGATCAACAGCACATTGGTTGACGGCGATTGCCTACGACAACAAGACTGGCGGTTCGGATTACATTTTGATTCAACAGCCAACCGGGCATTTTAAGGTCGACACGCGCTTTGAATTTTCAAGCCGCTCCTACACGCATGCCGTCGGGATCTTGGATTTGAATCAAGATCAATATCCCGACATCTTGTTGGCCAACGACTATGCGATTGATGAGCTTTACATGAATCAAAAGGGCCAGTCCTTGCAGGACATCACCGGCCGCTGGATTCCGACGCATTTTCATGGATTTTCGGGAATGAATGCCGACATTCAAGATTGGAATCAAGATGGTTGGCTGGACTTCTACATCACCAATGCCTATCGGCCGCCGGTGAAAAACACTCGAAACCTATTGTGGACACGTCGACCCGAGGGGCGATTTGAGCTTCCGGCCAAGAGTGCGAGTATTGGTTACTGTGGGTTTTCATGGGGCGCGAAGTTTTCGGACTTCGATCTCGACGGGGATCTGGATTTGTTTGTCACGAATGGACGCACGCGAAATCTCCATGTTGAAAACCCAGAGCAGTCTCCTTCAATTTGGTTTCGGCGCGCCATGCTGACGCGAATGCCGAACTGGCTTCGCCCTGATGAGCAAGGCCAATTCAATGCGCAGCAGACGCGAACAGGTCGATTCTCGGTTTCGGCCTTTGAGGAGGACTGCGTTTTCATGCAAGACGTGACGGAAACAGGCGATCGTCACTTTTACGATGTCGCTTCGCGAGCCGGTGTGACGGCCAGGAAAGAGGGCCGAGGCGTCGTACTTGTGGATGTCGACAATGACGGTTTGCAGGACGTGCTGGTGTCGAACTTCTTTGTCACTCCTGATCTCTATATCAATCGATCAGCCAAGCGCGGCGACTGGATTGGCATTGAGCTGATTGACGAGCGCGGCAACAATCATCCGATCGGGGCGAAGATCACACTCAAGTTCGCAGATGGTGGGTCCGCGATTCGCGAGTTCTATCCGGCCAATGGCTATCGAGGGCAAAGTGATCACCGCTTGCACTTTGGTGTCGGCAAGTCGGCCCCCGTGGAGCTTGAGATCCGATGGCCCAATGGCCAAGTGAAGACATATCGGGACCTCAAGTTGAATACGTATCAGACTGTTTATCAGTCTCAGGTTCCGTCTCGGCCGCCCCACGCGGCGAAGATGCAAAAGCCGAAGGCGAACGACAAAGTGGGTCGGCCATGATCGCGACGGAATCGAAAATCATGCACTTTGCTTCCACGGTCTATCAGGCGCTCGACAATTTTTTCCCGCGTGAAGGTCGATGGTATCTGTTTGGATCGCACCTCACTCTCGTGTTCATCGCCTGGCAATTCTATGGTCTGCAACGAACCACAGAGCAAATTGCTTTGGCTTATGTGGCAGCGATCCTCGTTGAATATGTCGGTTTTCGGCTCACCAACAAGTACACAGGTCGATCATTTTGGAAGGATCGCGCTTTTTCCGCGGCCTCAGAAGCCGCGGGACTTTTGGTGCTGGTGCGAGCATCGGGAACTGAAACCTATGCCATCATGGCGGCGATCGCCGTGGCCAACAAATATCTGTTTCGCATCGATGATCAGCGGCACGCGTTCAATCCAACGAACTTTGCCATCGTGTTGGGTCTGCTCATTTTCCCGAAGACCATCTTCGATGTGCGCTCAGACGAATTTGCGTTGCACTTGCATCCCATTTTGCATGTGGTGGCCTTTGGCGTGTTGGCGACGTGGCGGGGTAACTCTTGGGTGATCACGCTGAGCTACTTCGCCATGCTGGCCTTGGGCTCGGCCATCTTGCCTCACGTAAGCGGTGAGAGTTTTCTCTTTCACTTCGCACCTGAAATCGGCGCGATCGGGATGGTGTTTGCGTGGTTGATGATCACGGATCCTCGGACTACGCCACGCGAAAGACCCTGGCAGATCCTCTTTGGCGCATCCGTGGCTGCCGTGATGTTGGTGCTTCGTCTCGGAGAAGTTTTTTATGCCGAGTTCATCGCCTTGTTCATCGTGACGACGATTCGGACGATTTGGCTGCTTCGAGTTCCAGAATTGCGTAGCAGTTGAGGTCGGAGTCGCCCTCTTGTTGCGGTAGCCATGTGCTCCACATACGAAAACCCATGCTTTCATAAAACGGCATAGCGGTTTTTCGCGGGAAGGTCCAAATCGCCACAGCGTCCTGCGAGCGCGCATGTTCAATCAGTTCGCGCATGAGCTGACGGGCAATGCCGCGACGTCGGCGACTTTGATCCACCCATAGACCTCTTGATCGATACAGGCGGCCCGGTCGATTGCGGTCTGTGAACTCTCCGGCGAAGTGACCGGAAAGGCAGCCAATGGCCCTCGGCCGCTCCGGCGATTCGCCTTGCGATTCATCTTGAGAGTCAGTCCGCAAATCTTCCCGCAAATCCTCCGCAATCCAAAACTGCGGCTCTTCGTTCATGTAGGATAGGTCGATTCCACCACCTAGGATCATGGCGCTATTGGGCTCGATGGCGGACTTTCGCTGCGGCCAAAGGCGTTCGCGCCAGAGCTTCTCGATCTCCGCAAACTCGGCGCGACGAATGTTGATCAAGCTTCGGCTTCCGGCGGCGGGCGAAGACCTTTCTTCTTGATCTTCTCGACCAGCGTTGTGCGATTGAGTTTCAAAAGTGTGGCCGCTTGATTGCGATTCCAGCCGGTCTTTTCCAGCGCGCGCAGAATCAACGCATTTTCATAAGCATCGACGGCCGAGTTGAAGTCCATGCCCGATTCCGGCAAGCCTTCAAAGTCACCCATGGCCTCCATCTGGTCGCGTGGGCCTCCTGCGGACTCGCTCATTCGCGAAGCGCCAAGCGACATATTCTGCGGACGATACTGTTCGGGAAGATCCATCACTTCAATCTGACCTTCGCCCTTGAGCACCGCCAATCGCTCCACCAAGTTCTCAAGCTCGCGAATATTGCCAGGCCAAGGATAAAGCATCAGCGCATCCATGGCTTCGGCGCTGAAGCCCGCCAGCTGTCGAGGTGCGCGCTGACGATTCGGCTTTTGCTGCTCCTTTTGATTGTAGAGATCAACGAAGTGTCGAAGCAGAATTGGAATGTCGCTGCGGCGCTCTTTGAGAGCTGGAAGTCGCATGGGGATCACATTGAGACGATAGAACAGATCTTCGCGGAACTGGCCCTTTTGAACAGCGCGGGCCAAGTCCACATTCGTCGCTGCGATCACGCGAACATCGACCTCATGAGTTTTCACGCTGCCGACGGGCTCAAAGCGGCGCTCTTGAAGCACGCGCAAAAGTTTGACCTGCAGGTTCAAGGGAAGCTCACCGATTTCGTCCAAAAACAGCGTGCCCCCGGAGGCCAGATCAAATCGGCCTGCGCGATTGGCGATGGCGCCGGTGAACGCGCCTTTGACGTGCCCAAACAATTCGCTCTCAAGAAGTTCGGCTGGTATCGCGCCGCAATTGACAGGAACAAAGGGCCGATTGGCACGCGCCGAATTGTAGTGAATGGCCTTCGCGATCAACTCTTTGCCTGTGCCACTTTCGCCCGACACCAGCACCGTCGACTCCGAATCCGCAACTCGCTCCACCATGTCCAACACGCGGCGGATCTCGTCACTTTGGCCGATGATGTTCTCAAATCGGTAGCGACGATGAAGTGCGGAGCGAAGATTCTGATTCTCTTGCAGCAACGTCTTGTGAGACGCGGCCTTATCGACGAGAGATACGATCTCTTCAATGTTAAAGGGCTTGGTCACAAAGTGAAACGCACCCATCTGCGTCGCGCGCACGGCGATTTCTATCGATGCGTGTCCCGTGAGAATGATGACTTGGCACTGCGGGTTCTGCGATCGAATCTTGCTCATCAGGTCGATGCCGTCGCCGTCGGGTAGCTTCAAGTCCACCAATGCGACATCAAATGGGTTCTCCGGGCTCATCATGCCTTCAGCTTCGCGCTTTGAAGCGGCGGTGATGACTTGCAAACCCTGACGATCCAGCACGCGAAACAAGGCGGTGCGAAGAGTGGACTCGTCATCGACGACAAGCGCCCGGAAGGGTTTGCCATCGGCGCGCAGCGGGCGCGGCCCATGACTGACGACTCCACTGATGGAGTTCATCGAAGGGTCGAAGCTCTGATTCGCGCCAAGTCCTTGCCCGCTCGTCGACATCGACGTGGTCGATGAGGAAGAAGGAGACGATGACGTAGGAGAGAGAGGGAGATTCGTACCTGAGGCTAAGCCTTGATTCCCGCGATAAGCGTTGGACATATGTCGACGTCATCCTTTCGTCGTTCGTCTCGACCCTCGCGTGGACGCGCGAAGTTCGCTACGTTTCATCGGTTCGGCATCCCGCCGACCGTCAAGTTGGAGCCTTGACGGCCCAACTTTTTGGCGTGTGATCATTTTGGCGCGTGATCCCCGCTTCGCACCTAAGACGCATCTCACCTCCGTCGGGGTGAATTGTCGGTCGCAGAATTTTGTCGGCCCTAACTTCGGGATCTGACACAAGATTCTGCGAACTCCGTGCAATTCGCTCCTGGAGCCGATTTGCGGCCCGTGCTCCTTTACATGCTAGGGAGTCTCCGGCTGCGGTGTCAAATTTTCGGCGGCGAAGCCAGGGTGCTATCACTCAAAACCGGACTTCGGGGAAGTCGGATGAGAATTTGGCGAGGCGGACCTGGACGTAACTCAAATGTGCCACCGTGCTCATGAACGATTTGTTCGGCCACGGTGAGATCCAAATTCTCCAGTTCGCTCTTCGGCGCCTCTCGGCGCTCACCGGTTGTGCCATTTGCATCGATTCGGGCGCCCTGGACCTCGGTCGAGGTCACAGAGTTTGTCGCCGACGAAGCGCTTGGACTTCCAACTTCTTGGTGAAGACCTTCAAGCTTCAAGCCGATCTCGAGTCGTAGCATCTGCGCTTCACCTGCAGATGACGACAAAGCGGACTCGTTGCTTGCGCGACGTTCAGTCGCCAGCCGCAAGCGAATCACGTGATCACGAAGCTGACTTGGCACAACAGCCAGTAGGGCCGCTCGCACGGCTTGCGCCAAAGGATTGAAGTAACCCGTGATCTGCGCAGCTTCCAACTCAGGCGCGACCTCCACCGTAAAGCGCACGCCACGCGATCGCGTTTGGAGCTCGGTGATCTTGATGGCTTGTCGGAGAATGTCCATCAGTTCTTGGGGCGAGGCCTCGGCCTCATGACTTCGCCGGGTGAAGCCAAGCAAGTCCTGCACGATCTGACCGCAGCGGCGCGTACCCGCTTCCATCTCTTTCAACTCCACTCGCAGCTCATCGCGCTGCTGAGCAGTTTGAAACTCGAGGCGATCCAAATCCATGAGCAAGAGTTGAATGTGGCTCAACATACCACCGATGGGGTTGTTCAACTGATGCGCGATACTTGACCCGATGGTGCCCAGCTCGGCCATCTTGGAAGACTCAAGAATTCGCCGCTCAAATTTGAGAGACTCACTGATGTCGCGATAAAGGTGCACGAAAAGACTCTCGCCACCCGCATCGCTGCCGCCTTCGACGTCGGCCTCGCTCGACAAATATTGAATGGGGCGGGCCGAGGCCTCAAAGGTGAGGCGTTCGCCCTTTTGCACTTCGTGAATTCGAAACTGTCGCGGTGACGAAGTCGACGGCAGGCGACCGCGATGTCCGTCGCGATCTTCAGCGACGGGGCAGCCCTCACAAGCTGTGCTCCGCCCGAACATCACGCGATAGCAGACTTGCCCGATCATGGTTTCGCGGGTCAGACCAAACTGCTGGGCCCTTTGCGCCAAGGCCCTGTTGCCGCGAACCAAACGTAGCTGTTCATCAAACACCGCAACCGGGTCGACGATGGCATTGAATGTCTCTTCCCACTCGCGTTTGATCTGTTCCAAGCGAACTTTGGTCTGCAGGCGTCGCACCGCGAGCGCGACAGCTTCACCAACACTCGTCAGTAAAGCGCGTTCGTCGGAGCGGAACGGACGATCCGCTGTTCGACCAAAATGTAAATGCCCCAACGGTGTGGGGCCAACTTCTCCAAGTGAAATGGTGTGAACGTGATCCGCGAGTTGCCCCAACGGTGCTGGGTTCTCAAGGCGGCTGAGGCTCTGAAACGCGATTCTCACCCAGTTGACACCAGGAAATTCGCCAAGCGCTTGCAACAGCACGCGCTCCATTTCGGCGACGCCCTTCGCGAGATGCACACCCGTGAGCGCCCGCTGAAGAACTTCGTTGCGGCGCTGTGAGGCCTGAAGTTTCGAAGAACTCTCCGCAAGTTCATTTCGTCGCGAAAGCACCCGCTGCTCCAATTCGCTGGAGAGTCGCTCAAGTTCTTCATTGTGAGCGTGATAAAGCTGGAGGCTTTCGCGATTCTGTCGTTCCTCACGCGCTTCGCCGCTGGCCTCGAAAAGTTCCTGAAGCAGGTGTTCGCGATTTTCCCAGCTCGGGATCTGCGCCCAGATGCGAAGACCGCGCGATGCCAATAAAGTCTCTTCACTCATCGGTCCGACGAGTAAACATTGAGTTGGCAATCCGGAGACTTCCAACTTCGACAACAGATCGCGCAAAGCTCGCGCTTCGCGACCGGCGCAGCCCGCATCGATCGCGATGGCGTCGGCGGCAAACGAATTCAAGTCCAATCCTGATCCGTCACGCAGCATGGGCTCAAAATCGCGACGAAAATCCTCAAGCGAAGTGAAATGATCAGCGCCCCACTCTTCGGCCAGTTCGTGAAGTTCGGTGCCACCGATCAACACAATCGATGAACTGGCGGCCTTTGAGCCGACACCGGTGGCCCGGGTGGGTGGGGATGTGCGTGGTTCCGCACTCGACGGTAAAACGAGGCGCAGGCCCTTTTGGGCTTCATCGAGATTGATGAAACTGAAGTCAGGGCGCTCGTGGGCTTGAATGGGAATCATTGGCGCGTGTTCGCCCTGCTGAATCCAGATCGTTTTCCAGCCGAGAAGTTTGGCCTCTCCCAAGTCGGTGTCGACGCGATTACCGATGGACCAAAACTCAATCACGGAAGACGCGCCGGCCATCGCCCGCTCGCGCTCTTCGATTTCGCGAAAGGCCTTATGCTTATGTTGGCTTCCGCTTTTGACGACCTTCACGCTGCGAAACCCTGTCGGCCAAAAGTTTTGGATGAAGAGTTCGACCTTTCTGAGCTGCGTGCTTTCATCGCCGGCGGTGACCAGGTGAATCTGTCCGCGTTCGGTGAGAAATCGTAAAAAATTCTCCGCGCCGAAGCTCGGGATCACGCTTTCAACTTGCCGCACGTAAAAGGCCTCTCGCGCGACGCGAATCAATTGATGCTCGCCGCCTTGGCTGCCTGTCGAAGCGCGTGGCGCCGTGCTCGCTCCAGCTCCCGGGCCTGAGTCGGGCGCCGAATTCGCCGAATCGAGCGGCAACAGTCCGACGGCGTGAAGTGTCTGAGCCCACGGATCACGCCGTGGTGCTTCGATCAGCGCCGCGCGCCGCGCGGCCAACAAATCTGCGGCCTGAACTGGCACATGCACGGCGCGTGTGAGTGCGGCGGCCACGTCTTGCAGCGCCACGGGCAAAAGGAAGTCCGTCGTCGGGATCAAAGTGTCATCAAGATCCAAGATGAAGTGTCGGGCGACGGATGAGGTTTCTTTCATGACTTCGCGCCTCGATCGCTCAAGTCGCGAAAGATCTCTTGCATCCCCAAAGCAAAGCGCGGCCACACTTCATCCAAATCGCGAAGCCCATTGTGACGGTCGCGCTCTTCAATGCAAATCACAGGAATTCGTAAATCGTGCCACGCATAGCGACTGAGTGAGCCCGGCGTTGGATAACCGATTTCGGGTTTGAGTTCGTAACCAGAAGCGCGCGCCAAGCGCTCACCATCGAGCAGCGCGCGATCACCCGTAGCCACAACACAAGGCTCCCATGAATGACAATGAATGATGAGTCGCGGATTGAAATCGCGAATCAACTCCACCACGCCTTGAACTTCGATTTCGCTCGCGGCCGACGGACCAGGATTGTAGCGCTCGCCTTTGCTCGTCGTCGTCCAATCCGACGAGGGGTAGTTCCGATTCAAATCCACTCCGCGCCCATTCACGCGTTGATCCGCGGCGAAGCCGTCGACATTCAAGCAAGGAATGAGAAGCCAAGGACACAGTGTTTCGCCTGCGGCCTCGGCCGTCAGCAACCATCGCAGCGTCTCTTCGGCCAAGCGCACGCCTTCAGGTTCATCGCCGTGCACGCCGCCCATGAGGAGAATTGGCCGAGTTCGCCGCAATCCATCCACGTTCGCCGAGGCGAGTAACTCAATCGCGGTTCCGCGCGAGGTTTTTTTCCAACATGGCCAATGCCGTGTTGTGGACAAAAGGGCACGAGGCGCGGGGCGCGTGGCGCCGCTCGGCCTGGAAACTGGGGAATTGCCGCGTTCATCCATAACTCGATTTTGCGGATTCCTTGCCGCACTTGTCGAGCGGCATTAACCTGCAATGCGATGTCAAAACACGAAAAGTCCAAAAGCTCGCCTCTTTCTGCTTCAGCCTCGTCCTCAAGTTCGGATCGGGGCGGAGGAAAAAGTGAGGCTCAAGATCCCAGTCGGGCCGCGTCGGGCAAGTCGCAATCCGCGTTCACGCCACTGACGGCGATTGTCCTCGCCGCCGGCAAGGGCACGCGCATGAAGTCGCCCTTGCCCAAAGTCCTACATCCTGTCGCGGGATTGCCGATGATCATGCGCGTGATGACAGCGGCTCGCGATGCCGGCTGCCGCGAGCTGCGCATCGTTGTGGGTCACGGCGAAGCTTTGGTTCGCAAAGTTGTCGAGCCTCTTGGCGGACTGTGCTTTCAGCAGAAAGAGCAGCGTGGAACTGCGGATGCCGTGCGGGCCGCCGACATCGAGTCGATCGAAGGACTTGTGCTGGTTCTTTGCGGAGATGCTCCGCTGGTGACCGCCGATGATCTCAAGGCTTTGGTCCAGGAATTCAAAGATCGTCGCCTGGATGTCGCCGTCATCACCTCTCGCCTGAAGCGACCCGCTTCTCTCGGTCGCATCATTCGGCAGCCCTTGGGATCCGTCGACGGACCGCTGCGCGCGATTGTCGAAGCCAGTGATGCCTCGGCGGAAACTCTGCGCGTGCGCGAAGTGAATAGCGGCGCCTACATCCTCAAGGCTGAAGCTCTGCGCGAGCTTTTGCCACGCATCGACAACAAAAATTCCAAGGGCGAGTTCTACTTCACCGACATCATCACGCTCGCGATCGAAGCTGGACACAAGGTGGATGCGCTTCGCACGCGTCCCGCTGTGGCGTTTGGCGTGAATTCACAAGCTGAGTTGGCCGCGGCCTCGCGCGTGGTGTTCAACCGCAATCGACAGCGTCTCATGGCCGAAGGCGTGGTGATGTTGGATCCGTCGACGGTCTACGCCGAGGACGAAGTGCAAATCGGCTCAGGCAGCGTCGTGTATCCGAACGTCATGCTTCGCGGGCGCACGCGAATCGGCGCCTATTGTGTGTTGGAGCCCGGCACGCACATTCTTTCGTCGACTCTCGGCGATGGTGTGCATGTGAAGTCAGGTTGCTACATCGATCACGCGCAGCTTGAGAATCGCGTTTCGATCGGACCTTACGCGCATCTGCGACCGGACACGATTCTTCGCGAAGAATCGCATGTGGGTAACTTCGTGGAAATGAAGAAGACCGACTTCGGCGCGCGCTCCAAAGCCGGTCACCTGACTTATTTGGGCGACGCCACGGTGGGGCAAGATGTGAACATTGGTTGCGGAACCATCACCTGCAACTATGCGCCCGACCGTAAAAAGTATCGCACCATCATCGGCGACGGCAGCTTCGTTGGCAGCGACGTGCAATTCGTCGCGCCGATCAACATCGGTAAGGACGCGACCATCGCATCGGGATCGACGATCACCGAAGACGTCCCGGAGCGTGCGCTCGCGATTGCGCGCGGTCGGCAAGTGAACAAGCCCGAGTGGTCGCCCAAACGCGATGTGACGACGTCGGCGGGCGGTGAGCCGTCGGTGACTTCGACCACAGCGCAGTCCTCGTCGACGGACAAGAAACGCTAAAGAGGCAAACAAGTATGTGCGGAATTGTCGGCTACTGGGGAAGCAAAGATCCGAAGCAAGTGATTGTCGATGGCCTCAAGCGCCTCGAGTATCGCGGCTATGACAGCGCGGGCATCGCCGTGCTGGATCAAGTGCAAGGGCAGCCGAAGTTTCGTGTTGTTCGCGCGCAAGGCAAGCTCATGGAGTTGTCGCGTAAGCTCGAGCAGGAAAAGTTCTCCGGACAGATCGGCATTGGTCACACACGTTGGGCCACGCACGGTGTCCCGAGTGAGCGCAATGCGCACCCGCATTCCATCGGCGGTGTGACCCTCGTGCACAACGGCATCATCGAAAACTATCAGGAGATTCGTCAGGAGCTGGCAGCACAAGGGAGTCAGTTTCTCTCCGACACAGATTCAGAGCTTGTCGCACATTTGCTGTCTCACGAAGTGAAGCAGACAGGTGATCTGCATGCGGCGGTCTTGAAGGTGTGGCCGCGCCTGATCGGCGCCTACGCGATCGTCGCCGTGTGGGAGCAACAGCCCGACGTCATGGTCGCGTTCAAAAACGGCCCGCCGCTCGTGCTGGGTGTTGGTGATGGTGAAATCGTTGTCGCGAGTGACGTGCAGGCCATCATCTCCACCACCAAGCGCGTCGTGTATCTGAATGACAACGAAGTCGTGAAGGTCAAAGGCGCAAATTACGAAATCACGGATCATCAAGGTCGGAAGCTCAAGAAGGACATCGTCACCATTGATTGGTCGGCCGACCTCGTTGAAAAAGCGGGCTTCAATCATTTCATGCTCAAGGAAATTCATGAGCAACCTCGTGCCGTCGCCAATGCCATGGCCCCGCACGTCGACCTGGAGAATCAAAGCGTTCGCCTGACCGGCTTAGGTTTTTCCGCACAAAGCTTCGATGAAATTTCCAAGCTCGACAGCAAAGTCGATCAAGCCTTGAGCTTTGAGAAACTCAAGAACATCGATCGCATATTCATCATCGCTTGCGGAACCAGTCACTATGCCGGACTTGCTGGCAAATATCTCATCGAGCAAATCGCGCGCATTCCCGTTGAAGTGGATATTGCCAGCGAGTTTCGCTATCGCGAGCCCTTCATTCCGCCGCGAAGTTTGGTGCTGGTGATCTCGCAATCCGGCGAGACGGCCGACACCTTGGCCGCGCTTCGATTGGCAAAACAAGCGGGCGCGCTCACGCTCTCCATCTGCAACGTGCGCGCGTCTTCGATCGATCGCGAGGCCCACGGCCATCTGTATATGAATTCGGGACCTGAAATCGGCGTGGCCTCAACCAAGGCGTTCGTCTCAACACTCGCCGTGCTGAATCTTTTTGCCTTGCAACTGGGTAAATTGCGCTCGCAGTTGGATCGCGATCGCGAGCGGCGCTTTCTCGATGCGTTGCTGGGCACGCCCGCGCAGATGGAAGCCGTGCTGGCCTACGATTCATTTTTCGCCGAGGCCGCGGCGACTCTCAAAGCTTACCGAGGCATCTTGTTCATGGGTCGAGGCATCAACTACCCCATCGCCCTAGAGGGTGCTTTGAAACTTAAGGAGCTCGCCTACATGCACGCCGAAGGCTACGCAGCCGGCGAGATGAAGCACGGTCCGCTCGCGCTGATCGACGAGCGCATGCTGATCGTGATGGTTTGTCCCTCTGACAAAAATTACGAGAAGACCTTGTCGAATTTAGAAGAGGCCAAAGCTCGCGGCGGCAAAATCATTTCCATCGGCACGGGCGACAACTCACAGTTAAAGAATGTCAGCGATCACTATCTGTCCTTACCCAAGGCGGAGTGGACGGTGAATCCCATCCTCGAGGCCATTCCGGTGCAATTGCTCGCGTATCACGTGGCCAATGCTCTAGGACATGACGTGGATCAGCCGCGCAATCTCGCCAAGTCCGTAACGGTCGAGTGAGGAAGGCCGGGGGCTTGCCCCGGTCTCGACCATAGTCCCGACGGCCACTCGCCCGATATTCGATTGATAAAGTGAAGGCATTTGGACTCGCCTCGACTCTGCAGGCTTTCCCCTCATGCGGTCCACTCAGTTAAACTGAAGCTCTATGAAAATTCGCAATCTTTCGTTGTTGATAGTCACTTCGATGTTGATCACCTCTTGCGTTTCTAGCCCCAATAGCCATGAGCAAAGCGCCAAGAGCCAAGCTGATCACAGCACGCACCCACTGCGCCGCGAGCCCGCGCAAGATCCAGCCTCTAACATTCAAGCCGTCGCCACTTTCAATCGCGTGCTGAATCGCCCATCCGGAGCGCAAGATGTTCGGCGCGAGTTCACAAAGTGGATCAGCCTGCAGGCCGTTGCCGATGAGGCCATCGCCAAATTCGACACGGAGTTAAACGCCAAGCCGGATCTCGATCTCGTCGACTCCGATCAGTATTTGCGACTGTGGGCCATTCGCTCCATGGTCGACGAGCAGAAGGAACTTCTCTCGGATCTCATGGTGGGTGGCGCCATCGAGGCGAGTCTCGAAGCGCAGCAGGGGCAAATTTCGCGCGACGTGCGCCAGCGCTTCGAACAGGTTTTTCACACCTTGGATCGTCTGACGGTGATGCCCAATGTGGCCCATCGAGCGGCCATTGCACCACTCATGGATCACACCTTGGAGCGCTACCAAAACATGGAATTGAGTGCGACACCCTTGGCCGCGCCTTATCTCGCTGAAGTGCGCACGCGCATGCAGCGATTTGCTTTCCCCAGCCTGGATCAAGAATTGGAGTTTCGTCGCGTCAATGCGGCGGCGATTTCGCGCTTCAACCGCATGCAGACCACGGCGACACGCTCGCTTCGACCCGAAATCGAGCGCCGATTCCAAGCCATCAAAGCTTCAGTGCGCGCCGATCGCTCGCCACAGTCGATCGGTCCAAGCTCAGGCTCGGGCGGCAACATCAATGGTCGCGAGTTTCCTCGCGGTGTTTGGTCAATGACCTATGATGACGGCCCAGGTGGCCCGACCGCAGCGATTCTCGATGCGCTGAAAGCTCGGCAAATGCCTGCGACTTTCTTTTGGCTTTCGCGACTCGCTCCCAATTATCCGTCGATCGTTCAGCGCGCGAAGAATGAAGGTCACGAGTTGGCCAATCACTCGCACTCGCACGCCAATCTGCCTACGCTGGGTGACAGTGGACTCGATCAGCAGATTCTCGAGAGCACGCGAATTTTGGAACGCACCTACGGGCAGCCACTGCGCTTCTTCCGTCTGCCTTACGGAAACGGCGTGAATAAGTCCGCCATCCGCAGCCGAATCGCGCAAGCCGGCTTGGTGCATGTGATGTGGAATGTGGATTCGCTGGATTGGCAAGATCGCAATCCTGAAAGCTGTGCCGCGCGAACCATCCGCCAAATCAATGCGCAAGGCCGCGGCGTGATTCTGTTTCATGATGTGCACACCACGACGATTCGCGCCTCCAGTATTGTGATGGACCATTTGCGTGCGCAAGGTGCGCGAGTGGTGACGGTCGGTCGCGCCGTCGATGCTGTGAATCGAGGGACGACGCCGTGATCAGAAGCCGCGGTTCTTTGATATTCCTGACACTTTGGCGAAACGCCCCGAGAAGCTTACTGATGATGGGGCTGATCGTGAGCGTCGCCGCTTGCGCCTCCAAGCCCATCGTCGCTCCGCCACCGAAAGAAGTGGAAGGTGTTCCCGATACAGTTTTGCAGCCGCTCACTTACTTACAACTGAATGCGGCTGCGAATGTGTTTCGCGTCGCCTTCGACCGCAGTCTCGATTCTTGGCAGGGTGCTGTGGACGAGGCCGGTTTGAAATGCGCGATCAGTGGACCGATGGCCGAGCGTGCGCTTGCCGCACTTCGACCTTGGCTGGATCAGCGAGCCGCGGAAGAGGCGACGAAGCTCACCGACAATCCGCAGAGCTACAAGTTGCCGGCGAGTACGGAAAGCTGCGCGCGCGATTGCAGTTGCGTGGCTTCGCTGCGAATTCTTGAAGCTGTGCCTGAAGACAATTGGAAAAAGTCGAGTTTCAAGAACTGGCGGAAGACTCGTCAGCGTCTTGAGCAGCTCGCCGAAGTGGAATCGCCCGAACAGGTGGAGATTTGTGCTGAATCACAAAATTGGATTTGCTCAAGTGAACTCTATAAATCCCTAGTGAGCGCTGAACCCAAATCCACAACCGCAGCGCCCGCGGCCCCTTCGGGGCCCAAGCCAACGTCTGCGCCCAAATCAGGGCGTACTGGCCGCTAGACGCCGCTCCCAAGCCAGCGCTGTTTTGCAAATCACCTCAAGATTCGCAAAGCGAGGCGTCCACGCCGTTTCGGCTTGTAATCGGCGCGAGTCACAAGCCACCCGAACCACATCGCCCGCGCGACGTGGCCCTTCGACAATCGGAAAATTCACGCCTGAAACTTCGCGCATGCAGGCGAGCACTTCGCGCACCGAATAGGGTTTTCCATAACCCACATTGTACACACGTGGTTCGCGCGGCTTTGCCAAGGTCTCCATCACCGCAAGATGCGCGCCCGCAATGTCCATGACATGCACATAGTCGCGCAGACAAGTTCCATCCGGAGTTGGATAGTCGGTTCCGTGAATGATCATTTGCGACGCGGAGGCCGTCGCGCCGGCCTTCGGCTCGCGTTCTTGGGCGCGCTCCATCTTCACAACCGTTTGCGCGGCAAGCTTGATCAAGTGCGAGGCCTCTGGCGTGGATTGTCCCGTGCGCATCTCAGGATCTGCGCCCGCGACATTGAAATAGCGCAAGATCGCCAGACTTCCGCCGCGCTTCGCGAACAATTCGCGCAAGCCCTGTTCGGCGCGCAGCTTCGATTCCCCATAGGGCGAGGCTGGCGCTACAGCATGATCTTCGCCGATCAAGTCGCCGGAAGTGTTGCCATAGACCGCCGCTGTCGAAGACAAGATGAACCACGGCACATCCAGATCGCGCAAGGTCCCGGCCAGCGCCAATGTCTGCTGCGTGTTGTGTGCAAAATATAAATCAGGGAGGCGCACGCTCTCATCCACGCGCGCCTTGGCCGCAAAATGCATGGCACCCGCCAAAGGTGAGCGCGCGTGCTCACGCGCGAGCATCGCGGCGATCTCGGCCGAGCCCACTTGGCCTCGCAATAAAATCGCGCCCGGCGGCAGCGAAGACTCGTGGCCGGTCGACAAGTCGTCGATGACCAAGACCTCGTGGCCTCGACCGACCAGCTCCCAACACATGTGAGAGCCGATGTAGCCGGCACCGCCTGTGACCAGAATTCGACTCATCGCGAAACCTCCGGCTCAAGCTCTATCCCGCAGTCTGCGGTTTTGTCCAGCAGGCGAGCGGATCGCGAAGGCGGCAGAAGTGAAAATGACAGTGCAAAAGCTGAGCACGCAACCTATACCAGAAGCGTGGACTCGATACGGCACGCCAAAAACCGACAAGTCAAACTTCTGCTCTTTGATTTCGCCGCAGCTGCAACGGCTTACACGGCGGCCTACGCGATTCGCATGGGCGAGCTGCCGCAAGAATTCCTGACTTCACTTCCCATCATGAGTTTTGTTTGGATCAACGCGCTTTCACTCTACGTCGCCGACGTCTATGGCGTGGATCCGCTTGAGGCGCCGTGGAAAAAGCCGCTGCAAACTTTTGTCACCGCATGCGTGGCCGGCGGCTTGTACGTCGCCCTCATCTACGCCTTCGGCTCCAAAGAATTCAGCGGCGTCACCGGACGAGGCGTGTTGATGGGTGGCGAGTTCGCTTTCGCGACTCTCGCTTCGCTCGCTCGCTATCTCGCGTGGCGATCCGCGCTTCGCGAAGCGCGGCGCGCACGCTGGATTTTCATCGGCACCGAAGACAGCCTCACACCTTGGCTCAAAGATTTGGCCGCACGCCCTGTCGCCGGTAGCTTCGAAGTTTATCTTCCGCAAGTCAGCGAAGCTTGGCGCACCAACTTGCAGAGCCTGCGCTCCAGCGAAGTTCGGCTCAAGGGATCTTGGACCGACATCGAAGCGCAGCTACCGCAAATTTCCCCGCACGAGATCGCCGGACTTGTGGTCGCCGTTCGCAGCAGCACCGCCCGTGAAATTTCACTTTCGGAAAGTATGCTGGATCGCCTGATGCGCGCGCGTTTGCAAGGTGTGCGCGTGTTGGATCTGGCCGACTTCTATGAAAACGTCTGGCGAAAAGTGCCGGTGTTTTATCTGGAGCGCGGATGGTTCGCGCTCTCCGGTGGCTTTCAGCTCCTGCATAACCCGATGGGCTTTCGTCTCAAGCGACTCATGGATTTGGCGTTAGCCTCATTATTGTTGGTGATCGCCGTGCCGATCATGTTGATCGTCATGTTGCTCATCAAACTCGAAAGCCGAGGCGGCGCGGTCTACACTCAACAACGTGTCGGCGAAGGTGGGCGCGTCTTCACCATCTACAAGTTGCGCAGCATGCGCAGCGACTCCGAGGCTCGTGGCGCTCAGTGGGCCAAGTCCCACGACGCGCGCGTCACCCGCATCGGTCGCTTCATCCGCGCCACGCGCATCGACGAATTGCCCCAGCTGTTCAACGTGCTCCGAGGCGACATGAGCTTCATCGGCCCGCGCCCTGAGCGGCCCGAGTTCACCGGCGAGCTCGAACAAAAAATTCCCTACTACTCACTTCGCCATCTCTTGCGTCCTGGCATCACCGGCTGGGCACAAGTCATGTACCCCTACGGCGCCACCGTCGAAGACGCGCGCGAAAAACTGCAATTTGAACTCTATTACATCAAGAACTACTCTTTGATTCTCGACGCCGCGATCATCCTGCGCACCATTCGCGTGGTGGTGACGGGGAGCGGGCGCTAAACGCCTGATCGTCGAGTCGGCGAGTGTCGGCTGGGAGCCAGCTGGGAGCCGGCCGGGTATCGGCTGGGTGTCGGTGCACTTCGGTGGAAATTGGATGAATAAGGAATGAACATGAGTCAAACGCCTCAAGATCCGCGTAGCAAAAATGAAATTTTCCAAGGCTCGCTCGAGAGTGTTGTGGCCCAATACGCCGATCGATACGCCCAAGGTTTGAAGGCTGTCAGCGCCAGTGAAATTCAAAAAGCCATCGATCTGATTCTGGCTTGCACATCCCGTCGCGGAATGATTTGGGTGGTCGGCAACGGCGGCTCTTCCGCCATCGCCGATCATCTCTGCTGTGATTGGACCAAAGGCACGCATCACGCCCAGCACCCCACAATTCGCTCGGTCAGTTTGTCATCGAATGTGGCGCTCCTTACCGCCCTCGCCAATGACTTCTCGTTTGGCGAGGCCTATGCCACACAAGTGAAGTTTTACGCTCAAAGCAGCGATCTGCTCATCGCGATCTCGTCGTCGGGCAACAGTGACAACATCATCGCCGCCGTCGGTGAGGCGCGAGCGCGCAGTGTACCTGTGATTGGTTTGAGCGGATTTAGCGGCGGCCGTTTGCGAGAACTGGCGGATGTTTCTCTGCATGTGCCCGTAAACAACTACGGCATAGTTGAAGATGTGCACCAGTCACTCATGCACATCATCGCGCAGTCGATCGCGCGCCAACGCGATCACGGAAAGTGAGCCTAGGTAACGAAGGCGAGCTTGGCTAGCCTGGCCTGGCTGTGAGCTAGCTCGGCAGCTTGATCCCGCGAGGTGGCCATTTGTGCTCGCGATCCGCTGAACTCGCGAGCGTCTCCCAATCACGCCGAAGGCGTTCGGGATCGACCAAAATTGTCCAGGTCTGAGATTCAATGAAGTTGGCGCCACTCATGACCGCTTCGGCTTGGAGAGTCCATTGCGTCTTGAGAGTCTGCCGACCTAGAGATTTGGCCGCGTTCTTCAGAATACTACCAATGACTCCGTCACCCAAAAGCGCATCGAGATTGAGATCCGCAAGACTCGGCGTCGGCTTGTAGCAAATTGGGATGTGAATTTCGAACGGCACATCCAGTCGCTGCGGCGGATTCAGGCCAAAGTTTTGGCGGAGCGTAAGCGTTTCGGTGTGCACCGGCACGTGCTGCTGTTTGGACTTTTTCCCTCGCGTTTTATGCACCTCTTGACCATTAAAGCTCAAAGTCAGCGCTTCGATCTGCAGCGGCTTCTTCGGTTTGATGATCACACTTCCGCGAACCACCGCGCCCAGCGCCGGTTGTACACTCTCGAGCTGGAGCAGCATCTCGCCCTTGCTGCGCTGATCCAGCTTTCGAAGAATGAGCGCGAGCCCACCGGCCGCCAGCGCCGCCGTAAGTCCGAATGTGAACCAGCTCTGAAATCCGAGCTGCTGAGGCAATTCTGATAGTTCGTTGATCATAGGTGAAATTCTCGTATGAGTTTCGCCCTACTGTCGAGCTTGCGTTCGCGTCGCTGGTTACAGTTGCGGCAGAGCGTGCGAAGATTGGCGGGCGTGTGTGTTCCTCCCTGGGCGAACGGATGAATGTGGTCAATTTCGAGCGCGTGGCGCGAGCCGCAGTTGGCGCACTTGTGCTGCGCTTCGTGCTGGATTTTGCGACGGAGTTTTTTCGGGATGTAGCGCGAGCGCTTTGGGGCCGGGGGCGCTTGTGTG
>DDUL01000008.1:0-123 GCA_002344785.1 Bdellovibrionaceae bacterium UBA2339
CAATCCTAAGGCGGATATGGGGGTTAGAGTTCTGCCGGCACGTCCATAGGGGTCGAGCAGGGAATAGTCGTTCCAAAGGGAGTGCAAGGGTGGCTTAAGGCCAAAACTAAGAGATCGATCTCG